>JAJXUG010000083.1 GCA_021783095.1 Chloroflexota bacterium | reverse complement strand
GCGCCTCGTCGAGGGTGTTGGTCATGGGCTTGTCGCAGATGACGTCGAACCCGCGGTCCAGGGCGGACAGGGCGTAGCGGTGGTGGCTGTCGTTGGGGGTCATGATCGCGACGACCTCGGCGCCGTCGGGGCGCCCGCGCTCGGCGTCGAGCATCGCGATCGCGTCGGGGTAGGCGCGGGACGCGTCGATCCCCATGCCGACGGCGGCGACCCGGGAGCGCTCCGGATCCGACGAGACCACGCCCGCCACGAGCGCGTAGCGGCCGTCGAGCCGCGCGGCCGTGCGGTGCATGGCGCCGATGAAGCTGCCCGGGCCGCCGCCGATCACCGCCAGGCGGAGCGGGCGGCCGAGCATCTCGATGACCGGGTTCGCGTCCATTGGCGTCTCCCTCAAGTGATTGGCCACGGTGCCGTTGGCGTGGTCGGGCAGCGTCGCAGCGTGATGTGGCGGTAGCGTAGTCAGTCTTGACGGCCCGGTTCAGCCAAATCTCGATCTATGCTGCCGGGATGCATCTTCACGGTCTGCGCGGCCTCACCCGCGCCGCGGAAGGTCCGCTTCTCTTCGAGAGCTTCTTCATCGCGGCCGTGGCGTCGTTCCTGGGGATCCGCTGGTTCCTGGCGGCGACGGGCTACCCGCGAATCGGGTCCAGCGGGATCCACATCGCCCACATGCTCTGGGGCGGCGCGCTGATGCTCCTCGCCATCCTGCTCCTCCTGGCGTTCCTTGATCGCTCCGTGGGCCACTCGGCGGCCGTGATCGCGGGCCTCGGCTTCGGGACCTTCATCGACGAGATCGGCAAGTTCGTCACCGCGGACAACAACTACTTCTTCCGGCCCGCGGTCGCGCTCATCTACGGGGTGTTCGTCGTCGCCTTCCTGCTGGCCAGGGTGCTGGTCGGACAGCGCCGCCTGACGCCTGACGAGGCGCTGCGCAATGCCCTCGCGTACATGGCCGGCACCCCCACGCGCGGGCTCCAGCCCGACGACCGGGCACGGGTGGCGGAGCTCCTTGGGCAGGCGGACCCGGCGGACCAGCGCACCGGCCTCGCGAGGCAGTACCTCGCAGCGATGCCCAGCATCGCTGAGCACGACAGCGTGGCGGAGATCATCCTGGGCAGGCTGAACGCCAGCTACGAGCGGGTCATGGCCATGCCGCGTGCCGACACCGTCCTCGTGGGCGGCATGGCGGTCTACGCACTCCTCGCGATCGTCGGCGTCGCTGTTGTCATCACCCTGCGGCCCGCGAGCAGCTTGTCGGACACCAGCGCGGCTGCGACGATCGCCCAGGTCGGCTCGTCCCTGGTCGGGGCGGCCCTGATCGGACGCGGGATCGTCGCCCTGCCGTCCTCGAGGGTCGAGGCGTATCACTGGTTCCTGCGGGGCCTGCTGGTCTGGATCCTCATCACGCAGGTCTTCGTGTTCTACAGCTCCCAGCTCGGCGGGCTCGGCGGCTTGGCAATCGACCTTGTCGCCTACGGGAGCATTCGCTACGCCATCGGGCGTGAGCGGATCGGCCCCCTGCGGGCCCCCGGCTTCGTCGGAGAGGGCGCCTAACGCAGCGACACCGCCGCCGATCGCCTTGGCGCATTCGTCGCGAGGCGCCCGGGGGCCGGCACCCCCGAGCGTCCGGGGCTCGGGCGGGCCCGTGGGATGCCGCGGCCGTCTGTCGCTCGGTCCCGTGGTCGCCCCACCCTTCCGCGGTATTGCCGACCGGAGGCCTCTGGCCGAGGATCCCCGCATGGCGATCACCCAAGGACCACGTCCACCCTGACGACCTCCCGGGTGCCACGGCGTCGCTGGCCGAGGCCGTTGCCACCGGCGCGTCGACACGCATCGAGTACCGGTTCCGCGTGGCCCGGGATGGTTACCGCTGGTTCCAGGATTCAATCCAGGTGGTGCCGGGCGACGACTGGCGCCCCAAGCTCGTCGGCGTCATGGTGGACATCCACGACGATCGGAGGCGCGAGGAGCAACGCAGCCACAGACAGGAGAGGCCCGCCCCGTCGGATCCGGACCTCATCGCGTCATCGCCGCTCCACCAGGCGATCGTCGACAACCTCTCCGACGGCGTCTCAGCTAGCCAGCTCGAACGCCGGTTCTGCAAGGCTCTGGTCTCGACTAGCGTCTCAGCGCATCGTGCCCGGCCGCGGGCGCGGTCCCGGTCACGGTTGGATCGAACTCGCTACGAATACGGCTGCAATAACTTCCGCACTTGACATAGTCCACAATAGACGATACGTTAGCGACGGTTCCTCAGACACCGTATCCAGACTGGCGAGGTGTGCTCCGGGGGGCTGCCCGAAGGACTGCGATATGGGAATCCTTGCCTGGATCGTGCTCGGCGCGATCGCCGGCTTCATCGCCAACCTGATCATGGGGTCGGGTGAGGGCCTCGTGATGATGGTCGTCCTCGGCATCGTCGGGGCTGTGGTCGGTGGCTTTGTCGCCGGCACCCTGCTCCACGTCGCTGACGTCACTGGCCTCAACCTTGAGAGCCTCGCCGTCGCCGTCCTCGGCTCCGTCCTGGTGATCTTCGTGAGCCAGCGGATGGGTGGCCGTCGCGGACGGCGTCGGGGGATCTGACCCCTCACCTCCGGGCCGATCTCGATCGGCCCCGCCGGCGGTCGCGCGCCGCCGGCGCACCCCGAACCATCGCGCTTCGAACGGTCGCCGACGTCTGAACGGTCGAGATCGGCGTCGAGTTCGTGCGGCCGGCCAACGAGCCGACCGCTTCCGCCCCGCTCGCCTGATCGCCTGATTGCGCGATCCAAGGCGCCGCGCACCCACAAGAAGGGAACCCTGATTTGACCACCGTCCAGCCCATCGCCCCGCGGCCCGCCACACCCGCCCCCACGCCGGAGCTGTCAACAAGTGTTGCCAGGACCGACCCGGGCGCCGCCGAGTTCGGCCGGCGCGTCGTCATCTTCCTGTTCGCGATCGTGCAGGGCCTGATCGTCCTGCGCCTCGTCTTCCTCCTGCTCGCCGCCCGCGAGGCCAATGGCCTTGTGTCCGCGGTGCTCAACGCCAGCCAGGTGTTCGTCGCACCGTTCGAGGGCCTCTTCCACACGAACGCCCTCCAGGCCGGCGGCTCCATTTTCGACATCGCGGCCATCGCCGCGCTCATTGGATGGACCATCGTCGAGGCAATCGTGCTCTCAGCGATCGGGATCTTCCGCCGTCGGGCTGCGTGAAAGCGATCAACGGCTGGGCGGCCGTCCCCTGGCGGGCGCCCGGCACCAACCCGGGGGAACCCAATCCCCGATATGGAGCAATGACTTGAAGATCCTCAGAACGATTGGCATGGCGGCCCTCCTCGCCGTGGTCGTCGCCGGGACCGCGCTCGGCGCGGCATCGGTCAACCTCGGCACGGCTGGCAGCTTCGCCGTGCTAGCCGGCACCACCATCACCAACACGGGGGCCACCACGATCACCGGCGACGTCGGAGTGGATCCCGGTACGGCCGTCACCGGCTTCACGACCGTGACCCTCTCCGGCGCCCAGCACGTCGCGGACGCCGTCGCCCTCCAGGCGAAGAACGATCTCATGACCGCCTACAACGACGCGGCCGGGGCGACGCCTGTCAACCAGGTGCCGACCGAGCTCGGCGGCACGACCCTCAAGCCGGGCGTCTACGCCTCGGCCACCCTCGGGCTGACCGGCACCCTCACCCTCGACGGGGCTGGCGTATACATCTTCCAGTCCGCCTCCACCCTGATCACCGCGTCGAACAGCGCGGTGGCCCTGATCAACGGCGCGTCGGCCTGCGACGTCTACTGGCAGGTAGGCAGCTCGGCGACCCTGGGCACAACAACGAGCTTCAACGGCACGATCATGGCCCTCACCTCGATTGCCCTCCAGACCGGCGCCACGCTAGAGGGTCGGGCGCTTGCGCGGAACGGCGCCGTCACCTTGGACCACAACACGATCACAAGCTCCTCGTGCGCGACGCCATCGCCGACAGCCAAGCCGTCAACCTCGCCCACGGCGCAGCCTTCGACCTCGACCTCCGCAGCCGGGATCACGCAGCCGCCGACGGACAGCGTTGGCACAACGCCCGCTGCGGTCACGGAGCCGGTCCCGATGGCCCTCCTCATGCTCCTTGTCGTCGCGTCGATCGGCTGGGTGTGGTCGATCCGCTACGTCGCCATGCGATCCCGTCGGCGCGGCTAGTCCGCCGTCCGACGACTCCCCCGCGACGCCGGTTCGTTGCAGTCCGACCCGGCGTCGCGGTTCTTTGCCCGGGACACGCGATGGCAGCGTCGTGTGATCTCGGGAGGCAATGCGCCAAGGCGATCGGAATGCTCGGCAAGCGGCCTCGGCCCTGCGAGGACCGAGGCCGTGACCGGGACGACCTCGCCGCGGGTGCTGCGGCTGAGGGCTAGGGGCTGGGAGCTAACAGCTGAGGCCAGCGTCGGCGTCCTACGCTCGGGCGGCGACCGTCTCTTCGGCGTCGACAGCGGCCACGACGCCTTCCCAGAACTCGATCGCCGCGCGCTCGTAGAGCAGGCCCATGTGGAGGGTCACGCCGCGCCATTGCTCGATCGTACGGCTGCCCGGGGCGCCGGCGGGAGGTCGTGCGTCCTGGCGTTCTCCGGCCTCGTAGCCCAAGAGCTGTGCCCGGTGAAGGGACACCTGCTCACGGGCAATGGCGAGCCGGGCGGTCGTCGGCTCCAGGTCCGCGAAAAAGAGCTGGAGCACAGCAAGGTCCCGCAGCTCGGTCGGTTGCGAGGCAGGCTGGCCCAGCCACTCGCGAAGCGCCTGTCGGCCGTTGTCGGTGATCGTGAACAGGCGGCGCCGCCGCCCATCCAACTCGCGTTTCTCGCTCAGGAGCCCCAACGTTGCCAAACGGGCTGGCTCCTTGTACAGGAGGGCGTGCGGGAACGACCAGAAGTGTCCGATCGTCGCGGCAACGTGCCCCTTCAGCTCATACGGCGTCGACGGGCCTTCCCTCGCCAAAAGGCCGAGGACCAGATATGAGGTTGGGGTGAGGGACCACCCCGCCGAGGAGACGTGCTCGGTCTTCATGATCTACAAAATACCATACGCAGAGGATGGTATTTCCCAGCGAGCTAGGGCACGACGTCGAGACTCGCCCCGCGACGGCTGCGCTCGACGAGGCCGGCCTACGCCTGCAAGCGGCCTGCTCGATGGAGCCACTCTCCCCCGACTGCGTTCAGGATCGCGCTCACGCTCCATCTGTCGGTCGAAGGCGCCCAGCGGTTCGGGTGCCCAGACGTGTCTAGGGCAGGTCGCGCGGCTGCGGACCTTCCGATGCGCTGGCATCGAAGGCGAACAGCCGGTGGCCGGAGGTCGGCGGCACGGGCCTGCCGACAAACCGCTCCACCCCGACGGAGAACAGGGCATCCTCCGGCGCCACGAACGCAAGCTCGTCACAGCCGGCCCGCGCAAACCAGTCGCGGATGACCGGGGTCATATCGGGGGGCCGCCGACCGCGCGTCCAGATCGTGATCCCGCCAACGCGGCAGAGCATGGGGACGGCCGCAATGGTCTGCTCGATGTCGGCCTCGGGCACGTTCCCGAAGATGCCGACGAGGAGCAGGATGTCGGCGGGCGAGGCACCCATGGAGGCATCGGTCCAGCCGGCGTCGGCCTCAAGGACCTCGATGGCACGAGCGTCGATGCCCGCTGCGGCCTCCCGTGCGATCCGAGCGTTCGTCGGGTCCAGTTCGACGAGCCTGGCGCGCACGTCCTGGCGCCTGCGATGGTCGCGGAGAACCTCGAGGACGTCGCGGCCCTGCCCGGAACACAGGCTCAGGATCGTGATCGGGCCCGGCGGAGCCGTTGCCAGGGCGCTGCCCACGTGGTGCTGAACGACAGCGAGGCGGCGGCTCAGGCTCGAGCTCGGGTCGCCATAGCCGTCGTGCCAGCCGAGCCAGTGGTCGGGATCGCGGTTCGGCATCCGGTCACCGAGCGGCGAGCAGCCAATCGGCCATCGCACCGGCGACGTCGACGCCAGCGTGCGTCTCGACCGCCTCGAACTGCGGCTCGCCGTTGACCTCGAGGACGACAGGGCCTGAGCGAGTCGCGATGATGTCGACCCCGGCGTAGTCGAGCCCCAGCGCCCGCACGGCCGCGATCGCCATGGTCGCCTCGTTGGCGGCCGGGGTGATCCCGATCGCCTGACCGCCCTGGGCCACGTTGGAGCGGAAGTCGCCCACCGGGGCGCGGCGCTCGATGGCACCCAAGACGCGCCCGCCGAGCACGAACAGTCGCCGGTCGACCCCGCCCGCCTCGGCCACGAACGGCTGGAACAGGAACGGCACGCCGTCTGCGGGACGCGCTGCGGCGACGAGCGCGAGGTCCTCCGGCGAGCGCAGCAGGAACGTGTGCTCGCCCGACGAGCCGCCGAGCGGCTTCGCCACGCACGGGTAGCCGAAGTGCTCGGCCGCCACGCGGTCCGCTGCCGCCTCGGTCGTCACGGCGCACGGGAGCTGCGGCAGCCCGGCGGCCGCCAGCCGCTGCGAGGCGAGGAACTTGTCGGCCGTCAACTGCGTCGCGGCCACGCGGTTGGCGACCCGCGTGCCCTCGGCCTCCCACGCGGAGAGCACGAGCGACGACGGCCCGCGGGCGCCCCACCACGTGTGGATGACCGCATCCGGCCGCTCGATGCCTACGGCGGACACCCGGCCGTCAACAAGGCATGGGACGAGCGCACCCGGCGAGACGACGCGGAGCGGGGCGCCACGCCGCTGGAACGCCTCCGCGAAACGCCGGATCGCGTGCGCGTGGCGCGGGAAGGCGACGAGCATTGAGTCGCGGGTCGGCCGGCGCGAGTGCATCGGCCAAGCGTATGCCAGCGCCATGGTCGCCACCCGGGGCCGCCCCCATACAATCGCCGCGTGATCGAGGGCGAGCGCATCATGGGAAGGCGAGCCGACAGCCGCCGGCCGCGGGTGGGGCTCATCGGAACGCCTGAGCTGGTGACGTTCCCCCGGTACGTCGAGAGCCTTGAGTCTCGCGGCGCCGAGGTCGTCCAGATCGACCCGATGGACCTGGTCGCGCGCGTGGACGGAACGCACGTCTCGGCGTTCCTCCCGGCCGTCGACCTCGACCGGCTCGACGGCTTCTTCGCCCCTGTCGCGGGATCGGCGTCGGTGGTCATGCTGGCGGCCATCCGCCAGCTCGAGGCGCTGGGCATCCCCACCCTCAACCCGGCCGCGGCGCGCTTCCTCGCCCGCGACAAGTGGGCCACCGCCGAAGCCTTCGCGAAGGCGGGGATCCCCCACCCGCTGACGTTCTTCGTCGGCGGCTCGCCGCTCGCCCGGACGGCCCGCCAGCGAGTCGGCGCGGAGCTGGGCTTCCCGCTGGTCGTCAAGGGCAGGCTCGGGACGCTCGGGGCCGAGGTCAGGCTGGCGCACGACGCGGACGAGCTGGAGCGGATCGTCGAAGGTCTCCGCGTCCACATCGACGACGGCGTCCTGCTCCAGGAGTTCTTCGCTGAGGCCGGCGCCCGGGACACGCGCGTCATCGTGCTCGAGGGCGAGGTGATCGCGGTCAAGGCGCGCTGGTCCGGGCGCGAGGACGAGTTCCGCGCGGCGATGCCGGGCTACGTCGCCACGATCGGCGAGATCAGCGACGAGGAGGCCGCGCTCTCGGTGGCAGCCGCCCGGGCGATCGGGCTGGACCTGGCCGGCATCGACCTGATGCGGACGCGCCACGGGCCCCGCGTCATCGAGATCAACGGCAACCCGTTCCTCGCCACGACCGAGCGCGTGACCGGCGTGGACATCGCGGGCGCGGTGGCCGATGCGCTGCTGCACCGGATCGCCGCGCGCCGTCGCAGGTGAGGGTGGCGGTTCGTGGTGCCGACGCGCACCGGACCTTCGGCGGGCGGGCATAGGATGGACGCCGATTGCTCGCAGGGGAACGGGAGGAACGCATGCGCCGGCTCGTCGTTGTCATCTCCGTCCTGGCCGCCTTGGCGCTCGCCGCCCCGGTTTCCGCCATCACCAACGGCGATCCCGATGGCAGCGACCACCCGGAGGTGGGGGCGCTGGTTGCGACCCAGGCCTACAGCGACGGCACCTGGACCTACTGCTCGGGCACGCTGATCGCGCCGATGGTCTTCCTCACGGCCGCCCACTGCGCCACCGACGACGGCCGGGCCATCGTGACGTTCGACACCGACTACCACTCGGGGGACAAGACCTACACCGGCACCTTCCATGTCGACCCGGCATACCCGGGGCCGATGGCCGACCCGCACGACGTGGCGGTGGTGGTGCTCGATCACGCGGTGGTCGGGATCACGCCGGCGCGGCTGCCGGTTGCGGGCTCGCTGGACAAGCTGGCGAAGGGCACCCCGATCACGTCCGTCGGCTATGGCGCGAAGCTGGTGACGAGCGGGCCCGGCGGCCACGGGTTCGTCTACGACGACGTGCGCCGCGAGGCTGTCGGCAGCGTGAACACCACGACGACCTCCTGGCTGCGGGCGTCGATGAACCCGGCCCTGGGCGACGGCGGCACGTGCTTCGGCGACTCGGGCGGGCCCAACTTCGTCGGCACCACGGACATCGTCGCCGCCACCACCATCACGGGCGACTCGGTCTGCCGGGCCACCAACGTGGACTACCGGATGGACTCGGCCGCCGCCCGCGCCTTCCTGGGGGAGTTCGTGAAGCTGCCCTGACCGCGGTCCGTCGTATCGTGGCGGCTGCTGTGCGGAGCCTGGGAGGCGCTGACCGGCTCGCCCGCGCGCGGCCTGGTCGCAGGCATGGCAGCCTGGGCCCGGGATCTCGAGGCGCGGAGCGGGGCCGGCGCGTCCACCAGCCCGTCGAGCGGCTCGCCGTGTCCGCCCGATCCCGTCCCCGTCGAGCGCGTCCGCGGACCGGGTCTGGTGCCCGGCCTCCGCGGCGGTCCGCGGCACGAGATCGCGGTGGGGAGCGCCTAAGGCGGGGCGCCCGGCCGCCGGCCGCTACGGGCCGACGGCCGGCGGCTGAGCGAACAGCTGGGTCGCGAGCGCCGCGGCGTAGGTCTTGGTGAGGTGGCCCTGATCGCGGTAGATCAGGAACCGGCCGCGGGTGAGCAGCCCCGTGATCAGGAACCCCGACAGGACGAGGAACACGTCCACGCCCACGTAGCCGCCGGTCACGAGCGGCACCCGGGCGTGGTACAGGACGACGAGGGCCACGGCGACCGCGCGCAGGCCCTCGAGGTCCGGGCGGAACGCGGGCCTCTCGGTCATCGCCCCAGGTCGAGCTCCCGGAGCAGCGGGCGCATCCGGGCGGCCGCCCGCGAGCGGTGCGAGATCGTGTGCTTCTCGGCGGCCGTCCACTGGCCAAGCGTCCGGCCGCCGGGCGGCTCCTGCTCGGGCTCGAAGATGGGGTCGTAGCCGAAGCCCCCAGCGCCCCGCGGATGCTGGGCGATCCGGCCGCGGCAGGTCCCCCGCCGGACGAGGATCGGCAGCTCGGCAGGGCGCGTCGCGTTCCGGCGCGTCGCGTTCCGGCGCGCCGAGCCCGGGCGCGCCCCTCCCCCGAGCCCGGCCTCGCGCACCGCCGTCGCGCCGCCCTCAGCGCCGCCGGCGAGCGCGAGCGCGAGCACGCACACGTACCGCGCGCCACGACGCTCGGGCGGCAGGCCGGCCAGCTCGCGGAGCATCTT
>JAJXUG010000082.1 GCA_021783095.1 Chloroflexota bacterium | reverse complement strand
CCGCCCGCCGGCGTCCCTCGTCGCCCGGCGCCCCCCCGCCGCCCGGCGCCCGCCCGGCGGTCACTGCGATAGCTGGCGGTCCATGCTGCCCGCGTGGCGGCCCGGATCGTCCCGCAGGAGGGCGCAGAGCGCGCGCTCCTGGCCGCCCGGCGGACAGGGTGCTGAGCCAGCTGTCGCATCACCCGTTGAGCGAGCGCGGCGCGCCGCCCCCCGGCGTCGGTCACCTCCTCGCCCACGGTCGCGACCACTGACGTCGATCGTCGCGATGCTCATCGCCGGCGCCACGCTCGCCATCGCGGTGATCACTGGACTGCTGGAGCGGCGCACGCCGTTCGCGCTGCTGCGCCTGACCGGGATGCCCGTCCGACGGCTCCAGGCGGTCCTGCTCCTCGAGGCCGCGGCGCCGCTGGCCGCGGTGGCGCTCCTCTCGGCGGTGCTCGGGACCGGCGTCGCCCAGCTCCTGATCCGGATCCTCGTCGCCGGCCGCCCCGGCATCACCGTGCCCGGTCCGGACCTCGGCCTCGTGGCCCTGCTGACCCTGGCGAGCGCGGGTGCACTGGGCGTGGTGGCGGCCGCGCTGCCGCTGGTGCCGCGGATCACCGACACCGACGCGACCCGGTTCCAGTAGGCGCCGGCCCCGGGCTGCGCGGTCGAGCGCGAGTCAGCCCTGGAGGCCCTTCCCGCAGGCCGAGCACTGGCGCGAGGTCCAGAGGTTGCCCATGCCGCAGCGCGGGCAGATCGTCATGCCCTCGGTGGACTTGGCCAGCCCGGTGTCGGGGTAGCCGCGCGGTCGTCGGGCGACGTGGATGCCCCGGGCGGCGAGGAGGAGGAGGAGCAGACCGGCCGCGAGGCCGAGGAGCAGCAGCGTGTCCATGGTGGCGCCCTCCGCCGGCGGCGCCCCCGGTCCCCCGCGGCCGGGGCGCCTGCCGGACGACGCCGAGCGTAGGCGCCTCTGATCCCGTTGTCACCATGGCCGATGTCCCTATCGCCGGGACCATCTGGTGGCGGGCGACCCGCTGGAGGCACCCTGACGCTGATAGGATGCGGCTGTGACCCACAACGGTCCGATCCTTGGCTCGACGCGGCTCACGGAGGAGCAGCTCCTCCTGCGCGAGGCTGTGCGCGTCCTCGCCGACGAGCGGGTCGCGCCGCGCGCCGCGGCCATCGACCGGGAGGCCGAGTTCCCGGAGGACATGCGCCAGCTCCTCGCCGAGCACGACGTGTTCGCCATCCCCTTCGCGGAGCGCCACGGCGGCCTCGGCGCGGACCTGCTGACGCTCGTCCTCGCGATCGAGCAGCTGAGCCGCGCCTGCGCGACCACCGGGCTGCTCCTGGCCGTCCAGTCGCTGGGTGCCATCCCGATCCAGATCGCGGGCACCGAGGAGCAGCAGGACCGCTGGCTGCCCGGGCTCGCCTCGGGCGAGAAGCTGATCGCGTTCGGGCTGACCGAGCCCGACGCCGGGTCCGACCCGTCGGGCATCCGCACCCGCGCGGTCCGCGATGGCGACGAGTACGTGATCGACGGCGGCAAGCGCTTCATCAGCCACGCCAGCGTCGCCGACTACGTGGTCGTGTTCGCGGTCACCAACCCCGAGGCCGAGAAGCCGAGCCGGCGCCTGTCGGCGATCCTGGTCGAGACGGACCGCCCCGGCTTCAAGGTGGCCCGGATCGAGCACAAGATGGGCCTGCGCGGCTCGCCCACGGCCGAGCTCGCGTTCGACGGCCTCCGCGTCCCGGTCGGGAACCGCCTCGGCGAGGAGGGGCACGGGTTCGCGATCGCGATGCAGACGTTCGAGCGATCGCGGCCGGGCATCGCGGCCCAGGCGGTGGGCATCGCCCAGGGGGCCCTGGAGGCTGCTGCCGCCTACGCCAACCAGCGCAAGCAGTTCGGCAGGCCCATCGGCGAGCTCCAGATGATCCAGGCGCTCCTCGCCGACATGGACGCGGCCACGGAGGCGGCCCGACACCTGCTGTACACCGCGTGCGACGAGATCGAGGCGGGGAACACGCACGCCGCCCGGTGGGCGGCCATCGCCAAACTCGTGGCCGGGGACACCGCGATGCGCGTGACCACCGACGCCGTGCAGGTGTTCGGCGGCTACGGCTACATCGACGAGTACCCGGTGGAGCGGATGATGCGCGACGCCAAGATCACCCAGCTCTACGAGGGCACCCAGCAGATCCAGCGCCTCATCGTCGCCCGGTCGCTCCTCGCGCGGAGCTGACGCAGGGGCCCACATCCGCAGGAGCGCCAATCGCGTGCGAATCCTCGTCATGACCAAGCCCGTGCCGGACCCGGCGGCCAATGCCGAGCGGCTGGGGCCCGACCTGCGGCTCGACCGCGCCGCCTCGCCCAGCGTCGTCAACGGAAACGACGAGTACGGGCTCGAGGCGGCCCTCCAGCTGGTGGAGCGGCTTGGCGGAGAGGTGGCGATCCTGACCATGGCGCCCGCCGCCGGCGTCGAGACGATGCGCAAGGCGCTCGCCATGGGGGCGATGCGGGGCGTGCTGGTCGCGGACGACGCGCTGGCCGGGGCCGACATCCCCACGACGATCCGGGTGCTCGCGGCCGCCGCGGCGACCCAGGAGTTCGACCTGCTCCTGGGCGGCCTCGACACCTCCGACGGTGCCGGCGGCGCGGTCACCGCGGGTGTGGCTGCGCGCCTCGGCCTGCCGCTGCTCTCGGCGGCTGCGCTGATCGAGCCCGACGAGGCCGGGCGTACCGTGCGCGTCCGGCGGCTCTCCGCGAAGGGCTACGACGTGCTCCAGGCGCCGATGCCGGCGGTCATCTCGTGCACGCAGGTGCTCGGCACGCCGCGGTACCCGTCGCTGAAGGGGATCATGGCGGCCCGGAGCCGCCAGATCACCACGCTCTCGGTGGCGGACCTGGGCGGTGACCTGCTGCCGGGCGGCGGCCAGTGGCCAAGCCGGGTCCTCGGCGTCCAGCCGCCGCCCTCGCGCGCGGCCGGGCGGACCATCACCGCCGCCCCCGCGGACGCGGCCCGGGAGATCGCCGACTTCCTCGCCGAGCGGAGGCTGATCTGATGCCGCCGACGCTGCTCGTCATCGGCGAGGTCGCCGACGGCCACCTGACCAAGCTCTCCGCGGAGATCGCGACGCTGGCCGCGGGCCTCGCCGGCAGCAGCGGCGGGACCGCGCTCGGGCTCATCGTGGACGCCGCCCCGGACGGGGCCGCCGCCGAGCTCGCCGCCTACCTGCCGCGCGTGGTCAGCGTCGCGAGCGCTGCCGCTGCGGACGAGGTCTGGGCCCCCCACGCCGCCGCCGAGGCCCGGCGCCTTCTCGACGAGGGCGTCACGCATGTCCTCGCGGGCGTCACCAACGACGGGCGGGACGTCGCGGGGCTGCTCTGCGGGGCACTGGGATGGGGCGTCCTGGCCAACGCCGCCGGGGCGACCTGGGAGGGCGAGCGGCTGGTCGTCGAGGCCGTGGTCCTCGCCGGCAAGGCGATCACGCGCAGCACGGTGGACGCCCCGAGCGCCATCGTCACCGTGACCCCGGGGGCAGCGGACGCGGTCGGGTCCGGTGCTCCGGGCAGGGTCGAGAGCCGAGAGCCTGCGGGCAGCCCGGTGGTCCCGGCGGCCAGGGTCCTCGAGCGGGTCGCCGAGGCCGGCGCCGAGGCCTCGCTCGAGGAGGCCAATGTTGTCGTCGTGGGCGGCCGCGGCGTCGGCGGGCCGGAGGGCTTCGAGCTCGTGGATGAGCTGGCCGGGCTCCTGGGCGGGGTGACCGGCGCCTCGCGGGCGGCCGTCGACGCGGGGTGGATCCCGTACGCGAGGCAGATCGGCCAGACCGGCAAGGTGGTCCGCCCCGCGCTGTACCTGAGCCTTGGCGTCTCGGGGGCGATGCAGCACCGGGCGGGGATGCAGGGATCGCAGAACGTCATCGCGATCAACCGGGACCCGGACGCCCCGGTCGCCGAGATCGCGGACCTGTTCGTCGTCGGCGATTTGTTCGCCGTGGGCCCGGCGCTGTCCGCCGAGATCCGCGCCCGTCGCGGCGGCTGAACGCGTCGGGGCGGGCGGAGGCGCGGGGATGTCGGGGACGCTGCTCTGGCTGGTCGCGCTCGCTGCGCTCTCGACGGTCGCCGCGATCACGCTCCGCCGGATGGGCTCGCTCGCCGGCGGGACGCGGGAGCTCCAGCGGCTCCAGGCCGACTTCGCGGGCATCGAACAGCGGCTCGCGACGGTGGTGGACCCGATGGTCGGGCGCCTCGACGAGGTGCGCCGCGGCGCCAGCGATCCTGCGGAGCTCGTGCCGGAGCTCAAGGCGGCGAGGACGGCCCTGCGGGCGCTGGCGATGGAGGCCCGCAACGTCAAGCCTCCCGCCGCCTTGGCAGACCGCGTGCAGCAGCTGCTCTGGGAGCTCGAGCGCGCCGTGCGCGCTGCCGACATGGCCGGCCACGGCATCGAGACCATGGCCGCCAGCCGGAGCCGGAGCTCCGTGGGCACGGAGGCGGAGGTCTCGCTCAAGCGCGGCACCCTGGGTCTTCGGCACTCCCGGGAGGCCGTCGGCCGGGTGGTGGCCGGGGTGGCGACCCTGAGTCCGGCCGAGGTCCGGGCGATGCCGCCCTCGAGCGCCGGGCGCGGTGGCGGGATCCGGACGCCGGACCTCGACGAGGACCTGCTCACGGCCGCAGAGGAGCCGCCGGTCGCCTGAGTCGCCGCAGGATGTAGTGGTATTCTGCCCCCGCACCACTAGCGGTAGTGGTGCAACAGGAGGAACGATGCGCTGCCCGCAATGCGGGAACCATGACACCCGGGTCGTCGACTCCCGGGACCTCGACGAGTCCACGACCATCCGCCGCCGCCGCGAGTGCCCGTCCTGCACGGCCCGCTTCACGACGTACGAGCGCGTCGAGGCCGCTCGGCTGGTGGTGGTCAAGCGCGACGGGACCCGGCAGGAGTTCGACCGCGACAAGCTGGCGTCGGGCCTGCGGAAGGCGCTGACCCGCCGCCCGGTCCCGGAGGACGCCGCCGAGCGGGCGGCGGACGGCATCGAGGCCGAGCTGCGGTCGGCGGGCCAGTCTGAGGTGCCGAGCTCTCGCGTCGGGGCGCTCGCCATGGACCGGCTCCGCTCGCTCGACCACATCGCCTACATCCGGTTCGCCTCGGTGTACCAGAGCTTCGCTGACCTCGAGGACCTCAAGCGGGAGGTCGACACCCTGTTCGCCGAGGGGCCGATCGTCAAGAAGGGGAAGCCCAGCCGATGAGCGTGCTCGCGGACCGCGACATCCGCGCCGAGCTCGCGGCCGGCCACATCCGGATCGACCCGTACGACCCGGTGGACCTCCAGCCGAGCTCGGTGGACCTGCACCTCGACGCCTCGTTCCGCGTCTTCCGCAACAACCGCTACGCGTACATCGACCCGCGGACCCCGCAGCCGGACCTGACCGAGCTGCTCTCCATCAGCGGCGACGAGCCGTTCATCCTGCACCCGGGCGAGTTCGTCCTCGGCCAGACGGTCGAGTGGGTGGAGCTGCCCGACGACATCGTGGCGCGGCTCGAGGGGCGCAGCTCGCTCGGCCGGCTGGGCCTGGTCATCCACTCCACGGCCGGCTACGTGGACCCCGGATTCAAGGGCACGGTCACCCTCGAGCTCTCCAACGTCGCCACCCTGCCGATCGCGCTCTACGCCGGGATGCGGATCGGGCAGATCAGCTTCATGCGGATGAGCTCGCCCGTGGAGCGCCCGTACGGGTCGAAGTCGCTCGGCTCGAAGTACCAGGGGCAGCGCGAGCCCACCGCATCCGCGATCCACGCCGACCGGCTCCGCGACGCGGGCCCGAAGCAGGCGGGAGGCTGAGCGCCATGGCGATCAACGACGCCGTCCACTGGCGCGCGGACCTCGGCGGCGGGACCACGGTCGCGCTGATCCAGGCCGGCACGTTCCGCTCCGACGCCGGGACGCTGCTGGGCCCCGTGCCGTGGGTGCTGTGGCGCCCCTGGGCCGAGGCCGAGCTGGACGAGCAGCGGCGGCTGACGCAGGCGCTCAACTGCCTCTTGGTCGAGACGCCGGCGGGCCGCGTCCTGGTCGAGACCGGGATCGGCGAGCGTCTGGACGACAAGAACCGGGCGATGCGCGGCTACGAGGGCATGCCCGTCGTGCCCAGGCTGCGCGAGGCGGGCTTCGACCCGGGCTCCGTGGACCTGGTGGCCATGAGCCACCTGCACTACGACCACGCGGGCGGGCTGCTCCTCGCCGACGGCACGAAGGCGTTCCCGCGGGCGAGGATCGTCGCGCAGCGCGCCGAGTGGGAGATGGCGCTCTCGGGCAACTCGCGGGTGCTCGCCTCGTATGACCAGCCCGAGCTCCGCCTCGTCGCGGACTGGGGCGCCGAGGGCTGGTCCGAGGGTGACCGAGAGCTGGTGCCGGGCGTCTCCGTGGTGCGCACCGGCGGCCACTCTGCTGGGCACCAGGCGGTCGTGGTGCGCGGGACCGGCCCCGGCGCAAAGACGGTCGCCTTCTTCGGTGACCTCGCGA
Source organism: Chloroflexota bacterium (assembly GCA_021783095.1). Classification (GTDB taxonomy): domain Bacteria; phylum Chloroflexota; class Limnocylindria; order Limnocylindrales; family CSP1-4; genus CAIXZV01. The sequence continues at coordinate 3,174 of JAJXUG010000082.1, read as the reverse complement.
TGCGCCCGTGGTCGGCGAACCCGCGCTGGGTGACCTCGTTCGACGACTTCCCGCTCGACTCCGTGGCCGTGAAGGGCGAGCTGTTCCGGCGCGCGGTCGAGGACGACTGGACCGTGGTGCTCTCGCACGAGCGGCTGGCGCCGGTCGGCAAGCTGACGCCCGATCGCGACCGGTTCCGGTTCGACGCGTTCTAGGGGGCGGACGAGCTGGGCGCTTGGGGGCCGCCCGGGGCGCCAGGGACGCCCGACGCCAGTGGCAGCAGCGGCTCGAGCAGCGTCCCGCCGTCGGTCTCGGCCAGTGGCCCGTTGATGACCTTCCGGACGCGGCCGTCCGGCCCGATCAGGACCTGGGTGGGCAGCGCGAACACCTGGTAGGCGTGGAAGACGTCCGCCGCGCCGTCGAACCCGATCGTGTAGGTGATCCCGTACTTCGCGGCGTAGGCGGCCACGTCGGCCGGGGTCGTCTCCTGGACGGCGATGCCGACGATCGAGAGGCCGCGTGCGCGGTACTGGGCGTCGAGGTCGCGCAGCACGGGCGTCTCGCTCTGGCAGGGCGGGCACCACGTCGCCCAGAAGTTGAGCAGCACCAGGCGACCGCGAAGGTCCGCGAGCCGGACCGGCTTGCCAGTGAGGTCGAGCAGCGGGGCGGGGGAGCCGTCGGGGCCCTTCACGGACAGCTCGGGTGCTGCGTCCCCGGGGGCTAGGCCCACCGTGGGGCTGCCGACCAGGAACGGGGTGGCCGCCGAGAGGTTCGTGACGCGGCCCGAGGCCGGGTCTGTGCCGATGGGCCGCGTCGCGACGAACAGGGCCAGCGCCGCCGCGGCCGCCACGCCCGCCACGAGGCCGAGCTGGCGCCAGCTGAACGGCCCGGTGACGCGCGCGCCGCGGTCGGACGGGGGCTCGCTGGGGGGAGGGGGCGCGCCGGTCACACGAACGAGGCGTAGCGGGACAGGAACGTCAGCACGTCGAACATCATCGCGAGCCCGAACGCGGCGATCAGCAGCCCGCCGACCAGCGAGACCGCGCGCCCGTGTCGGACGAGGAACCGCATCGGCCCGCGCGCCCGGTCGTAGAACGCCGCGACGGCGATGAACGGGATGCCCAGGCCGGCCGTGTACGCGAGCAGCAGGACGCCCGCGCTCATCTTGTCCGCGGAGCCCGCGGCCATCATCAGGACCGAGCCCAGGAAGGCGCCGATGCAGGGCGTCCAGCCCAGGGCGAAGATGGTCCCGAGCGCGAACGAGGTGCCGTACCCGGCCCGCCCGCTCACCAGCCTGCTGCCGAGCCTCCCGCCCATGCCCGTCCCGCCCACGCCCGCGCCCACCGCTCCCAGCGTCATGCCGCCCGTCGTCGACATCAGCGCCGTCGAGGCGCCCGTGTCCAGCGGCCGCCACGTGCGCTCGAGGAACCCGATCCGCAGGATCCCTGCCAGGCTCAGGCCGAGCAGGACCAGGATCGCGCCCGCCACGATCCGGATCTGGCGCATGTACAGGGCGAGCGCGCCCCCGGCGAACGTGGCCGTGACGCCCAGGAGGGTGAACACCAGGCCGAAGCCGGCCACGTAGAGCAGCGCGTGGCGAACCGCGGTCCACCGCGAGGGCCGCCTGTCAAGGTCCTGCGAGGCGACGGCGACCGAGGTGAGCTGACCGAGGTACGCCGGGACCAGCGGCAGCACGCACGGCGAGAGGAACGAGATCAGGCCTGCGGCCAGCGCCGCGAGGATGGAGTATTCGCCGGTCACGAGCGCCTCGCACCTCGCGCTGCGCCGTCGGCCACGCCGTCGAGGGCCTCGGCCAGGAAGCGCCCCAGCCTCGTCGGCTTCGTCGCCAGCTCCAGCTCGCGCCCGCCGATCGCCACCACGGGGATCACGAGCACGTAGCGGCGGTGCCAGTCCTCGTCGTCCTCGATGTTGCGCTCCACGAGCGCAGGCGAGGGCAGGCCCTGCGAGGCCCGCTTGGCGAGCAGCTCGTCGAGGATCGCGTGGGTCTCGTCGCACAGGTGGCAGCCGGGGCGGCTGTACAGGACGATCTCGGTCGGGGCGGTCACCCGGCCATTGTAGGGGCGTGCGCGGGGAGGGCCCGCCGAGGCGTCCCGCTCCATAGAATCGGGCCATGCCCGAGTCCCCGACCCTGTACGACCGCGTGGGCGGGATGCCGTTCTTCGAGGCGCTCGTCGACCGGTTCTACGCGTCGGTCCGGGACGACGAGCGCATCGGCCCGATGTACGCGCACGACCCGAACGACGCCGAGATGGCCGGGCCGCGCCGGCGCCTGACGCTGTTCCTGGTGCAGTACTGGGGCGGGCCGACGACGTACCTCGCCGAGCGCGGACACCCGCGGCTCCGGGCGCGCCACTTCCCGTTCGACATCGACTCGACGGCGCGCGACCGCTGGCTGGTCCACATGCGAGCCGCGATCGACGCCTCCGACGCCGGACCGTTGGAGCGCGAGGAGCTGCACCGCTACATGACCCTCGCGGCCGACGCGATGCGGAACGTCGAGGAGCCTGCCCCGGGCGGGGAGGGGAGCGCTCCGGCCCCGTAGCGTCGCGCAGCAGCCGCCGTCGGGTACGATCCACCCGCACGCCCCCGTAGCTCAGTGGATAGAGCGGCACCGTCCTAAGGTGCGCGTCGGCGGTTCGAGTCCGTCCGGGGGCGCCAGGTTCCTGGTGAACCCGTGAGGATGTGCGGCTTCTCGACGGCGTCAAGCCGCGGGCCGAATCACGTGTGGTCCTGCTCACCTGCGCTTCGCGGTGGCTGCATCGCCGCGTCGAGCTCTTGGAGCAGGGCGTTCAGGGACGCCTCCAGCGGCGGGATCTCGACTGAGATCGCCTTCCACACGGCGCCGCGGTCCACGATGTCGTAGCCGTGGATGAGCACATTGCGAAAGCCGATGATCTCGGCGAGGTCCGGGATCCGCGCCGCGACAGCCTCGTCGTCACGCCGGAGTCGGTTGAGCGCCTCCCCGACGACCTCGAACTCGCGGTCGACGGCCGAGCGCAGCAGCCGGTCGTTCCGGTACTCCTCCTCGGTGCGCCCCGAAACGAACGTCTGGATCGCCCGCGCGGCGTCGAGCGCGTCGAGCAGGTGGACCCGGGGGTCACGCCGCATAGACGAGCCGCCGCTCGGCGTCGATGGCCGCCTCGAGATAGCGGTTGGTCAGCGCCCGTGCCATGA
>JAJXUG010000035.1 GCA_021783095.1 Chloroflexota bacterium | reverse complement strand
CACGCCGATCGATCCCGCCAGCACGGCGATCTGCTTCTTCATCTCAGCCCCCTATCAGAACACGGACTCGGTCGCGTGCATGTAGAACAGATAGTCGTTGTCTGGCACTGGCGCGAGGCGCTCGAGCAGGCGAGCCTCGTCGGGGTCGACCCCGGGCGGATCGGGGCCGCGGTGCGCGCGTACGAGCTCGCCGCGGCCGGCCTCACCGACCGCGAGGTCGCGGGGCGCCTGGGCCTCGGCCTCCACACCTTGCGGGGCGTCCTCACCTCGCCGCTGTACCGGGGCCGCCTGCGCGACGGCGCCGCCGCCAACTGGCCGCGCGGCGCGCAGCCGGCGGTCGCCCGGGCGACCCGAGACCCGGCGGACCTACGCCCTCCCCATGCTCGCGTGCGCCGCCTGCGGCCGGCGGCTCGTCGGCGACAAGGACCGCTACCGCCACCTCGACGCCTGCGACACCTTCACCGCCGCCCGGCCCGCGGGCGGAGGCGCCCGGGGCCGCCACGCCCGGGTCCCGGGCCAGAGCTACGTCCGCGACGAGTACGAGGCGATCGTGCCCTTCATCCTTGAGCGGGTTCGCCTGGGCGCCGCCGACGTGGCCGCGGCGTCATCCGCCTACGCCCGCGGCGCCGGCGCCGAGCCCGACCGGCTGCGCCTCGCGCGGATCGAGGAGGGGCGCGAGCGGGCGCTCGCCGCGTACCGGCGGGACCGGGACCCCGCCGCACTGGAGCGGACGATGCAAGAGCTCGACGCGGCCGAGCAGGAGGCCCGCGGGGACCGGGAGCGCCCGGCGCTGTCGCCCGAGGAGGTCCGCCGGTACCTCGAGCGCCTGCCCGACTGGTGGCGCGACGCGGACCCCGAGGACCGGCGCGCGCTCGCGGTCACGCTGTTCGAGCGGATCCGGGTGCTGGGGGTCGACCGCGTCTGGGTGGAGCCCACGCACGAGGCCCGGCACCACGGCCTGGCCGAGGCGTTCGGACCTGATGAGGTCGAAATGGTCGGGGCGAGAGGATTTGCGCCTCTCATAGCGACCTCAGCGTCGAACGGATCCGCCTCGCGCGGGGTGCACCCAATCCGCGGACGACCACCCCGGGCTCGCCGCCGAAGCCGTGATGAACAAGATCGCGAGCGCTTGACCGTAGGGGCGCCGCGATCCATACCACCTCCGCATCCTGGTGCGGGACGAGACGACGAGTAGGCGCTCAATCACCTTCTCATCGCCGACTGGCGCTCGGGTCTTCGCCGGCGGCCCCGGTCACCCGACAGGCCGGTGACCGTGCCTCGAGTCGCGGCCCCTTCAACCGCCGGACTCGTCGCGCCGGCGGACGCGCTCATAGGCGCCGCCAGCACCGGGCACGACCCTCGATCCCTGGACTGGACGCGGGGACCGAGCCGAGGACCGAACGTGAACGCGGCCTGCTACGGGCGCATGAGAAGCGGTTCGGGCCCAAGAACGCCGTCCGGGCCTGTCACGCACGCCCCGGTGACTGCATCGCCCTCCTTCATCACTGTGTGACCCGACGGATCGACGACGGCGAGCTGCGGCGAGAATACGGCGTGAAAGCCCGACGGCCACACAATGTCACGGCGTACCCCTTGGCTAGCCATAACAAGCCAGGTAACCCGCGGATCGGTCGGAGAGCCCGCGAGTTTGTACCCGTCGAGTCCGACTCCGCGGCACCCGCCTGTGTCGCCCTGCGCCGTCGGCAAGGGGAAGGTCTGGATCGCGCCGCAGGCGGACAATACCGCCATGGCGGCAGCGGAGAGGACGAGCAGCCACGTCCGGCCCGGGTGCCGTCGAGAAGCCATAGGAACCTCCCTATCCGACAGGCCCTCTGGGATGTCGCCCGATCATGGCTATCCGGTAACGATAGTCACGCCGAATTGGGCGGAGATGGTCGACCACTTCTCGGCGAAGACCGTGTTTCCGTCTATGGCAATGATCATGCCCCGAATGCCCACGGTCGACCCAGCCTTGTAGTAGAACGGAGCGCCCGAATCGCCTGGACCGGGCAAGACGCCGCCCTGATAGGAGTAGAGGCCTGGAGTGCAGCCGGATGGGTCGCAGAACGTAGCATTCGTGCTCACAACCTTGTGGTTGCACGTCTCGTAGGTCGTGTAGCCGCTGTTGCAGTACAGACCACCGACGCCCGCCGCTCCGGCTCCGGTTACGACTAGCTGCGTCCCCGTCTGATTGCCACCGTAGATCGAACCGGCGTAGCTTCCAGAGATGGTCAGCATGTCGGCTGTTGGAAACGGCGCCCTGCTATTTACGGTTCCCCAGATGATGCCGGTTCCGCCCTTGATCGTGTTGCCCACCACGAAGCAGTGGCCCGCCGAGACCATGAACTTCGTGCCGGATCCGTTCTTCACGCTGAACCCGGCAGAGCAATACTCGCCGCTGCCCCCTCGTCGCTCGAGAGGATCCGCTCGTCGGCGAACAGGATCGCGGCGCCCGCGGACGCGTGGGACGCGTGGGCGCGCGAGGCCGTGGAGGCCGAGTCCTACAGCCGCCGCCTGTCGCGCCGCGTGCGCGAGGGCTACGAGGCGAAAGCGCCGCCGGCTCGGCACGCCGGGCGGCAACCGCCCGCCCTTCGGGTTCCGGCGGGAGGGGCGGCCGCCCGTGATGGTCGTCGACGAGGAGCGCATGGCCGTCGTCCGGCAGGCGTACGAGCTCAGCGCGTCGGGGATGCTCGACCGCGAGGTCGCGCTGCGGGTCGGCCTCAAGCTGGTGCACGTCCGCGAGGTGCTCACGAACCCCGTGTACCGGGGCCGGCTCCACCGCGGCGAGCCGTCGAGCGCCGGCGCGGTCGTCGACCCGGCGCTGTGGGACGCCGTCCAGCTCGTCCGCGGCCGGTTCAGCCGACGGTTCCCAGGGCGCCAGGCGTTCCCGAGCCGCCCGTACTCGCTCGGCAAGCTGCTGTTCTGCGCCGCGTGCGGACGCCGGCTGATCGGGGACACGGGCCGCTACCGCCACCTCGACCCGTGCGACGCGTTCCTCACGGCCAGACCCGACTCCCCTCCGGCCAAGTTCCCTCTCGTGCGGGTGCACGGGCACTCCTACGCCGCGGAGGTGTACGACCGGATCGTCCCGGCCGCGCTCGCCCACGTGGCGGCCAGCGCCAGCGTGCAGTCGTCGGTGGTCGGGCTCCTCGGCGAGCGCTCCGCCGTGGACACCCTCACGCTCGCCCGCATCCAGAAGGACCGGGACGCGGCGCTCGCGCGGTACGTGCGCGACCGCGACCCTGCGGCCCTCGAGTCCGCGATGGCGCGGCTCGACGCGCAGGAGGCGGACGCGATGGCGCTCACCCGCGTCGTCGACCCCAGGGTCGCCCTCGACTACCTGGCCGACCTGCCGCGCCTGTGGCGCGACTCGGACCCCGTTCGCCGGCAGCAGGTGGCGGGCGCGCTGTTCGAGCGCATCGACGTGCTGGGGGTCCGCGAGGCGACGATTACCCCCTCGCCGGAGGCGGTCGCGCACGGCTGGCGGGAGGCCTGGGGCGACGCCGTCCTGACCGTCGGCGACAGAGGTGATTATGGTCGGGGCGAGAGGAGTAGAGACGCGGGTAGTCGGCACATCCGCGGATGCGAGGTCGTCGTGGGGGGCGAGCGCCCGCAGCTGGATCTGGATCGCACGGCATGACGCCGCGTTCCGCCAGGCGCCGGTACGCCTCTCGCGAATCTCGGGACTGACTGAGAGCCTGCGACCGATGGCTCCCACAACGGAAGGTCCCCAGTTGACCGGGGCCGGGGATCGTCCGATCCTGTGCTCATGAGCCGCTCCCGACGCGTCCTCGTCGCCACTGTCCTTGTGCTGCTTGGCGTGGCGGCCGCCCTGTTCTTCGGCGGCCGGGTCGGGCTGTGTCTCGGTCCGCTTGGGGTGACGCCGGTCCAGTGCGCCTGGGCGTCGGGCATCATGCCGGATGTCGGCCTCGGCCTGCCGTTCCTGGCGGTCATGATCTCGCTCGCGACCTTCGTCATCGCCCCGGTGCCCGCCGGCCGGCGCCTTCGGGTCCTCGTCGCGGGCAGCCTCGGCGGCGCGATCGGCGCGGCCGCGTTCCTTGCCCTGCGGCCGCTGACGATGGAGGGCTTCGACTCGACCGGCACCTGGATCTCGATCCCGCGTCCGCTCGACCCCTTCGCGCTGGCAACGGCCATCATCCTGACGGCGCTCCTGGGCACGATCGTCGTGCGGCTGCTGCCAGATGGTCCGACGGGTCAGGTGGGCTCGACCCGGAGCCTCCCACAGAGATAGGCCACGCAGGCAACCCCCGTCGAGGCAGTGGAGCTCGGCTCTGAGTCGGGGGTGGCGCTACGTCGCCGGCCATGAGATCAGGGGCGCCCTGACCCCCGAAATTGTGCGTCTGTGCGTATCTGCCGTTTAGCGGAGTAGAGCCGCGGGTAGCCGGCTCATTCCGCGGGCTGCGAGGTCGTCTTTGCGGTCGGGCGGACGCCGATGGGCCTCGATCGTACCGCGTAGCGCGGGACGCGCCGCCGTTCGGAGAGGCGGCAGCCCAGTCGACTCCTCCGGGGGTTTAGCTGACCGGACTCCGGCGGCGCATCAGCCCAGCCAGCGACACTCCAGCGCCGACGATGACGAGCGCGAGCGCCACTACGAGATAGGGCGTGATGTCGGGCATGACGCATTCGGAGAAGTAGTTGGGTCCGGACACGTTCTCCGCGGCGCAGCGAGCGTTGGCGAGTGTCAGCAGGCCGGCCATGCCCCCACCGAGGCCGATGATGAGGCCGCCCGCGCCGAGCGGTCGCCCCTTCTCGCGCGCCGCCCACACGCCGGCCGGCACGAGAAGAAGCAGCGCAAGCACACCGGCCTCCAGCACTGCGCCGCCAGCGATCAGGCCGAGTGCAATCCCGAGGAGCCAGGAGACCACTCGCATCGGTCGTCCCTCCTGCGACCCGAACACTCTCTGCTTCGCGCCTGGAGTGGTCAAGGTCTACCTACTGGACCACCGTGTCCAGCCAGTACGCGTCCGCACCGACGCACGCGCCGCTCACGTGGGACCCGCCCACGATCGTGATCTTGCCCGCTGCGTTGAGCACGTCGAACGCCGTGCCCTGACCGAAGCGCACGGTGAAGCCCGGGGGCCACACCAGCTCGATGCGGCTGCCGGTGATCGCGTCGGCCAGCCAGACCTTCCGGGGGTCGCTTGGGCTGGCCTTCAGCACCGCGTCCAGCCCGACGCCGGCGCAGGCGAGGGGCGTCTCTCCAGGGCCCAGGACCATGCCGGGGTCGGACGGCAAGGTGTACTCGTTCGGGCCGAGCGTCGGTGCAGAGGTGGCACCGGCCCCGGCACAACTCGCGGCCAGCAGTGCAGTCGCCGCCAGGTAGAAGACTCCTCGCATCCCGTCACCCTGCTCGCCGGACGCGACCCGATGCTGCGGGCCCCCTGTTTCGACGTCAAGGGCGCTGAGGCAGTTCCCCTCAGGCCTGCGGCATTCGGGTCCCACTGAGCCACGCCTGACCCCGAAATCGTGCGTTTGTGGGTATCTGCCGTTCAGTGGAATAGAGGCTCCGGTACCCGTCTGATCCGGGGATGTTCCGTGGTCATGGGGGGCGACCGCCCGCCAGTAGGCGTGGGTCGCATCGCGTGAGTTCTCGACGACGCTCACGGGGCGGCAGGCGGGCTCGGCTCGATGTGCGGCGTCGCGTCCCCTGCGCCGTGGTTCGTGATGAGCACGGCGTCCTCGCTCTTCGTCATCGCGGGGTCTCCCATCCGACCGCGCTGCAGGACGGAGAGCGAGCAGGCTGAACCCGGCCCGAGGGACAAGAGCACGTCTGCCGCGTCGTCCGGCCCCAGCGTAAGTGGCAGCGAGCACGCTCCATCGAGCGCCACGAGCGTGTAGCGGCCCTGCGACGTCGCGAACACGCCGCGTACTGGCTCACCAGCGACGAACGTGTGCGCAAACCGGATGCCGGGGTCGTCGGGCGAAGTCATCGAGACGTCCACGGGTGAGGCTGGAGCTGTGGTTTCAGAGGTCAGCCAAATGCTCGCCGGAGCGGGCATCTGCTCTCCGACACTAGCCGATGGGGATGTCCCGGGTGACGCCTGGGCGTTCGGGCCGGCGCAACCCGCGATCAGCAGCGCAGCCGCCGCCAGACAGAGCACTCCTCGCATCCCATCACCCCGTTCGCGGGACGCAGCCCGATGCTGCGGGCCTCCCCTCCGGACGTCAAGGGCGCATCGGCGGTTCCCGACCGCTGACGTATGGCGACCGGGAGCGCCCCTCTGCGCTGGGACCCGACGACGTGCGTGTGTGCGTACCCGTCGTCAGGGGCACGGCTCGAGCGCCAGATCCGAGAGCTCGCGCTCGAGCATGCGGCCGGGCGGATCGAGGACGCGGCCTACCTCGAGCGCCTGCACGAGCTGCGGGAGGCGGGGGAGAGCGTGGAGCGGTCGAGCGGGTACGGCATTTCGCCCGAGCGCGCCGTCGCGTGGCTGCGGGCGCTGTCGGAGACGTCGAGGTCGGCCGAGGTTCCGGCCGAGCGGGCCGACCTGCTCCACGCAATCTACGACCGGATCACCGTCGCAGGGAGGAGGATCGTGTCAGTGAGGCTCACGCCGTCGGCCCACGCCCACGGGTTCGCGCTCGAGCTGCCCGAAAAGGTTGTGCTGGCGCGCCCGACAGGTGTCGGGCGCGCGTTAGCAACCTGCGAGATCCCGATCGAGGGCCGGGACGAGTGGCTGGCGGCCGCAGGCCTCATCGCGTGAGGGCTCGGACGCGGGCTGACCGGGCGGCCGCCGAGCGCGCTACGGACCGCGAGGTGGGGGTGGTCGCCGCCGTGCTCGAGGCCGGGTCGGAGAAGGCCGCGGCCCACCGCCTCGGACTGTCGCACTCTACGGTCAAGCACCACCTGGCGAACGCCAGGACCAAGGTCGGGGCCGAGACGACGGCGCAGCTGGTGTGGATCCTGGCGGAGCGGCTGCCCGAGCCTGACGAGGAGCTACCTGGCACAGGCGTGACTCGGCGGCTACGGGCCCCACGGGACGAGCGCGACCCGGATGAGGAACAGGAAGACCAACTGAAGGGCGACCCCCCACACGGCGGCGGCGCCGAGCATGATCGCGCCGAGGACGCGGAGCGGGCCGCGCTGCCGGAGTCGCTTCGACAAGATCGCCACGGCCAGCGACACCGCGACGCCGACCCAGAGCGCCGGCGACGCCGCCCACGCGCCCGGGAGGCCCCCGGTGGCCGGGGCACCGCCGAGGGCGATCAGCCCGCCCGCGAACGCGGGAAGCTCGACCGGGAGCCATGCGCCCGTCCAAGCCCACAGGAGACCCACGACCAGCAGGATCGCGGCGCCGATTGCCGGCACGATTACCCAAGCCCCGGAGCCGCCGCTGGTGGTGAGGACGCCCAGCGCCGCGACGACGGCCAGGGCCGCCGCGCCGGAGAAGGCCAGCGCGGGACCCCGTCGCCTCGCCGCCGTCCCCTCGTCCATGGGCTGAGTGTGACGCGTTGCTTCCCGCGAGGACAAGGGCGAAGCAGTACCTAGGGAGCCTGGTCGAAGGTCGGGGCGGAGACGACTGCGCAGCGGGTGTGGATCCTCGGGGCCGCGGCTGCCGGAGCCCGGAGGGCGAGACCCGACGGACGGCTAACTCGGCTGCGTCGCACTTCGCCGGGGGCGCGACTGGCCTGACTACGGGTGCGCCTCCCGAACTGGCTGCCGCCGTCAGGAGCAGATGGTGAACTGCTTGGCACCGTCGTGGCGGGTGAGGCCGAATGACGCGCCCTTGTCGGTCGTGAACTGCGCGTCGTTCGGTGTCACGAGCCGGAACACGCCTGGCATTCCGTCCACGCCGCTGCCGTCGCCCGGCTTGGCGTCCCAGAACGAGCCATCCACGTCAACCGGCCCGAGCATGCCGCAGTGCGGCATGGTGTAGTCGTACTCGACCCCGAGGACCGCCCCCTTCGGGGACGCCGGGAGGAGCGTGATGCTGTTGGCCCCGCGCGCCACGACCTGTCGGTTCGCCAAGTCGTCGGCGGAGGGCGCGCTCGGGTGCGGACCCGGAGCCGGGGAGCACGCGGCGAGCAGCAGCACGGACACGAGCAGGACCAACCGCCTAATGCCTCTCACCCCGAACCCCGCGCTGCGATGTCGCCAGCCGCTTGACGGTGGAGGGCTCTTCCGGGTTCCCACTGCGGTCAAGCCGGCCGCCCTACATCTTGTGCTCTGCTGAGCCAACCCGGATAAGCATGAGCGGGCGACTGAAGCACCAACGGTGGCCGCAAGGCGCCGGCTGCTCACTCTCTCCACCGGCCCCCAACCCGACACGGCGACCTCCCCTACCTGCGGTCCCCTGACGCCCTGGATCAGGCGCACGGCGAACACCGCCACGGCGAAGGCCCCGAGCGCCACGAAGACCACGGCGAACGCCAGGCCGAACTCGGGGGTCGCCCGGACGTCGCCCGGCGCGTACGGCAGGGCCGGGCGCGGCGTGAGCCCGAAGAGGATGGAGCCCAGCCCGAGGACCACTCCCAGCGCGCCCTGCCAGAGCGGTTCACGGGCGGCCATGGCCGAAACGATACGCCGCTCGAGTCCTCTCGCACTCCACGGTGAAGCACCACCTGGCGAACGCGCGGTCCAAGGTGGGGGCCGAGACCACGGCGCAGCTCGTGTGGATCCTGGCGGAGCGGCTGCCGGAGCCGGACGAGAAGGCCCCAGTCGAGTAGGTCTCTGCTCGCGAGCCTCGACCTCCTGACGTGTCAGGACCAAATGACCAATGGACCGTGACACCCGTGCGCCGCACGCTACCATGCGTCGCATGGGTGACTCGATGGCAGAGCGTCGGTCCAATCCGTTGACGGAGCTTCGGCGTGGCGTGCTCGAGTACTGCGTGCTCGCGATTGTCCGGCGCGAGGAGACGTACGCCTTCGACCTGATCCGTCGCCTCTCCGATGCCGGTGGGCTGATGACGAGCGAGGGGACGATCTACCCGCTGCTGAGCCGGTTGCGGCGTGACGGCATGGTCACGACGACCTGGCGGGAGTCGGACGCCGGGCCGCCGCGCCGCTACTACCGGATCACCGCGGCGGGCAACTCGGCGCTCACCGCGTTCACGGCCGACTGGACCGGGTTCCGCGATGCGGTCGATGCACTTCTCGATACTGCGGAAGGGAGCGGGCAGTCGTGAGCGGTCGCAGCCTCGTCGATGGCTACCTCGCGGAACTCGCCTCTGCGGCCGACGGTCTTCCCGGGGGCCGAGGACCGGAGCTCGTGGCGGAGGTCCGCGAGCACATCGAGACGGCCCTGGCAGCCTCGACGACGAGCGACGAGGCCACGGTGCGGAACGTGCTGGAGCGACTCGGCCCGCCGTCCGAGATCGTCGCGGCCGAGCGAGACGGGGATGGGCCGCCGAGCCCCGCGACGCCGGCACGGCCGCGATCCGCCCTCACGCCTGCCAGGATCGCCATCGCGGCGCTGGCGGTGGTACTCGTCCTGATGCTCGCAGGCATGTTCGGGACCTCGGGGCCGGGCGCCGCCCTCATGGCCCTGGCCTTCGCGGTTGTGACGCCCTACGTGTGGATCCCGCTCGTGGTCGGCCTCCTCGCCCTCGCGCTGCGGAGGGACCGCAGCCCCGTCGCCAGCGCCGCGGCCGGCGCCGGTCCAGTGGCCAGGCGGCGGCCGTCGCCGAGCCTGGTGGGCCTCGGGGCGATAGTCGCGCTCCTGATCGTCGTCCTCCTGACGCAGGGGGCCGGCTCCATGGGATGGGTCGCGGGCATGATGGTTCCGGTCCTGGCGCTGCTGCTCGTCGTCGAGGTTCTGGGGCGCCGCGCTCGCTAGGCGGTGCTTCTGGCTCGACCTCCGCGCGCGGGTCGCTGGGAGCCAGAGCCGCGCTCACGCCGACGAGTGCCTACCCGGCCGCCTCCGTCTCCGGTGCCGCGACCGGGTCAGCCCCGTCGCGGGCGCCGAGGAGGCGATGCGCGACCGAGAACGCCAGCGCGCCCGCGGCCGCGCTGGCCGTGTTCAGGAGCACGTCGTTGACGTCGGGGCTCCGCAGCTGGTCCGAGAGCGCCTGCGACACCTCGACGGCCGTGCTCGCGCCCGCGGCGATCAGCAGGATCCACCTGATGCGCAGGCCGAACCGCCAGCGGAGGCCGAAGCCGATCGGGGCGTACAGCACGAGGTTCGCCACGAGGTTCGGCCCGTTGAGGAACCAGCCGTCGGGGCCCAGGAGGTCGGAGACCAGGGGCAGCACCGGGACCAGGTTGACCGGCATGTGCTGCGGGATGTCCCCGGGCAGGAAGATCGCCATCGGCGCGACCGTGAACGCCCAGACGCCGACCGCGCCGACGGCGATCAGCGCCTCGGGGACCGACAGCGAAAGGGCGGCGCGGAGGCCCGAGCGGCGCCAGCGGACCGCGGTGACCACGGCCCAGGCGAGGGCGACCGCGGCGAGGCCGCGCTCGAACAGCGTCACGGCGTAGCGGGGGACGCTGTCGAGGAGGTCCACCGGCCGATTGTGGCAGGGTCAGAGCTCGTGGATCGACAGGGGCCGCGAGCCGTGGTCTCCCCGCACGAACACCTGCTCCACCGGCAGCCCGAACAGGTCGGCGAGCCGGAACGCCAGCGCGAGGCTCGGGTTGTACTCGCCCCGCTCGAGGTAGCCGATCGTCTGCGGGTTGACGTCGACCCGCGCCGCGAGCTCGACGCGGCTCAGCCCGGCCCGCTCGCGGAGCTCGGCGATGCGGTTGGGGATCGGCGCCTCGTCTGCGAGCCTCCGCCCCGTCACTCGGCCGCCGCCCGCCCGAGCCGCGCCGGGAGGCGCCACCGGCGCCGGCCGCCGGGGCCGGCGTCCTCGCGATGGGGGTACATCCACGCGTACGCGAGGCTCGGCAGCATGAACAGCAGCAGGAACGCGGGCAGGAGCACGTCGATGAGGTTGGTGTGGCGGCTGCGGAACGTGCCGGTGAGCGCTGTCCCGATGGCCGGGTTGAACTCCAGCAGCGCGACCGCGATCGCGATGCCGGCGATCACGAGGGTGTGCGTCCGACGGTAGACGTCGCCCTGGACCGACCGCTCGCGCTCGTCCGCCTCGTCGCGGGCGACCTGCGGGACGGCGCGCTTGTAGAGGTACACGCCGAGGGTCACCGGGATGAGCAGGGCCGCAGCGACGGGCTGGATCTGGCCGAAGAGGTCCTCGACCGGCTTCCAGGTGTCGCTCCACACCAACCCGAGGTCGCCGACGGCGAGCGCGAAGAGCGCCAGCCAGCCGACCGCGAGCAGGCGGCCGTCGATCCGCGACCAGAACCGCTCGAACGCGCCGGGCTCGGCGCCCGGGCTGCGGGGGAACAGGCGCCGCGCGAGGGCGCTGTTGCGCAGGAACGCGGCCAGGGCGGCAATCCCTAGGACCGTCAGGAACCAGACCTCCACGCGAGCGCTCCTTCCCCTCGAGCCCAGCAGCGGCCGGCTGTTGTATTCATACAATACGCGCGCTATTGTACGAATACAACAGCGATAGCGCCATGAGTTGGACCAGCAGCGTCGGGTACGATCGCCCGGCGTCCCGGACCATCGGAGGGAATCGGGTGAATGAGGCCGGACGGCGCCGGGGGCGTGAGGCCCTGACCATGGGGTTCTTCTGGGCCGCGTTCATCGTGTTCCTGGCCGCCATCGGAGCCCTCGCCTTCCTGGGCGCCGATCCGATCTGGTGGGTGGGCGCGGTAACGGTGGTCATCGGCCTGCTGGCGCTCGGCAGGCTCAGCGCGCCGCCGGGGTTCACCGAGGCTCAGGCGCAGAAGCAGCCGGACCGGCGCACGCTCCCCCGGCTCGTGGCCTTCTTCGGGCTCGTGATCGTCGTCGCCGGGGTGCTCGGGTACCTCGGGGCGATGAGGGGCTGAGGGCCGCGGGCCCGAGTACGATCCTTTCGTGCGCAAGCGACCGGAGGACCTCGCGAAGTACGTAGGCGGGTTCCTCCAGCAATACCAGCGACCGCGGCCGCGGGGGGTCGGTTTCAAGATGGACCCGAACGACCGGGGCTACGACCGCAAGCTGGAGCGCACCCTCAAGCGGCTCGACCCGGAGACGCTGGACCAGCTGCTCCGCTCGGAACTGACTGGCGACTCAGACCCCGCAGCGGACTGACAAGGCGCGATCCCTAGTGGCGCAGGCCCGCGTCCACCCGGTCAGGCCCGCGCGAGGGACCTCCAGCCGAGGGGGACCAGGACCACCGACAGCAGCCCGGCGAGGGCCGCCCAGTCCGCTCCGGCGACCTGGTTCACCGCTGCGACCGCCGCGACGGCGGCCAGGATGACCGCAACGCGCACGGCACTGGCCGACAACCGCCACCCGGCGGGGAAGGCGACGCCGCGCTTCGCGCCCAGCGCGATCATGACCACGCCGCCGACGAGCCCGTACACAGTGAGCCGCCCGATGTCGGACTCGATGCCCGCGAGCTGCATGGTCGCGTAGAGGGTGAGGAGGATCACCACGGCG
The DNA here is from genome assembly GCA_021783095.1 of Chloroflexota bacterium. GTDB lineage: Bacteria > Chloroflexota > Limnocylindria > Limnocylindrales > CSP1-4 > CAIXZV01. Next base: position 26,192 of record JAJXUG010000035.1, on the reverse strand, counting down.
CCGACGGCCACCCATACGATGCCGCCGCCCGGCCGCGGCACGGGCGGCGCAGCATCCTCCTCGATGTCATGCGCGCCGAGGCCTGGGCCGCCGAGCCCCTGTCCGCCGCCTCCGGATGTGCGTGCGGCGTCCCGCCTCCCGACGGCGATCGAGGCGGCGACGAGGCCCGCGGCGGCGACCAGCAGGATGACCGCCAGCGCCGGTCCGGGGTCGGGCGCTCCCGCCGCGGCCGCGGCCGCGAGCATGACGGCGAAGGCGAGGACGGCGAGCACCGAGGCCCGCGCCGACCTCCTCCGGCCCTGCGACCTCGCACCGGGCCACGCGACCGCGGCCACGACGGCCAGGACCCAGGCGAGCAGCCCCAGGAGGACGGCTGCCACCGGGAGGCTGTCGCTGAGGGCGGCGCCGAGCAGCAGCCCGGCCGCGATCGAGGAGTAGTACGCGGCGAGGCCCGCGGCCGCCCACTTCAGGCTCGCGGCGGCCGGCCTCGAGCGCCGCGACTCCCAGACCGCGAACGGGGCCCACAGGAGCGGGAGGACCAAGGCGTACGAGTTGGGGAGCCCCTTGGCCGCCGCGATCGCGAGCGCGAAGGCCAGCCAAGCGGCCGCGGCCAGGAGGATGCTCGAGCGCCGCCGAGCCGCCGCGTCCCCGACCCCTCGCACTTCAGCCCCTCCCATCACACGAGTCCGCCACGGCCGGGTCAGTCTGCCGCTTCGCGAGCGAACGGCGGCCGGAGACGCTCGATTGGACGATCGGGCCCGGACCGAAGGCGGTCAAGGTGCAGATCGTATCGAAAGCGGTCGGCGTTCTGCGACCGCCCGGGCGGCGGGCAGCACGGGCCGCCGGAATCGGCGTATGGCCCAATCGGCCAACTAGTAGCCGGAGCGCGCCGGCGCGACCCTTGAGGGCATGACGGCGCGCTGGTCCGATCCACACCGGCTCCCGGGCCCCCCGGCCTGTTGCGACCCCGGGTACGCCCGCGCCGTCACCGCGCCGTGAGACCGGCAGGAGCTGTTGGTTCAGTCGTGGCCGAAGCACCGGGCTGCTCGGACTCAGGGCCGGCGCGCAATGCGCCTGAGCAGGCTGGGAGCTGGCGCGAGCGGAGCATCCCAAGCGCGCTCGAAGTCCTCTGCTGGGATGCGGCGCATCTCGCCGCGCTCGATAGCCAGGTCAGGATCAGGAAACATCGAGACGACACCGTAGCGGTCAGACGCGGAGGGGGCTCTCGACCGAACCGAACCGTCCTCGCGCAAGAGGACTTCGCGTTCGACCCACCAGGCTGCCTGGCGGCCGTTCGGCGGGGGTTCGCACTTGAGGTGGAGCAGGAAGACCCAGAGCCGTCCGTCCGCCCCCGCAATGGACCAAGAGACAAAGAGCTCTCTGCTGCCCTGCGCCACCTGCTGCCCTCCGCCAGGCCCTCAACCACGCCACACACGATACGCCGCTGGACTCGAGTCGCCGGCTCGGTCGACCACGACTTGCCCACACCTCCTGCCGGACTCGCCGCGCCGTGAGCGGCGACGAGGCGGCCGCGGCCGGGATCACCCAGCGCGAGCTCCTGCTCGAGATGCGCGAGGACATCCGCGGCCTCAAGGCTGCGGTCGACGCGATCGCGCGGGACCAGGCGCTCGGCGTCGAGCGGCGGGCCGCGATGCAGCGGAGCGCCGACTCCATCTACGCGCGCCTCGACGGGCACGACCGCGACCTCGACCGGATGGCGGCCTGGCAGAACCGCGCAGACGGCGCGCTCGTCCTCGCCCGCTGGGCGCTCGGTGCCTCCCTCGTCTCCCTCGTCGTGGTGGCGATGCAGGTCGTCGCCGCCCTGGCCAAGACCGTGAACCCGAGCCTGCCGTGAAGGAGTCCTCGTGATCACCGCGCTGCTGACGAACCGGGCGTACGGCTACCCGACCCGCGGGGCGCCCCGGCGGCGCAAGCCGACGGTCCTCGCGGTGCTGCACCAGACCGCCAACGCGACGGCCGGCCCCATGGACGAGCGCAACTACGCCAACCGCAAGGGCTCGATGGGGCCGAGCGCCACCGCATACGTCGGCCGGGACGGCACCGTCGTGCGCGCCGTCGACCCGGCGAGGTACGCGGCCTGGAGCCAGGGCGACGTCGCCCACCCCGACGCGCTTGCGCAGGCGCACATGGTCCCCGGCGTCAACTTCAACGAGCTCGTCTACGAGAGCGTCGAGGTCTGCGGCGCCGGGTCGCAGCCGTTCACCGCGGCGCAGTTCGAGGCCGTCGCGCAGCTGCTCGCCGCCGCCCACCGGGCGACCGGGCTGCCCGTCGACCGCGCGCACGTCCTCGCCCACGCCGACGTCAACAGCGTGAGCCGGGCGAGCGACCCCTGGCCCGCCTCGACGCGCGAGGCGTACATGGCAAAGATCATCGCCCGGGCGAACACGATCCTGCGTCCGCCGATCACGACGGTCGCCGTGAAGGCGGGCGACACGCTCGGCGCGATCGCCTCTTCGCACAGGCTGACCCTGGCGGCGCTCCTCGCCTTTCCCGAGAACGCCAGATACCGCGCCGATCCCGGGCTGATCCACCCCGGCGACGTGGTGCGCGTGAAGTGACGGGAGGAGCGATGGACAGCCAGCCGGGCACGATCTGGGGCCGCGAACCAGCGATGGTGCTCGCCCTCGTCCAGGCGGTCATCGCGCTGGTCGTGGCGTTCGGCCTCAACCTCGCCCCCGACCAGATCGGCGCGATCCTCGCCGTCACGGCCGTGGTCCTGGGGCTGATCACGCGGAGCAGGGTGAGCCCAGCGTGAGCCCGGCAGGACGTATTTCTGCGCTCTTTGAACCGCCGTCAGCTCGGACTGGCGGGACACGTCGGGTTGGTGGCCATCATGTCCATCCCCGTGGCATTCCAGACGACCACCACATGTTCCCCGTACTGGCTGCCCCCGCGGGGGACGATGACCTCGCACCACAGGCGCTCGGCCTCGGCCTCGCTCACGCCCGGGGCGAGCCAGACGTCGATCTCCTCCGGGTCGAGCATGTTCTGGGCGCGGAACACGACCTTGCCGATCGCTGGCGAGTTCGACTGGCGGATGCTGGCGGCCACAGCCTCGCCGGGCGACGGGGCGCAGGAGCAGACCGACGCGACGGCCAGGACCAGGCCAAGACCAAGCGCAGCCTTCCCGATCACGGTATTCATGGCCCCTCGACGGGCGGCGCGGCCGTCGTGCGACGCCAGGCCCGCTGCCCGCTCGACTCCTCGCCCCGTCGGCGCCGCGCCCTCCCATTCTACGTGCGGCTTGAGGCACCAGCGATGACGGCGGGGCACCTGCAGGATTCGCCTCGCGCCCGGCGGTGCGACCGCTGCAGGCACAACGGGCTGCGCAGTGCGCGCGCCCGACGGTGGCCGGCGCCGTGATCCGCACCTGCGACAACAGGCACCCGCCCGCCCGCGTCCTGTCCGGCACGCCCTGCCGCGAGTGCCAGCGCCGGCGCCCGTCGCGCCAGGCGCGCGGGTACGGCGCCGAGCACCAGCGCGCCCGTGCACTGCTGCTGACGCTGCTCCCCACGCGCTGCGCGTACGGGTGCGGGGCCGTCATCGTCGCGGCGTCCGACCTCGTCGCCGCGCACGTCGTCGACGGCGACCCCTCCGCGGGGTGGCAGGCGTCGTGCCGCTCGTGCAACGAGCGCGCGAAGCGCAGGGGGTGGGGTAGGCCCTCGGACGGCGCGGCAGGCGCCAGAACCCGCGCCCGGCAATCCGAAGTCCGCCCGGGTTTCTAGCCTTTTTGGGGTTTTCGCCAGTGGGGTGCTGCCTGACGGCCGACGACCTCGAGGCTGAGGCGGCGTTGGCGACGGCGGCCCTCCGCGCGAGCCTCGCGCCGCCGCGCCACTGCCCGGCCTGCCGCGTACAGCTCCCGTACCTCGTCGGCCGGGGCAGGCCGCGCCGGTGGTGCGACGCCCATCAGCCGCGTCCGTCACGCCTCCGCCCACGGGAGCGGGTGGCGCCGGCGTGCCTTCCGCCCCGGCCCGAGCCGCGCGCACCCTGACATCCCAGCCCGTGGCCCGCCCGGGCAATCGAGGCCGCGCGGGTTTCTCCCCCTTCTCGCGAGCGCGGGACCGCTTCGGGATCGCCCCGCCCTCAGTTGCCATCGCTGACGCCCCAGACGAGGCCCAGCGCCTCGACGCAAGCGACCAGCTCGTCCGCGCTCGCCGCGGTCGAGAAGCCGGGTGCCAGCTCCAGCGCGCGCTCCACGCTCGCCCGTCCGCTCGGGTCGCCGACGTGGAGCACGAGCCGGGCCACGCCCGCCATGTCGGCCGCGAGGACCTGCACCAGCGTCATCATGACCCGGTTGCCGCCGAACGCGCCGCATCCCCAGAAGCCCGAATGCGCGGCGACGAGGGAATCCCGTCCGGCCGTTCGCCTCGACTCCAGGACCGCGGCCCGGAAGCCGGAGTATGCGGTGGAGAGGGCGAGCCTGATCTGCTCGCGCTGGTACCGGCCGCTCCCGCCGTAGGGGGCGACGATCGCGATGATGTTGGAGAGCGTCGGCGGGTCGATCCGCGTCGCCGCCTCGCGGACGGCGTCGGGCGTGGCCGTTGCGAATGCCATGCCGTAGAGCCAGCTCGGGCCGCCAGTCTCGGTCCCCGGGGCGGTCCGGATCGCGACGCGCCGCTCGGCTCTCATGACGAGGACCGGCGTGGGACGACCATTCGCGATGGTGGTGGAGGGCTGTCCTTCGTCGACCAGCGCCTCGCGCAGCGACCCGAGGGCGGGATGCTCGGCGACCTGGATCTCGTCCTGGGCGAAGAGCGCCGAGCCGTAGGCGTAGAAGAGGTTGGGGTCCGCGAAGTTGACGTGCCACTCGAGGCCGGCGCCCGGGTCGAGGACCGGGCGATAGTCGTAGAAACCGTCGCGGACCACGACGAGGCTGCGCCCTTGCGCCGGGTCGAGCTCGAGGCGGAGCGGGAGCGGGAACGCCGGCCACCGGCTGTACTCGAGCCGGCCTGAGTGGACCGCGCCCGGCGGGCAGGCGATCGCGAACAGCGCCTGCTTGTTCGGGTGGCGCAGCGCCGGCGGGTGCTGGCGCACCAGTGCCGCCGCCTCGTAGGTGCGCCGCTGGAGCGGCTCGGGGACCAGCTGGTCTCGCGGCTCGGCCATTAGTGGACCGGGCTCACGCGGATCGCGATGAAGCCCGCATCGCCGCCACGCGCCTGGGCGATGCGCGGTCGGAACTCAACATGGCGCCCGCCGGCTGGGCGCGATCCTCCCAGCCACCGCGGCTCCTGCCTCTGATCACGCGCATCCGGGTGAACCCGGCATGGGCCATGGGTTCGGACTGGGGCGAGCCTTGTCGGAGCTGGTTCGTGCTCGACCGGCGGAACGGCGGATCGTCGGAGTGACCGCCCCTGCCGATGCAACGGTAGCTGGTCCTCACCGGACCCGGGGCCGGTCAACATTCGCATCTGTCACGGGTGCGACGCTGCAGCCGATTCCGTAGCTGACGTGCCCACGATGTCGAGGGCTTCGACCAGGGCCATGGATGCCTTGCTGGTCTCCGCGGCCAAGCGCACGCCATTTGCCCTTCGGATCTCATCGCTGGGAGGGTTAGGTCCAGGCAGACACTCGGCAGCAGCCTTCATGAAGTGCGCGGCAAGGAGTCTCGAATACGATACGTATGCAGGGTCCGCAAAGGGATCACCCTGCAGGAAGTGGACCTTCGCGACGAAGTACGTGATGGCCGTGAGCAGGGCGAGGAGGTGCTCGTCATCTCCTTCCACCACGGCTCGCCCGACGACGGTCGCATAGGCCTTGGCGCTGGGCGATACGTCGGGCGTGAACATCGAGTAGAGGACAGCTCGCAGGAATAGGCCGGCGTCCCGCTCCGCGTTCGCCGCGCTCCATGGCCCCTCGCGAGACGCCGATCGATAGTCGGCGCCCTCGGCGGGGGGCTTCTCCGTCGCGGCAGTTGGCTTCCGCTCCATTACCGCATCGGCGCGAATGGCGTCAGCCCGGGCCTCCGCGATGGCGCGAGCCGCGGCGTCGGCTCGGTCGGGCGTGCTCAGACCCCATCGCGGGTACACGCCCTGCGTCGTGACGATTGATATCGACCCACGACGCTGCTGGACGTCGACGATGGCCTCCAGCGGTATCGAGACGGAACCGCGGAACCGCACCTTGACGTTGACCGCCTGGCCGGTGACTTCAAGGCGAAATGGCCAAGACTCGAACAGGTAGTACGTCCGCTGGCGATCAGGTCCGCTCATGGGTTGGCTGCGTACCACCCGTCGGTCGGTCGGGTCGCGAGCGACAGGTCCTTCACGCGCTCATCGCCGCCAACCTCGATCCGCACCCATCGCTTCTCGGCGATGTCCGACCACTCGCCAGCATGGGGAACCTCGTCGAGACGAATGGGTCCGTGCAGGCGGTTGCCTCTGAGCACCCACCATCGGTTCGAGCCGTCCTCAGCCCGCCGAACCAGCAGGGAGTCGTCGTCATGTGACGCATAGAGGATGACCGTGTGGACTCCCGCGTCCGCGGCCCTCGCGCCGGCCTCCCAGGCGGCGACGCTGACTCTCGCGTCGGTGCCGAGGCGGTCTATCCCGACCCACTCCTCGCGCCAGCGCGAACCCAGCTGCTTCTCAGCGTGGCGGTCGAGCGCCCGCCGGATGTCGTCTTCCATGGCCACCCTCCTCGAACCATGATCCCCGTCATGCCAGAGTCTTGCCCTTGGTGCCAGTGATCACGCGTGCCTCACCGGACGCGGCTGGCGGCGAGCCTCTCGGCGTCCCTGTACGCGTAGGGCTTCCCGCCATGGACCTTCACGATGGTCGCGGCTGGCATGTTGACCACGCCGGTGGGGCGCAGCGTTGCTACATACCAGTGGTCGTAGTCGGTAAGGACCGCGACCCTCTCATCCTCGGTCGTGACCACGACCTCCAGCGATCGACCATCGGGGAGGTACGCCTTCCGGTTGGCACCCGCTGTGCAGAGGTACTTCGATCCCTGGACCTGTGTCACGAGGCTGCCTCCATGAGTTGCGTCACCACCTGGCTCGGTCCGGCCTGGATCCCGTTCCTGGCGAGGATGGCCTCGGCCGTCGCCGGGTCCGGAAGAGCAAGCGTCTTCCCCGAGACCTGCTGGATGTAGAAGAGCTCTGACTGGGCGGCCTGCGCGCGCTCGGAATCGAATCCGAGGCTCATGCAGTAGCAGGCCACGGCGAGCTCGTAGGCCTCGTCCTCAACGGCCAGGTAACCAAGGTTCCGGTAGGCACGCCCGAGGTCCGCGCCGGTGTAGGCCACTCCCAACGCGCGAAGCGTCAGCGCCCGCAACTCCTCCAGCCGGCCCGAGAGCTTCATGACCTCACCCAGCTCGAAGAGCGCATACGTGCTGACCGGGTTGACCAGCAGCGCCTCCCCGAACGCCGCCTCGGCGGCGTGGAGGTCTCTGAGGTCGATCAGCAGGGCGCCGTAGAGCGAGTAGAGCGTTGCCCGGTCCTGCGGCAGCTTGCGCAGGTGCTTGGTGGACGGGTACAGGTGCACGTACAGCGCCGCCTCGAAGTCGTTGGCGAAGTGGCGGTACGCGGTGAGGTTGTCGTCTCTGAAGAGCCCGGTGCCGCTCCCGTATCGGCTGATCAGCTCCTCGAGCGTCGCGCGCGCCGCTGCGAGATCGCCGGCCGAGATGCGTGCCCTCGCGTCGGCGAGGCCCGGCTCGAAGCCACCCTCGAAGTCATCGACGACCTTGTCGAACTCGGCCTTGACGTCGTCGGGCGCGATGGCGTGGAGCATCCGCCCGAGCTCCCGGCGGATCTCCTTCGCCTGGGGATGGTCTCCGCAGGACTGGGCGACTGACGTGATGAGGGCGCCGTCGTGCCTGAAGTCGCCGGTCAGACCGCCCTTCACACTCGCGATCACCTCGGCGTACGTTCGACCCGTGATGTCTCCCTGGCCGCTGCCTTGCCCGGTCCGCTCCCCCGACGGCCGTCCTGTGATGTTCCCGGACGATGTCGGCTTGGCGCCGTCCACGACGCTGATGTCATCGCCCCCGTTGTCATAGAGTCGGTTGTGCGTGATCGTTGGCTCCGTCCCGTCGAAACGGACCAAGATCCCGGACTCCGCGTTACCCCAGACCTCGTTCTCCTCGATGCTGGGCGATGCGCCGTCCTCGACGGTGATGCCGTTGCCCAGGCCGTCGTGGACCCGGTTAGCTCTGACGATCGGGTCTGTTCCTTCGCCGGTGATTCCGACGCCCGCGCCTGCGTTGCCCCAAAGGTCGTTCTCCACAATGCGGGGCGAGGCGCCGTCCTCCACCGCGATGCCGCTCCCCTGGCCCTCGTGGACCTTATTGGCGCGGACCAGCGGGCTCGTCCCGTCGCCGTCAATCCCGATCCCTTCGCCTGCGTTGCCCCAGACCTCGTTCCCCTCGATTCGTGGCGAAGCGCCGTCCTTTACATAGATGCCAGCACTCTCGCCGTCGTGGACCCGATTGGCCACGACGGATGGGTTGCTCCCCGACTCGGCGACGATGATGCCTGGGCCAACGTTGCCCCAGACCTCGTTGCCCTCCAACTGCGCCGAGGACCCGCCCCCTACGGAGATCCCGCCTCGCTTGCCGTCGTGGACGCGGTTGGCGTGGACCTGAGGGTCGGTGCCGCCGCCGTAGATCCAGATGCCGCCCTCGGCGTCGCCCCAGATCTCGTTGGCCGGACGAGCGGGTTGGCCCGATCGGTGCAGCGCGAATGCCTGCGCCGACTGCCGTATGGCGTCGAGCACGCTGTACCGGGCGTTGCCCCAGACGTCGTTCTCCTCGACCCGCGGGGTCGCGCCAAGCGTGACCACGATGCCGGCGCTCTCCGCCTCGTGAACCGTGCACGAGCGAATCGTCCCCGCGGTCTCGGGACCGAATACGGCGACGCAGACCTCACCGCCCACAACGTCGAGGTCCAGAAGGGACGGAGCCCCCCCGGACACCCGGACGAGCTCGACGGGCGCCTTGCCCTCGCGGGCGGCGAGGCCCATTCCGCTTATCGTCAGACCAATGATCCGGGGGGAGTTCGCTGTGATCGAGATGGCAGGCTCGTCACTCGAACCCGGGTGCACTGCGATCCGATCTCGAGGCCCGTCGCCGCGGATCGTCACCGCCTTGTCGATGGCCAATGTCTCCCGATAGTCCCCCGGCCGGACGAGGATCTCGTCGCCGTCAGCCGCTTCTTCTAGCGCTGCTCTGATTGAGACGAACCCGACGACACTGCCGTCTGCGCTCACCATGAGCTGCCGCGAGGAGCGGGGAGTCTGTCCGGGATCGACCGGCCGACGTTCGACCCGTCGACCAAGTGCCGCGGAGAAGACGTCGGCCATCAGGGCGTCGGCCTCCTCCTGCGTCTTCGGCAGCGGACGGTCGGCGAACTGGTCCATCACGTCCCGAGCGCGTTTGGGGGACTGCTGCACGGGAGCGGTGTGTGGCATCGCCGCCTCGGCCTGCCGGCACACATCGGTGATGCTCAGCGAGTAGGTGATCGCGAGGTAGTCCTGGGGGGTGGAGAAGGTGACATCCACCACGTGGGACTGCCCGCGCAGAACGTTGAGCTGCGCGAACTCCCCGAAGGCGGGGTGGCGGAAGAAGAAGTCCTTGACGGTGAGGTGCTTGCTCTCGCGGACAGTGACTCGCGCGGTCCGAGCCATGTCCAGGAGCGGCGAGAGGTCCAGGCCATCGCGGAGGCTTGCCCTGAGCCCGAAGGTCGAGGGGCCTCGGTTCTGCTGGAGCGAGTGCGCGTTCTCCCCGTACTCGAGGACCGCCCGCAGGAACGCCTCGAGAGCCGGCTCGGCCCACTGGGCGTGGGGAGGGTCGAACGAGAATGTGAAGACCTCGACCCCGTTGCGCTGCGCGACGAGCGACTTCGTCCCGGGCACCACCGTCACGCCGGCCGACTCAAGCCCGGCGAGGACGTCTTCTAGCGTAGCGTCGCGTCCGACCACCCCTGCCTCCTAGCTCAGATCATCCACAGGGCTTCCATCCGCTCCGCCTCGGAATGGCCACGGCTCTCGCCCTCGATCCACACATTCGCGAACACGCCGAGGGCGTGCCCCCATGCGATCACGTCGTCCGCGGCATCGCTCGGCGTGAAGCGCGCGTCCCGCTGCGCCTCGAGCTGGTCGAGGAGGCCGAGTCCGAACCGGCGGAGGTACTCGTCCATCTCCTCCTGGATCGCGGGGTTCGACGCGTACATCTGGTGCAGGAAGACCCAGTACTTCACGTGCTGGGCCAGCGACAGGGCTCGACATTCCGCGACCCAGATCGCCGCAGGCCGCTGGCGGGCGTCGTTCGCCGTCTCGGCGAGTCGCCGGGCGGCAGTCGTGGCCGGCCCAACCTGGTTCTCGATGGCGATGCCGATGGCGGTCGCGGCCAGCAGTGCATCGCGGTCCCCGTCGCATCTCTCGGTGAAGAGTCGATGGATCCAGTCCACCGCTTGACTGTTGGACACTCCAGGAACCTCCGCAAGAACAATGCTTCCGCAGCCGTCCGCGACGATCGGACTCGAGACACTAGTTGCCGAGAAGCCGCTTCCACCCCGACTTCGGCCTCGCCAGCAGGAGGTCGCCCATGCGCAGGGCCAGGTTCCACTTCTCCTCCTCCGCAACGAGGTCGGGGTGCGTCCCGGGCTTCCATGGGCTGGCGGCCCAGTTCGCCACCTCGTTGTTGAGGGCGTTCAGGAAGCCGACCGAGTAGTCCGACATGTAGGACTCCGGGGCTCGAAGGAACGCCTGCATCCACTCGTCCTGGTTCGCGTCACTCATCAACTGGGTGAGGAGCCGGAGGCGCTGCTCAGAGTGCGTCACCTGGACGGCGGCCGGCCCAACGCGCTTCAGGTCGCGAGCGTAGGCCTCGATGATCGCAGAGGCGCACGCGTAGCCGGGCGTTCCCTTCCCGTACTGGAACATGGAGCGGGCGATCGCCCGCATGGCAACGGGCGCGTCTTCCTCGCCGCGCATTCGCCAGGCCTCGGTCGTATCCGGAACCGCCGTCTCGGTCATCGGGCTGCCCCCTGCATCTCACGGCTTCTTGTGTGGGACGCACCCGCAAGGTTGGCCCTGAAAGGAGCGAGCCGGCTATGGGTAGATGGTCCTCTCGGCCAAGCGGGCCACGCTGCTCGATGGATCACGCAACGTCGCGCACGGCCCCCGCCGTCAGCAGCTCGGGCGGCCCCACGGTCGCGTCTAGGTCACGACCAGCGGCGGCACCCGCTCGAGCGCTGCCTGGAAGATCGTGGTCGCCTCGTCGTATAGGCACCGCGCCCGTTCGGATGAGACCGCGCCGTCGACGACAACGTAATCGCGGACCACGTACGGGAGCTGCGCCGCGCTCATGTAGCGGCCGCTTACCCGCCGAGTTCGCTCGACCTGGACCCCGACCGCGCGCCCAGCCTCGAGGATCGCCCGTTCGTACGTGTCGCGAGCACGGCGTCGATCGCCCTCGGGGCCGTCCCAATGCACCTTGAATCGCACGCGACCACCGGCGATCTCCCAGTAGAAGCGGGCATGCTCCCAGCCGGTCAGCGGCAGCGTGGTCCAGGCGTCGCCATTGAGGATCCAGTCGGGACCGCCCGGGTTCGTCGCCCGGTACGGGTGGACGTCGACTGGCCAGGCGTCGGCGATCGCCTGGTAAAGGCGAAGGATTGCCACGTGGCTCGCGCTCGTCGGGTCGTGCTCGCCCGACCAGACGGCCGCGTCCCTCTCGACACGCTCGGCATAGGCTGCCTGCAGCTCACCGAGGGCGCCGTCGGCAACCGTCGTTGCGAGGCCAGCGAGGAGCTCGGGCACGCCGACATAGCGAACGCCCGGCTCGCGGTCGATCTCGAAGAACGACGTGCCCAGCAGGATGTACGCGCGCCCCGCACCTGCCGCCTCGGCAAACGCTCGCTGGCGCCTCCGCTGGTCCCAGCCCGACGCGGCCGCGAACTTGAGCTCGAGGTAGAGGACCGCCGAGCCGGCGTCATCGAGCAGTGCGAGATCGAAGATGCCGCGATCCGGCTCGATCACCAGCCGCGGGCGGGACTCGCCCGACCAGAGGCCGAGGACCCGCGCCAGGTCTGTGTGGCTGAACAACTCCGCGAGCACGTGCTCGTGGGTGATCTCCTGGCGCCAGAGTCGCTCAAGGAGCAACTGCAGCCCAGGACTAGGCTCCACGCCCGAGCCTCGTTCGATGGTCAACCGATCTCCTCCCTGGCAGGCGGTTTCGGCGGTCCACCCGGTGGCACGTCGAGCTCGACGCCCAGGCCTAGCTCGGCGGCAACGACTTGGTCCACGACCGCGGCCCACACCGCTCTCACCTGGTAGGGCGTCGCCTCAGTTGCCTTCGCCCCCATCGCTAGCCGCGGCGTGAGCCACCGACGGTCGAGCTCGATCACGGGCCGGGCGAAGGCACCGCCGCCTGGCGCGTACGGCCGGCACGGCACGAAGCTGAACGGCGCACTCGCATTGTCGGCGCGTCGGGCGCCCTCGTAGAGCCGGAGCGCCTCGTGGCCGCGGTCCTCGGTCGCGCAGAGGGGATCGAACACCACCGACCGCACCCAATCGGGCACGTCAAGGTGGTCCGGCGCTCCGCGCCGGTAGTCGACGCCATGGTCGGCGACGACGAGCACGGTGTCGAGGACGAACGCGCCGCGGAGGGCCGATCCGAACAGGATGAGCGATCCGGGCGGGAGGTGCCGGAGGGCGGCGCTCCCGGTCTGGCGACAGTTGCTGTACCGGAACCGGTCGCCGAAGACGAGGGGGTCGGTGTTCTGGAGCAGGCGACGGTGGCGCGGGACCTCCCACCAGGGCTCGTGGAGCCAGCGCGGCCCGTCCTGGAGGCCGGGCGAGTACGCTGCGACGACCCGCGACTGCGGCTCCCACTCACCCCAGAACGTGATCGGTCCCCGCTGGGCGCTGCCGGCATCGAGGTAGGTGCCGGTCGCCTTGAGGAACTTGCGGCGATGCTCGCCGCGGTTCCAGTCCATGTCTGCCCCGTGAGGACGGTGCTCGGCGCCCGGGTGCGGGAACTGGACGATGTACGGGCGGTCGCCGCGCTCGGTCATCGCGGGACCGGCCCCCACGTTCCGCAGGCATCGACGAGCTGGCTGGGCGAGGCCCGGACTATCTCGGCCGTCGGCGCGCGCGTCATGCCTTGCCCGGGCCGCCGTCGAGCAGGGCCTGCGCCCGCTGCGCGATCGCGAGCAGCGTCCCTCGCTCGTAGGCGCCGGCGATCTCGCCGTCGCTGAACCGCTCGCCCCGGAGGATCGTGGTCAGCAGGTAGATCAGGTCGCCGTGCGAGGCGCCCGCGATGGCCGCGGGATCCGAGATCAACTGCTGCGCCTCGGGCGTACCGGCCCACTGCATCCAGTCGACCGGCCGCACGAGCTTGGCGGCGTACATGTCAGCCTCGAAGCGCTCGACCTCGGGCTGGTACTCGTACCAGGGCATCTGGATCGCCCCAGCGGCGTTCTTCTCGCCGCCCTGCCATTGCCCGATCGGACCGTGGGGCGTGAAGGTCTCCGCGTAGCCCGCGAGGACGTGGAGGCTCGCCCGCGAGATCCTCAAGTCGCCTGCCTCCCCGGGCCGGCGTACTGGAACTCAGACCGCCAGCGGCCGAGGATCGGATACAGGGCGGAAGCCGGGTGGGTCGCCCAGAGGAGCACGTCGAGGATGCGCACGAGCGATTGCAGGATCGGCTGGCCGTCGGCGCCGATGATCGTGGCGAGCCCGTCCTGGATCGCTCGCAGCCCGTCGAGGTTCTCACGGCCCTCGCTCCGCATGTGCTCGATGAGCTTGGTGGCCTTCGTGCCGCGGCCGCCCAGCTGGTCGACGACCAGGCTGTCGAGGATGGGGACCAGCGCCGGTCGCTTGAGGTGGAGGAGCTTGGTCGCCACGGACAGCCCGCGGTGATCGCCCACCATCTCGGCGAGCGCCGCTCCCAGGCGGTCCGCTACGTGCCCCTCCTCCCACTCGGCGTCCGAGAGGTCGAGGAGTCGCCATGAGGGGTCGATCGCGGTCAGCCAGGGCCGCGGGACGCCGTCGAGCAGCCCGATCCACCACTTTTCGGGCATGCGGGTGGCCATGCTCCCGTTGACCGCCCGCAGGTCCGCCAGCTCGAAGCGGTCCTTCGGGCAGGCCACAGCCCGGGCGTCGTAGGACTTCGGCCCGACGGCGCTGCGGTCGAGGCGGAAGAACAGCTCCCCTACCCACTGCGCCCCATGGATGACGAGGGGCGGGCCACTGTCCACGCGGCGGATGGTGACGGTGATCGGGTCGCCGCCGAGCTTGAGGTCCTGCGCTGCCTGATTGATCGCCCGGCTACCACCAGAGCGATGGGCGGCGGCGCCGGTCGATGCCGGCCCCTCGGGCACATCCGGCCGGCACGATCCGCAGCCGTGGGGGGTCCCGGACGTCCGCTCCTTCGTCCAAGCGAGTAGCTCAACCGCCGAGTCGGCGCACGCCTTGCCGTACTGCGCCGTCCAGCGCCTGCCGGCGGCGAGCTCGCGATTGATCAGCCGGCAGCTCGCCCGGTGCACGACCAGGTAGCCGGCCGCGAGGTGGGCGTATGTGTTCAGGACGTATCCATCGTCGTGCGCCTCCAGCCAGGCGATGTAGCCCGCGTCATCGTTGAGGAACCACCGCGTCACGAGGCGCCTCCGAAGCTCACGGTGCGACTGTCACGGTTCATCCTGGGCTCCTCTTGCGTTCGGCGAGATCCGCGTCGATCAGGGCTCGCGCTCGCTCGAACCGCTCGGTGCTCCAACGGTCGCCATTCGGGTTCTGGACGGTCGCGATCACGCCGACCCCGGTCCCCACGATCTCCCCGAGCTCCCGCCGACTAAGGCCAGTCGAGGCGAAGTACGCGCGGACCTCCAGCGGGTCGGCCTTCGGCATGAGCTGCCGCGGCCCAACCGGCGTTGCCGGTGACGGTGGGCGAGGGGCTCCACCTGGTGATCGACGTCCGGGCGCCGGCACGGGACGGGGCGGCGGTGCAGCGTTGGCGGCCGCTCGGATGCGGTCAGTGACGTCCTCGACGCCGGGCATCGCCCACACCGAGTCGCGGAGCATCAGGCGCCAGGCATTGACGTAGTCGTTCCTGACCGCCAGCTGCCGCACGACCGCCACCGGAACGAGGGCAGCGCGGAGGACCTCGAAGTCCGCGCTGAACAGGATTCCGACGAGGATGTCGAACGGGTCCGCCCCCGGCTCGAGGCCGCGGATGGCGCTCAACTGGCGCGACGAGTTGCGCGGCGTCAGGCGCCGGCTCTTGACCTGGTAGCGGATGCCGTCGTCGCTGACCGCGTCGTACCCGATCGACGAGTTGCCCGCCAAGGACAGGCCGAACGCGTGCGCTGTCAGGTACTCGGCGTAGTCGCCGACCGGGTTGTTGGTGCTACGGACGAGGCCGCGCCCATGGAGCTCCTCGACGATCGCCGCGTAGAGGGCGAGCAGCGCAGGCGCCGACTCGGCGGACAGCGCGTGACGCTGCGCCACTGACGGCGCTCCATCCGGCGCTGGCGCCTCTACGCCGTCTGGAGCCACGGCGACGTCCTCCGGCCGATCCGTCACGAGGTTCCTCCGGACGGTTCCTGCCCGAGGCGTGCGCGCGCCGTCCGTCGTTCCTCGTCGCTGAAGAGCGGCGCGTACTCCCGGAGCAGGACGTGGTGCTCGATCGTCAGGTCGAGCCGTCCCAGCAGGAACAGCTCACCCAAGCCGTCCTGCACCTTCTCGGTGGCGAGCAGCCGGTGCGCGGTCTCGACGCCGCCGTAGGTCTGAACCATCTCGAGGAAGCGCGTCGGGCGGTAGCCGAGCCTCGCGGCGCCGTGGTAGATGTCCAGCATCGCCGCATCGAAGCGGCGCTCGAGTCCCGCCGAGTCGTCCACGACACCTCCCTCCGGCCACAGGTTACTCAACAGCGTGACAGCTCTGGTGTCACGACGACCAGAGCCTCAACGGCCCTTCCACAACGTCGCTGCGCGCCTAGACACTCCGACGTGCCCCTCAGGGCGCGTCCCAGGCGTCGCGCTAGGGGATGGGATGGCGCGCCGGGGTCATTCCCGTCGGATGCGGGCCTTCGACCTCTGCGTTGGGCCGAGGCGTGCGTTGAGGAGCAGGCCCGGTGGTCGGCCGGGGGCCCGTCATCGGCGGAGGCCGAACTCGAGTGCGAGCCCCATGAGTCCGGCCTGCAGCCCCGGCTTGCCGCCGTTGGCTGGATGGCGCAGGACGAGCGTGCCGGCCGGGAGCACACGCCTCGACGACTGCCCGAGTCCAACGACGAGCCCTGGCTGCAGGAGCACGAGGAAGCGGTCCAGCCATCGGCGCCCAAGAGCCAGCTCCTCGGCCGTTGGGCGACGGTTTCGGAGCGGATCGTCGGCTCGAGCGGGGTGGAACGGCATGGCGTTCCACAGGACGACCGATGCGGGATCCATCCCTGCCGCTTCCATCGCGCCTCGCAGGACGGTGGCGGAGTGCTCGGCGAAGCCGTCCTTCGTCAGGCCATCCGCGCTCGTTCGCCTAGATGGCGGGAGCGACCGCTCAGCAGTGAACGCGATCCCGGAGAACCGCGCCCCGTGGGCCGAGGGTGCCTCGCCAATGAGCGCCAGTCGGACGCCGATCCGGGGCTCGAGGTACGCGCGCAGGTTGTCGCAGCGAGTGGCCGCACCGCCCGGTCGATCTAGACCCGGGACCTCGATCGCATACTGGTTGAACAAGTTCCCGGGCGGCCTTTCGCGGGCAAGATCGGCTACGAACCTGGCGACGGAGTCCGGCATCCCCTACGCCACCGCCCAGAGCTCGGACAGCACCTCGGCCTGCTCCAGCACGAGCTCGGTCGCCCGCGCCTGCTTGTCGGGCGGGTAGCCGTGCTTGCGCAGGATTCGCTTGACGAGCACCCGGAGCTGGGCGCGGACGTTCTCGCGGACAGTCCAGTCGATCGTGACGTTGGCCCGGACCTGCTCGGTCAGCTCGCGGGCGATGGCCAGTAGCTCCGGCTCCCCGAGGACCGCCACCGCGCTGTCGTTCGTCTCGAGGGCGTCGTAGAAGGCGAGCTCGTCGTCGGTGAGGCCGAGCTGCTCGCCGCGGGCCGACGCCTGGCGGATCTCCCTGGCGAGCGCGATCAGCTCCTCGATGACCTGGGCCGTCTCGATCGCCCGGTTCTGGTAGCGGCGGAGCGCCTGCTCGAGGAGGTCCGCGAACGAGCGCGCCTGGACGACGTTCCGCCGGCCGCGGGACCTGATCTCGCCCGCCAGCAGCTTGCGCAGCAGCTCGACGGCCACATTGCGCTGGGGCAGGCCGCGGACCTCGGCGAGGAACTCGTCGGACAGGATCGAGATGTCGGGCTTCCGCAGGCCGGCGGCGGCGAAGAGGTCGATGACCTCGTCGGACACGATCGCCTGGCTCACGATCTGGCGGATCGCGTGGTCGAGCTGCTCGTCCGTCCTCCGCTCGCCGGCGACGCTCTTGGCGAGCACGGCGCGGACCGCCTGGTAGAAGCCGACGTCGTCGCGGATCGCGATCGCCTCGTCGGCCGGCACGGACAGGGCGAACGCCGCCGAGAGCTCGGTCACGGCCTGCAGCAGCCGCGCCTTGCCGTCCTCCTGCGCGAGGACGTGCTCCTGCGCGGCCGGGAGCAGCGCGAGCCGCTCCTCGGCGTCGCCCGTCACCCAGGCCCGGTGGTCGAAGCCGTGGAAGATGCCCTGGCAGACCTCGTGCTTCTCGAGCATCAGGGCGACCGCCTCGGCCTGGTCGATCGCGGCCTTCCCGGTCCCGCCGGACTCCGTGTACGCCGCGAGTGCCTTGCGCAGCTCGTCGGCGATGCCGAGGTAGTCCACGACCAGGCCGCCCGGCTTGTCGCGGAACACCCGGTTGACCCGGGCGATCGCCTGCATCAGGCCGTGCCCGCGCATCGGCTTGTCGAGGTACATCGTGTGCAGGGACGGGGCGTCGAACCCCGTCAGCCACATGTCGCGCACGATCACGACCCGGAACGGGTCACCCGGATTCCGGAAGCGGGCGGCGAGCGCCTCGCGCCGCGGCTTGTTGCGGATGTGGTCCTGCCAGTCGAGCGGGTCCGACGCCGACCCGGTCATCACGACCTTGAGCGCGCCGTCGTCGTCGCCCGTCCCGACCCACTCGGGCCGGAGCGCAGCGATCTCGCGGTACAGGTCGACCGCGATCCGCCGGCTCATCGTGACGACCATCGCCTTGCCGTCCATCGTCGCGAGCCGGTCCTCGAAGTGCGCGACCAGGTCGGCGGCGACCAGGCGGACCCGGTGCTCGGCCCCGACGAGCGCCTCGAGCTGCGCCCAGCGGCTCTTGAGCTGCTCCTTGCGGTCGACCTCCTCGCCCTCGGTGACCTCCTCGAAGGCCGGGTCGATCCTGGGGCGCTCGGCCTCGGCGAGGGCGAGCTTCGCGAGCCGGCTCTCGTAGTAGATCGGGACCGTCGCGCCGTCGCGGACCGAGCGCTCGATGTCGTAGACGCTGATGTAGTCGCCGAACACCGAGCGGGTGTTGGCGTCGGTGAGCTCGATCGGGGTGCCGGTGAAGCCGATGAACGACGCGCCCGGCAGGGCGTCGCGCAGGTGGCGGGCGAAGCCGTCGATGAAGTCGTACTGGCTCCGGTGCGCCTCGTCCGCGATCACCACGATGTTCCGCCGGTCGGACAGGACCGGGTGGGTGTCGCCCCGCTCGTCGGGCAGGAACTTCTGGATCGTGGTGAACACGACCCCGCCCGAGCCGACGGCGAGCTTCGCCCGCAGGTCGGCGCGGTCCTGCGCCTGCACCGGCTCCTGGCGCAGCAGGTCGTGGCAGCGGGCGAACGTCCCGAACAGCTGGTCGTCGAGGTCGTTGCGGTCGGTCAGGACGACGAGCGTCGGGTTGGCCATCGCGGGCTCGAGGACGATCCGGCCGGCGTAGAAGGCCATGGTCAGGCTCTTGCCCGACCCCTGCGTGTGCCAGATGACGCCGACGCGCCGGTCGCCCGCCTCGCCTCCGGGGCTGGAGGGCGTCTCGTACCGGCCGCGCTCCTCGGCGGCGCGCAGGTGGCCGGCCGTGAGCGCGCCGGTCGCGCGGATCGTCTCCTCGACCGCGGCGTTGACCGCGTGGAACTGGTGGTACCCGGCGATCTTCTTGGCGATCGCGCCGCCGCCGGCGTCATCGAACACCACGAAGTGGCGCAGCAGGTCGAGGAACCGGCGGTGCTCGAACACGCCCTCGAGCAGCACGCGGAGCTCGGGCATCGCCGCGGGCGCGTCGGCGCTGCCCTCGATCGTCCGCCAGGGCTTGAACCACTCCTCGCCCGCGCCGAGCGCCCCGATCCGGGCCGTCGTCCCGTCCGAGGTGACGAGGACCGCGTTCGGCTCGAACAGCGCCGGGACCTGGGCCCGGTAGGTCACCAGCTGGCGGTACGCCGTGTGGATCGTCGCCTGCTCGTCGGCCGGGTTCTTGAGCTCGACCACCGCGAGCGGCAGGCCGTTGAGGAAGAGCACGACGTCGGGCCGGCGCTCGTGCCCGCCGTCGACCACCGTGAACTGGTTGACGGCTAGCCAGTCGTTGGCCTGCGGCCGCGCGTACTCGACGACGTGCGCCTGCGCCCCGGCGATTGAGCCGTCGGGCCGGCGGTACTCCACCGTCACGCCGTCCACGAGCATCCGGTGGACCGCCCGGTTGCGCTCGATGAGCGTCGGCCCGGCCACCCGCGTGAGCTTGCGGAACGCGTCGTCCAGGGCGGCCGCCGGGAGCCCCGGGTTGAGCCGCGCGAGGGCCGCCCGCAGCCGCCGCTCCAGGACGACGTCGCGGTACGCCGGGTCCGAGCGCTCCGCAGCGGCGGTCCCGACTGCGATCTCGGGCCCGTGGAGGACCGCCCAGCCCAGCCGGCCAAGAACGGCGAGCGCAGCCTCCTCCACGATCGACTCAGTGAAGGTTGTCACCGTTCGGGCTCGTCCCAGAGGGTCGCTCCGTCACTCCTCGACGCCTCGCTCTTCCGAGCCGCGCGGGCGCGATGCGGGAACTTGGGCCCCGGCCCGTACTCCACGCCTGGCCCGCGCTGCTGGGCGGACGTCTTGACGAGGACCTCCCGGCGCACGAGGTCGTCGATGATGGCGTTCGCCGGGTGGACGGTGACGTCGAACAGATTCTGGACCGTCCGGTTCGTGATCTTCCCGTACTCCACGACGTGGGCGACGACCTTCCGGTCGGTGTCCGAGATGCTCCGCACCTGGTACGCGACCGCTGGCCCGAGCGCGGCCAGAGCGGGGCCCGACAGCTTGTAGGCAGGCCCGGCGCCGCCCCGCGCGGGGCGCGTCCGCTCGATCATCGCGGGCGGATCCACCGCGAGCCTGCCGAGGATCGTCGCGGCCTCGGCCTCCGACCGCTGGAGGAGCGGCGCGACCGTCAGTGGCGTGACCACGCGGGTCGAGCACAGGCGGTACAGGACCAGCAGTGCGTCGGTGTCGTCCCGCTCCACCGACGGCAACGACGCCACGTACCGCGCGATGTGCACGTTTGGCGCGCCGCCGACCATGCGGACCGCGACCTGCCCCGGATCGCTCTCGATGACCGGGAGGCCGCGCCCGGCCCGGATCAGCGAGATGTAGATCCGGTCGATCCCGCGCCCGAACTCCTCCGCGAATCCGAGCTTACGGGCCGCGTTCGCGAGCGTGCGGTTCCGCGGCTTGGGCGGATGGGTGAGGATGTTCTCAGGCGTCACGCCCGACACGAGCGGCCCGGGCGACGTGACCGCGAAGACCGCCGGCGAGTGCTCGATCGCGACGGCCCCGGGAAGCCGGTAGTCGCGGTGCACGAGACCGTTGGCGATCGCCTCGCGCGCCGCCAGCTCCGGGAAGTCCTGGAGCTGGATCTGCTGCCCGTCGGGGAGGTTGAGGGGCGCGCTGTTGAGCCGGGTCCGCACGACCTCCATGACCCGCGCGAACGACGTCACGAGCGGGCCCTCGAGGCGCTCGGAGAAGGTCGGCTCGCCGCCGGGCGTCGGGCGGAACTGGTAGACGACGCGCGGCCGCTCCGGCTCCGCCGGCAGCAGCAGGAGCGCTCCCGCGCGGTTCAGGCGGTCGCCGGCCAGCAGGTCCAGAGCCCGGAGCAGGTCGAGGTCGGTCAGGGAGACGAGGCGCTGGCGCTCGTCGGGCAGCGTGGAGAGGACCGACCTGACCGCCTCGAGCGTGGCGGCGGAGACATCGCCCGGCGCCCGATCCGACGCCTCCGCGGACCAGTCGTGCCCGAGCCGCTCCTCCCGCAGCCGCGTCGCTTCGGCGACCGGCATCGGCTGGCACTGGTTGCCGATGCGCTGGTACGGGCGGCCCTTCGAGTCGGCGTAGACGTCGACCCCCTCGGGCACGCGGACGACGAGCAGGCGCACGCCGCTGTGGACGAGCTCCTGGACCTCGACGAGCAGCCCCGGCTGCGTCGAGGCGTAGACGGACTGGCGGAGCCGGTCGATCGCGAGGCCAGTGCCGACGAGGGCGTCCGGGCCTGTCCGCCGATCGGCGACGCCGAGCACGATCGTGCCGCCGGCGCCGTTCGCGAGGCATACGGCGGCCTCGGCGATGTCCCGCTCGGTCTCCTCGGGCAGCCGCTTGTCCTGCTTGAACTCCAGGGTCTGGCTCTCGAGCTCCGCCGGGGTTCGCCTGCTGTCGAGCTCGGCCAGGATCCGCGCGACGTCGACGGCCACCGTCCCCTCACAGGCAGTTTCGCCGGAGTTTAGCGATCCTGCGCGTCATGCGCAACTGCTAAACTTGGGACAAACCCGCCGTCCGGCACCGCCCCAGAGCGCAAACGCGGAGGCCGACACCGGGATCTGACCCTGCAGCCGCCGAGGGCGGGCGCAGCGTGTCCCGGCGACGGCTGAGGCACCCGAGGTTCGCAGAGGAGGAGAGCGCCCCGCGCTTCCCCGGGGGCGTGTTCTTTACAGAATCGCCGTTCTTCACACTGGCTGTAAAGAACGGCATGGCCCCGATGACGTCCCCAACGGCGGCCGATTCGTGAGACGGCGTTGAGGTCGCTCTAGCGGCCGCTGGCAGGTCGATCGGGGAATCGTCCGGCTCTGGCCTGGGCCTGGTATGACTGCCCAAGGAAGACCGCCACCGTCGTCGCGGCGTTCACAACCACCTCCGCGTGGTGACGTGCCGGCATGCGTACGCGAGCGTGCCCGTCGCTGAGCTTGTTGCGCAGGGGCGCGAGGCCGTTCACGACCGTCACGAGCCCGCGGACGACGTCCTTGAAGCGCGCGTCGAGGTCCTCCCGGTCGTCGTCGAGTCGCAGCATCCGGGACACCGCCTTGTACTGCCGCGGGAGGTCGCCAGCGTAGTCGTTCCGGGCACCGGTCAGCGCCTCTTCAAGCTCGCCGAGCACCACCTCGACCAGCGTTCTCGCGTTCGTGATCGCACCGTCGTAGTCCCCGGTCTCCAGCTTGACCCTGCACTTGTCCGCGAGCTCGCGCACGTACTCGTCCGACAGCGGACCGCCGCCCTGAGCGGCGGGCAACTCCACCATCGTCGGGCCCACGAGCTTGTAGCCCGTCCCGACACGAACGAGCCGATACCCCTCGGCCTGCAGGGCGCCGTTGAGATGCGCAACCGCCGGTCCTGGCTCCATGGTCGAGCCCGCGAAGCTCGCCGGTCCCACGGCCGCCTCAACGATCCTCGCGAGCTCGGCGGTGCCGTTGTATCGCCTTAGCCACGCCTCCGCCCGCTGCTGCCGACTCCCGCGCTCGAGATCGGCAGACTCCAGGCCAAGGTCGTGCCCGAAGAAGGCGTCGATGTCCACGTAGCGCCGATAGGGGGAGAGGCTGACCTCGTCGGCACCCGCGTTCCCGCAGACGACCTCGGCGATGAGGCTCAGCGTCCGCACGGATAGCCGGACCGCACTCATTGCATCTCAGGCGTGCCGAGGAGGCGTGGGAGTAGAAGGTCGCGCGTGCGCGCCAGGACCCGAGACTCGCGCGCCGCAAGCAGGACTCGCGCTACAAGCGGCTCGAGAATGCGGTCAAGCTCGCGGGCGGCATCTGGCCTCAGCACCGGGACGTGAATGGACCTCAGTGCCGTCGAGTTGAGGCCCGGGATGGCGACGCCTGTCCCCTTGACCCTCATCTCGTTCATCGCCTCGGCTCCGGCGAGCCACAGGTAGAGCAGCGTCTGCGTGTAGGGCGGCCGGGCGCGCAGCCGGTACACGTGCTCGTTGATTGCGGCCGTCTCGAACGGGAAGCCGTCGCCAACCATCGTCACGTGGGGCTCGAAGAGGCCCGGTCGCCCGCCGTCCTTGTACAAGAGCACGTCCCGGTTCTCGAGCTTGCCGCGCCGCATAGTCGCGAAGTACTCCTCCGGAACGTACTTCGTCTTCGAGAAGTCGAACTGGCCGAGTCCGGTGATGCTCTCGGCGCCGATGCTTGGCACACCATCGCTGTACCCAGACACGCCGCCTTGCGGTCGCCCGCCCGTTTCCAGGACATCCAGTACCTCGCCGAGCATCAGCGGCCCGACCGGCTGTTCGGCCTTGATCTCCTCCAGACGTGACTCGAAGGCGAGTCGGCAAAGTTCGACGAGGCTGGCCGCCGTTCGGCAATTCAGTTCGATCTTGTCGTCGAGCGCGCCGAGGATGCCGGCGATGCGCTGCTGCTCTTCGATGGGTGGCAGATGGAACTGGTAACCAAGAATCTGACGTGCGCTGATGTGCGGGACTGTGGTGCCCGTTTGAACCGCCAGGATGTGGTTCGTGAAGGCGGAGGCGGCGATCACATACCTGAGGAAGCGTGTATCCAGGCGTGCCGATCCCCGGAGGCGGCTGACCCGCTGGACGAGCAGCGATGGTAGGTCGGCCCGCCCGACGGCTGCGAACTTGAGGCCAGCCTCGATCCACGGCCTGTCCATCGCCACGATCACGTCATCTGGCTGGAGCCAGTACGGTTCGAGCCCGTCGTCCAGTGCTGCTGGCCACCGCTTCGCACCGTCCCAGCGCAGGACTCCCTGCCCAACGTTGTCGCCGCGCAGTAGCCGTGGCGCGGACGGATCGTCTGTGAACTTGGCACTCTCGAACGGGTAGCCAGCGAGCAGTTGCGCTACCTCCCCGAGGCTCACGAGCGGCCACTCACCCACCGAAGCCGAGCTCCCGCAGGTTCGCCTGGATTGCGGCGTCGAGCCGTCGGCCTTCTGCGACCTGCTCCCGCAGCGTCGCCGCCAGGTGGCGCATCCTGTCCTCGAACGGCTCTTCGTCTTCTACGGCGTCTGCAGCACCGACATAGCGGCCGGGCGCGAGGACGTGGTTGTGTCCGCGGATCTCGTCGAGCGTGCCTGATCGGCAGAAGCCAGGCTCGTCTGCGTACCCAGTGGCGCCTGGGTCGCCGCGCCACGCGTGGTAGGCGCTGCCGATCCGGGCGATCTCCTCGTCGCTCAGCTCGCGGTGGGTCCGGTCCAAGAGCGAGCCCATCGTGCGGGCATCGATGAACAGCGTCTCGCCCCGCCGGTCGCGGAAGCGGCCGTCGCGCTTTTCTCGGGTGAGGAACCAGAGGCAGACCGGGATCTGGGTGGAGTAGAAGAGCTGACCCGGGAGGGCGACCATGCAGTCGACAAGGTCCGCCTCGACGATGTTCTTGCGGATCTCGCCTTCGCCCGACTGGCTCGACGACATGGAGCCGTTGGCGAGCACGAACCCTGCGGTCCCGTTCGGCGCAAGGTGGCTGATGAAGTGCTGGACCCAGGCGAAGTTGGCGTTGCCAGCCGGCGGCACGCCATAGGTCCAGCGCTTGTCGTCGCGGAGGAGGTCGCCCCGCCAGTCCGAGTCGTTGAACGGGGGGTTGGCGAGGACGTAGTCGGCCTTGAGGTCGGGGTGGCGGTCGTTGTGGAACGTGTCGCCGTGGGCGATCTGGGCGTCGATCCCGCGGATGGCGAGGTTCATCTTCGCGAGGCGCCAGGTCGTGTAGTTCGACTCCTGGCCATAGATGCTGATGTCGCCGATCCGCCCGGCGTGCGCCTCGATGAACCGCTCGCTCTGGACGAACATGCCGCCGCTGCCGCAGCAGGGGTCGTAGACGCGGCCCCTGTACGGGGCGAGCATCTCGACGAGGACGCGGACGACGCGCGACGGCGTGTAGAACTGGCCGCTCTGCTTGCCCTCGGCCGAGGCGAACTGGGCGAGGAAGTACTCGTAGACCCGGCCCAGGGTGTCCTTGGCCCGATCGGCCGGCGCGCCGAGGGCGATGTCTGACACGAGGTTGATGAGCTGTCCGAGGCGCGCCTTGTCGAGGCCGGGCCGCGCGTAGTCCTTGGGGAGCACACCCTTCAGCGACGGGTTGTCGCGCTCGATGGCGGCCATCGCGTCGTCGACGAGGGTGCCGATCGTTGGCTGCGGGGCGGCGGCCTTGAGGGCCGTCCAACGGGCCTCCCTGGGCACCCAGAAGATCGTGGCGGCCCGGTACTCGTCGGGGTCCTCGGGATCGGCGCCGTGCGCGCGGTCGGCCTCGAGCTCGGCGTGCTTGGCCTCGAAGGCGTCGCTGATGTACTTGAGGAAGATCAGCCCGAGGACGACGTGCTTGTACTCGGCCGCGTCCATGTTGTTGCGCAGGGCATCGGCCGCCTGCCAGAGCTTCGCCTCGAAGCCGAGGTTCGCCCCCGTGTCGCGAGCGCCAGTAGTCCGAGATCGCGCCAAGTCAGCTCCCCACTTCTGTCGGTCAGCCGAGTCTAGCCCGGAGCGCTCAGCCGCTTCTGCCCGCTCGCGCCGTGAGAAGTCGGAGTCGACCTCGCAGCATCCACCGCCCATCCCCATCGCCGCCCAACATGTGGACAACGCCCCACCCACCGGCCGGATCTCGTGGATAGAACACCTGTTCACACGGCGGCCCAACGCCTAGACTGAACTGCTCGAAGCACTCTGCTGGCCGGCCAGCCACTCGGCTGAATGTCTTCCCGGAGGGCCGCTCCCCGTGTCCGAACCCGCCCGCGGCGCAGCCGCGCCCAGTGCCGTCCGCGGCCGCCGAACCTTCGGGCGGCGGGCCGGCCGGTGAGCCGGTTCGACCCGCTGCTCATGCACGCGGTCATCTCGCGCGTGGAGGCCGAGCGGCCCGTGCTCGACCCGGAGCTCGTCGTCGCCCTCTACCACCACCTCAGCGGGCTCGAGGGCCCCCAGCCGACGTTCGAGGCCCTGCTCGAGTACCTGGACCGCGTCGAGCCCTGGCTGGGCGAGGACGGGCTGCGGGGGCTCCTCGGGCTGGCGCCCGGG
>JAJXUG010000081.1 GCA_021783095.1 Chloroflexota bacterium | reverse complement strand
CCTCGGCGGGCTGGAAGAGCGCGACGAACGTTCCGTGCCAGGCGTCCCGCCGGCCCCCGAGCAGGCGCGCGGCCGCCATCAGGCTCGCCACGTGGACGTCGTGGCCGCAGGCGTGGGCGACGGGGACGTCCTGGCCACCGCCGTCCGTCGCGCGCGCCGAGCTCGCGTACGCGAGGCCGGTTGCCTCCTCGATCGGAAGGGCGTCCATGTCGGCGCGGACCAGGACTGCTGGCCCCTCGCCGTTGCGCAGGACGCCGACGACGCCCGTCGTGCCGACGTGATCGTGCACCTCGAAGCCGGCCCCGCGGAGCGCGCTGGCCGCGCGTGCGGCGGTGTTGACCTCCTCGTTCGGGAGCTCGGGGTGCTGGTGGATCGCTCGGTAGGCGTCCTCCTGCCACGGCGCGACTTCCTCCAGCCGCGACAAGACCCTGGAGGCCGCGGATTCGCGTCGGCCGTTCGCGCCGCTCGCCGGCGCTCCGTGGGGTGTCGTTTTCGGCAAGGCCCTGCCTCCGCTCGGGTAGCCCCAGAGTCGCATCTTGGCAGGGCGCGGCCGACCTCGCAAGGCTCTCGTTCGCTCGCCTCGGGGGAGGGCAGCCAGCCGAGGCCGCGCTCGAGGAGGTCGTCGGTCACGGGATACCTCCGTTCACGGCATGGCCGACCACAGCGAGGACCTGGAGCGCGACGGCCACCAGCGAGACCAGGGAAGCGCCGAGCGCCCAGCGGACGAGGGCGAGGGCGCCGTCGGCGCGGTCCTGTCACGCCTGCATCCGGTCGAGGTCGCGGTCGTGCCCGTCCGGGCAGTCGCAGATCGAGTCGGCGGACCCGCTGCATGCTGGCCCGCCGCTCGGCGCCGAGCGCCTGGTCCCGAGCGATCGCGTCGACGGTGGCCTTGAGGCCCCGGCCACGCCGTGATGGTCGGCTCGGCGCCCCCGCGCCGGTATCGGTCAGTTGACCGGGGGCGACCCCGTCCCAGTCTGAACAAACGGCGGTGCCAGACCGTCTGGAATCATGTGATTGGCACGGTGCCGAGAGCCGAGGTGCGAGTGACGAGGGCGACCGACGAGTCGGTCCAGTGGCCCGGGCGCGACGAGGCGTTCGCGGTCCTCATCGGACCGCGGCTCGATCGCGCCTACGGCCTCGCGTGGCACCTCCTCGGCCACGCCGCCGACGCCGAGGACGCCTGCCAGGAGGCGCTCCTCGCCGCGTGGTCGGCCTGGCCCCGGTTGCGCGACCCCGCCCGGTTCGACGCCTGGTTCGATCGCATCCTCGTGAACACCTGCATCGAGCACCTCCGCCGCCGGGCGCGGCGTCCCCAGGCGGCTCTATCTGGCGAACCCGGCATCGCGGATCGGGACGCGCTCCGAGGCTCTGTCGAGAGGGACGTCATCGGTCGCGCCCTCGGTCGGCTGAGCCCGGAGCACCGCGCTGCCGTCGTCCTCCGCTACTGGGCCGACCTCTCCACCGATGCGATCGCCGAGCGGCTGGGTGTGCCAGCCGGGACCGTGCGCTCACGCCTGCACTACGCGCTCGGCGATCTTCGCGCAGAGCTTGATGATGATCGGACTGCCCGATGAGTGACCGGCACGACCAGGCGGACGACCCGATCGAGTCCGAGCTGCGCTCGTGGTTCACGTCCCGCGGGACGCCGGCGGCGCCGTCGACGCTGCGCACGTTCGCCGACCAGGTCGGGTCGGGAGCCCGGCCGACCGCGCCGCTCCGCGGGCTCGCGGTCGGCTGGCGGCAGCCACCAGGGAGCCGTCTTGCCGCCCTGGCGGCGTCCGTCGCCGTCGCCGTCCTCGTCGGCGGGCTGCTCCTGGTCGCCGGGCAGCGAGGGCCCGCCGCGCCAACGTCGTCGCCCGGGACATCCCAGGCCGCGACGGGCTCATCCCTGCCGACCGGCTCTCCGCCGATCGCGACTTCGCCGACAGCACCGTCTCCCGATCTGACCGCCCGGTACCCGGATGGGATCCCGAGCACCCTGCTCGGCCAGCACGTCTACCGTCCGGACGACCTCCGTCACACGGTGCCGACCGGGCCGTTCCTCCTCGGCGGCTGGGATGCGGGCCCGTTGGCCGTCCACTGCCCGGCCATGATCCCGGGCGCCTCGAAACCCCCATGTCCGGCCTTCGAGGGCTTCGCCGAGACGCGAGGCGGGCCGATGGTGGTCGCGGTTCGATTGGGCGCGTTCTCGGTGCACGGAGCTCCGGCGCTCGTCCTGCGCGTCACCGCCGAGCCTGCGCCGACGTGCGTATCGGTCCCGTCGGGTGGCTGCCCCGGGCCGTCCGTGACCGTCCAGGACGTCCTGTGGGCCGGCGACCCAGAAGAGACGCCTCCCTCGTCTCCTCCGCCAGGTTCGCTCCCGAGCTCCGGCGGAACCTGTTCCGCCGATCAGCTCGTTGTGGGCAGCGCGACGAGCGGCTTCACGTTCGGCGCCCTCTTCTACAGGCACGCCGTCTTCACGCAGACGGTCCGCAACGCCGGCGGCGACTGCGTGTTGGGGGTCCCCAAGGTGATCGGCGTGGCAACGGCAGGCGGTCCGCTGGTGGCCGTCAGCGCCAGCAACACCGGCAACGAGGTCTGCGTCAACAGCGCCTGCCACTTCGTGACCCCAGCGACCTACGCGATCCGGTCCGGGCAGTCCTTCGAGATCGAGTTCAGCGTCTCGTGGTGGGTCGGCGCCAATGACGCGAACGGCACCCCCGTGTACACCGCGCCACCGTGCGTGGGCGGGGTGACCGACGTGAGCCGCGTCGCGTTCCCGGTCGCCTCCGGCGCGATCGCGATTGACCTGGAGGCGGCGAGCCAACAGGCCGGAGCGAGCGTCCCGTGGCGCCAGGTCTGCTCTTCGCCGATGAGCATCTCCTTCGAGATCAAGCCGTGACTGCTCGTGCGGTCGGCCTCCTCCGACCGCCAGGCGCTCGGGAACCGCCGAACCGCCCTTGACGTCGGGGACGGGAGGCCCGCAGGATCGGGCCGCGTCCCGCGAGCGGGGGTGATCGGCGTGCGGGGACTCCTCGGGCTGGCGGCGGTCGCGGTCCTCTCGGCGGCATGCACCGGGCCGGGCGCCACGACACCGTCAACCGCGGCGGTCGACGAGGCGCGGGCCGGGCAGATCGCCTGCGACTACTACGCGACCGCCCACGCGGCGGGCGCCACGCTGACGGGCGTCCGCGAGACCGACCTCGGCATCACCAACGACACGGCCTGCGACGCGAACTGGGAGGTCCTCATGGAGGGGACGGTGACCGAGAGCACGGGCACCTCGTACTCCTCGACGATGTACCTATGCGTCGATCCCGCGACCGGTGTCGTGACCCGTGGCCCCGCCGGCTGACCGTCCCCGGAGATAGGTGAGGGGGTTGTTGGACCCGATGAGAAGGCGCCACCTGGTCGCGGGGGCGGCCGCGCTCCTGCTGCTTTCCTCGATCGCTGGCTGCAGCGGCCCCCCAGGGGGGACGCCGGCCGCCTCCGGGCCGACGCCTGCCCCGTTCGCCCTGTCGGTCGACGACCGGAGCTCGTGGGGCACGCTTCAGGTCGCCATCGGCGATACCGTCGTCCGTCACGTCGGCTGCGACGAGACCGTGACCGTCGCGCCGGGCGACCCCGGCGTCCCGCCCCTGCCGTGGACGGTGCGCCTCGTGACCGCGGGCGGCCAGACCGTCGACCAGCGCGCCGTGGACGGGGCCGGCGGGCCGAGGTACCTGCTCGTGTTCGACGCCCAGGTCGAGGAGGGCAACCAGCCCGCGCTCGGCCCCGCCCCCGCGTGCGCGATGCCGAGCCCGAGCGTCGGGCCGATGCCGACCGCCGGGCTGTCGAGCGCGGCCGCGATCGACGCCGGCGCACGGCTCCTCGCCGGCCGGGCCGCGGGGACGGTCATGGTCCAGACGGCCACCATCGGTCGGCTGGCCACCTACGCGACCCACGCCGGCGTGGACCCGCAGGCGTTCGTCTGGGCGCTGACCTACTCCGGCGCGTTCGCCGACCCGTCGACCTGCGTCGCGTCGCCCCCCGCCACGCCCTGCCCGAGCCAGGCGTCGGCGCTCGTCGTCCTCGACTTCGAGACCGGGGCCGAGCTGTCAGTGGCGGTCCCCGCGCCACAGCGCTGAGTGACAGGCGCGGATCAGCGCGGGCAGGTCCCCGTCCCAACGCAGCCGTTCGGCGGGCAGTAGACGCCCGTGGCGTCGCGGGCCGGGTGGCGACCCACCCCCCGACGGCCAGCGCCGCGACGAGGACGACGGCGGCCGCGCCCAGCGCCAACCGCCGTGAGCCGCCGGGGCGCGTCACTGCCGCTATCGCGCGCGGCCGCCGCCTCGACGTCGCACTGCCCACCCCAGGCCGACCAGGCAAACGCCGACGAGCCAGATGACGGGGACGCCGAAGAACGCGAACGTGAGCTGTGCCACCCTCGGGTCATCGCCGGGCGGACACGGCACGGCGGGGTAGTTGAAGAAGCACCTCTGCTGGGCGTCGTAGAGGCTGACGATCGCCTGGAGCGCGATGAGCACGGCGGCGGCGACCAACACCGCAATCCAGACCGCGAGCCATCTGACCCAGCGACTCCGCAACCGGCTCATGCGCTTCCCTCAAATCGTCTGCGCAGTGCTTCCGCGATCCTGCGAGGGATGAGTCGGGACCGCAAGAGCGACAGGTCGCCATCACGACATCGGGCACGAGCGGCGGCGAGGCCGGGATCCACTGTCGACCTCAGCGAGCCGGCTCGTAGACGGTCGAGCCGACTGCGCAGATCTCCGGTCCTCCGCCCAGCGTCGAGAGGACGTCGCCGTCCCTGCCCAGGACCGTGCCGTCGGGCGTCACGACCTCGAGCCGGCCCCCGGCCTCGCGGGCCGAGAACCCGCGCGGCCAGACCAGCGCGAGGGGCGCCCCGCTCTCGACCCCGGTGAACGCGACGTGGCCCGAGGCGCGGTCCCAGGCGACGCGCACCGGCGCGAGCAGGACGGCGGAACACGCCCACGCCACTCCGGACGGGAGCGGGTCTGCCGGCGGCGCGGTCGCGAGCGCGACGGCGACCGCGCCCGACGGCAGGGGGTACGGCGTCCGCGCGGGCCACTCGCCGGCCGGCGCCGGGGAGGCGCAGGCCGCCAGCGTCACGAGCAGGAGGAGAGCGGCGAGTCGGCGCATCGCACCCAGTGACGGACGGGAGAGCGCGGGAGTTCCGGCGGCTCGACGCCTCATCGGCCCGAGCAGTCGACCCACAGCACCTCGGCCTGACCGACTGAGCCGCCGCCCCAGACGACTGCGCCCGTGAAGCGGACGCCCTTCGGGTCGCTGAACTGCGTAAGGCAGGCCGGCCAGCCGCCGGTGACCCGGAGCCCTGCGCGTTCCGCGGTCGGGCCTTGTCGTTCCTCGGCCCCGAGTCCGGGAGCGGTGCGCACGCCGTGGGCCGTCCCCCTTGGTCGGCGCAATGGCGGCGTGTACGCTCCCGTGAACGGTGGTGTGGGCCGGACCCATCCCGAGGTCAGACGGACAGCGCGCCGATCGCCACCTGGAGCACGCCATCGGGCCGTGTGAACGAGTACCCGGTGCCCGTGACCACCACGAGCGCCGCCGGCGGGCGCCCGGCCACTCGGTCGCGCAGCCGCAGGAGCCCAGCCGCAGCGGGATCGACGACGGAGGGATGGGACCCCAGCTTGACCTCGAAGGCGGCCCAGCCGCCGTCGGGCAGCTCGATCACGGCGTCGGCCTCGAGCCCAAGGGCGTCCCGGTAGTGGTGGATGCGCCCCCGGAGCGGCCCGGCGAGGATCCGCAGGTCGCGCACGACCAGGGACTCGAACAGCAGGCCCAGCAGGTTGAGGTCAGCGAGCAGGGCGTCCGCGCCGGCACCGAGGGCCGCCGCCGCCAGTGACGGGTCGGCCAGGTGCCGGACAGGCGATGCGCGCAGCCGGGTCCGGCTTCGCAGGCTGGGGCTCCAGGCCGGGACGTCATCGGTCAGCAGCAGGCGGTCGAGCGCGCCGAGGTAGGCCCGGGCGGTCTCGACCTTCATGGCCCGGTCGGCACCGGCGTCGGCCGCGAGGCCCTCTGCGCTCGCCGGGCACGCGGTGTTGCGGGCCAGCGAGGTCACGAGCGCGCGAACGCCGCTCGGATCCCGCCGCACGCCATCGACGCGGGGGACGTCAACCCGACAGACGTCCTCGAGGTACCCCTCGTTGAGGAGGGACGCCTGGGCCGGCTTGAGGCCCAGGTTGCCCGGCCAGCCGCCGATGACGATCCGCTCCGCGAGGTCGCCCACCCGGAGCCCGGGATCCGGAGCGGCCACCCGCTCACCCGAGAGCATGCGCGCCAGCGAGACGGTTCCCGCCGAGTGGCCGCTCTCCATCAGCGACATCGGGCGCATCCGGAGGCGGATGAACCTGCCCGCGCCCGAGTGCCGCCGCGCGTCGTCCCGGGGCACCGACGAGCCCGTCAGCACGAACTGCCCCGGCGCCCTCCGGTCGTCGACCTCGTGGCGCACCAGGTTCCAGAGGTCCGGCACCTCCTGCCACTCGTCGATCAGGCGCGGCGTGTCCCCCGCGAGCACGAAGCCCGAGTCGACCGCGAACGCCTGGCGGCCGTCGGCCGTGTCCATCCGGATCTCGCTGGCCGCCGCCCGGCGCGCCGTCTCCGTCTTGCCGCAGGCCCGGGGCCCCTCGATGACGACGGCGCCGGCCGCTCCGAGCGCCTCCCGGAGCTGGCCGTCCATCACCCGTGGCCGGTAGCCGCCAAGGCCAGCGTTCTCGATCGTCACGCGGCGATTGTCGCGCGCCGCCGCAGGAGCGTCAATTCTATGGGGCCTACTTGCAGAACCAAGATGGGATCTAGTTGCAGTACTCGTAGGGGGTTGTCTTGCAGGAGTGCATCACCGTGAGGTCAGCGGGCGGACCAGTGACGGCACTGACGATCCGCTCCGAACCCGACATAGGAGGCGCCATACTGCGGGGACAAAGAGGTCGGTGCCGGAGGTTCTAGCCCTCTCGCCCCGACCAGACCGACCAATCGAGATTGACCGGTCCCCGGCTCCGAAGGCCGCATCCCACCCGTGGGCCTTCGCATCGGCGGTCAGCGCGAGCGTGAAGTCCGTCGCCCCCAGGACGTCGATCCGCTCGAACACGGCCTCCGCGATCGCATGGCGCCCCGCGTCCGAGGTCCTGGCCCACAGCTCCGGCAGTGACTCGGGGTAGGCGCTGGCGTACCGCTGGCAGAGCGCGGACGGCATGCTGCATCGTGTCCTCGGTGGCACGCGGACCGAGTTGGTCAGCGATCTCGGACTCGCCGCCTTGCGATCGGCGGCTTTGACCATTTCTTGACGCAGGCTTGCCCGTGCCTGCATGGCGTCGCATGACCCATCGGGGGAGGATTAGCCCAGACCAACTCCTCCCAGATCCGGCCACGCGCCGCCGATCTCCCCCCGTCGGCGGCGCTGGCAGGATCGCTCCCCTGGGCCACAACGATGCTTGACGCAGTCCAGTCGAACCACCGCATGGCGCAGATGTTGAGCGCTGCCGCCCCCTTCCCCGCTGCCCAGGTCCCGCGGATCCTAGTCGTCGACGACGAGCCGCCGATCGTTGGGCTCGTCTCCGGGTATCTCGCGCGGGAGGGCTGGGAGGTCCGCGCCGCGACGGATGGCCTCGCCGCCGTCGTCGCCGTCCGCGAATTCGACCCGGACGCCGTCGTCCTCGACCTCATGCTCCCCGGGCTCGACGGGATCGAGGTCTGCCGCCAGGTGCGCGCCTTCTCCGACGCATACGTCCTGATGCTGACCGCCCGCAGCGAGGAGATCGACCGGGTGGTCGGGCTTACCGTGGGCGCGGACGACTATCTCACCAAGCCGTTCTCGCCGCGGGAGCTCGTCGCCCGGGTCAAAGCCCGTCTCCGGCGGCCCCGGATGGCTTCCTCGCCCGCACCCGCGGCCACCGCCAGCGGCCTCGTCGTGGACGTGGGCCGCCGCTCGGTTCGCGTGGACGGGCGCGACGTCGACCTGACGGCGACCGAGTTCGACGTCTTGGCGACGCTCGCCCGCGAGCCCGGGATCGTCATGTCCCGCGCCCGCATTTTCGCGGCCGCGTGGGGCGGCGAGAATTTCGCCGACGACCACCTGGTCGACGTCCACGTCGGCAATATCCGGCGCAAGCTCGGCGACGACCCCGCCGCCCCGCGCTTCCTCGAGACGGTCCGGGGCGTCGGGTACCGGCTGCGCGAGGCGCGCTGATGCTGCTGCGCCCGCTGCGGGCGCGGCTGCTCGCCTCCTTCGTCGCGGTGGGCGCGGCGGCCCTCGGCACGGTCGGGATCGCCGTCCTCCTCGTGGGCCCCGCCTACTTCGCCGAGGCGATGGGCCACCTCCCCGGCGACCCGATGGGCCAGGCCATGGCCGACGCCACCCTGGCCGCCTTCACCGACGCGATGCGCCGGGCGCTCGTCGCCGCGACCGTGATCGCCGTCGTCACCGCGGCGGTCGTGAGCCTGGCCGTAGCCGCGCGGATCGCGCGCCCTGTAGGCCGGCTCGCTGACGCCTCGCGCCGGATCGCCGCCGGCCACTACACCGAGCGGGTCGAGACCGACGAGCCGGGCGAGCTCGCCGACCTCGCGTCGTCGTTCAACGAGATGGCGGCATCGCTCGAGGCGACCGAGCGCCGCCGGCTCCAGCTCGTCGGCGACGTCGCCCATGAGCTGCGGACGCCGCTCGCGACGCTCGACGGGTACCTCGAAGGCCTCGAGGACGGCGTCGTCAGCCCCACGCCGCAGACGTGGCACCTCCTGCGCGCCGAGACCGCGCGACTGACGCGGATGGTCAACGAGCTCGCCGAGCTGTGGCGGGCCGAGGCGCACCAGCTCCTGCTGCACACCGAGGACCTCGACGCCGCCAGGCTCGCCCGAGAGGTGGCCGCCCGCTTCGCGCCGCAGGCATCGGCCCGCGGCATCGCCATCGCGGCGCCGGTCGGCGGCGTCGCCGTGCGCGCCGACCGCGACCGCCTCGACCAGATCGTCTCGAACTATCTCTCGAACGCGCTGCGCCACGCCCCCGACGGCTCCACGATCGAGGTCGCCGCGGGCGCGACGGCCGACGTCGGGCGGGTGTCGGTGACCGACCACGGCCCGGGGCTCGAGGCGGACCAGCTCGAGGCCGTGTTCGAGCGGTTCTACCGGCTGGACGCGGCCCGGACCAGGGCGGACGGGGGCGCCGGCATCGGCCTCGCGATCGTGCGGGCGCTCGCCGACGCCATGGGCGGCCAGGCATGGGCCGAGAGCGGGGGACCCGGCACCGGGGCGACGTTCCTCGTGGAGCTGCCCGCCGCCTGACCACGCCGTCATTGACCAGACCTTGACCGTCTCTTGCCCGCCCGTCCATGGCTTCGCGCCCGGGCAGGGCACATGCTCGCGGTGCGCCGGCAGGAGCCGGCCTGGGAGCCAGGAGGCGCGTCATGGGCGGCATCGCGATGGGACCGGAGGCGTGGGCCTGGATGGGCGCGTGGGCGCTAGTCCTCGCCGGCGTCGTGTGGCTCCTTGTGCGCGAGCCAAGGCGCACGCGACGGCAGAGCCCCGCCGACATCCTCCGGAACCGCTTCGCGAACGGCGAGATCAGCGAGGAGGAGTGCCGGCGCGCGGTCGCCGCCCTCGACGACGACCCGCCCGCCCACGCCACCACAGCGGCCCGGCACGCGGCCGCCCACCATGGCCAGGAGGCCCGCCATGACTGACCACGCCGAGCCGCAGCCCGCCTCGCGCCGCGAGCAGCCGCGCGAGGCCCTCCACGCCGGCGCCGCCGCCCGCAGGGACGCCCGCCGCGCCGAGCGCGTCCGAGCAGCGCGCGGAGACCGGCTCCGCAAGATCGCCTTCGGGGGCATCGTGGTGGCCGTCCTCGCCGCCGGGAGCTACCTCGCGTTCGGCGACTTCCTCCGCCGCCCGGCCGACGCTGCCGCGAGCGGTGTGATCGACGTCCAGAGCTCGATGGCCGGGTTCACGCCGTCGGAGATCGACGTCACCGCCGGCCATACCGTCACCCTCAAGTGGTGGACGCAGGACGCCGCGATGCACCTCAAGAACGGGGTGCACACGATGATCTCGCCCGACCTCGGCCTGTCGGAGTCGCTCCCGGCCGAGAGCACCAAGATGGTCACGTGGACGGTCCCGGACAAGCCCGGCACCTACGACGTCTGGTGCGAGACCTGCTGCGGCGGCAAGGACGC
>JAJXUG010000034.1 GCA_021783095.1 Chloroflexota bacterium | reverse complement strand
GGGATCGACGCCTTCACCGTGCAGTGGAACGAGGGCTCGAGCCCGTTCACGTGGGTCAAGTCAGCCGACGAGATCCTCGCGAAGGCGGTCCGCAAACCGCGAGCGATCAGCGAATCGGGACACTAGCAGACCGCTGCTCGTCCGCCTGCGCGACCCCCTCGGGCTCCGGCAGCCGCTCCGCCAGGATCCACACGAGCTGTGCAGTCGTCTCCGCACCCACCTTGGACCGAGCGTTCGCCAGGTGGAGCTTCACGATCGAGTGCGAAAGGCCGAGGCGGTGGGCGGCAGCCTTCTCGGACCCGGCCTCCAGGACCGCGACGACCACCCCAACCTCGCGGTCCGTGGCACGTGCGGCGGACCCTCGGTAACGCTCCCTCATGCTCGAAGGCCCGCCGCGGCCAGCCACTCATCCCGGCCCTCGATCGGGATCTCGCAGGTTGCTAACGCGCGCCCGACACCTGTCGGGCGCGCCAACGCAACCTTGGTGGGCAGCGCAAGCCCCCCTGTCCGTGGGCATTGGGCCGCGTGGTCGAGGGCGAGCTCGCGGAACTGGCAGTCGATGCGGCCGCGCCGATCGTCGCCTCGCCGAGGCCCCAGTAGTCAGCCTCGGATAGGGCGACCTGGGCCCGTTGGTCGAAGCTCGTCGCACACACCGCCAGGCCGCTCAGTTCGAGGCGTTGAAGAAGGCGAACCCGCCGAGGGCCTCGTTGATCGTGTGCGACGCGATCGTGACTATCGTGACTGTTGCGGTGTAGCTGCCGATGCCCGCTAGGTTCGCGTAGACGCCTGTGCCTGACGTGATTGTCCAGCGGCCCGAGACGCTCTCGGTGTTCGCGGTGAAACCCACGAAGTCGGCGTCGACTTCCATGGAGATCGTGTCGTAGCCCTGGGTGAGGACCCGGTCGACGTGGAGATGGCCCCCGGGTGAGATCACGGTGTGGTCGATGAAGGCGAACGTGCCGGTCAGGGCACCCTCTGCCACGTCAGTTCCCGCTAGGACGACATCGAACGTATTGCCGGGACCCGGCACGCCCGAGACATTGTGGGCTTGACCGGTGAACTGAATGGGCGGTGGCTTCGACGCCACCGCCGGGGCCGCGAGCAACACGGCGGCTATCACGGCGAGAGGTGCGGCCCGAACGAGTCTGAACATCTGAGGTGCCTTCCTTCACTATCCACAAGGCGAACCGACCCAGCGGACACCCGGGATCCTCACACCCGGGCCTCTGCGTGGACAGGAGATTTCGACGAGTCCATCGGATTTCGGCAGGCTCGTCGCGGGCCCTGTTACGTCCTGCTTCAGTGCGTCGGCGGCAGGATGTCCTGGACGGATGAACCGATGGTGAGGCGGTGGCCTTCCACGTCGCCGGCGACGTGTTGGAGCAGCTTGCCCCCGGCATCGTAGACATCAACCGTGAACGTGCCGGTCATGCTGTTGTGGTTCTGACTCAGGCTGAACTTCTCGCGGAGATTCATGATGTGAAGCGTGGTCGCGTCCGGGAAGTCGAGCGGGAAGTGGTTCAGCTCGTACGTGGACGGTCCATTCCCCTTCGCCCAGACGCCAAGGCAGAACCTCTTCGGTCCCGAGCCTGAATTGAGGATCTCTGTTCCGTCGCTATGGAATTGCTGCAGTCCCCAATCGATGATCGTGCCGTCAGGCGGACCGGGCACATTCCCTTCAGCTGTGAGCTTGATGTACCAGAAGCCCACGACCGGCTCCGGCGTCGCCACCGACTGCCCATTCACAGGGCTGTTCGCCGCGAACAGGAACGCCGGCCAGGCGAGGACTGTCGCGACTAAGGCTACGGCGACAGTCGCCTTCAACGGTCCGAACATTGTTCTCATCAGATGTTCTCCTTCCGTTGGCACTTGCTCATCGACAGCTGAATGATCTGATCTGCGTGCCTCCCTTCTCCTCTTCCAAAGGCGAGCGGGGGCACCGTAGGCGGGAATATCCCGGTCGACACTGGGGGAAGTACCGGAAGTGAGGGGCTCAGGCCTCGGCCGTGACCTCGCGTGCCCTCGCCACGGCCTCGTCAATGCCCGCTGGATCGACGGGCTGGAGATGCCGTCCGGCGTCGCGGAAGCGTGCGTCGCCGGTCCGGTCGCGGAGCGCCGCGGCCGCGGAGGTGAGCTGAGACGAGAGCTTCGGGTCCCGGTCCGTCCGAGCGACCGCATCGAGCACATCGGCCGTGCCGGAGGGGTCGTCCAGGCGCGTGACGATCGCCAGCGCCTCGGCCAGGTGACGCCGAGCGCCCCTCGGATCGCCGTCAGCCAGCGCCAGGTCGGCGAGGCGCAGGTGCGACCAGGCCACCCCTCGCTCGTGACCGGACCGCTGGCGGAGCAGCATGCTCGCCTCGATCCGGGCTCGCGCCCTGCCCGTGCGGCCCGCCGCGGCGAGCCGAGCTCCGAGCGCGTCCAGCGTGAGCGCCTGCGCGTTGAGGTCCCCGGATCGGTGTGCACTCCGGAGACCCTTGGCGAGGAGCCGATTCGCGAGACGGGCATCGTCGGTCTGCTGCGCCAGGTGGCAAAGAACCCGGGCCAGCTGCTTCCAGTCGCCAAGATCTTCGAACAGCTGCGCAGCCGCGCGGTTGTAGCGACTGCTCGTCTCGTCGTCGCCATGCCGCGCCGTCAGCATCGCGGCCATCCAGAGGGCGTTGCCGCGCATCCGGCTCCGTTCAGGAACAGCGTCGAGGGAACGCTGCAGCCAGCTCGCCCCCTCGACGACCGAACCTCGGACGAGCCAGAACGCCGATGCCGCCAGGGCCAGGCGCATGCAACCCGCCGGGTCCGACACCTCGCTCCACTCGAGTGCTGCGCGGATGTTGTCCATCTCAGCTTCGAGCGCATCGGCGCGTTCCTTGTCCCGCCCGGCCTCAAGGGTGGGGCTGATCGCCTCTGCGAGACCGAGGTAGTGCTCGAAGTGGAGGCGGTGGGCGCGATCGGCATCAGCCCCCTCGATGCGCGCCGCGGCGTACTGGCGGACGACCGCGAGCAGGCGGTAGCGGCCATCGGACCCGGACCCGGCGCGGGCGAGCAGCGACTTCTCGGCAAGGCTGAGCAGGCAGCGAGCCGGATCTCGGAGGCCCGGACCACACACGGCGATCCCGGCGTCGAGGCGGAAGGCTCCGGCGAACACCGACGCACGGCACAAAACCCGACGCTCGTCGGGCTCCAGCAGGCCGTAGCTCCACTCGATGGCCGAATCGACCGACTGCTGCCGAGCTGCTGCGGATCGCGGCGCGGAGTCGAGGAGACCGAGACCTGCCTCCAGGTCGGAGGCGATGTCGCCCAGTGACATGACGCCCACCCTCGCCGCCGCCAGCTCGATCGCCAGGGGGAGTCCGTCCAGGCGACCACAGATGGTCGCGACCAGCGGGACCCACTCGAACCCGGCGTCCGCCTGCGCGGCGCGCTGGCAGAAGAGCTCCTGGGCCTGCGCGAGCGGCGGCACTCGATAGACGGTCTCGCCGGACACGCCGAGTCGCTCGCGGCTTGTTGCCAGGACGTGAAGGCCCGGACAGCGCGAGAGCAGATCCTCCACGAGCGACGCCACCGAACGGACCAGATGCTCGCAGTTGTCGATCACCACGAGGACCCTGCGGCGCTCGATGGCGGAGACGATCGCATCCCGCGCCGAGGTGTCGCTCGTTGCGCCCACTCCGAGGGCGCCCGCGAGCGCGTGCTCGATCCGGGTGGCATCGGTCACCGGTGCCAGCTCGACGAACCAGACGAAGCCGCGGAACCGGGCGCCGGCTGCAGCCGCGACCTCAAGCGCGAGCCTGGTCTTGCCGATCCCGGGCGCGCCAACCAGCGTCACGCACCGGCCCTCGAGCTCGGATTCCACCCTCCGGAGCTCGTGCGTCCGCCCGACGAAGGTCGTCAACTGCGTCGGTAGCTCCGGCGCCGGGGATGCTTGCGTGACCTCGAACCGGCGCGCCGTGACCCAGCTCGCGATCTGCGCCCTCGAGCGGAAGCCGAGCTTGTTGCGGATCTGCTCCACGTGGAATTCCGCCGTCCGCTCGGTGATGAACAGGCGCTCTGCAATCTGCCGGTTGCTGCGGCCGGCAGCCACCAGCTCGGCCACCTCCTGCTCTCTCGCGCTGAGCTCGATCATCGCCTTCAGACCGCTCGAGGGCCCGCCACCATATCGAGACCGGCCGCGGCGGCTCGTTCCCTCCCATCTCGGCGCCATGGTGGCGCCGTGGGCCGGCGCAGGCCGCTTCCGCAGCCGAGCCAGAGCGGCAGACCTCGCGCACACGATACGACCGCAGCCCCTCGCCATGGAGGGATACGAAACGGTCCGCAACCCGGTGCTCGTCCGGCTCGCGATCGGTCGGGGAGATCTCGAGGCTGTCCGCCGCCTTCTCCCCGTCGAGATGCCGCCGCCGACGAAGAAATGGTGGCAGCTGACGACGATCGCCGCACGGCTGGACGCCCTGATTGCCCTGGGCGAGCTCGGTGTCGTCGCCCAGGAAGCGGCGAGGTTCATCGAGCCCGGCACGTACCTCGAGCCGTTCGGGTTGCGGGCGTTAGGGTACGCGACCGGCGACCGCGCCCGGGTGGAGCTGGCCGCGGCCCGCCTCGATGGCCTCGGGCTCGACTGGCACGCGGCCCAGACCCGCCAGATGCTGGGGCGCATCCACCACGCGGGCGGTGGTGGCGACTGACCTCCCCGGCGCGTCGACGGGCCACGCATCCTTGGCACGAGACCGACGCGGGCACCAATGATCGGGACTCGGATACATGTGGCATCCGAACATGGCGACCATGGCGGTTGCGGACCATCCCGCCGCCGGCGGCAGGAGACCGCTCACGAAGACTGCGGCGCAGGCGTCGGCGGCCGGCTCGCGGAGCACCAGCCGGAGGGCGAGAGCGTCGTGCGCGGGCGCCTCATCGGATGACTCCGGCCGGTTCTCCGCAGCCGAGGGCCGAGGCGCCGTCCCACGCATGGGTGACGCCACGCGCTGCAAGGTCCGCCCTCACGTTCGACCCGCCCTTCCGGGTGTCGGCGGCGTCGGCGAGGTCAGCGCTCCCCGGCGGCGACAGCCTCGATGTCGACCAGCCGGAGCATGTCGATCGTGTCGCTCAGATGGCCATTGAAGATCCGCCGCGCGATGTCCAGCAGCTCGAACAGCTGGGGATCGGCGACGCGGTAGATGATCGTCGTCCCGCGCCGTTCCGTATCGACGATGCTTCGGCCCCGCAGGACCGCGAGCTGCTGCGATACGGACGTGTTCGGCACGCCGGTTGCCTCCTGGATCTGGGTGACGCTCAGCGGACCACTCCGCAGCAGCTCGAGGATCCGGATGCGGAGCGGATGCGCAAGGGCCTTGAAGAACTCCGCCTTCAATCGGCGGAGGCGCTCCGCGTCGTCGCGCACGGGGTGTTCTCGTTCCATGTCGTGGCGCTTCCTCGTCTGGCGTGTCCGGACCGATTGTCTGCTTTCTTGCAAGCTTGAAGGATGACCAGAGTCGACGATCGCCGCGTAGGGCATTCGATCGAAGGCAGTATCTGATAATACTCGAGGGCTGTCTACCTGCTATCTTGCAGAAATACAGATGACGGCTCACGATCCTGGAGTGAGCGGCAGCGCGCGGGATCTCGACATCACCGGGGATCGGGCGGTGGTCCACGGAACTCCATGGGCCGTCGCGCTCAACTCGACTGCCGCGAGCGACGACGTCAGCGTCACCCTGCTCGCGCTCGCGGTCGCCGACGACGTGATCCAGGTGTCGGGCGTCGTTCTCGTGATCGGCCGCCCGAACGCGGACGGCGGCCCGAGTGCGTCCCCAGCGATGCAGGTCGCCGGGTGGCCCGGGATCCGCGTCGCGGCGGACGTCGGCTCGCCGGTCACGTGCGCCGTCTGCGGATGCGCGCTCCACGCTGCGCCGGTTAGGGGCCGCGACCCGAAGGCCTGCCGGATCGAGTGCCTCACCGCGGGCCACCGCACGGATGGCACAGGCCCGGGCCTCTGTCACACGGTGCCGGACGGTCCCGCAGACTTCAAGAGTTTGAAGATATAGTGAAAAAGGCCGGTGCCACGCGACCTCTGTCTCGCGGGTGAGTACGGCGAGACGGAGGAGTAACCAGCGTGTTGTTCGCGACCGTGCTCGGAGGAGCGGGGGTGCCGCTGCTCGCGACCATCGGCGTGCTGCTCGCTGTGTCCGCGCTTGCCGCCCTCGCGCCGCGGACGCGGTTGAATCCGCGAGCACTGTCGCTCTCGCTGGCGGGCCTGGCCTGTATCGCACTCGTCGTCCTCGGCGCCACCGTGATCGCGTCGGGATCCCCGGTCGCCGCCAGCGCGGGCGACGTGCTCGGCTTCGCCCCGATCGACGTCCGCTACGACCCGCTCGGCGGCCTGTTCCTCGTCGCGCTCGGCGTGGCAGGTCTCGCGAGCTCGTTGTTCGCGGTCGGCTACACCACACACGATGGGCCCGGCGTCGATCGGACCGCGGCCGCGTACCCGGTCTTCCTGGCCAGCCTCGCCCTTGTGTTCGGCGCCGACGACGCGTTCGCGTTCCTGCTCGCCTGGGAGCTCATGGCCCTGAGCTCGGCCCTGCTCGTCGTCGGCCGGCGGCCGAGCGCGGAGGTCGCGCGGGCCGGCTACGTCTACCTCGTCCTGACCCACCTCGCGACCGCGGCCCTCATCGTCGCCTTCGCGATCCTCGCCTCGGCCGCCGGCTCGACGAGCTTCGGCGCCTTCGGGCGAGCCGCCGCGAGCCTGTCGCCGGCCGTCCGCGACATCGTCTTCGTGCTCGTGCTCGTCGGCTTCGGGACGAAGGCGGGCGCGATCCCGCTCCACGTCTGGCTGCCCCGCGCCCACCCGGTCGCGCCGTCCCACGTGTCGGCGCTGATGTCGGGGGTGATGATCAAGGCCGGCATCTACGGCATCGTGCGCTTCGGCCTCGAGATCCTCGGCCCGGGACCCGAGTGGTGGGGCCTGGTCGTCCTCGGGATCGGGGTGGCCTCCGCGGTGCTCGGCGTGCTCTACGCGCTCATGGAGCACGACCTCAAGCGCCTCCTCGCCTTCCACAGCATCGAGAACATCGGGATCATCCTGATCGGCGTCGGGATCGCGCTGCTCGCCAGCGCCGACGGCGTGACCGCGCTCGGGGCCCTCGCCCTCACCGCGGCCCTCTTCCACACCCTGAACCACGCGCTCTTCAAGTCACTCCTCTTCCTCGCTGCCGGCTCGATCCAGTCCGCGGTCGGGTCGCGGGACCTCAACGCCCTGGGCGGGCTCGCGCGGGCGATGCCCGTCACCGCGCTCGCCTTCGGGATCGGGGCGGCGGCGATCAGCGGCCTTCCGCCGCTCAACGGCTTCGCCAGCGAGTGGCTGACGTTCCAGGGGCTGATCGGCGCCGGTGGCGAGGCGGGGCTGTCGCTCGTCGCGCGATCCGGGGCCCTCCTCGCGGTCGCGGGGCTCGGGTTGACGGCGGCGCTCGCGGTGGCCTGCTTCGTCAAGGCAACCGGGATGGGCTTCCTCGGCCTGCCGCGCAGCCCGCGGGCGGCCGAGGCCCGCGAGACGGCCACATCGATGGGAGTCGCCATGGCGGGCCTGGCGGCCGCCTGCATCGGCGTCGGGATCGCGGCCGGGCCGGTCTCGGGCGTCATCGGCGGCATCTCGCGCGGGACGCTCGGCGGGACCAGCCCGACCGCGGGGGTGTTCGCGCCCGTGGTCGGCATCGGTGCGCTCTACGCGGCCGGCCCGCTCGCCGTCGTGGTCCTCGCCGTGGCGGGCGTCGTGTGGTTCGTCGGCGTGCGGCGCCGGACGGCGCGCCGGGCGCCGACCTGGACGTGCGGCAACGTGCCCGAGGCGGCGTTCGAGTACACGGCGACGAGCTACGCCAAGCTCATCCGGCTCTACTAC
Source organism: Chloroflexota bacterium (assembly GCA_021783095.1). Classification (GTDB taxonomy): domain Bacteria; phylum Chloroflexota; class Limnocylindria; order Limnocylindrales; family CSP1-4; genus CAIXZV01. The sequence goes on along the minus strand of JAJXUG010000034.1, from coordinate 31,529 downwards.
GGGCCGGTGCTGCGGCCCGAGCGAGAGATCGCGGTCGAGCTCCATCCCGGGACGCCCTTCCCCCGGACCGTCCACTACCGGGGCGAGGTCCGCCACGTGATCGACGAGCGCCTCTACGCGCCCCTGCATCGGGCCTCCGTGGCGGCCGCGCAGCTGGTCCGGCGGATTCAGTCGGGCAGCCTGCAGGCGTACCTCGCCTACGCGGTCGTCGCCCTCGTCGTGCTGCTCCTGGTCGCCCGCTGATGCCGGACCCGGCCGTGTTCGGGGCGCTCGTCGTGGGCCTGGTCCAGCTTGCGCTCACACTGGCCGTCGCGCCGCTCCTGCTCGGGATCACCAAGCGGGTCAAGGCCCGCCTCCAGTACCGGCAGGGGCCGCCGCTCCTGCAGCCGTACCGCGACCTCGCGAAGTGGTGGGCGAAGCAGCCGGTCGAGAGCGACGCCGCGAGCCCGCTGACCGGGGCGGCCCCGGCGATCGTCCTGGCCGCCGTCGTTGTCGCCACGCTCCTCGTTCCGATCGTCGGCGCCCGGCCGCCGCTGGCCGGCTGGGGCGACTTGCTCGTCGTCGTCGGGCTCATGGCCCTGGCCCGCTTCGTCTTCGCCCTGTCGGCGCTCGACGCCGGCAGCGCCTTCGGCGGCATGGGCAGCAGCCGCGAGGTCGCGATCGCGACCTTGATCGAGCCGGCGCTCCTGCTCGCCCTCACAGGCGCCGCCCTGGCGGCCGGGTCGACCGATCTCGGTCGGATCGCGACGCTCGGCGTCGCCGCGGGGGGCGCCTGGTACACGCCACCGCTCCTGCTGGCCGCCGGCGCGTTCGCGATCGTGGCCGTCGCCGAGACCGGTCATGAGCCTGTCGACAATCCCGATACCCACCTCGAGCTCACGATGATCCACGAGGCGATGATGCTCGAGGCGTCCGGTCCCCGGCTGGCGATCCTCATGTACGCAGCCGAGCTCAAACTCGTCCTCGTCGCCGGTCTGTTCGCGGCGGTCTTCCTGCCAGTCGGCATCGCCCTCGACCTGACGCCGCTGTCGCTCCTGGTCGCGATCGCTGCCGCCCTGGCGAAGCTGATCGGGGCAGCCGTCATCCTCGGCGTGCTCGACGCGAGCCTGGCCAAGCTGCGCATCCTCGCCTTGCCGGGTCTCCTCGCGACGGCGTCGATCGTCGCGGCGGTCGGCCTCGCGACTCGCCTCTGGCTGCCGGCATGACGATCGACCTGCGGACCGCCGGCCAGCTCGTCGACGCGTGCGCGGCGGCGATCGTCCTCCTCGGCGTCGGACTGGCCGCGACGCGCTCGATCGGTCGGGCGATCTGGCTCGTTGCTCTCCAGTCGGCCCTCACCGGCGTGGCGGCGATCAGCGTGGGGCTGGCCACCGGTGCCGGCCACCTCGTGATAGGCGGCCTGCTGGCGGTCGGGGCCAAGGGAGTCGTCGTGCCGTTCGTGCTCGGCTCGATCCTTCGTCGCTCTCCCGTCCGGCAGGAGCGGCATCCGCTGCTCGGCCGGCACGCATCGCTCGTCGCCGCGGTCGCGATCGTGTTTGTCGCGAGTGCGGCCGCGAACGGGGCATTCGTCGGGGCGAGCGTGGCTGCAGGCCGGGGCCTGCCGGCCGCAATTGCCACGGTGCTAACCGGCCTGCTCATCATCATGACCCGCCGCAAGGCGCTCTCGCTCGTCGTCGGCCTCCTCGTCTTCGAGAACGGGATCGCCCTCACGGCATTCGCGCTGACGTACGGGATGCCATTCGTCGTCGAGCTCGGGGTCCTGTTCGACCTGCTCATCGCCGTCGTCGTCGCCTGGGTCTACGCGCGCCGGATGCTCGACGTCCTGGGCAGCACCTCGACCGACGAGCTGCGGAGCCTGCGCGGATGACGGAGCTGCTCGCCGCGCTGATCGTCGTCGCCCCGACCGCTGCCGGCGCCCTCGCCTGGTTCGCCGACGACCGGCGTGCCGGTCGCCTCGCGGCGCTCGGCTTCGTGACCGCGCTCGCGGCCGGGCTCCTCCTCGCCGCGCGCGTCTTCGTCGAGGGTCCGCTTGGGGCGTTCGGCGGCCTGGTCGTGGTCGACGCGCTCGGCGCTTACGTGCTGGCACTCGTCCTCGTGGTCGCCACCGTCGCCCTTGCCGGCTCACCGGGGCATCTCGCCCACGAGCGAGCCGCCGGGCGGCTCCGACCAAACGACACGGGCCGCTACTACGCGCTGCTCCTGTGGTTCGCGACTGCGCTCGCGGTCGTCCCGCTCCTCGACAACCTCGGGCTCCTGTGGGTCGGCATCGAGGCGACCACGATCGTGTCGGCGCTCCTGGTCGGCTTCGCCCGGACGCCGACCGCGATCGAGGCCGCCTGGAAGTACCTCATCCTGGGCTCGATCGGGATCGGCTTCGCCCTCCTCGGGACCCTGCTCCTGTACGCCTCGTCGGTCGGCGGGCTCGGCGAGATGAGCGACGCGCTTGCCTGGACCCGGCTCACCGAACTCGCACCGCGACTTGATCCGGGCCTCGCCCGTCTGGCCTTCATCTTCGCCCTGGCAGGCTACGGCACGAAGGCAGGCCTCGTGCCGTTCCATTTCTGGCTGCCCGATGCGCACAGCCAGGCCCCGAGCCCGATCTCGTCGCTCCTTTCGGGGGCGGCACTGGCGGTCGCCCTGTACGCGCTCGCCCGCTTCCACCTCATCACCGTCGCCACCCTCGGGCCTGCCTTCTCGTCGACCCTGCTGGTCGTCTTCGGGCTCCTCAGTCTCGCGACGGCGCTCCCGTTCATCGTCGCCCAGGGCGACCTCAAGCGCCTCCTCGCCTACTCCTCGATCGAGCACCTCGGGCTGGCGACGCTCGCCCTCGGCTTCGGGGGCCACCTGGCGCTGCTCGGCCTCACTCTCCACCTGTTCAGCCACGGCCTGGCCAAGTCGACCGTCTTCCTCGCCGCGGGACGGCTCGTCGCCGAACGCGGGAGCCGCCGGATAGGGCGGCTGGGAGGCAGTCTCGCCCGCTCGCCGGCCGACGGTCGGGCTCTCGTGGTGGCCGCGCTCGCGCTTTCCGGATTGCCGCCGTCGGGGATCTTCGTCGCGGAGATCGCGATCCTCCTGGGCGGTGTGCAGGCGGGCTGGGGCCTGGCCGCGGGAGCCGCGGCCGCAATCCTCGCGCTGGCGGTGGCGGGCCTCCTCTTCCACGTGATCCGGGTGTCGGTGGGCCCCCCCGGACGCCCCGCGGAAGGACCTCCGGCCTCGCATCGTTGGGCGCTGCTCCTCGGGGTCCCCCTCACGGTCGTCGTCGTCGCCGGGCTCTGGACGCCCTCGCCGCTCGCGGCGGCGCTCAACCAGGTCGTGCTCGTTCTCGGGGGCGGCCGTGGCTGAGCCGCTGGAGGCCAGGGGCGCCGCATCGGTCGCTTCGGGCCAGGCATCTGCCGCGGCCCGGAACGGGGCGGTGGAGCCCGTCGCGCCCGACGCCCTAGGCCCGCGCGTCGCGGACACCGTGGCCGCGGGCGGCCGGTTCGTCATGCTCGTGGGTCTCGACGAGCGTTCCGTCGGGGGCGACGGCCTGGCGGTCGAGGCGATCGCCGCCGGGCCGGACGGCGGTCTCATCCGGCTCCGGGCGGGCCTGCCGCTGGCGGAGCCGTCGTACCGGTCGATCAGCTCGCTCGTGCCGGCCGCGCACTGGGACGAGCGCGAGGCAAAGGACCTGCTCGGGATCGTGCCGGTCGGTCATCCGGATCCGCGTCGGCTCGTCCTCCACGAGCGCTGGCCGCGCGGCTACCACCCGCTGCGCAAGGACGCCGCGGCCGACGTCCGGCCGCCCGACGCCGCGCGCCACCTCGTCAGTTTCGAGGTCCACGGGGAGGGCGTCTACCAGCTCCCGGTCGGGCCCATCCACGCCGGGGTCATCGAACCCGGCCACTTCCGCTTCTCGGCGATCGGCGAGCGAGTCCTGCACCTCGACGCCCGGCTCGGGTTCGTGCACCGCGGGCTGGAGAAGCTCGTCGAGGGCCACTCGTTCGCGGGGGCGCTGCCGATCGTCGAGCGGGCGTGCGGGGTGTGCACCGTGACCCATGCGCTGGCGTACTCGCAGGCCGTCGAGACCCTGACCGGCACGGCGGTCCCGCCGCGCGCCCGCTGGGCTCGGGTCCTGGTCGCGGAGCTCGAGCGCCTCTACAACCACGTCGGCGACCTCGGCAACATCTGCGCCGGGATCGGCTTCCAGCCAGCCGTCTCGCGGCTCGGCTGGCTCAAGGAGCGCCTGGTCCGCGCGAACGACGCGCTGACCGGCCACCGCTACCTGACAGGGGTGGTCGCCCCCGGCGGCCTCGTGGCCGACCTCGATCCGGCCGGCCTGGCCGCGCTGCCCGAGACCCTCGACGCCATCGGCGTCGAGCTCGCGTCGGCGGTCCGGTCGATCGTGCGCTCCGAGGGCGTCATGGCCCGCTTCCACGGCACGGGGGTCGTCAGCGACCACGTCGCCGAGGCGCTCGGGGCGCTCGGTGTCGCCGCGCGGGCGAGCGGCCTCGGGCACGACCTGCGCCGCGACCGGCCATACGCCGCGTACGACGAGCTCGACGTCGGGCTCGTCACCGCGTCGACTGGGGACGTCGCCGCGCGCTTCCACGTGCGCGCCCAGGAGGCACACGAATCGCTCAGGCTCATCCGCGAGGCCGTGGGCCGGCTGCCGGCGGGCCCGATCGACACGCCGCTCGCGGCAGTCCCCGCCGCCGGGGAATCGGCCCTGGGGGCGGTGGAGGGACCTCGGGGTGCGTCCTGGGTCTGGCTGCGCGCCGGTGCCGACGCGACGGTCGACCGGCTCCGCCTGCGGTCGGCCTCCTTCGCCAACTGGCCGGTGGTCGCCGCCGCGGTCCCCGGCAACCTCGTCCCGGACTTCCCGCTGATCAACAAGAGCTTCGAGCTCTGCTACGCCTGCTCGGACCGCTGACGATGCCCTTCGACGTCTTCGACCGCGTCCTCCGCCCGCTCCGGTCTCGGCCGGTCACAAGCCGCTACCCGGACGCCCCGCCGGACCTCCCGGCGGCGGCACGGGGCCTCCCCGAGCTCGACCCCGTCCGCTGCGACGGCAGCGCCGCCTGCGTCGGCGCGTGCCCGACCGGCGCAATCTCGCTGTCGGGGTCGCTCTGGACGCTCGACGCCGGCGCCTGCATCTTCTGCGGCGCGTGCGAGCGGGCCTGCCCGCGCGACGCGATCAGGCTCGGCCGCCGGATCGAGCTGGCGGCTCGCGACCGCGCCGACCTCGCGATCGGGCGCGCCTGGAGAGGCGAAGCCGTGACGGCGGAGATCCCCGGGGTGGCGGCCGATGAGCTGCTCGCCGCGCCGCGTCTCCGCCGGGCGATCTGGAAGGCGCTCAGCCGCTCGCTCCACGTCCGCCACCTCGACGCCGGCTCGTGCAACGGCTGCGACTGGGAGATCGCGGCGCTCCTCAACCCGTACCACGACGTCCAGCGCCTGGGGATCGACTTCGTCGCCTCGCCCCGCCATGCCGACCTGCTCCTGGTTACGGGGATCATGACCCGCAACCTCGAGGCGGCCGCGCGGCGGACGTACGAGGCCATGCCCGAACCGCGGCTCGTCGTCGCGGTCGGGGCCTGCGCGATCAGCGGCGGCGTGTTCGCCGGGTCCTACGCCGGGCGCGACGGGATCGCCGACGTCCTGCCGGTCGACGTGTTCGTGCCCGGCTGTCCGCCACGTCCCGAGGCGTTGATCCAGGGACTGCTCGTGGCCATCGGGCGCCTAGCGCCAGGGCTGACGGACCGCGCCGGCGCGAGGGTCGAGACAGGAGGGGAGTAGGTGTGAGCGCCGGCCCGCTCCCGCCTGTCCGCGGGTCGATGCGGAGCCCCGTCGGCCGTGAACCGGAGGTCGTCCGCTCGGTCTTCGACGAGCGCCGCCTGCGGCGCCCCTGGGGTGGCGGCGTCCAGCGTGCGGACCGGATCCGTCCTCCGACATCGTCGGCCCGCACGTTCAAGCGGTCGTCGCTGGTTGCTCCTGGCCGTCGAACTGGTGGTCGACGTTCTGGCCCTTGGGGGCGACGTTCGGGTCGCGGGAGCTCAGCCTCGCCGGGCGCCAGTCCGCGTTGCTGGAGTTCTTCGCGCGGCCAGCCGACCAGGTCCTCACCCGCACCCAGACGGACAGCACCGGCAGCCCGATCTCCTGTTCTTGGCCGATCGTCCGAGCCGCGGACCTAGCCCTGACAGGGCGGCTACGATACGCCCTGCCGATTCAGGGCGGGCGTCCCGCGGCCACGATCTCTGGCGCTCCGCCCGATATGCACAGAAGGCTCGCCGGTCGCTTCGCCAACCTCGACGCGACCCAAGATGAGGCCAGACCGATGGGAATGAGGGATGAGATCCTCGAACAGCCAAACGTTGCGACCGGGCTGCTGGAGACGAGCCTGCCGGTGATCGAGGCGATCGCGAAGGCGATCCAGTCGCGGGAGATCGAGTTCGTCCTGATCGCCGGCCGAGGAACGTCCGATCACGCCGGCGTGTACGCCCAGTACGTCTTCGGGACGCGCAACGACCTCCCGGTCGCGCTGGCGGCACCATCGCTCCTGTCGATCTACGGGGCACGACCACGACTGCGGCGCGCGCTCGTGATCGGGATCTCGCAGTCGGGCCGCTCCCCGGATGTCGTTGGCGTGATCGAGGAGGGTCGTCGCCAGGACGCGCTGACTCTCGCCGTCACGAACGACCGATCCTCACCGCTCGCGGTCGCCGCCGAGTGGGTGATCGATGTCGCGGCCGGGCCCGAGCGGGCAGTCGCTGCCACCAAGACGTACACGGCCGAGCTCCTCGTGCTGGCCCTCCTGTCGACCGTGCTCCGTGACGGAGCCGTCGCCGCCCGCGAGACGCTGGCCCGAGTTCCCAGAGCGATGCGCGACGCGCTGGACGTCGAGGCGGATACCTGGCGGGCGGCCGCCCGCCTGCGCGAGATGCGCGCGTGCATCGTGCTCGGGCGCGGCTACGAGTACGCGACCGCGCTCGAATGGGCGCTCAAGCTCAAGGAACTCACATACCTCTTCGCTGACGCGTACTCCGCCGCCGACTTCCAGCACGGGCCGATCGCGGTCGCGGAGCCGGGCCTGCCGGTCCTCGCCATTGCACCGTCCGGAAGAGCCCGCGCGGACGTGCTCACCCTGCTCGCCCGGCTCCACGACGAGCTCGGCGCGACCCTCCTGGTGATCGCCGATCGCTTTGACGGATTGCCCGCCGGAGCCGACGTGGTCGGCCTGTCGACGGACGGGCGCTCCAGCGACCGGCGTGACGACGCGATCGCAGGCTTGCCCGACTGGCTCATGCCGATCGTGAGCATCATCCCGGCACAGCTCTTCACCTATCACCTCGCGCTCGCCCGAGGCGACGATCCGGAGACGCCGCGGAGCATCAGCAAGATCACCCTCACGCGTTGATGACGACCCCCTGCGACCTGGGTGCTGGGCGATACGACGGCCCCGCGGCCGGCACGACCCGCGTCCCAAGGACGGCGGAGTCCATCGCGGCTCAGGACGCCGTCGTGTCGGTCGTCCCGGCGGCCTGGTCCGCGATCAGCTCGCGGCGCAGGACCTTGCCCACGAATGACCGCGGCAGGCTGGCCCGGATCTCGATCGAGGCGGGCCGCTTGTAGGACGCGAGGTTCGCGGTGCAGAACTCCTTGAGCTCGGCCTCCGTGGCGGCGGCGCCGGCCTTGAGGACGACGAACGCCTTGGGCACCTGGCCCTTCTGCTGGCTCGGGATCCCGATCACGACCGTGTCGTCCACCGCGGGGTGCAGCATCAGCACCTCCTCGACCTCGCGCGGGTAGACGTTGGCGCCCGACACGATGATCAGGTCCTTGATCCGCCCGACGATCGAGAAGTACCCGTCGGCGTCCATCGTGGCGAGGTCGCCGGTGTGGAGCCAGCCCTCGCGCAGGATCCGCTCGGTCTCCCCCGGCCGCTCGTAGTAGCCGGACATCACCTGCGGCCCGCGGACCCACAGCTCGCCGACCTGACCGGCCTCGCGGACGCGGTCCCCCGTTGCGAGGTCGACCAGGCAGGCGTCCGTCCCGGGCAGGGGCAGCCCGATGGTGCCGTGCCGGCCGCCTCCGCGGACTGGATTGACGTGGGTCACAGGGCTCGCCTCCGTCAGCCCGTACCCCTCGCACAGGCGACCCCCGGTGAGCGCCTCGAACTGCTCCTGGACCGGGCCCGGCAGCGGCGCGGCGCCGCTGATGCACGCCTCGATCGAGCGCAGGTCGTGGCGGCCGAGGTCGGGCTGGGCGAGGAGCGCGGCGTAGAACGACGGGATGCCCGGGAAGTAGCGCGGGTGGTACCGGTCGATGGCCTTGAGCGTCATCTCCGGGTCGGGCTTGGGCAGGAGCACCTGCGTCGCGCCGATCACGAGGGCGAAGTTCATCGCCACGGTCAGCCCGTAGATGTGGAAGAAGGGGAGCGTGCAGAGCACTGCGCTCGCCTCCCCGTGCTCACCGGCCATGACGGCCTGGCACTGGACCGCGTTCGCGACCAGGTTCCGGTGGGTCAGCACGGCTTCCTTGGGCAGGCCGGTCGTGCCGCCCGTGCCCTGGAACACGGCCGGGTCGGCCGGGCGCGCCGGCGAGTCGACGCGGACGGTCGTGGCGGGCGACGACGCCGCAGTCACGAGGCGGAACAGGTTCGGCGTCTCTGGCGTGTGCGGCACGGGGTGCCAGCGGCCCTCGCGACGCGCCTTGATCGGGTACAGCCAGCGGATCGGGGCCGGCATCGAATCCTGCAGGCCAGTGGCGATGATGCCCGACAGGCCGGTCGGGGTCCGCAGGACCTCGCCCAGGGCCTCGCGGGCGGACCTCACGCGCGGGGCGAGCACGTCCATCACGACCGACAGGCGCGGCCGCGTCTGGCCCAGCAGGCCCTCGAGCTCGCGCTCGACGAGCAGCGGGCTCATCGGCGCGGCGATGCACCCTGCCCGAAGGGTGCCGAGGAAGGCCACCACGAACGCCGGGCAGGTGGGCAGGTGGAGGCTCACGCAGTCGCCCGGGCCGAGCCCGTTGCGCTGCAGGAACCCCGCGAACAGGTCGACCTGCCGGTCCAGCTCGGCGAACGAGGTCTCCCTGCCGAAGAAGGCGAGCGCCGCGCGGGCCGGGAACTCGGCGGCCGAGTGCCGCAGCAGGGCGTCGACCGTGACCTCCGGGATCTCCACCTCGGCGGGCACGCCCGGGTCGTACTGCGCCAGCCAGGTCCGCTCGGGAACCGGCAGCCGACTGCCCAGGCCCCCCGATGCCTCGTTCGGCATGTGCACTGCGTCCATCTGCCGCCTCCGTGGAGCTTGCCGCTCTGCCTCGTCTCCGTCTACGCGGGATACCCGCCCGCCGCGAGCACGGCCGCCGCGACGCCGCGGGCCAGCGGAACCCGGTCCACCGGCTCGCTCCGGAGCAGGCGCCGCACGCCTGCCTGGAGGACGCGGGCGTCGTCGCCGGTGGCCACGCTGGATGCCAGGCTCCGCGCCGTGAGCTCGGCCTGCCCGATCCGGTCGATGACGGCGAGCCTGGCCAGCTCGCGATGCACGTCGGCTCGAGCTGGCGCGTCGGACGGGGCCTGCTCGGCGCGGAGGATGGTCGATTCGAGCGCCAGCACGCCGATCGAGAGGTCCGCGAGCCCGGCCAGGACCTCCTGCTGCTCCTCGAGCGCCGTGCCGAAGCGCTGGACAGCGGCGCCGGCCAGCAGCAGCGTGACCTGGCGGAGCCCGTCCACCAGCCGCGCCTCGGCGGCCAGCACCCGGTCTCCGGTGGCCCCGGCGTCGGCGGACGGGCCCGCGAGCAGGGCCTCCTGCGCGCGGCGCGCGGGGCCCAGCAGGTCGAGACGACCGGTCATCGCGCGCTTGAGGAGCGTCCCGGGGATGAGCAGCCGGTTGATCTCGTTGGTGCCCTCCCAGATGCGGTTGATGCGGGCGTCGCGATACGCCTGCGCCGCCGGGTAGTCCTCGACGTAGCCGTAGCCGCCGTGCACCTGGACGAGCTCGTCCACGACGGCGTCGAGCTCCTCCGAGGCGAGGACCTTGGCGATGGAGCACTCGACCGCCAGCTCCTCGAGCGCCATGCGGACGCCGTCAGGCCCCCCTGCCTCGGCGCCCTCGAGGCGAGCGTCGAGCAGCCCGGCGATGCGGTACACGACGGACTCGGTGACGTACGTCCGCACCGCCATGTCCGCGAGCATGCCCGCGACCAGCGGGAACTCGGCGATCGGCCGCCCGAACGCCTTGCGCTCGGAGGCGTACGCCGCCGCGATGCCGACCGACGGCTTCATCGCGCCGAGCGCGGCCGCAGCCAGCTTGAAACGGCCGACATTGAGCACGTTGAACGCGACACGGTGCCCCTTGCCCACCTCGCCGAGGAGGTTCTCGGCCGGGACCACCGCGCCGTCGAAGGTGAGCGGACAGGTGGACGTTCCGTGGATGCCGAGCTTGTGCTCCTCCGGCCCGATCTCGAGCCCCGGCGTGCCCCGCTCCACGAGGAACGCGGTGAAGTGCTCGCCGTCCACCTTCGCGTAGACGGTGAACAGGTCGGCGAAGCCGGCGTTGGTGATGAACTGCTTGCTGCCGTCGAGCCGCCACGACCCGTCCTGCTGGCGCGTCGCCCGCGTCCGGATCCCCTGCGCGTCGGACCCGGCGCCAGGCTCGGTCAGCGCATACGCCGCCGCCTTCGTCCCGTCGGCGAGCCCGGGCAGGTATCGGCGCCGCTGCTCGTCGGTGCCGAAGAACACGAGCGGCAGGGTCCCGATGCCGGTGTGCGCGCTGAACGTGACGGCGAACGACCCGGCGCCCGCGATCGCCTCGGTGACCGCGACGCTGGTGGTCTTGTCGAGACCGACCCCGCCGAAGGCCTCGGGAACGTCGATGCCGAGGTAGCCCTCGCGCCCGAGGATCGCGAGCATCTCGCGATGCGCCGCGTAGTCCTTCGCCTCCAGTCGCTCGCGACGGGGCGCGGCCTCGCGCTCGACGATCATCGCCGCGGACCGCCGGATCGCCCGCTGCTCCTCGGTGAGCCGTTCGGGCGTCGGCATGTCGCCCACCGCCGTCGCCTCGACGAGGAAGGCGCCGCCGGGCCGCGCCGCCATCTGCGGGCCTGTCGCTCGGCCAGTGGTCTCAGCCGTCATCGCGCCGCCTCCTTCGTCGACTGGTTGGTCGGCTCGCCTTCGCCCGACGCGTCGTGCTCGCGGACCGGCTGGCGCCCGCCCAGCCATTCGATGACCCCGGCTGCGCCCTGCCCGCCCCCGACGCACATCGTCACGAGGCCGTACCGCGCGTCGCGGCGGGCGAGCTCCGAGAGCACCTGGACGGACAGCTTGGCACCGGTCGCGCCGAGCGGATGGCCCAGCGCGATCGCGCCGCCGTTGGGGTTGGTGCGCTCCTCGTCGAGCCCGAGCTTGCGCACGATCGCGACGACCTGCGCCGCGAACGCCTCGTTGAGCTCGATGACCGACAGGTCGCCGAGTGCGATGCCGGCCTGGGCGAGCGCCTTCGGGATGGCCTCGACCGGCCCGATGCCCATGATCTCGGGGTCGACGCCGACGGTCGCGTAGCTGACGAGACGCCCGAGCGGCGTCAGGCCCAACTGGGCCGCACGTGCCCCGCTCATGACCACGAGCGCGGCCGCCCCGTCGCTCGTCTGGGAGCTGTTGCCGGCCGTCACGCTGCCGCCGACGCGGAAGGCCGGTGCGAGGGCGGCCAGGCGCTCGGCGCTCGTGTCCGCCCGGATGCCCTCATCGGTCTCGAAGGCGCGCTCGCCAACCGTGGGACGACCATCGGCGACCAGCGTGCTCCGGGCGCGGACGGGCACGATCTCGTCGCGGAAGCGGCCGGCGGCCTGTGCAGCCGCGGCGCGCTGGTGGCTCCGCAGCGCCCAGGCATCCTGGGCGTCGCGCTCCACGCCGAAGCGCTGGGCCACCTCCTCCGCGGTCAGGCCCATGTTGAGGAACGCCCCCGGCCACTCGCCGGCGAGGCCGGGGTCGGGGTCGAAGTGCCAGCCGGTCATGGGCACGGAGCTCATCGACTCCATGCCCGCGGCGATGACGACCTCCGATGTCCCGAAGGCGACCGCCTGGGTGGCGAGCGCCAGGGCCTGGAGGCCCGAAGCGCAGAAGCGATTGACGGTCATGGCCGACGTGCTCGTCGGCAGGCCCGCCGCGAGCCCAACGTAACGGGCGACGTTGAGGCCCTGGGCACCCTCGGGCATGGCGCAGCCGAGGACGAGGTCCCCCACCTCCGCCGGGTCGAGCCCGGGGGTGCGGGCCATCGCCTCGCGCACGGCAGCGACCGCCAGTGTCTCCGGGGGCGTCTCGCGGAAGGCGCCCCTCGGGGCCTTCCCGACCGCCGTCCTGGCGGCGCCGACGATGACGGCATCCTGCATGGTCTTCTTCGCCTCGCCTAGTTCCGGAGCGGCTTGCTGGTCTTGAGGGTGTGCCGGATGCGCGCGCGCGTCAGCGGCTCGCCGAGCAGCCGCAGGAACGTCTCGCGCTCGAGGTCGAGCAGGTGGGCCGGGGCCACGAGGGTGCCCTCGGCGACGTCGCCCCCGCTCATCACGCGGGTGAGCCCCAGCACGATCTTCCGGTCGTGCTCGCTCATCCGCCCGGCCCGCAGCTCGTTGTAGGTCAGGGTCTCGGCCGCCGCGATCCCCCGCCGGCCCACCACCCGGATCGGCGCGTCGGCCGGCGGTCGGTAGCCGCCCTCCGCCAGGTGCCTGGCCGTCGCGACGGCGTCGGCCCACTGGCGGTCGGGGTCCGCGGTGAGCGGGTCGCAGGGCTGCAGCAGGCCGAGCTCGACGGCCTCCGCGGCCGAGGTCGCGACCCGCGCGAGCGCGATCGTCTGGAGCGCGGCGCTGAAGAACGCGAAGCGGTCGGCGTCGACGCCGTTGGGCACGGCCTCTGCGGCCCGGCGCGCCATCATGGTCGAGCCGCCGCCCGCGGGGATCAGCCCGACGCCGGTCTCGACGAGGCCGATGTAGGTCTCGGTCAGGGCCTGGCGGCGGTCGGCCGCGAGGCTGAGCTCGGTCCCGCCGCCCAGCGTCCGCCCGCGTGGCGCCACCACGAGCGGGACCGGCGCGAACCGCATGGCGGTCGTCACGGCCTGGAACAGCCGGACGGACCGGTCGAGCTGGTCCCACTCGTCCTCCTCGGCCTCCAGCAGCAGGAGCGCGAGGTTGGCCCCTGCCGAGAAGTCGGCGGCGCGCGTGCCCACGACGAACCCGTCGTAGGCCCGGCTCGCGAGCTCGATCCCGCGCCGCAGGAGGTCGAGGGTGTCGAGCCCGATCAGGTTGAGCTTGGCCGACAGCTCGCAGCCCAGGATCCCGTCGCCCAGGTCGATCAGCGCACCGGAGGCGTTCCACGGGAGCCCGCCCACCGCTGCACGGCGCACGTCGAGGTTCAGCGCGCCCGCCTGGGCCGGGTCCGGCTGCAGGGTCAGGGTCTCGAAGTCGAGCGAGGACCCCTCCCGGTGGAAGCGCCCGGGGCCCGGCGCCGCGAGGCGGCCCACCAGCTCCGGAACCTTGACGCCGATCGTCGGCAGGAGCCCGGCGAGCCGGTCGGGCCCCAGCGCGTCCCACTGCTCGAAGGGGCCGAGCTCCCAGCCGAACCCCCAGCGCATGCCGCGGTCCACCGCCTCGACGTCCGCGGCCACCTCCGGCCCGACGCTCGCCGCGTACCCGAGCTCCGACGCGGTCAGGCGCCACAGGAACGAGGCGCCGGCGTCGGACGACGATCGGGCACCCGCCTCCGCGAGCGCCACGATCCGGCGTCGCAGGTCAGGCTCGGTTCGGGCGAGCTCGACCGCGGCCGAGCGCAGGCGGCGGCGCGGCCGGTACTCGAGCGTCTCCAAGTCCAGGGCGAGGATCTCGCCACCCTGCTTGCGGAAGAAGCCGGCGCCGGTCTTCTCGCCCAGCCGTCCGTCGGCGATCAGCCGGCGCAGGACGTCGGGCACGACGAATGCCGCGGCCTCGGCCGCATCCTCGAGCGCCTCGCGGCAGTGGTCGGCAACCGCGACGGCCACGTCGAGGCCCACCAGGTCGAGGGTCCGGAACGTGGCGCTCCTCGGCCGCCCGATGAGCGGCCCCGTCAGCTCGTCGACCTCGTCCGGCCCGAGGCCGAGCTCGGCGGCGAGCGAGATGGCGCGCAGCAGCCCATGCACGCCGAGCCGGTTGGCGATGAAGGCCGGGCGGTCCTTGGCCCGCACCGTGCCCTTGCCGAGGTGGCGGCTGGCGAACGCCTCGACCGAGGCGATCCGGCTTGGCTCGGTGTCGGCCGTGGGGATCAGCTCCAGCAGGCGGGCGTAGCGGGGCGGGTTGAAGAAGTGCGTCCCGAGGAAGGCCTGCCGGAACCGTTGGCTCCGACCCTCGGCCAGGGTGGCGATCGGGATGCCCGAGGTGTTCGAGCTGATCAGGGGCGTGGCGCGCTTCGGGTCAAGGCCGGCCAGCGCGGCGTCGATCCGTTCGAAGAGGGCGCGCTTGGGCTCCGGCTGCTCCACGACGGCCTCGAGGATCCAGTCCGCGTCAGCAACCCACGCCTCGAGGGTGTCGAACCCGCCGGTCTCGATCCGGCCCAGGTCCGAGGCGCTGTAGAGCGGCGAGGGCCGGAGCTTCGAGACGCGCTCCAGGCCGGACGCCGCGGTCCGGGCGTCGAGGTCCAGCAGCCGGACGCGCGACCCTGCGCCGGCCAGCAGGCAGGCGAGCTGGGCTCCCATCGTCCCGGCCCCGAGGACGATCGCGTTGCTGACTCGCGGGATCATCGGCCTGCCTTTCAGCTCTGGGGGGACAGGAAGAGGTCGGCGAAGGACGCGGCGATCTGATCGACGGTCAGGGATCCGTCAGGTCGATACCACTGGGTGAACCAGTTGCAGGCGGAGAGGATCGCGATCACGGTCAGGCGGACGTCCGTCGGGCGCAGCGATCCCTCCTCGAATGCCGCCTCGAGGGTGGCGCGCCACTGGTGCTCGTAGGCGTCGCGGCGCTCGATGAGGTCGGCGCGCCGGTCCGGCGCGAGGGAGCGCAGCTCGATCTGCACCAGGGCGAGCTCGTCGCCGTGGTGGGCCGCGAAGGCGAGGTGCTCGGCGATCGCGCCACGGAGGCGCTCGACGGCGGGGCCGCCGCCGGCCAGGACGGGCTCGACCTGGGCCCGCAGCCGGTCGAGCGCGCCGCTGATGATCCACCACAGCAGGTCGTCCTTGGACTCGATGTAGTGGTAGAGGCTGCCGCGGTTCATGCGCAGGGCCTCCGCGAGGTCCTGCATGGAGGTGGCGTGGAAGCCGCGCTCGCGGAACAGCCCCGTCGCGACGCGCAGGAGCTCAGCCTCTCGGGGCCGTGTCACGCTGGGGCTGCCCGCCTCTCGGACCGTCATCGCGGCTGTGCGCCTCGCTCGTTGCTCGGTCGAATACCGAGGGCTCCCAAACGAACGTTTGGTTGAGAGGCGCACTCTAGTCGCGTTTCGTGGCGCGTGCAAGCGGTGCCGGGCGGCGGCGCGCAAGCGATGCCGGGCAGCGCCCCGGGCGGCGCATCGCATCGCGCCGTCGGCCGTCCCGGCGGTCTGTCGCGCGCATGCGCCGTGGTGCACCGGGCGGCCCTGCCGGCGCTCGCTGCTCTGCGCGGTCCGCACCATGCGCCCGGGCGTCGGGCGGGGGCGCGGTCTGCGGCACGGGGCGGACCGGCGGGAGCTTCGCCCGCTGGCAGGGCCGCTCCGTGCGCGGCATGGGGCGGGCGCGTCGGCTGGCCTGGGCGCCGGATCGAACGAGCCCGCGGCCGCAGGAGCGAGGTTCGGCCTAGGAGCCCGACAGCAGCCGCCGCAGGGCGTCGGGCCGCACGAGGACGATGTGCCCGTCGTCGCGCCGGATGTCGCCCGCCGTCACAAGCGCGGCGAGTGCCCGGTTGACGCTCTCCCGGGACCTCGACGCCGTCATGGACGCCTTCACCGCCGACGCCGTCGTCATGCCGAACGCGGCCGCGTCGGTTGCGGGCGCCGAGGCCGTCCGCGCGACGTACGCCAATCGGTCTGCGGCGTTCGAGCACCGCCACGAGCTGCACGTCGACGACTGGCTCGTGGACGGCGACCTGGCGACGGTGCGCTGCCACACGACCGGCTCGTTCATCCTCCGGGCCGAGGGCCGCCGGATCGAGGCCGTCTCCGCGAGCTGTTCGTGCTCCAGCGCCGGTCAGGCGCTTGGCGGATCCGGTGCTACATGTTCAACCGCCCGGCGCCCGGATCCTGAGGGTCGGCCAGGCCGGCTCCATGCACGACTGCACAAAGCCTGTAGCCACCCAAGCGCAACCGAGTGCGCCTTGTCCTGTCACCGTTTCGGTCGCCACACTCGAGTGCGATGCGCCCTGCAACGATGCGTTCCATGTGCCGGCCCATGCGCCAGCGAGAGCTGGCCGGCGGCCTGCGCCCCCGTCGAACGCGGCGCAGCTGACAATCCGGCCGGCCTCGCGGAACCCGCCCGAGCCGGCACGACAGGTCCCTCCCACGCCGACCTACCCGACCCGCTCGGACGGGCCGCGGTCACCGGCGCCAGCCCTGGGAGGGAGCCTCATGCACGAAACACCAGCGCCCAGCCAACCCGGTGGTGGCGCCGCGCGCCGCTCAGCAGGCCGTGTCTGGGCGGCGCCCCAGCCCGGCTCCCCCCGCGTTCGCCTCAGCCGCCGCCTCCAGGCTGGACCGCTGCTTGCCGACGGCGGTATGGGCACGCTCCTGTACGGGCGCGGCGTACCCCAGCGCGCGTGCCTCGAGGAGCTCGCGCGGACACGACCCGATCTCGTCGGCGCCGCCCACCGCGAGTACCTCGAGGCCGGCGCCGAGCTGATCACCACGCTCACGCTGGGGGCGAACCGGCATCGCCTCGCCGGCCACGGACTCGCCAGCGAGACCGCCCTGATCAACCGGCGGGCGGCGCAGGTCGCCCGGGAGGCGCGCGAGGTGGCTGGGCGGGACGCCCTCGTGGCGGGTTCGGTGGGGCCGCTCGGGCCGATGACGCGCGAGCTTGCCCAGTTCTCGGAGGGCGAGGGTCGGGCGCTGTTCCGCGAGCAGCTCGAGGGCCTGCTCGAGGGCGGGGCGGACGTCCTGCTGATCGAGACGCAGGGAGTGCTCGAACACCTGCTGTGGGCGGTCGACGAGGCGCGGGCGCTCTGCGACCTGCCCGTCGTGGCGTCGTTCGCGTTCGCGGAGGACGGCACACTCCCCGATGGGTCGGAGGCGGGCGCCGTGGCGCAAGCCGCGGCCGAGGCGGGCGCCGACGTTCTGGGCCTGAACTGCGGGGCAGGACCCAGCGGCTGCATCGATGCCCTGGTCGCGCTCGGCCCCGCGACGCCGGGAGCGCCGCCGCGGGCGATCATGCCCAACGCAGGCTTCGCGCGGCGCCAGGAGGGCGAGTTCGTCTTCGGCGCCGATCCCGCCTACTTCGCCGGGCTGGTCCCGTCCATGCTCGGCTCGGGCGCCTCGATCATCGGCGGCTGCTGCGGCACGACACCAGCCCACGTGGCGGCCATGGCCGAGGCGCTGGCGCACGTGGACGTGGCTGCGCGGCCAGGGAGCGGGGCCGCCGCGCCAGTGGCTACCGATGCCCGGGCTCGCATCGTCGAGGTCACGGTGTCTCCGGACGCGGGCCCGGGCACCACGGACGCAACGGCTGGCTCCCAGCCGGGCGCCCTCGCGAGCGCCCTCGCCGCCGGCCGTTTCGTCATCTCGGTTGAGATCGACCCGCCGCGATCGATCCGCATGGTCCGCCCCGTCGCCGCCGCCCGACTGCTGGTCGATGCCGGCGCCGACGCGGTCAACATCAGCGACTCGGCCATGGCACGGGTCCGGATGGGCGCGATGGCCGTCGCCTTCGGCGTCACGTCTGCCGTCGGGGTCGAGTGCGTTGTCCACCTGACCACCCGCGACCGGAACCTCATGGCGCTCGAAGCCGAGCTGCTGGGCGCGCATGCCCTGGGGCTGCGCAACATCCTCGCCCTCACCGGCGACCCGCCGCGGGTCGGCGACTACCCGACCGGAACGGGCGTCTGGGACGTCGACTCAATCGGCCTAGTGTCGATCCTGGCCCGCCTCAACCGGGGCGAGGACCAGGCCGGCTCGCCCATCGGGCAGCGAGCAGCCTTCACCATCGCGTGCGCCCTCGACCCCACCGCGCCGGACGCCGCGCATGAGTGGGACCGCCTGGAGCGCAAGCTCGACGCAGGCGCCCACCTGATCATGACCCAGCCGCTCTACGGCGTGGACCAGGTGGAGGCGATGCTCGGCGAGGCTCGCCACCGCTTCGGGCCGCGCGGCTTCCCGGTGCCGGTCCTGCTCGGGGTGCTCCCGCTCGTGTCCTCGCGCCACGCCGAGTTCCTGCACAACGAGGTGCCCGGCATCACGATCCCCAACGTCGTCCGGCTACGGATGCGCGAGGCTGGCGCGGGCGGCTCGGAGGTGGGCACGCAGCTCGCGGACGACCTGCTCGCAGCAGTCGAGACGGCGGTCGCCGGGACCTACCTGATGCCCAGCTTCGGCAAGTACGAGCAGAGCGCCGAGCTCGTGCGCCGCGTCCGGGCGCGCCACGCGGCGGTGGCGCAGTCGCAGGGTCGGCCGAAGGCGGGCCTCCCCGCGTCAACCTGAGCTGGGCGCCTGCCCATTCGGGTCAGTCCGGGAACGCCTCCGGGCCGCGCTCCGCGAGGCGGCGGGCGTCCTCTGCGGCCCCGGGCGTCTCGAGCCAGGTGTACGGGTAGCTCGGGTTCTCGAGCTCGGCCGCCTGGCGGGTCAGGTACAGCGGCCGGAAGGTGTCGACCATCACGGCCAGCTCCTCGGTCGCCTCCTTGCCGATCGACGCCTCCACCGTGCCCGGGTGCGGCCCGTGGGGAATGCCCGCGGGGTGGAGCGTGAACGAGGCGATCCCCACCCCGCGCCGGCTCATGAAATTGCCGGCCACGTAGTAGATGACCTCGTCGCTGTTGATGTTCGAGTGGTTGTACGGGCCGGGATCGCGAGCGGGTGGTAGTCGAACTTGCGGGGCACGAACGAGCAGACGACGAAGTTGTGCCCCTGGAAGGTCTGGTGGACGGGCGGCGGCTGGTGGACGGGCCCGGTGGTGGGTTGGCAGTCCGCGATGTCGAACGCGAACGGCCACAGGTAGCCGTCCCAGCCCACCACGTCGAACGCGTGGGTCGCGAGATGGTAGGCCGTGGCGGCCGCGGGCGCGCACGATGACCCGGAAGTCGCCCTGGCTCTCGCTCGTGGCTCGCAGCTCGGGCACCCGGATGTCGCGCTGCGAGTCCGGCGCGTGCTCGAAAAGCTGGCCGTAGTCGTTCCGGTAGCGGCGCGCCGGCTCGAACCGGCGCTTGACGAACTCGACGAGGGACAAAAAGGCGCTGAGTACGACCAACAGCAGCCAGAAGGCCGATGGCAGGGCCGCGAACCCGAGGACCGACGGTGGAACCACCACGAGCCGGGCTCCCGTTGGGACGGCCCGGCTCGTGTTCGCGACTATCCGGCTCAGCTCACGCGACGCCGAGCCCGACATGCTGATGCGCTAGTAGTCCATGCCCCCGCCATACCCGCCAGCGCCAGCGCCAGCTCCTGCCTTCTCCTTCTCGGGAAGGTCCGTCACGAGCGTCTCGGTCGTGAGGACCATCGCGGCGATCGAGGCGGCGTTCTGGAGCGCGGAGCGCGTGACCTTGGCCGCGTCGACGATGCCCTTCTCGAACATGTCGCCGTACTCGCCGACCAGCGCGTCGTAGCCGTGGCCGGACGGCAGGGTCCGGACCCGCTCCACGATGACCTCGCCGTGCGCGCCGGCGTTGTCCGCGATCTGGCGGATGGGCGCCTCGAGCGCTCGTCGGAGGATCCTCAGGCCAACCGCCTCGTCGCCCACGAGCTCGACGAGGTCGAGCGCCGGGATCGCCTGGAGCAGGGCGACGCCCCCGCCGGCGACGAGCCCCTCCTCGACCGCCGCGCGGGTGGTCGAGAGCGCGTCCTCGATCCGGTGCTTCTTCTCCTTGAGCTCGACCTCGGTGGCCGCGCCGACCTTGATGACGGCCACGCCGCCGGCCAGCTTGGCGAGGCGCTCCTGGAGCTTCTCGCGGTCGTAGTCCGAGGTGGTGTCCTCGATCTGCGCCTTGATCTGCGTCATGCGGGCCTTGATCTGGTCCGCGCTGCCCTCGCCGTCGACGAGGGTCGTGTCGTCCTTGGTCGCGACGACGCGGCGGGCCTGGCCGAAGTCGCCCAGGACCACCGACTCGAGCTTGCGGCCGATCTCCTCGGAGATCACGGTGCCGCCGGTGAGGATCGCGATGTCGCGGAGCATCTCCTTGCGGCGGTCGCCGAAGCCCGGCGCCTTGACCGCGAGGACCTGGAGGCGGCCCTGGAGCTTGTTCACGACCAGCGTGGCCAGCGCCTCGCCGTCCACGTCCTCGGCGATGATGACGATGGGCTTGCTCTGCGCGACGCCCAGCTCGAGGGCGGGGAGCATGTCCTTGATGCTCGAGATCTTGCGATCGGAGATCAGGATGAGCGGTTCCTCGAGAATCGCCTCCATGCGGTCCGAGTTGGTCACGAAGTAGGCCGACAGGTAGCCACGGTCGAACTGCATGCCCTCGGTGAACTCGGTCTCGAGCCCCAGGGACTGGCCCTCCTCGACGGTGATGACGCCATCCTTGCCGACCTTGTCCATGACGTCGGCGATGATCGTGCCGACCTCGGGGTCCGCGGCGCTGATCGAGGCCACGGCCGAGATCTGGCCGTGGGTCTCCACGGGTCGCGACTGGCGCCCGAGCTCCGCGACGATCGCCGCGACGCCCTTCTCGATGCCGCGCTTGAGCGCCATCGGGTTGGCGCCGGCGCTCACGTTCTGGAGCCCCTCGGCCACGATGGCCTGGCCCAGGACGATGGCGGTGGTGGTGCCGTCGCCGGCGACGTCGTCGGTCTTGGTCGCGACCTCCTTGAGGAGCTGCGCGCCCATGTTCTCGAACGGGTCCTCGAGCTCGATGTCGCGAGCGATCGTGACGCCGTCGTTGGTGATCGTCGGCGAGCCGTACTTCTTGTCGAGCACGACGTTGCGGCCCTTGGGGCCGAGCGTGACCCGGACGGCGTCGGCGAGGCGGTCCACGCCGCGCTTGAGGCCCCGACGCGCCGCCTCGTCGAACAGGAGCTGCTTGGCCATGGGGTGTTCGTTCCTTTCAGGGTCCGCGACGTTGTTCGCCGCGGGGCTCGGGCCGTGTCGGGGTCGTCGCCCGGCTATCCCCGGTGCTCGAGCACCGCGAGGATGTCCTTGCTGCTCACGATCAACAGGTCCTCGCCGTCGAGCTTGAACTCGGTGCCGGCGTACTTCGCGTACAGGACCCGCTCGCCTGTCTTGAGGCCGACCTTCTCGCGCGACCCGTCATCGAGGGTGCGGCCCGGCCCCACGGCGATGACCTCGCCCTCCTGCGGCCGCTCCTTCGCGGTGTCCGGGATCACGATCCCGCTCTTCGTCATCTTCTCGTCGGACCCGGGACGGAGCACGACCCGGTCGCCGAGCGGCCGGAGCCGCTTCGCGATCGGAGTCACGTCCGCGGCGGTCGACTTCGACTTCGGGGTCTTGACGGTCTTGGTTGCGGTTGCGGTGGCCATGTGGTCAGTCCTTTCGCGGGACTCGGGTCAGATCAGGGTCGTGGCGTGGAAGCGGGCGCGTCAGTCGGTCGGGATGCGCCCAGCGGGCGGCGGGGTCGGGTCGCGAGGCGCCGGCGCACCGTGCAGCAGTCGTGCGATCCAGTGGCCCTCGGTCGGACCACGCCAGAGCCCGCCGTCTGGTGCAGTTGCGCGGCCCGGGTCGGCCGGCGGCTCGCGACGGCGGCCCGCGTCTGGGAACAGGGTGCGATCGGCCGGGTCCTCCACGCGGCTCGGTGCCGCCGCGGAGGGCGTCACGGGAGCTGTCCTCCAAGGAGCGGGACGAGGAGCACGACGAGCAGCGCCAGCATGGCCGCGATCACGCCCACCCATGCGGGCGACAGGCGCAGCGCATGGGCCGGCGCTGCCCCCACCGAGGGGCGACCGAACCCGGCCATGGCGTTGGGGATGCTCGCGCCACTGAGCACGTTGGGCGGTACGGAGTCCAGTCGGTTCGTCGGTGCCATGGGATCACCTGCAGGGATGGATGCGCTCGCCTCGGGTTGGTCAGGCGCCCGAGTCGCCAGGGGCGCGAGGCTCGACCGGGCGGCCGGCGATCGCCGCCTGGATGAGCACGGCGGGCAGCATTCCGGCAACGAACGCCAGGCGTCGCGCCCGCGTGAACGACAGGCCGACGCCGACGCCCACCGAGGTGGCGGCCAGAGACTGCAGCGTGGAGTCGGGCAGCTTCTGGAGCGCGCCCACGGTCCCACGGGCAGCGGTCCGCGTGACGCGCACTGTCGCCGGCACGCGCGCCATCAGCCCCACCACGCCACGTCGGACTGCCGAGACGCCAACGCGAACGCGAACGCGTGCCGCGGCTCCTGCGCGACGCGTGACGGCCACGGCCGAGTACTCCCGACCCGGCGAGTCCTGGGCATCGACCTCCGAACCGCTGGTGGTGGCCGGGGGCTTGAGTTGGGGGACGGTCATCGCTTCCTCCGATTGCCTTGACGGCATCCGGGGAAGCGGGGGTCTGACGACCGCCGCCGGGGTCCGCTCCGGCCACTGCTGTGCCTTGCAGTGGACCACATGACGGTGTTATTGTCAACTGTAGTGTTTGATATCTACTGTAGGTGAGACGACCGTGACACGTTCGATCGGAGCCGTCCTCAGACTGGCGCGGGAGCTTCGCACCCTGTCGGCCGTCGAGGCAGCCCGCGCTGCGGGGATCTCCGCCGCCTACCTGAGCCGACTCGAGAACGACGCCGTCAAGAGGCCGTCTCCTCCGGTCCTCCACCGGCTGAGCGAGGCGCTCTCGGTGCCCTACGCAGAGCTGATGCGCCTGTGCGGGTACGCGGTTCCGGGATCGTCGGACGCCACGCCGGCGGCGAGCGTCGACAACGCTCTGTTCGCTGACCTCACCGACGACGAGCGGACGGAGCTGCTCGAGTACCTGGCCTGGTATCGCGCGCGGCGACGATCGGGGCGTGCAGAGGGTCCTTCGGCACGGATCGGATGACTCCAGGCCCGCGATGAGGTGGCGAAGGGACCGAGACGCTCCTGTCCCCACCCCGTTTCAGATCGTGCTCCTGCCCGAGACGATGTTCCTGACCTGGATCTTCCTCGCGACGGGCTTCGCGCTCGGGTTCGTCGCCCTGTTCTGGCTTCGGCGGACGGGCCAGTTGCGGCTCTGGTAGCGCCGCGCAGCTCGCCGACGGCACAGGTCGCCCAGCGCATTTTCAGCGGCCGGCCAGGCGATCTGCTGAGCGTGGTCCGCGGGCCGCGCCCGGCCGGCGGTGATCGAAGTCACGAGGGCCGGCCGGCGCAAGGCCCCGGGTCAGCTGAGCTGCGGATCGCCCCCGGCCGCAACCCGAGGCCCACGGGCAGGTCCGGGAACAGGCGGGCCGGTGCGCGTGGTATGCGTCGGGTTTGGCCGGACCGTCTGGGACCCCCTGCCAGGCCCAAGGGTAGGCGATCCGCCGTCCGCCAGGGCGACCGGGGGCGTCTGCGGCGGCCTCCGCCTACGCGCGATCCGGCCTGGCGGTCTCGACCTCTCGGACGCCGGCGGGGACGTCGGCGGGTCGACCGGCGGCCGCCGGAGCCGGAGCCGGAGCCGGAACGGCGGCGGCCGGGTGCATGGCGCGCCGCCCGCCGAACCAGGCCGCGGCCGGCACGGCCCAGTACGCGGCCATCGCCTCGAGCCGCTCGGCGTAGCTTGCGCGCGCCCGGCTGAACATCGGCCAGGCGTCGTCCGCCGGGACCAGCCGGTACCCCGCCGCCGCCAGCCGAGCGTAGACCGCGTCGAACGACTCGCGGTCGACGCCGTCGGCGCCCTGCGCCCGGAACCCGAGGTTGGTGATGTCCTCGACCAGGTGGGCGCCCATCTTCTTGGCCAGCTCGGCCTGCCCGCGCGGCACGCCCTCGATCGTGGTGACCACGAGGCTCGCCGTGTCCAGGACCGTGCCCAGCGCGCTGATCCACGACACGTCGTCGTGGCTGGACCGGAAGAAGCCAAGCAGCGGGTAGGCGATGTGGGAGTCGAGCACCTCGGCGATCCAGACCTCCCACCGGCCGAAGAAGTCGGGCAGGTGGTCAACCAGCTCGAGCCGGGCCAGAGACTCCAGGAGGACCACGGCGGACGGCGGCGCGCCGGCCTTGGCCTGGAGCGTCACGACCGCCACCTCGCGCCGCTGGTAGGACCCGAACAGCGAGAACAGGAAGGTCACCACGAGCGCCACCACGCCGAGACCCGTCAGCGCCGCGGCGGCACTCACGAAGCGAGCGATGCCGCCGACGGGAAGGACGTCGCCGAAGCCCAGCGTCAGGACCGACGTGGCGCCGAAGTAGATGGCCGTGCCGAGGTCCACCGGACCCGGCCCGAGCTCGTCGCGGATCCCGTACAGGACCAGCCCGTACCCGACCACGAGACCGGTGAGCCACGTGAGCAGCAGGAGGATCGTCGCCGCCGGCGCGAACAGCCCGAGCAGGCGCTCGTGCCGCCCTTCGCCACGCGTGGCGAGCGCGCGGACCGCCCGCCACGTTCCGCGCACGACGTAGCGGCCCACGCGGAACACGCCGGGCGTCGGCCGCGGGACGACGATCGTCTCGAAGACGTCCCACATGACGACGACGAGCAGCAGGATCCCCAGGACGACGGCGGCGGCCTGGATCATGCGAGCGCACCCCGGCCCCGGGGCGGAGCCGGGCAGAGCGGGACGTCAGCGAGGGCGCGGATGGGGACGGGAATGGCGGGGTTCCTCGATGGAGCGCCGCCGCGGGGACGCGGGACGGCGTCGGCCCGACCGTACGCCCGCCCCGCCGACCCGTCAACGTCACCCGCAACACCGACCAGGGGCGTGATGGCGTGGGCCGGCAGCCTCCTCGACAGCCGGGGCTGCGCGAGGCCGGGGCTCCTCCAGTTCTTCCACGCGCGACGTTCAAATCGGCGACGCGCGCGAGGTCCGAAATGCCCGACGCGGCTCCTTCCCACAACCGCATCGCCCCGAATCCAACGCGGCTTCGGGTGTACGCTGCGGCGTTCCAAACACGTCGGCCTGCCCTCCCTCGGCGGGCCCCAGGAGGCAATAGATGCGCTTGACCTCGACCCGCGCGCTGGCTCTCGCCGGCGCCGTCGCCCTGTTCGCCGGTGCCTGCTCCGGCGGCTCGGCCGCGACCTCTGCGCCGGCCAGCATCGCCGCGTCGCCGAGTGCCGCCCCGTCGGCGTCCGCGGCCGCGTCCCCGTCCGCCGTCGCCTCGACCAGCGCCGCTCCGTCCGAGTCGGCTGCCGCTTCCCCGTCCGCAGCCGCGGCCGTGGCCCCGGATCGCATCAAGGCGGCCGGCAAACTGGTCTGGTGCTCGGACATCAGCTACGCGCCCGAGGAGTTCTACGCCGCCGACGGCAAGACCGCCCAGGGCTCGGACATCGACATCGCCGCGCACATCGCGCAGGTCTGGGGCGTCACGAACCAGGTGGACAACACCGCCTTCGACTCGATCATCCTGTCGCTCAACGCCAAGAAGTGCGACCTGATCATCTCGGGCATGAACGACACCGCCGACCGCGAGAAGCAGGTCGACTTCGTGGACTACCTCAAGGTCGGCCAGGGCCTGCTCGTCCCCAAGGGCAACCCCAAGGGGATCCACACGCTCGCGGACCTCTCGGGCAAGAGCGTGGCCGTCCAGCAGGGCACGACCAACCTCGACGCCCTCAATGCCGAGAACGCCACGCTCAAGGCCGCGGGCTCGGCGCCGATCAACATCCAGGTCTTCACCCAGGACACCAACGCGTTCCAGCAGCTGGCCCTCGGCCGCGTGGACGCGTACTCGACCGACTCGCCGGTCGTCGCCTACTACAACAGCCTCCCGGCCAACGCCGGCAAGTACGAGATCGGCGGCCAGCCCATCGCGCCCGCACCCATCGGCATCGCCATGCGCAAGGACGACACGGGCATGAAGGCTGCGGTCCAGGCGGTCATCGACCAGATGTACGCCGACGGGTCGCTGGCCCAGATCGTGGCGAAGTGGGGCATGACCGACGCCGTGGTGATGCTCAAGTAGCGTAGGCTCGGGGCGGGCGCTCGCCGGCGCCCGCCCGCCCTTCCCGATTCTCCCCCTGGAGCCGCGGCATGCAGTTCGACACGACCGAACTCATCTCGTTCATGACCAATTGGTCGGTGATCCTGCCGGCCCTGCTCACCACGGTCCTGATGGCAATCCTGGCTCAGGTGCTGGGCATCGCGCTCGGGCTCGTGGCGGCCCTCGCGGGACGGTCCCGCAACCCGGTCGTCCACGGCATCGCCACCGTGTACGTCTGGATCTTCCGCGGCACGCCGGTGCTCGTGCAGATCCTGCTGCTCTACTTCGGCGTCCCGGTCCTGCTCGGGGGCATCGACCCGTTCCCCACCACGTACGGCAGCCTGCCGACGCTCATCGGCGGCGCGTTCGTGGCCGCCACCCTCGCCCTCGGCGTCAACGAGGGCGCCTACATGAGCGAGATCATCCGGGCGGGCATCCTGTCGGTCGACGCCGGCCAAGCCGAGGCCGCGAAGAGCCTGGGCATGACCCCGCGCAAGACGATGTCGCGGATCGTGCTGCCCCAGGCGATGCGGGTGATCGTCCCGCCGCTGGGCAACGAGTTCAACAACATGCTCAAGACGACGTCGCTGGCATCGGTGATCACGGTCACCGAGCTCGTGATGGTGGCCGAGATGCGCTATGCCGGCACCTTCAAGCCGTTCGAGCCGCTCGTGGGCATCTCGATCTACTACCTGGCCATGACCACGGTCTGGGGCTTCGTGCAGGCGCGGATCGAGCGCAAGCTTGGCGCTGGCCTGAACCGCAACGATGACGAGCCAGGGTTCTGGTCCAGGACCCTCAGCGTGAGCCGCGGCGCCCCTCACTCGGGCGGTATGCGATGACCACCCCCTCGGGCCACATCCACGGCACGGACGTCAAGGTCTCCAAGGACCTCCTCGCCGCGATCGGGGGCGCCCCAACCTCGTCCACCGAGCTGGTGGTGGACGCCCAGCACGTCAACAAGTGGTTCGGCAAGCTCCACGTGCTCCAGGACGTCAGCCTCGAGGTCAAGCGCCAGGAGGTGGTCGTCATCCTCGGGCCGTCGGGCTCCGGCAAGACCACGTTCATCCGGTGCGTGAACCACCTCGAGAAGATCCAGCAGGGCCGGATCTCCGTGAACGGGCACCTCATCGGCTACCGCGAGGTGGACGGCAGGCTGGTCGAGGACAAGGAGGCCAACATCGCCCGCCAGCGCCAGGAGATCGGCATGGTCTTCCAGCGCTTCAACCTGTTCCCGCACAAGACCGCGCTCGAGAACATCATCGAGGCGCCCGTGCAGGTGAAGGGCATGGCGCGCGTCGAAGCGCTCGAGATGGGCAAGGCCCTGCTGCAGCGGGTCGGGCTCGCGGCGAAGGCCGACGCCTACCCGGCACAGCTCTCGGGCGGCCAGCAGCAGCGGGTGGCGATCGCCCGGGCGCTGGCCATGAAGCCCGCGCTGATGCTGTTCGACGAGCCCACGTCCGCGCTCGACCCCGAGATGATCGGCGAGGTGCTCGAGGTCATGAAGGAGCTGGCGCGCGAGGGCATGACCATGATCGTGGTGACCCACGAGATGGGCTTCGCCCGCGAGGTCGCGGACCGCGTGGTGATGATGGACGAGGGCCGTGTCGTCGAGGAGGGGACGCCCGAGGCGTTCTTCTCGAACCCCAGCAACGAGCGCACGAAGTCGTTCCTCGCCAAGATCCTGTGACCGAGCGCATCGTCATCCTGGCCGAAGGCCAGCTCACCTTCGGCGACGCGAAGACCGCATTCGGGGTCATCCGGTACGGCACCGAGCACGTCGTCGCGCTCATCGACAGCGCGAACGCCGGCCGCAGCGTGTCGGAGTGGATCGCGGTGCCGTACGAGGTGCCGATCCTCGCGACGCTCGACGAGGCGCTCGCGCTCGAGCCGACCGTCCTGCTCATCGGCATCTCGCCGACGGGAGGAGCGCTGCCGCCGGCCTGGCGCGCGATGCTGCTGACGGCGATCCGGGCGGGCCTGTCGATCCGGTCCGGGCTGCACACGTTCCTGGGCGATGACCCGGAGCTCGCCGCCGCCGCCGCGTCGGCCGGCGTGACCATCACCGACTACCGGCGGCCGCCCGAGCGCCGCGACTGCGCGGTGGGCCGGGCGCACCTGCCCGGCAAGCGCGTGATCCTTGCCGTGGGCTCCGACTGCGCCGTCGGCAAGATGTCGGTCTCGCTCGAGCTCGTGCGGGCCGCGCGCGAGGGAGGCGATGCGGCCGTCTTCGTCCCGACGGGCCAGACCGGGATGATGATCGCGGGCTGGGGCGTGGCCGTTGACCGGCTGATCAGCGACTTCCTCAACGGGACCGTCGAGTGGCTGGTCGAGGACGGCGAGGCGCGCGGCGACTGGGTGTTCGTCGAGGGGCAGGGGTCGATCGACCACCCGGCGTACTCGGCGGTCACGGTGGGGCTGATCCACGGGTCCACGCCCCACGCGATGGTGCTCGTGCACAAGCCGGGCCTCGAGGACCACGACTTCACGCACGTGCCTGACCGTGTCTTCCCGCTGGCGCCGTTGCCCCCGCTCATCGACCTCCACGAGCGACTGGCCTCGGCCGTGGCGCCGTCCCGGGTGGTCGCCGTGGCGCTCAACACGTCGCTCATCGCAGATCCTGCCGAGGCGCGACGCGTGATCGCCGCCACGGAGGCCGAGACTGGGCTGCCGTGCGACGACCCGTTCCGCTTCGGGCCCGAGCGGCTCTGGCCCCGGATCCGCGCCGCGGTCGAGGCGCTGCCCTGGGTGGACCTCGCCGAGGCCTGAGCCCGGGTGGACCCTCGGCGACGGGCTGGCCGACCCATGGTTTGACCCCACGGCGAGTCGAGCGCAGGCCCCGGTGCTGGTGGAGCGGCTAGTGAACCCGCTCGGTCATCCCCGCCCAGAACGGCTCGCGCAGCTCGGACTTGAGGATCTTCCCGGTGCCGCCCTTGGGGAGCGACTCGCGGAAGAGGAACTCGCGGGGGACCTTGAACCGGGCGAGGCTCGCCTTGCAGTGCGCCTTCAGCTCCTTCTCGGTGGCCTTGGCGCCGGGCTTGAGCACCACCAGGGCGACCGGAGCCTCGCCGAACCGCTCGTCGGGCGCGGCCACGACGGCCACCTCGAGCACGGCCGGATGCGCGGCGATGGCGTTCTCCACGTCCACCGAGCTGATGTTCTCGCCGCCCCGGATGATCACGTCCTTGCTGCGGTCCTTGATCACGACGTAGCCCTGCTCGTCGAGAGTCGCCATGTCCCCCGTGTGGAGCCAGCCGTCGCGGATCGCGAGCGACGTGGCGTCCGGGTCGCGGTAGTAGCCGATCATCACGGTGTTGCTGCGGACGAGGATCTCGCCGATCTGCTCGCCGTCGGGCCGGACGTCGGCGCCTGACGAATCCGCCACGCGCAGCGCGGTGCCGGGGATCGGCCAGCCGGTCATCGCCTGCCGCTCGGCGGCACGGTCGGCGGGCTCGGCTTCGGTCAGCACCCGACGCGGCTGGGCCAGCGTGACGATCGGCGTGGTCTCGGACAACCCGTAGCCGACGATCGCCTGGACGCCGATCTCGTGCTCGAGCGCGCGCACCAGCGCGGGTGACGCAGGCGACCCGCCGATGATCAGCTGGCGCAGGCTCGAGAGGTCGTGGTTCGGCCGGTCGTGGTGGTGGAGCACCGCGTTGAAGATCGCTGGCACGCCGAGCAGTCGCGTGACCCTGTGGCGCTCCACGTGCTGCATGAGGGCCACGGGGTCGAACTTGCGGAGCATGACGTGGCGCCCGCCGGTCATCGTCACGAAGTGCGGCACGCCCCAGCCGTTGACGTGGAACAGCGGGACGACGTGCAGGACCACGTCGTCCTCGTCGAAGCGCAGCGCGATCTCCGCGTTGAGCGCGTGGAGGTACAGGTTGCGCTGGCTGAGCGCGACGCCCTTTGGCAGCCCCGTGGTGCCGCTCGTGTAGAACAGCTCGGCCATCCCGTTCTCGTCGACCTGGGGGCGGCGCGGCTCTGTCGACGAGCCGCCGAGGAGCGCCTCGTACTCGTGCTCCGCCAGCCCGCCGCGCTCGCCCTCCATGACCACGAAGACCGGGCGCGTCGAGAGCTGGGGCAGGATCGCCTCGACCAGTGGCGTGAAGTCGCGATGGAAGAACACCGCCTTCGACTGCGCGTGGTCGAGGATGTAGGCGATGTCGTGGGGCGTGAGCCGGATGTTGATCGGGTTGAGCACCATCCCGGCCTCGAGCACGCCGTAGTACGCCTCGAGCAGCTGGTGGGTGTTGTAGGTGATGAACGAGACGCGGTCGCCGGGCTGGAGGCCGAGGTCGTGAAGGGCGTTGGCGAGCCGGTGCGTCCGCTCGGCCCAGGCGCGGTAGGTGAGGTTCATCTCGCCGTCGACGACGCCGACCTTCTCGCCGAAGTAGGCCGCAGCCCGGTCACGGAAGTCGAGGACCGACAGGGGCACGAACACCAGGATCACCTCGGGCGGCAATGGGAGGGACGCTGTCAGGGCCCAGTGTCGCCCCTCCAGCGCCGTCCCTGCACGGTGTCGCGACGTGCGCCATGCTGTGAGCCGCCGGCGGAGGGACCGCACGGCCGCAAACCGGGGTGATGCCGATGGGACGGACCACGCGGGCGCTTGCGCTGGCGGCGATGCTGGCTGTGGCTGCCTGCTCGGGCAACGCCGCGCCGTCTTCGGACGTCACCTCGACCGTGCTCCCGGCCGCGTCGTCGGACACGTCGTCCACGTCGGCTGGCCCGTCGACCGCGCCCAGCCCGTCGACCCCGCCCACGGCCAGCCCATCGGCCAGCCCGACGGCCTCGCCGAGCCCCACGCCCAAGCCGACGCCCGTGCCGACGCCGAGCTGCACCTCCGGCATGCTCACCGGGAAGGTCACGGGCTGGCAGGGTGCGTCGGGCAGCCAGATCGCCACGGTCAAGCTGACCAACGCGTCAAGCGCCACCTGCAACCTGCGCGGCACGCCCCGGCTCCAACTGGTGGACGCGGGCGGCCACATCCTGATCGACTCGCAGACGCAGGGGGCGTCCGGCCTGCCCCACGTGTCGCCGGGCGACAAGACCTGGCCCCTCGTGCCCTCCGGCTGGGTCACCACGATGGTGCAGGTGTCCAACTACTGCGGCGCGACGACCCCGGTGCTGCCCACGACGATCGGGTTCTACCTGCCGTCGAACGGGGGCCGGCTGGTGGCGGCCGCAGGACCCGGGGGATCCGTGCCTCCGTGCTACGGGAGCCCCGGCGATCCCGGCTCGATCGCGATGAACGGCTGGGCGGGCTAGAACCCGGGCCAGGTCCATTTCTTGGGCGCGGCGCGGGCCGACGCGCCCGCCCCGGGGCGGCGCACGCAGCGGCCCTGCCAGCGGGCCAAGCTCCAGCTGGGCCGCCTGGTGCCGCAGACCGCGCCAC
>JAJXUG010000033.1 GCA_021783095.1 Chloroflexota bacterium | reverse complement strand
TGCTGCGGCTGTTCGCGAACGTCGACCGCATGGGGGAGAAGGTCGGCACGCTGGGCGGCTACATCACGTTCAAGTACGGCCTCATCTTCGCGATGGGCGTCGCGCTGTGGTCGATCTTCGCGCTGTCCGGGACCCTCGCCGGGGAGGCGCGTCGCGGCAGCCTCGATCTCGTGGCGACGTCGCCGTTCGGCAAGCGACGGATCGCGATCGAGAAGCTGGCGGCCCACCTGACCCTCCTCGTGCTTGCCATGGTGATCATGGCGGTCGCGATGACGGCGAGCTCGAACCTCTTCGGCGACGCCTTGCTGGGTGACCAGATCCCGCTCCTGTCGTCGCTCGGCTTCGCGGTCTGGGTCCTGGCGGGGGCGCTGTTCTTCGGCGGGTTCGCGCTGGCACTCTCGACGCTTCTCGGGCGCGCGGGCGCCGCCGGCGTCGCAAGCCTGGTGATGGTGGCCCTCTGGCTCATGAACGGCCTGTCCATCGGGGGGCCGCTCATGTGGCTGAGCCCGTTCACCTGGACCTTCGACCACATCCCGCTGATCGGCGTCTACGACTGGCCAGCGGTCGCCCTGGAGTTCGTGCTCGGCGTCGTCCTGTTGGCGGCCGGAGTCGAGCTCTTCACCAGGCGGGACCTCGGCGTGACCGCCGGCCTGTCGCTTCCCACGCTGCCGGCGGGCGTCCTGGGCGTCCAGGGTCCCGTCAGCCGAGCGTTTGGCGAGGATCTCCCGCGGGCGCTCTCCTGGGGGATCGGTGTCGGCCTCCTCGGGGTCGTCTTCACCTCGTTCGCGGCGTCTCTGGCGGGCACCATCGCGGTCAGCCAGAACCTGGTCGACACCTTCGCGAAGATCTTCCCGGGGATCGATTTCGGATCGGCGGGCGGCTGGCTGCAGCTCTACGCCGAGCTCCTGTACATCGCTCTCGGCTTCGGGGCGGCGACATTCGTGGCCAAGTGGGCCTCGGACGAGACGGAGGGCCGACTGGACACCGTCCTCACGACGCCGATGGCGCGCGCCCGCTGGGTCGTCGCCGGCGGCGTCTCCGCGCTGCTGGCGACCGTGGTCATGACCCTGCTGTTCGCGGCCGGGATCGGGGTCGGCGGTCTGGTCGGGGGGCTCGACCCCCAGCAGGCGATGATCGGGAGCGTCGCGCTCGGGCTCTTCGCCGCGGCGACCGCCGGCATCGGGTTCGCCGTCGGCGGCCTGTGGCGGACGTCGCTCGCAGCCGAGCTCGCCGCCGTGTTCGTCGTGGTCACGTACCTGATCGGGCTGGTCGCCCCGGCCCTGCAGCTGCCCAGCTGGTTCCAGCAGCTGGCGCTGACCTCGCACATGGGCCAGCCGATGATCGGCGTGTGGGATCCGGTCGGGATCGTGGCGTGCATCGTGCTCGCCGTCGGCGGCATCGCGCTCGGCGCGTGGGGGATGACGCGACGGGACATCGCCCGCTGACCTCGAGCTGCGGTCCGGGGCGTCGCGCGTGGCGCCCCGGACCCTAGACTGCCGCGGTGGATTCGATCGCCCTCGCGTGCGTGCTTGTCTCGGCCTTCATGCACGCCGCCTGGAACATCCTGCTCAAGACGGCCGGCGACCCGCTGCGGACCGCGACGGTCGGCATGGTCGCCGCGTCCCTCGTGGTCGTGCCCGCCGTGGTCGTGGGCTGGATCGTGCTCGGCCAGCCGGCCATTCCGTCGACGGGGATCGCGATCGGGTTCGCCTCCGGCCTGGTGGAGATCGCCTACTTCGTCTTCCTGGCGGCCGCCTACCGTCGCGGCGACCTCTCGATCGTGTCGCCGCTCGCCCGCGGCAGCGCCCCGCTGCTCATCGTGGTCGTGGGCATCGTCCTGCTCGGCGAGCGCCTCTCGGCGGGGGCGGCCGTCGGTGTGGGCCTGCTGCTGATCGGCCTGCTCACGGTCCAGCGGCCGTGGCGCTTCCTGCGCGCGGCGAACGCCGGGCACCGAGGGGCCGCGGGCTTCGCGCTGCTGACTGGCCTCACGATCGCGACGTACACCAGCCTGGACCGCGTGGGATCCCAGCAGATGCCGCCGTGGGTCTATGCGGCGATCCTGTGGGTCGTGGGCGCCGTCGGGCTGGGGATGATCGACCTGGCGCGGCCGAGGCTGGCCGGGGGTGCCTTCGCGCCCCAGGCGGGCTCGCTCGACCTGCGGCGCGCGATCGTGGCCGGCATGCTGACGCTGGCTGCCTACCTGCTGGTCCTGTTCGCCCTCTCGCGGGCCGAGGTGTCGATCGTGGGGCCGCTGCGCGAATCGGCCGTGCTCATCACCTCGGCGTACGGGGTCCTCAGGCTGCGCGAGGCCGTGACCCGGCGGGAGGTCGGCCTGCGCCTCTCGGGCTCGAGCCTCGTGCTGCTGGGCGCCGCCGTGCTCGCGATCGCGGGCTGATGCGACAATCGCGCTGACGCATCCGATCAGCCACGTGAGCCCGGCTCCCGTCCCGGAAGGAGCACCATGCCCGCCCTGCGACTCGGCTACAAGGCCTCGGCCGAGCAGTTCCCGCCCCAGCGCCTCCTCGACCTCGCGGTCGCCGCCGAGGCGGCCGGCTTCGACTCGGTCTGGACCAGCGACCACTTCCAGCCCTGGCGCCACCACGACGGCCACGCGCCCAACGCGCTGGTGTGGCTGGGCGCGGCAACCCAGGCGACGAAGCGGGTCACGCTCGGCACGAGCGTCCTCACGCCCACGCTGCGCTACAACCCCGCGGTCGTCGCGCAGGCGTTCGGGACGCTGGGGCTGCTCGCGCCGGGCCGCGTCATTTTGGGCGTCGGGACCGGCGAGAGCCTCAACGAGACGCCGGTCGGCGTGCCGTGGCCCGAGCAGAGCGAGCGGTTCGCGCGCCTGCGCGAGGCCACGCAGCTGATCCAGCAGCTGTGGCGCGGCGAGCGCCTGACGATCGAGGGCGAGCACTACCGGACGGCCAACGCGACGATCTACGACCGCCCCGACGAGCCCGTGCCCGTGTACATCGCGGCGTCCGGGCCCGCCGCCGCGCGCCTCGCCGGGCGGATCGCGGACGGCCTCATCTGCACCAGCGGCAAGGGCGAGGAGCTCTACACCCAGACGCTCCTGCCGAGCCTCGCCGAGGGCGCCGAGAAGGCGGGCCGCGACGCGGCGGTGCTGGACAGGATGATCGAGATGAAGGTCTCGTTCGACACGGACCACGACCGGGCGCTCGAGGACACCAAGGTCTGGGCGGCGCTGGCGCTGCCCGGCGAGCGGAAGGTGGGGATCCACGACGCGCTCGAGATGGAGGAGGCCGCCAAGGAGGCGGAGCCCTACGCGCACAAGCGCTGGCTGGTCAGCTCCGACCCCGACGAGCACGTGGAGCAGATCGCGCCATACGTCGGCTACGGGTTCAACCACCTCGTGTTCCACTTCCCGGGCGAGGCCCAGGAGGCGGCGATCCGGCGCTACAGCGAGCTGATCCTGCCCCGGCTGCGCGCCCGCTTCGGCTAGGGGTGGCGCGCCTGCTGCCGTCCCGGCCCGGCCGGGCTGTCGGCCTGGTCGTCCTGCTGTTCATCGTCAACGGCCTCGCCAACTCGGTCTTCACGCCGTTCGCCCCGGCGATCCTTGTGGAGCGCGGCGTCTCGCCCACGTGGCTCGGGATGATGGGCGCCATGGTGTCCGTCGCCTACATCGGGCTGGCGAGCGCGTGGGGCCATCTCGCCGACGTGCTCCTCGGCCGGGGGCGGGCGCTGGCGCTCGCGATCGGGCTGGCGGCCGGGCTGCTCGCGGCGTTCGCGCTGCCGCTGCCGCTGGTGGGGGTCGGGCTCACCTACATGGCCTTCTCGACGGTGTACGGCCTGCTGTTCCCGCTCCAGGACGCGCTCGCCGTCAACACGCTGGCCGATCCCGGGCGGCAGTACGGGCAGGTCCGGGCGCTCCAGTCGGGAGCGTTCGCGGTGGGGTCCCTCCTGGCGGGCGCGATCTTCGAGCGGCTGGGCTACGGGGCTGCGGTCCCGGCGTTCATCGTGCTGGCGGTGCCGGTGATCGCTGTGGCCGTCGTGATCCCCGACGTGGGGCGGGCGAAGCTGTCCGACCGGGGCCGCGGCGGGGCCATGCGCGAGGCGCTCGCGATCCAGCCGCGCCTGCCGCGCGTCCTGCTGGCGATCGGCCTCGCGAACGTGGGCGTGTTCGCCATGCTGACCTTCCTGCCGCTCCTGATCGACCGCCTGGGCGGGAAGTCGGGCGACATCGGGCTGGCCGTCGGGATCACGGCGGCCCTCGAGGTGGCGGCGCTCCCCGCCGTGTCGCGCCTCCTCGTGCGGTTCGGCCCGCGCGCGGTGGTGACCGTGGGCATCGCGCTGCTCGCGGTCGTGTTCGCCGGGTTCGCCCTGGCGCCGTCGCCGGGGGTCGTCATCGCGGTCGCGGTCCTGTACGGCGTCGCGTGGTCCGCTATGTGGGCGGGCTCGGTGACCACGATCAGCCAGCTGCTCCCGGCCGCGCTCCAGGGGTCGGGCCAGGGGCTGCTCTCGCTCACGACGGCCGGGATCGCCTCGTTCGTGGCGAACGTCGGCGGCGGGCTGCTGTGGGGCGGCTTCGGGCCGATGACGCTGTTCGGGCTGGCCGCCGGGCTGGCGGCCGTGGGTGCAGCCACCGCCTGGTGGAGCCTGGCGCCCGACGGGCCGAGGCTGGGAATGGCGGAACTGCCGGCGGCCTGACGGGTCGTCGAGGCGAGGCTGTTGGCCGCTCTCGGCGGAGCGCCCCCGGATCGCCTCCCGGAGGCGACGAGGCGAGGCGTCGCAACCTGCAGCCCCCGGATCGCCTCCGGGAGGCGCCAAGGCGCCCGAAGATTGCGAAGACCGGCTCGTCGACTCCCGCGGACTGGACAAGCGCCTCCGGGAGGCGCTCCGGGGGCCGAGGCGCAGAACACGAGAGACGCCGGTCGATGCGGCGCGGCGCGAGCGCCGGAACGCCGATGGGTGCAACCCTGCCGCGCGGGGAAGTCGTCAAGCACCCGCTTGCGCGCCCGACGTAGAATTCAACGCATGATGAATTCTGACCCGATTCCGCCCGCGGCGCCCGACGCGGGAGGGGCCGCCATCCGCGCCGTCGGGCTCGTGAAGCGGTTCGGTCCCGTCATCGCCGTGGACGGCATGACGTTCGACCTCGCGCCCGGCCGGATCTACGGCCTGCTCGGGCCCAACGGCTCGGGCAAGACCACCCTGATCAGGCTGCTGACCGGGATGACCCGCGCGACCGAGGGCACGGCGCACGTCCTGGGCGTCCGGATGCCGGACCGCGCCAACCTTGCCCGGATCGGGTACATGACGCAGGGCGACGGCGTCTACCCCGCGCTCACGGCAGGGGAGAACGCCCAGTTCTTCGGCGCGGCGTACGGCGTGGAGGACGCGGCGCAGGTGGACGAGGCGCTGCGGCTGGTGGAGCTCGCGGATCGCGCCAAGACCATCGCGGGGACGCTCTCGGGCGGGCAGCGCCGGAGGCTCTCGCTGGCCTGCGCGCTCGTCCACAAGCCGCCGGTGCTGTTCCTCGACGAGCCGACCGTGGGCGTCGACCCCCTGCTGCGCGTCCAGTTCTGGGGCCACTTCCGCCGCCTCGCCGACGCGGGCACCACCATCGTCGTGTCGAGCCACGTCATGGACGAGGCGGACCGCTGCGACGAGCTGCTGTTCATGCGGGCGGGCAAGGTCATCGCCCGCGGGTCGGGCGAGCAGCTCCGCACCGAGGCGGGCACCGACGACCTCGAGGCGGCGTTCCTGCGGTTCGCCGGCGAGACGGCGGTGGCCGCATGAGCCCGCGACGTCTCCGGGCGCTCGTCCGCCGCGTGATCGTGGAGATCCGGCGCGACCGGCCGTCGCTCGCGCTGCTGTTCATCGCCCCGATCCTCGTCACGGGGCTGTTCACGTTCATCCTGCGCGACGCGTCGGGGCCCGACGTCCACGTCGCGGTCGCGAGCCAGGGGTCCGGCCCGGCGGCCACGCTGGTCTCGGACAGGCTCGAGGGGGCGCTGACGGCCGCCGGCATGGCCGTCACGCATGCCAACTCGGTCGACGAGGCTCAGACCGCCGTTCGGGACGGCAGCGCGAGCATCGCCATTCTGCTGCCAGCCAGCCTCGCCCCTGGCACGGGCGCCACGATCACGCTCCTGACCAAGGGTCTGGACCCCTCCGGCGACACGGCTCAGATCGCGGCGGTGAGTCAAGCCGTCCTCGGCGGTCTGGCATCGTCGATGGGCGCGGTCCTGCCCGCGATCACCCACGCGACCGTGTACGGCGCGCCCAGCTCCGACCCCATGGCGCCGTTCGCGCCCGCGATCGTCGCGTTCTTCCTGTACTTCTTCGTCTACCTCCTCACCGGCGTCTCGTTCCTCCGCGAGCGGACCGGCGGGACGCTGGAGCGGCTGATGGCCACGCCCGTGACCCGGGGCGAGGTCGTGACCGGGTACACGCTCGGCTTCGGCTTCTTCGCCATGGTCCAGGTGGCGCTGCTGCTCGCCTGGGCGCTCGTGGCCGTGCGCGTGCCGGCCATCGGCCCCCTGCCCGGATTCGCCGTCGGGCTGGGCATCTCGGTCGCGGGCAGCCCGTTGCTCGCGTTCGTCGTGGTGCTGCTCCTCGCCCTGGGCGCAGTCAGCCTGGGGATCTTCCTGTCGACCTTCGCGCGCACCGAGCTCCAGGTGATCCAGTTCATCCCGGTGGTGCTGGTGCCGCAGTTCCTGCTCTCGGGCGTGCTGTTCTCGGTGGACAGCCTGCCCTCGGTGCTCCAGCCGCTGGTCCACGTCATGCCGCTCGCGTATGCGGTCGACGCCCTGCGCGAGGTGTTCATCCGGGGTGCTGACCTGTCGGTGACGGCCGTACAGGTGGACATCACGGTGCTCGCCGCGGTCGCAGGTCTGTTCGCGGCGGTGGCGTCTCGGACGATCCGGCGGGACGTGGTGTGAACGGCGAGGGGCCGGGCGAGGCCGGAGCGGCCGAAGCGGACGCCGAACCCAACGGCGCCGTCGGCGCGCGGCCGGCCAGCCCGTCACCGCCGCCAGACGTCTCGGCAGCCGGCCGGCGCGGCCGTCGGCCGGGCTCGGGCGACACGCGGGGGCGCGTCCTGGATTCGGCGCGCGCCATCTTCGCCGAGCGCGGCTTCGACGGCACGACCATCCGCGACGTGGCCGGCCGCGCCGAGGTTGACCCGGCGCTCGTGCACCACTACTTCGGGACGAAGCAGCGGCTGTTCGTGGCGGCCATGGAATTCCCGATCGAGATCCGGACGGTCATGCCGGCGATCGCGGCAGGATCCCCAGATCAGATCGGCGATCGGATCATCGCCGCGTTCGTCGGTCTCTGGGACCGTCCGGAGGTGCGGCCGACGCTGCTCGGTGTCGCACGCTCGGCCACCACGGACCCGGTGGCGGCCGCGATGTTCCGCGGCGTCCTCGTCGACGGGCCGCTCCAGGCGATCGCCGGCCTGCTCGGGACGCCGGACGCGGCGATGCGGGCGACGCTCGTGGGCAGCCAGCTCATCGGCCTCGCCATGGCGCGCTACGTCGCGGAGCTGGAGCCGATCGCCTCAATGCGCGCTGACGAGCTCGCGCCGCTGATCGGCCCGACGCTGACGCGGTACCTGCTGGGCGACCTGGGGGCTCAGCCGGGCTCCTCCGGCTTCCCCGGGTCCGCGCCGAACGGGCCGGTTCGGTAGGCTTTGGTGCATGCCCGAACCGCACGCCGATCGCGCCGCCGCCGACCTCGCCCGCAACCCGGACGCGCTCGCAGCGCGCCTCCGCGAGGTCCACCCAGAAGCCGCTGCGCGCACCGGCGACATCCGGGTCGTGTTCGCGCCCGGCCGTGTCAACCTGATCGGCGAGCACACCGACTACAACGAGGGCTTCGTGCTGCCGGTGGCGATCGACCGGGGGATCGCGATCGCCCTCGCCCCCACCGACGACGGCATCGCGCGCCTGACCCTCGCCGAGACCGGCGAGACTCGCGAGTTCGCCGCCGCCGCGCCGGGGGATCGCCAGAATGCGTGGATCGACTACGTGGCCGGGATGGGCTGGGCGCTGGCCGAGGCCGGGCTGCCCGCGCACGGATTCCGCGGCGTGCTGGCCTCGGACCTGCCACAGGGCGCGGGGCTGTCGTCGTCGGCCGCGCTCGAGGTGGTGTCGGCCTGGGCGCTGTCGGGCGGCGAGCGGCCCGGCGTCGACCCCATGCGGCTCGTCCACCTCGTGAAGCGGTCGGAGAACGGCTACATCGGGCTCAACAACGGGATCATGGATCAGTTCGCGTCGATCTTCGGCGAGCCGTCGAGCGCGCTCCTGCTCGACTGCCGGAGCCTCGAGCACCGCCCGATCCGGCTGGTCGGCGAGGACCTCGCGCTGGTCGCGTGCCACTCGGGCTCTCCGCGCCGCCTCGAGACCTCCGCCTACAACGAGCGCCGGGCGCAGTGCGACGCAGCGGTGGCCGCCATCGCCGCCCTGGAGCCAGGGGTCAGGGCGCTGCGGGACGTGACGCCGGCGATGCTCGACGCCGTCCGCGACCGCCTCGAGCCCGTGGCCGTCCGGCGGGCCCAGCACGTCGTGGACGAGGACCAGCGGGTCCTGGACGCGATCGCGGCGTTCGAGTCAGGCGACCTCGCGGCCGTCGGCCGGCTGTTCTACGCCAGCCACGCCTCGCTGCGCGACCTGTACGACGTCTCCTCGCCCGAGCTCGACACGCTGGTCGAGATCGCGCAGGCGACGCCCGGGGTCATCGGCGCTCGGCTGACGGGCGCCGGCTTCGGCGGCTGCACGATCAACCTGGTGCACCGCGACGCCGTCCCGCTGCTCCGCGAGAGGGTCCTGCGCGACTACCCGGAGCGCACGGGCCTCACGCCCCGGGTCTTCGAAGTCGAGGCGTCAGCTGGGGCACGCCGGCTCGCCTGAGGGACTGCGTGCGGGGCTCGCGCGGCGGACCTCGGTTCCTGCGCTCAACTTGCGCTCCGCCGTCTGAGCGGACATCGTGGGCGGCGGCGCTGAATGGCGCCGGCCCCCGCCCGAGGCCCGCGCCTTGAGTCACGTGCGCATCATCGAGCGACCCACCGTGCGTGGCGCACCGCCAAGACCGCGGATCTCGGGGCCGGGGCGAGCGCGGCCATCCGGGAATTGAGTCCTGCTCGACTCGACATGGGGACACGAGGCTGACGCGACTGACTCGACATGAGGACACGAGGCTGACGCGACTCAACAGAGTGGCTTGACGCTCGCGACGCTACTCAGAGCCGCCTCAGGTCGAACAGCCGGGCGGTGAAGTCGCCGCGCACGATGCGGTGGCCGTCGGCGAAGGCGCCCCCGGGCATCGGGTCGGGCGGCTCGATCCCCAGCCCGACGCGCGTGAGCTCGTCGCCCCCGCGCTCGATCGTGGGCATCGGCGCGTCGAACCCCTCCCAGCACGTGACCGCATAGCGCGCCGCGGGGTCGAGACCGCGGACGGGCAGCCGATCGTACGTGGGCCAGGGACGAGACAGCACGCGGTAATGGGCGACGATCGCCCGCGACCCGTCCTCGGCCGACACCATCCACGCGGTCTCGTTGCCGTCGCCCCCGAACGGGGAGCGCAGCCGCGCGAAGCGACCGTACTGGAACAGGTCGCGGCGCTCGGTGTAGAACGCCACCTGGCGGCGCACGGCGGCGAGGTCGCCATCGCTCATCGCCGTCGGGTCCAGCTCGTACCCGAACGCCCCGAACATGGCCACGGCGGCCCGGAAGTCGAGCGACGCCACGCGCCCCGTCTGGTGGTTCGGCACCGCCGACACGTGGGCGCCCATCGACGAGAGCGGATACGCGAGAGACGTTCCCCACTGGATCCGCAGCCGCTCCACGGCGTCGGTGTCGTCCGAGGTCCAGGCCTGCGGCGCCCACGCGAGCATCCCGGCGTCGAACCGCGCCCCGCCCGACGCGCACGACTCGAACAGGATGTGCGGGAATCGCGTCGTCAGCCGCTCGTACAGGTCGTACATGCCGAGGGTGTAGCGGTGGAAGAACTCGCCCTGGCGCTCGGGCGGCAGGGTGGGGGAGAACGGCTCCGTGATGAAGCGGTTCCAGTCCCACTTGATGTAGTCGATCGGCGCGCTGGCAACCACGGCCCCGATGGCGTCGGCGATGTGGTCCACGACCGCCGGGTTCGCGAAGTCGAGCACCAGCTGGTTGCGGGACTCGGTCCGGATGCGACCCGGGACGCCGATCGCCCAGTCCGGGTGCGCGCGGAACAGGTCCGAGTCCGGGTTGACCATCTCGGGCTCGATCCACAGCCCGAACAGGAGGCCCAGCGCCTTGACCTCGCGCCCCAGCCCGTCGATCCCGTGCGGCAGCTTGCCCTCGTTGACCACCCAGTCGCCCAGCGAGTGGCGGTCGTCGTCGCGGCGGCCGAACCAGCCGTCGTCGAGCACGAACAGCTCCATGCCCATCGCCTTGGCGGCCCGGGCCATGGCCACGATGCGGTCGTGGTCGAAGTCGAAGTAGGTGCCCTCCCAGTTGTTGAGGAGCACGGGTCGCGGACGATCGCGCCACTCGCCGCGCGCCATCCGGCGGCGCAGCAGCCCGTGGAGCGCGCCGCTCATCTCGCTCATGCCGGCGTCGCTCCAGGCGAGCAGCGCCTCCGGGGTGGCGAAGCTCTCGCCGGGCTCCAGGGGCCAGGCGAAGTGCTCGGGGTTGACGCCGATGCGGGCGCGGGTGGTCCCGAAGTGGCCGACCTCAGCCTCGGCGAGGAAGTTGCCCGACCAGGCGAGCGCGATGCCCCAGCACTCGCCGGTGGCCTCGGTGGTGGCCGGCCGGCGGAGCGCGAGGAACGGGTTGTGCTCGTTGCCGGACCCCCCACGCAGGCTGCTCACGCCCTGGCGCCCGGGGACGAGCGCGCGGTCGTGCGGGAAGCGCTCTCGGGCCCACGTGCCCGAGAGCGTGATCAGCCGCCAGTCGTCATCGGGCAGGTCGAGCGTGGCGCTCATGGCGGTGCGCACCACGACGCGCCCCGCGCCGCCGTTCGCGACCCGCATCGACCGGGCGACGATCGGCTGGTCGCGGAACAGCGTGAACGAGAGCGTGACGGTGACGCCAGTCGGCGCGTCACGAAGGTCGATCTCGAGGGTGTCGGCCTCGGCCGCGTCCTCGACGTAGGTCGCGGGCAGGAGGCCGGGCAGCCCGGGCTTGCCCGCGGTGATGCGATGCGCGCGGTACTGGGGGTCGAGCACCGTCGAGCCGCCCGGGCCCTCCACCACGAGCGCCGGGCCGCGGAAGTCGCCCACGCCCGGGCCGGGCACCGCCAGCGCCACGGGCTCGCCGACGCGATTGTCGAACCCCGTGAAGCCCGTCGGCCCGAGGTGGCGATAGGACGGCCCCACGGCAAGCGGCGCACCCGCGTGGAACAGGCCGATCCAGCCGTTGTCGAGAACGCCGAGGACCCACGAGGTCCGGGCGTTGCCAAGGTGCCACTCCCGGGTCTCGGGGTTCCAGGCGATGGTCATGGGGTCGACGTCTCCAGCGGGACCGGCTCGAGCGTCCAGGTCCAGGTGTGCGTCCCGGTCGGGACGAGGTACTGCGGCAGGGTATCCGGGCCGCACGAAGCCGTGCCGACGCCGCGATGGACGGCGTCGATGGTGACGAACGTCTCCGGTCGCGGGGTGACCTCGTCGTCGTGGGTGGCGGCGTCGAGGTCGCCCGCGGTGACGTGCAGCGCAGACGCCTGGCGCGGCCTGTCGAGCCGGACCCTCACGTCGCCGACGTCGATCGAGCGCACCCCGGCGTGACCGCCGTTCTCCTGCGGCCGGACGTACGCGACGAGCTGGTCGGTCACCGTGGAGGCCCACCGGCCGACCCGCCCGCCCCGGGCGCGATCGGGGTACGTCTCGTGCGGGCCGCTGCCGAACCACGACACCCGCTCGCGGCCCGGGGCCAGCGTGAGCACCGTGCCCACCCGCGGCAGGTCCGCGAGGACGGGCGGGACCTCCACGGACTCGGTTACGCGGATGCGGCCTCGGGCATCGGTCGACAGGCTTGCCGTGTGCGGCACCTCGATCCCGGCAGCCGTCCGCCAGGTCGAGCGCACGATAACCGCGGCCGGCGTGTGCTCGACGCCCTCGAGCGTTCGCGCCAGCCTCGCCAGCCCCCAGGCGGCCCAGCGGCCGGCCATGCCGCCGATGCGGTCGTTGTCGGTGGGCGCGCGCCAGAGCGTCAGCGCCGGGGACACCGCGAATGACGGGTATGCGAGGTTGCCGTCGGCGTCGAGGTCGACGTCGCCCGTCCAGACGGCTCCGTCACCCGCGCCGGCTGGGGCTCGGTCCAGAGCGACCTGCGCCCAGCCGACCTCGAACCCGGCCGGCGCCCACCCGGCCGCCCCGGCCAGCGTGAAGCGCAGCGTCAGGAATCGCTCGCCGTCCCCCTCGGGCAGGCTGAACCGTGGGATCGCGATGTCCGCTCGAGCGCCCGGCGCCACGTCCGGCAGCGGGAGGTCGCCGCCAGCCAAAGAGCCGCCGACCACGTCCGCGTCGATGGACCACGTTGCGCGCAGCCACCGAAGGTCGCGGAACTGCCCGAGGTTCTCGAGCGTGACGCGGCCCTGCCGCGCCTCGTCCGGCCCGGACACGACCCGCACCGGGGCGGCGAGGTGCTTGTGCTCCCACAGGCCCGGCTTGGGCGCACGGTCCGGGAACGTCACGCCATCGGTGACGAAGGTCCCGTCGTGGGGCTTGTCGCCGAAATCGCCGCCATACGCGTGGCGGATCCGGCCGTCGGGGAGCCGCTGGTCCAGGCCGTGGTCGCGCCACTCCCAGAGGAAGCCGCCCTGGAGCCCGGGGGTCGACTCGATGGCGTCCCAGTACTCGCCCAGCGTCCCGTTCGAGTTGCCCATCGCGTGGCTGAACTCGCACATGATCAGCGGGTGGCGCTGCTCGTCGGACCGCGCGTGGGCGACGATCGCGGCGATCGGCGGGTACATCGGGCAGGTGACGTCGCTCGCGGTCTGGGCGCTCGACCAGTCGAACTTCATCGCACCCTCGTAGTGGAGCGGGCGCGACGGGTCGAATCGGCGCAGCCACCCGGCCGCGGCGTCGTGGTTGGCGCCGTAGCCCGACTCGTTGCCGAGCGACCACAGGATCACCGACGGGTGGTGGCGGTCCCGCACGGCCATCCGGGCGACGCGGTCCACGAACTGGCTCCGGTAGCGCGGGTCCTCGCAGACGTCCTCGTAGAAGGCGTGGCTCTCGATGTCCGCCTCGTCGATCACGTACAGGCCCAGCTCGTCGCACAGGTCGAGGAACAGCGGGTCGTTGGGGTAGTGCGAGGTGCGCACCGCGTTGACGTTGAACCGCTTCATCAGCACGACGTCGGCGCGCATGTCCTCGGGCGAGACGAAGCGCCCGGTCTGCTGGTCGAAGTCGTGGCGGTTGACGCCCCGGAGCAGGACGGCGCGGCCGTTGACGAGGAGCTCCTTGC
This sequence comes from Chloroflexota bacterium, assembly GCA_021783095.1. Lineage (GTDB taxonomy): Bacteria > Chloroflexota > Limnocylindria > Limnocylindrales > CSP1-4 > CAIXZV01. Next base: position 26,140 of record JAJXUG010000033.1, on the reverse strand, counting down.
GCGTGGCCTCCACCCGCTGGAACCCGATCCGCCGCTCAACGCGCTCGACGACGCTCCCGTCCGGCGCCACGAGCGACACCGCGAGCGTGCGCAGCGCGGGCGTCTCGGCCGACCACGGCGTCACGCCCGGGATGCGCGCCACGAGCTCCGCCACGCCGACGCGCGGCGGGATCACCTCCGGCTTCGCCCGCTCCCACATCGCGAGGTCGTCGGGGTCGGTGATGGCATTGGCGGCGGCGAGGCTCTCGAGGTCGAGGCGGCCGCGTCGCGGCGGGCCGGGCACGGCGAAGTCGCCCGACGAGCCCGTGGGGGGCGGCGCAGCCGGGACGTCGGCGCGCAGGGCGGCATCCAGCCCCTCCAGGCTCGCCTCGATCCTCCAGCCGGGACCCCGGAGGCCCGGCCGCCAGCCCACGTGGACCTCCAGCCCGAGCGTCCCGGTGGCGTTGTCGGCCTCGAGCCCGGCGTCGATCTGGACGTCGGCGAGGTAGGTGGCGCCGGTCGCATAGAGGTAGACCGGGCGGGTGATGCCGCCGTGCCACCACTGGTCCTGGTCCTCCACGAAGTTGGCGTCGGACCACTTGACCACCATGAGGCGCAGCGTGTTCTCGCCGGGCACGAGGCGGTCGGTGAGGTCGTACTCCTGCGCGAGGTGCGAGTCCTTGCCGACGCCGACCTCGACCCCGTTGAGCGAGACGACCAGCACGCTCTCGGCGGCGCCCACGTGGAGCACGACGCGCTTGCCCGCCCACGCCTCGGGCACGGTGAGCGTCCGCTCGTAGACGCCCGTCGGATTCTCCTCGGGGACGTCCGGCGGGCGCTGCGGCCAGGGCATCTGGACGTTGGTGTAGTGCGGCTTGTCCCACGTGTCCTGCATCGTCCAGCAGCCGGGCACCTCGATCGGGCGCCAGTCGGCAGGGGACTCGCCCACGGCGTCGGTGGGGTGGTGCAGGAGCTGGAAGCGCCACGTCCCGTCAAGCGGCAGGCGGTCGGCGTGCGGGACGGCGTGCATCGGGAGCCGGCCGCGCGAGGTCAGCTCGGGGTCGGCCCAGGGTGCTGGGGTCATGGGCGGCGTCCTCCTGGGACCGGCGGGCCCGGTCTCGCGACCGGACCCTGTGTGCCTAGCCCTTGGTGGAGCCGAGGGTCAGGCCGGCGACGAAGTGCTTCTGGAGTGCGAAGTACACGATCAGCGTCGGGAGCGCCACGATCAGCGAGCCGGCGGCCAGCAGGTTGTTGTCCGTGAAGAACTGCCCCGAGAGGTTGTTGAGGGCCGAGGTGACGGGGAACTTGTCACCGGTCCGCAGGAGCAGGATCCCCCAGAAGAAGTCGTTGTAGATCCAGGTGAACTCGAGCGTCGCGAGTGCGGCCAGCGCCGGTCGGGCGAGCGGCAGGAGCACCGACCGGTACGTCCGCCACACGGTGGCGCCATCGACGAGGGCTGCCTCGTTGATCTCCTTGGGCACCTGCTTGAAGTAGTTCGACAGGACGAAGGTGCAGAAGCCCAGCTGGAACGCCAGGTGGATCATCACGATCCCGAACAGCTGGTCGTACCAGATGCCGTTGTCGGACAGCGGGGCGAACATCGGCAGCGCCAGGTACAGCCGGAACAGCGGGACGATGACGACCTGCTGCGGGAGCAGGTTGCCAGCCGTGAACAGCATCAGCATCGCGAGGTTGAGCCGGAAGCTGTACCGGCTGACCGCGACGGCCACCATCGACGAGAAGAACAGGATCAGGACCAGCGCCGGCACGACGACCAGGATCGTCTGGAGGAAGTGCAGCGGCAGCTCCGCCTGGCTCCAGGCGTTGAAGAAGTTGTTGAGGTTGTACGAGCCGCCGATCGAGAAGTAGCCGCGCGAGTTGCCTCCCGTGTCGCCGTAGGGCCGCAGCGAGGTGTAGACGGCCCAGCCCAGCGGCAGGAACCAGAGCAGCGACATGAGGATCAGGAACGCGTGGGTGAAGTAATGCGGGCGCCGACGCTTCCCGGTCACCACCTCGCGGGCGCCCACCGCGGCGGACGTGGCGGTCATTCGGCCTCCTTCCCCATGGTCCGGGCGAGGTAGTAGATGATCGGGCCGATCGAGATCAGGAGCAGGATCACCGCTATCGCCGAGCCGAAGCCGATCAGGCTGGCTTCGCCCAGGATGTTGTTCGTGATCAGCACCGAGAGGAGGCCGAGGCCGTTGAGGCCCTTGTTGATGATGTAGACGATGTCGAAGGCGCGCAGCGACTCGATGATCGTCACGACCAGGACGACCACGTTGATCGGCGCGAGGACCGGGAACACCACCCGGAAGAACGTCTGGCGGGCGCTGGCGCCGTCGATGGCTGCGGCCTCGCGCAGGGTGGTGTCAACGCTCTTGAGGCCCGCCAGGTAGAGCACCATGATGTAGCCCACGTGGCGCCAGCTGGCGGCGACCAGCACTGCGGCGAAGTTGAGGCCGGGCGTGCCGAGCCAGTCGATGGCCGTCCCGGACGCGACCCACTTCGGGTCGCCCGTCACCGCCTGCAGGAAGTTGTTGATGAAGCCCATGCCGGGCGAGTACATGAGCTGTGCGATGAAGCCCACGATCGCGAGCGACAGCACGACCGGCATGTACAGGACGCTCTGGTAGATCCGGGTCCCCCGGATGTTCTGGTCCAGGATCACCGCCATCAGCATGCCCAGCGGCGTCGCGATGAACAGGAAGACCGCCAGCCATATGAGGTTGTTCTCGAAGGCCGGCCAGAAGGGCGGATAGTTGGAGAACAGGTTCTCGTAGTTCTTGAACCCGATGAACTTGATCTTGTCCAGGCCGCCGATCCCGTTCCAGCTCGTGAACGACAGCACGATCGAGCCGATCGTGGGCAGCCAGATCAGGAAGATGTGGATGAACGCCGGGATGCCGACCATGAGGCCGAGCGTCAGCTTGTCGCGCCGGGTCAGGACGCTGAAGCGCTTGCGGCGCCGCCTCCCGGGGAGCGACGCAGTCGCCCCGCCGGCGGAGGCCGGCGGGGCGACTGCCGGAACGGAGGAGGAGTCCATGGCCGTTCCAGCGATCTCTCTATGCGGTCAGCGTCACTGCGGCGGCAGGCTGTCGTAGAAGCCCTGGATGCCGGTCAGGAACTTGTCGAGGTCCTGGGTCGGGGCCTTGAGGAACGTCTGCAGGAATGACTGCATGCCGTTCGCGCCGGCGAAGTCCGGACGCGTGTCGCGGTCGAGGAACTGGGCGATCTTGCCCGACGCGGCGATGATCGCGGCGCTCGACTTCTGGAACGCGTTGTACTTGCTGGTGTCGGCCTGCTTGTTGGCCGCGACGTCGTTGGAATCCGAGGCGAGGTAGATGTTCGCCGCGTCCGCCGAGCCGAGGTACTCCATCAGGGCCTTGGCGCCGTCGAGGTTCTTGGCCTTCGAGGACACCATGAACCCGTCGATCGGGGCGTCGATGCCCATCTCGGAGTCGTACTGGGTGCCGAGAGTCGGGAAGGCGAAGAAGTCGAGATCGTCGTGGGTCGCCTGGTCGGTGGCCTGCTGGCCGGCGAAGGTGCCCAGGAAGTACATCCCGGCCTTCTTGCTGATCAGGTCCTGTGCGGACTCCTGCCAGGTCTTGCCCAGCGGCGCCGGGTCGAAGTAGGGGAGCAGCTGCGCCCACTTCTGGAACACGGCCTTGACCTTCGGATCGGTCCACTTCTGCTTGCCGGCCATGAGGCCGACATGGAAGTCGTAGCCGTTCAGGCGCATGTTGAGGATGTCGAAGGTGCCCATGGCCGGCCAGCCGTCCTTGTCGGCGAAGGCCAGCGGGATGAGCCCGTCCTTCTTCATCTGATCGCCGAGCTTGGTGAAGTCGTCGATCGTCTTGGGGATCTGGTAGCCCTTCTCGGTCCAGAACGACTTCCGGTAGATGACCACCCACGGGTAGTTGTAGAGCGGCACGAAGTACTGCTTGCCGTCGTCGCCCGTGGAGGCCGTCTTGAACGCATCGGAGAAGTTGGCGCCGATGTTGGCCCACACGTCGCTGATGTCGGTCGCAAGGCCCTGCGCCGCGAAGAAGCGCATGCGGTAGCCGGCGAACCAGGTGAACGCGTCGTCCGGCGTGGCCTGCAGGTACGCGTTGATCGTGTCCTGGAACTTGTTGTGCTCGACCGTGTTGATGGTGACGTTGATGGCCGTCTTCGCGGTGAAGGCGGTCATGACGTCGGCGATGGCCTTCTTCGGGACGGCGTCCGAGTAGTTGGACCCGAAGGTGACGGTGCCGGAGGCCGACGGCGCAGCCGCGGTGGACGGAGCGGCCACAGACGGCGCCACGGAGGGGGCTGCTGCCGATGCGGACGCGGCCGCCGACGGCGTCGCGTTCGAGCCGCCGCATGCCGCGAGGAACGCGGACACGCCGCCGAGGGCTGCGACCGCGGCGCCGCCCTTCAGGAGCGTCCGGCGCGAGACCGAGCGCAGGCCAAGATCAGCCATGTGGATCCTCCTCTGTGACGCCCCGCGCACATGTCCCCGCGAGGGCAGGCCACAATCGGATTGTTGCGATGCGGTAGCCCGATTGTCAAGAGACTCGAACCCGTTTCAACAGTGATTGTTGTTGATCTGCGTTGACTTTCCGTGACTGTCGGGGCGATCATGATCACGGCCGCCAGTCGTTCGCCGCCGCGGACGGGTCGAGGAGCTGGCCGGCAGGGGTTCAGGAGCGGAGGGAATGCTCGCTCGCCAGCGTCAGGCAATGATCCTGGATCGCGTGCGTCAGATCGGTGCAGTCCGGGTTGCCGATCTCGTGCGGGAGTTCGAGGTCTCGGACATGACCGTCCGGCGCGACCTGGAGGTCCTTCACGATCAGGGGCTGCTCGAGAAGGTCCACGGGGGGGCCACGGTTTCCTCCCGCCTCGCCAGCTATGAGCCCGGGTTCATCGCCAAGTCCGCCCTCCAGCAGGCGGAGAAGGCCGCCATCTCCGCTGAGGCGGCCCGCATGGTCCAGCCCGGGATGGCGCTCGCCCTCTCCGGCGGCACCACGACCTGCGCGCTGGCGGGGCTCGTCGCGGAGATCCCGGGCGTGACGGTCGTGACCAACTCGCTCCAGGTGGCCGAGGTGTTCAACCGCTCCGGGCGCCACGACCAGACCGTGATCCTGACCGGCGGCGTCCGGACACCCTCCGAGGCGCTGGTCGGCCCATTCGCCACCGCGCTCCTGCGGACGGTCCACCTCGACATCGTGTTCATGGGCGTCCACGGCATGGACGCCAAGGCGGGCTTCACCTGCCCGAACCTCATGGAGGCCGACACGGATCGGGCGCTGATCGAGGCCGGCCGGCGCCTCGTGGTGCTGGCGGACCACACGAAGTGGGGCGTCGTCGGCATCGCGTCGATCGCCACGCTCGACCAGGCAGACGTGCTCATCACCGACGCCTCGATCGCCCCCGATGCGCTCGCGGCCGTCACCGAGGCGATCCCGGAGGTCATCCTCGCGCAGGTCCCCACGGACCTGGTCGCGCAGCCAGTTCCGTCCCCGCGGTCCGCGAATCGCCCCGAGGTAGCCCGTGCCCATTGACCCCAGCCGCCCCGACGACACCGACCTCGCGACGCTCGACGACGAGCCGCACCGGCGTCGGAATGCCCTCACCGGCGAGTGGGTGCTGGTGTCGGCCGGTCGGACGAAGCGGCCGTGGCTCGGAGCCGAAGAGCCCGAGCCGCCCGAGGAGCGGCCGGAGTTCGACCCGGACTGCTACCTGTGCCCCGGCAACACGCGCGTGAACGGCGACGTGAACCCGGCCTACGCCTCGACGTTCGTGTTCACCAACGACTTCGCGGCCCTCCGGCCGGACGCATCCGACGCGCGCGTCGGCGACGGGCTGTTCCGCGCGGAGGGCACCCGCGGCACGTGTCGCGTCGTGTGCTTCTCGCCCCGCCACGACGTCACGCTCGCGGGCATGGACGCCGCCTCGATCCGACACGTCGTGGACGTGTGGGCCGACCAGACGACCGAGCTCGGGTCTCGCTACCGCTGGGTTCAGGTGTTCGAGAACCGGGGCGCTGCGATGGGCGCCTCGAACCCCCATCCGCACGGCCAGATCTGGTCGGGCGACGCCCTCCCGGTGCAGGCGAGCCTCGAGCTCGAGCAGCAGCAGCTCCACCTGGCGGAGACCGACCGTCGGCTGCTGGTCGACTACGCGCAGGCAGAGCGCGGCGGGCCCCGAGTGATCCGCGACGCCGACGGCTGGCTCACGCTCGTGCCGTTCTGGGCCAGCTGGCCGTTCGAGGCGATGCTGGTCCCGCTCGAGCCCACATCGCGCCTGGCCGATCTCGACAGCACGCGTCGAGACGACCTCGCCGAGGCGCTCCAGGACCTCAACCGTCGCTTTGACGCGCTGTTCTGCAAGCCGTTCCCGTTCTCGATGGGCTGGCACCAGGCGCCATTCGGCGTGGGGGACCCGGCCGCCTGGCAGCTCCACGCGCACTTCTACCCGCCGCTCCTGCGGGCGTCGGTGCGCAAGTTCATGGTCGGCTACGAGCTCCTCTCCGAGCCCCAGCGCGACCTGACGCCCGAGGAGGGCGCGCTCCGGCTGCGCGAGGCGCTCGAGGGCTGACGCGCGCGCTCGGCTGCGCGCCGGCCTCTCGGCTGCGCGCCGGCCTCGGCGCCCCCATCGGGCGGTGTTGGCGCAGTCCCACCAAATCTGGCCGATGGGATCGCCGGCCGGGCGTCTCGTTGGCCACGGACCAACAGGTGCCCCTGCTTGGTGGCCCAGCGCCACCAGTTCGGCCTCGAGCCGGGCTCCGGAGGGCGATTTGGTGGAACATCCCCAACGGTTCGGGGCGGAGCTGGGCCCCGGAGCGAGGCTTGGTGGTCCCGCCCCAACGCTCACGGCGCGAGCCGGACTCGGGGCCGCAATTTGGGTGGCCCAGCCGATCCGCACCGCCTACGAACCAGGTTCGTGCTCGGTGGAGCGCAGGGCATCGCCTGACGCCGAGTCCGAAGGTCCTTCGGATCAGGCGCCGAGGGGCGCCGGCCAAGGCGCCTCTCCGGCAGCGACACGTCGTGGCGCCGCTGCGCGTGACTGGGAAGCCGCCAGCACCGGGGCAGCTCGCATCCGGTGACGTCGAGTCCTTGGACGGGAGCGAACCCACCCCGCCTGTGTGCCGCGCTTCGCGGCCGGTACGATGGCCGCACGCACCTGGTCAGGAGGCACCATGCGACTCTGGGGCGGTCGGTTCGGCGAGGGGCCGGACTCGCGGATGGCGGACTTCACGCGGTCGATCGAGGTCGACGCCGAGCTGGCGCTCGACGACCTCGCAGGCTCGATCGCCCACGTGCGGGGGCTGGCGCGCGCGGGCCTGCTGACGGCGGAGGAGGCCGAGGCGCTGGAGCGCGGGCTGGCGGGGCTGCGCGATGACGTCGTGGCCGGCGCGATCGCCTGGGACCCGGCGCTCGAGGACGTCCACATGAACCTCGAGACCCTGCTCACCGAGCGCGTGGGAGCCCTCGGCGGCAAGCTCCACACCGGCCGCTCGCGGAATGACCAGGTGGCCACGGACATGCGGCTCTGGACGCGGCGGGCCGTCGGACTCCTCGACGACGGCATCCTCGACCTCGAGCGCTCGCTGGTCGACCTCGCGGACCGGGAGGGTGACGCGGTCCTGCCCGGCGCCACCCACATCCAGCCCGCACAGCCCGTGCTCCTCGCGCACCACCTGCTCGCGTACGTCGAGATGCTCGAGCGCGACCGCGGGCGCCTGACGGACGCGAAGGTGCGCCTCAACGTCTCGCCGCTGGGCTCGGGCGCGCTCGCCGGGGCGGGGTATCCGCTCGACCGCGCCGCGACGGCCGCCGACCTCGGCTTCGACGGCGTGAGCGCCAACTCGCTCGACGCCACCTCGGACCGGGACTTCGTGGTGGAGGTGCTGAGCGCGGTGGCCCTCACGATGGTCCACCTCTCGCGCCTGGCCGAGGAGATCACCTGGTGGTCGAACCCGCGGTTCGGCTTCGTGCGGGTGGCCGACGCCTTCTCCACGGGCTCGTCGATGATGCCCAACAAGAAGAACCCGGACCCGGCCGAGCTCGTCCGCGGCCGCACGGCCGGCGTCATCGGCGCGCTGGCCGGGGTGCTGGCGCTCATCAAGGGCCTCCCGCTCGCGTACCAGCGCGACCTCCAGGAGGACAAGCCCGCGTTCTTCGCGGCCGTCCGGACGCTCGACGCATCGCTCGCGGTGATGACCGGGCTGGTCACCACGCTCGTCGTCAGCCGGGAGCGGATGCGCGCCGCGGCCGAGGAGGGCTACACCACGGCCACCGCGCTCGCCGACGCCCTGGTCCGTCGGGGCGTCCCCTTCCGCGCCGCCCACCACATCGTGGGCGGGCTGGTCGGCGGCGCCGAGGCGGAGGGGATCGCCACGCTGGCGGGCCTCCCCGACGAGGCGTTCCGCGCGGCGCTCGACGGGTCGGACGACCCGGCAGCGCGACGGCTGGCGCACGAGCGCGGGATCGCTGCCGCCCTGCGCGCGGCCGCGACGGTCGAGGGCTCGCTGGCAGCGGCCGACGTCGTGGGCGGCACCGCGCCCAACCGGGTCGCCGAGGCGTTGGCGGCGGCGAAGGGGCGGCTCGGGGTGGAGTGAGCCTGGGCCTGACCCGCCGACCGGGCAGGCGATCCGGGGCCAGATGGACATCGTCCGGCGGATGTCCGCGCGGTACGATCGCGGTGCAGCTGGAGGCTCCCGATGCTCACGCCGGCCACGATCCGCGAGGCGCCCAAGGCGCTGCTCCACGACCACCTCGACGGCGGGCTCCGGCCCGCGACGATCGTCGACCTCGCGAGGGAGCACCGCTACCGCGACCTCCCCACTGAGGACGCCGACGACCTCGCTGCCTGGATCCGCCGCGGCGCGGACCGCAAGTCGCTCGAGCTCTACCTCGACACCTTCCGGCACACAGTCGGCGTCATGCAGCACCGGGACGCGATCGAGCGCGTGGCGGCGGAGGCCGTCGAGGACCTCGGGGCCGACGGCGTCGTGTACGCGGAGATCCGCTTCGCGCCCGAGCTCTCGGTGGAGCAGGGGCTGACCCCGGACGAAGTCGTCGAGGCCATGCTCGAGGGGCTGCGCGTCGGGATGGACCGCGCGGCCGCGGCCGGGCACCCGATCGTCGCCCGGGCGCTCGTCACCGCCATGCGCCAGGCGGCGCGATCGATGGAGATCGCCGAGCTCGCGGTCCGCTGGCGTGACGCCGGCGTCGTGGGCTTCGACATCGCGGGCCCGGAGTCCGGCTACCGCCCGACGCGGCACCTCGACGCGTTCGAGTTCGTCCGCCGCGAGAACTTCCACGTCACGATCCACGCGGGCGAGTCCTTCGGGCTGCCGTCGATCTGGGAGGCCATCCAGCTGTGCGGCGCCGAGCGCCTCGGCCACGGCGTCCGCATCGTCGACGACATCACCGTCCGCGAGGACGGGCACGTCGCCCTCGGCCGCCTGTCCTCGTTCGTCCGCGATCGGCGCGTGCCGCTCGAGCTGTGCCCGACCTCCAACGTGCACACGGGCGCGACCGCGTCCATCGCCGACCACCCGATCGACCTCCTCCGGCGGCTCCGCTTCCGGGTCACGGTCAACACCGACAACCGGCTCATGAGCGGCGTCACGCTGTCGTCCGAGTTCGAGGCCCTCGACGCCACGTTCGGCCTCGGCCTGGGCGAGATGGAGTGGCTCACGATCAACGCCCTCAAGTCGGCGTTCGTGCCGTTCGACGAGCGGATCCGGCTGATCGCCGAGGTGGTGAAGCCGGGCTACGCGCGCCTGCGGGCGAGGGAGGCCGCCGTCGTCTCGTGAGCGTGCTGCCCGTCCGCACGGCCGACGTCGTGGTGGTGGCTGCGGGCGTGCAGGGCGCGAGCCTCGCCTTCCACCTCGCAGGGCGCGGGGCCAGGGTGCTGGTGCTGGAGCGGGCCTCGGTCGGCGCGGGCGCCACGGGGCGCTCCTCGGGCTTCGTGCGGATGCACGACGACCTCGCGGTCGAGGCCGAGCTGGCCTGGCGCTCGTTCCCATGGTTCACCGAGTGGGGCGACCGCGTCCAGGCGACTTCCGGTCGGCGAACCGCGGCCAGGACGGCATGTCCCCGGACCAGCGGGCGATCCTCGGCCCGGCCGGCCCGGACGGGTTCTTCCTCGACTGCGGCCACTCGGGCTCCGGGTTCAAGACCGCGCCGATGATCGGGCAGTGCCTGGCGGCGTGGATCCTCGACGGCGAGCCGCGGACCGCGGACATCCGGCCGTTCTCGAAGAGCGGTTCGCCAAGGGCCGCCCGCTGGTGGGGGAGCACCCCCATCCCGCCCTGTGGCGGTACGGAGCGCCGGACACCGCGAGCTGGCTCGCGCGCCAGTCGGTCGCGGCTACTCGGCCGGCAGGGCGACCATGAACCGCGACCCGCCGTACCCGTTCTTCTCGATCCACACGCGGCCGCCCATCCCCTCCATCAGGCGCCGCGCCGCGAACAGCCCGATGCCCGACCCGCGCGAGCGCGCCCGGTCGAGCCGCACGTACGGCTGGAACACCGCCTCCCAGTCGCCGATCGGGACCCCCGGCCCGTCGTCGGTGATGTAGACGTGCACCTCGTCGCCGATCCGCCACACGCCGATCGACACCGCCTCCTCGGGCGGGGCGTACTTCGCCTCGTTGTCGAGGATCTGCTCGAGCACCTGCTGGAATCGCGCCTCGTCGCCACGCGCGATCAGCTGGGCGTTGGGCGGGTGCCAGCGGACCGCCCGGGTCCGGAGGAGCAGGGCGAGGGTCCCCACGGTCCCGCTGATCGCGGCCACGACGTCGAACGGGTCGCGGCGCAGCCCTGTGAGCCCCTCGCCGCGCACCGACGCCAGGATCCCGTCCACCAGCCGGTCGAGCCGGCTGATCTGGTCCACCGTGCCCGCGCGCCAGGTCTCCACCTGGTTGCGGCGCTCCTCGCCCGAGTACTCTGCGGCCGCATCCGCCAGCAGGTCCACGTAGGCGCGCACCACGGCCAGCGGCGTGCGCAGCTCGTGGGTGACCACGGCGAGGAGCTCGGCCCTGGCTGCGTCGAGCTGCGAGAGGCGGTCGAGCTGCGCCGCGGCCTCGGCCTGCATCCGGCCCTTCTCAACGAGGCCGCCGAGGAGTGCGGCGATCGTCCCCAGGAAGTCCACCTCGTCTGGCGAGAAATCGCGGACCGCCGTGGTCTGGACGTTGAGCACGCCGACCAGCTGCTGGTTCCAGAGCAGGGGCATCGAGAGCATGGCGTGGAGGCCGTGGACGTCGAACCCGCGGACCCACGAGAACTGCGGGTCGTCGGTGACGTCGCGGCTCATCACCGGCTGGCGCGTCTGGGCCGCGCGCCCGGTGACGCCTTGGCCGACGGCCAGGCTGACCTTGCCCACCTGCTCGCGGTCGAGGCCGTTCGTGGCGGTGAGGGTGAGGCGGGCCCCGTCGCGGTCGAGCAGGTAGCACGAGCAGACCTCGACGCCGATCGCCGCCGTGGTTCGGTCGACGAGGGTGCGCATCAGCTCGTCCCAGTCGCGCGCCTCGGTGAGGAGCTGGGCGAATTCGTGGAGGAACGCGAGCTGCTTGACGCGCCCGGAGGCGGCGGGAGAGTGCGGGGCGGGCGCGGCCGCCGGCGGCGCGGCCTTCTCGGCCGCGGACCGTGCGGTGTTGGCCGCCTCAGACCGGGAGGGCTTCGCTGTCACCCTTTCAGCCTACGGCATCGTCAGCCTGCGGCGGCGGCCTCCGCGACCGTCACGGGCAGGGTCTCGAGCAGCGGGTTCGTCCAGGTCCAGGCCGCGCCGTGGTGCTTGCCCACCGCCCCGTGCCGGGCCGCCTCGACGCGGAGCGGCAGGCCGAAGATCTCGATGAAGCCCACCGCGGCCGCGTGGTCGAACGCGTCGCCCTCCTCGTACGTCGCGAGGTCCTTGTCGTACAGGGAGAGCGGGGACCGGCGCCCGACGACGTACGCCCGGCCGTGGTCAAGCCGCATCCGCACCTCGCCCGACACCACGCGCTGCGAGCTCATGGTGTACGTGCGCAGATCGCGGGACAGGGCGCTGAACCAGAGGCCGTCGTAGATCAGGCGCGCGATCTCGTCGGCCACCAAGCGGTTGAAGCGCAGCTGCTCGCGCGACAGCACGAGCCCCTCGAGCGCGTGGTGCGCGGCGTGCAGGATCACCGCCGCCGGCGCCTCGTAGATCTCGCGGCTCTTGATGCCCACCAGCCGGTCCTCGACGTGGTCGATCCGGCCCACCCCGTGCGCGGCGCCGAGCGCGTGCAGCCGCGCGACGAGCGCGACGCCCGAGAGGTCCTCGCCGTCCACCGAGACCGGGATGCCGCCCTCGAAGCCGATCACGACCTCGACCGGGTCGGGCGCGTCAGCCGCCTGCACGGTCCAGGCGAAGGCGCCCTCGGGCGGCGTCGCCCACGGGTCCTCGAGCGGCCCCGTCTCGCACGAGCGGCCCCACAGGTTGACGTCGATCGACCACGGCGCCTCGCGGGTCACCGGGATCTCGATGCCCCGCGCATTCGCGAAGTCGACCGTCTGCTCGCGGGTGAGTCCCATGCCGACGCGCATCGGGGCGATCACCTGGAGCCCCGGGTCGAGCGCGTGGACGGCGACGTCGAAGCGGACCTGGTCGTTGCCCTTGCCGGTGCAGCCGTGCGCGACCGCGTCGGCGCCCTCCTTCTGGGCGAGCTCGACCAGCAGCTGGGCGAGCAGCGGCCGGGCGAGCGCGGTGGCGAGCGGGTAGGCGCCCTCGTAGAGGGCGCCCGCCTGGAGCGCGCGCCAGACGTACTGCGACACGAACGTCTCGCGGGCGCCCACGACATACGCCCGGGAGGCGCCGGCGCTCATCGCGCGTCGCTCGATGCCTTCTCGCAGCGATCCGCCGCCGAGGTCCACGGTCAGCGTGACCACCTCGGCTCCGTACTGCTCCTTGAGCCACGCGACGGCGACGGACGTGTCCAGGCCGCCGGAGTAGGCGAGCACCACCTTGTTCATCGGGAAAGGGCCTCCGTGACGGCGATCCCCTCGGCCGGGGCCTGGATCGCATGGAACCGGTCGAGCCACCGGAGCAGGGCCGGCTCGTCGGGGAACAGGACGATGAGCGTGTTGTCGCCAGCCACCGTGCCCACGAAGCCCTCCAGCGTGGACTCCTCGATGGCCTGGGCGATGACGTTCGCCGTGCCGGGCTGGCCCGTGAGCACGACGATGAGCCCGCTGCGCCCGACGGTGACGGGGATGTCGGCGAGGATCCGGCGGAGCCGCTCGTCGCTGGGCGGGCGGCGGCCGCCGAGGGCCTCGGGCAGGACGTAGACCGAGTGCTCGCCGCGCATCACCTTGGCGAGCCCGAGCTCCGCGATGTCGCGCGAGACGGTGGCCTGGGTGACCTCGAACCCGAGCGCGGACAGCTCGCCCACGAGGTCCCCCTGGCTCGCGATCGGCCGGTCGGAGACCAGGCGGCGGATGGCGGCGTGGCGATCGCGCTTCGCGAGCACGGCTGTCATGCGGTGCCCGCGTGCGCGCGGCTCGAGACGCGCGTCCCGAAGGTGCGGTCGTCGAGCGCCCGGGCGAGGGCCCCCGCCGCCGAGCCGTCGGCGATGATCGCCTCCGCGCCGTCCCAGGCCAGGGCGGACAGCGCCGCCTTGACCTTGGGCACCATGCCGCCGCCGATCGTGCCGTCGGCGATCAGCGCCTCGGCCTCGTCGGCCGTGATCGAGTCGAGCTTGCGGCCCGAGCCGTCGTGGACGCCGTCGACATCGGTCATGAGCACCAGCTGCCGCGCGCCGAGGCCGGCTGCGAGCCCGGCCGCCGCGTCGTCGGCGTTGACGTTGCACACGGTGCCCTCGGCATCGCGGGCCAGCGGCGCCACCACGGGCACCTGGCCGGCGACGAGCAGCGAATCGATCAGGTCGCGGCGCACCCCGGTGACGGTGGCGACGAGCCCCACGTTGGGGAGCCGCTCGCCGATCAGCAGCCCGCCGTCCACGCCCGAGAGGCCCACCGCGTCGCACCCGGCGTCTCGGAGCGCCGCGACGAGCTCGCTGTTGACGACGCCCCGGAGGACCGCGGCCGCCACCTCGAGCGCGGCGGGGTCCGTCACGCGCAGCCCGTTCTCGAAGCGCGTCTGGACGCCCAGGCGCTCGAGCCACTCGGTCATCCGCTTGCCCCCGCCGTGCACCAGCACGACGGGCCGGCGACGGGCGACCTGCGCCACCTCCTCGAGGACCTGGCGCTGCTCGGCGAGCGTCGTCCCGCCCAGCTTGACCACGACGACCTCGCTCACGTCGTGTACTCCGAGTTCTCCTTCACGTACGCCTCGGTGAGCGGGCAGCCGAACGCCTCGCCGGTCCCGTGGCCCAGCCCGAGGTCGATGCGGATGAGCACCTCCTCGGCGTTCATCGCCTCGCGGGCGGCGCCCTTGTCGATGCCGGCCGGGCCGCCGGCCGGGCCGTCGTAGGCGAGGTGACCGGCGATCGCGATCCGCATCCGGGCGGGGTCGACCGCGGCTGGCTGGCAGGCACGCGCGGCGGCGTCGGCGGGGCTCAGCCCGGCCGCCTCGAGGACCGCGGCCTCGGCGACCAGCGCGTTCCCCGCGGCGCCCGCGATCCGGCCCCAGTTCGCGTCCTTGCCGTGGACCGCCGCCTTGACGAGCGACGAGCTGATGACCGCCCGGGCCACGGCCCGCGCGTCGGCGTCGTCGGCGGCGCCGGTGACCTGGCAGGTGATGAGCGCGGTGGCTCCCTCGCCGTCGCGTGCCTGCTGGCGGGCGAGGTCGCGCGCGACGGCCTCGAGCGCCGAGCCGAGCGCGCTGCGCGCGGCCGTGTCGTGGTCGGCCGAGGCCGCCCCGGACGCCCCGGACGCGAGCGCGAACACGGTGTCGTTGGTGCTCGTGTCGCCGTCGACCGACAGCTGGTCCCAGGTGACCGCGGCCGCGCTCCGGAGCAGCTCGCGGAGCGTCGCGGGGGAGGCGGTGGCGTCGGTGAGCACGACCGAGAGCATGGTCGCCATGCGCGGGTGGATCATGCCCACCCCCTTCGCGATGCCGGTGACCGTGATGGCCACGGTGCCGCCGTCTGCGCCGGGCACCTCGGCCTTGACGCTGGCCATCTTGGTCGTGGAGTCGGTGGTCCGGAGCGCCACCGCGGCATGGCCGAGCGCAAGGTCGGTGTACTCGAGCCCCTCGTCGACGACGCGCCTGACGGCCGCGGCCACCTTGTTCACCGGCAGCCGCGTGCCGATCACCCCGGTCGAGAGGTGGAGCACGTGGATGGGTTCGCCGCCCATCGCCGCGGCGACGGCCACGCCGATCGCGGCCTGGTCGGCATCGCCCGCATCGCCCGTGGCCGCGTTGGCCGAGCCCGACGTCGCGATGACCGCGCTCGCGTAGCCGCACGTCGCCGGGGTGCCGCCGGTGGCCCGGAGGTTCGCCCGCGACAGCCGCACGGGGGCGGCCGCGAACCGGTTGGCGGTGAACACCGCGGCCGCCGGGACGGGACCGCCCGTGGCCACGATGAGCGCGAAGTCGGGTCGGCCCGACACCTTGATGCCGGCCGTGGTGCCGACGGCGGCGAACCCGGCGGGCATCCGCGACGCGCGCTCGACGGGCGGCAGTGCGTCGGCGATCGGTGCGAGCAGCGGGTTGTCGGCGGTTGGCATCAGCGGGCCCTCGGTAAGCGGGGTGGGCGGCGGGTCGGTCGGCTGGGCGCGGCTAGGGCGCCAGCGGGAGCTGGAGCAGTCCGGTGGGCTCGGGCAGGCCGTGCAGCACGTTGAACGCCTGGATGGCCTGGCCTGCGGCGCCCTTGACCAGGTTGTCGAGCACGCCGATCGCGAGCACGCGGCCGTTGCGCTCGTCGACCCTGGCCCAGACGCGGAACTCGTTGGAGCCCAGGACGTGCTTCGTCGCGGGGGCGCTCGGCACCACCGTGATGAACGCCTCATCGCCATAGGCCCCGGCGTAGAGCTGGTCGAGCTCGGCCTGGCTGACCGGGCGGGTGGGGCGCACGTGGCAGGCCGACAGGATGCCGCGCGTCATCGGGATGAGGTGGGGCAGGAAGTCGATGGCCGAGACGCCGGGGTTCGCCCCGGGCGCCGGGGACTGCTCGCGCAGCTCCTGCTCGATCTCGCCGATGTGGCGGTGGTTGAAGATGCCGTACGCCTTCACGCTCTCGTTGACCTCGCCGAAGTGGAGGTCCGCCTTGGGGTCGCGTCCGGCGCCCGAGACGCCGCTCTTCGCGTCCACCACGAGGTCCGCGATGAGCCCCGCGCGGGCGAGCGGGGCGAGGGCGAGGATCGTGGTGGTGGCGTAGCAGCCCGGCGACCCGATGATCGCGCCCGGCTTCGTCCCGGCTTCGGAGAGTGCTGCGCGGTGCAGCTCCGGCAGGCCGTAGACCGCGGTGGCGAGCAGCTCGGGCCGGGGATGGTCGAAGTGATACCAGACGGGATAGTCGGCGGGGTCGTGGAGACGGAAGTCGGGCCCCAGGTCGATGACGGCCTGTCCCCGGTCGAGGAACTCATCGATGCGGTTCGCCACGGTGCCGTGCGGAAGCGCGAGGAACACGGCCTCCGCGTCGTCGGGCACGTGGTCGAAGACCCGCAGGCCGCTCCTCGCCAGGTGCGGGTGGATGTGGGCGATCGGGTCGCCCTTGCGCTCCCGCCCGACGAGGCCGGCGATGTTGACGTTCGGGTGGAGCGCCAAGAGCCGGATCAGCTCGGCGCCGACGTATCCCGTGGCCCCCACGATCGCCACGCGGATCGGCCCGCCGCCGCTGAGCGCCCGTGCGCCGCGCAGGGCGGGCGTCGGGCTCGAGGTGGGAGACGACGCTCGCTCCGCCGCGATCGCCGAACCCGTGATGTCCGCGCTCACGGGCGCGCGAGGCCGCTCGCCGGCGGCAGGCTCGAGGGGTCGGAGATCGGTCGGAGCGAGGTCATGGAATGACTATACATGACTCTGCATACTCATGCAAGCTGCGGTGGGCGTTCGCGCGAGGCGATCCCTCGCTCGCCGGGCGAGCGGAAGCAGCGTCGCGGCCGCCCGCCCGAGCCCGCGTCTACGCCGTGCCCAGCTCCGCGAGCGCCGCGGCCTCGGCCTCGAACTGCTCGTGGTAGAGCCGTGCATAGAGGCCGTCCCGGTTCAGCAGCTCGCGGTGCGTGCCGCGCTCCACGATGCGCCCCCGCTCGAACACCAGGATCCGGTCGGCACGCAGGATCGTGGACAGGCGGTGGGCGATCGCGATCGTGGTCCGCCCCTCGGTCAGCCGGGCCAGCGCCGCTTGGATGAGCCGCTCCGAAACGGTGTCGAGTGACGAGGTGGCCTCGTCGAGGATGAGGATCTTCGGGTTCTTGAGCAGGACCCGGGCGATGGCGACGCGCTGCTTCTCGCCGCCCGAGAGCTTGTAGCCCCGCTCGCCGACGATGGTGTCGAACCCATCGGGCAGCTCGCGGATCCGCTCGCTGATGGCCGCCGCGCGCGCCGCCGCCTCGAGCTCCGAGTCGGTCGCGTCCGGCTTGGCGAACAGCAGGTTGTCGCGGATGGACGCGTGGAACAGGTACGTCTCCTGGGTCACGAAGCCGATCGCGCGCCCCAGCGAGGCCAGCGTGACGCTCCTGACGTCGAGCCCGTCGATCGTCACCCGTCCGGACTCGACGTCGTAGAGTCGCGGGATCAGGTACGTCGTGGTGGTCTTCCCTGCACCCGAGGGCCCGACGAGCGCGACGAGCTCGCCCGGGTTGGCCTCGAAGCTGACGTCGTCGAGCCCGAACGGCGCGGGCGGCGGCTCGGGGACCGCCGTGGCCAGGCTGTCCGCGGCTTCGGCTTCGGCTTCGGCTTCGGCTCCCGCCTCGGCTGTGGCGGCGGGCCTGGGCGCCGCCGCCTCCACGGGGTAGTGGAACGACACGTCCTCGAACGCCACCGCGCCGCGCAGCGCGTCGGGCGCCAGCTCAACCGCGTCGGGCGCGTCGGTGATCTCGGGGTCGAGGTCGAGGTACTCGAAGATCCGGTCGAACAGCGCGAGCGACCCGGCGATCTCCACCTGGATGTTGAGCAGCTGGCCCATGGGGAAGAACAGTCGGCTCTGGAGCGTGGTGAACGCCACGATGTCGCCGGCCGTCGGCGCGGAGGGGTCGCCGTTGGCGGCCAGCGTGCCGGCCAGCCAGTAGACGAACGCCGGCGTGATCGAGAAGATCGTGCCGATGATCATGAAGAACCAGCGGCCCACCATCGCCTGGCGGATCTGGAGCCGCGCGAGCTCGAGGTTGAGCCCGCGGAACCGGGCCACCGAGCGCTCCTGCGCGCCGAACGTCTTGCCCAGCAGGATGCCCGACACCGAGAGCGTCTCCTCGGTGACCGCGGTCATCTCGGCCAGGCGCTGCTGCGTCTCGGTGCTCACCGTCCGCCGCACCCGCCCGATCCGGTGGGTGACCACCAGGAAGAACGGCAGCATGCCCAGCGAGAGCAGCGTGAGGCGCCAGTCGATGAGGATCATCGCGACCATCGTCGAGAGCGCGACCGCGACGTTGGAGGTGATCGACGCGGCCGTGTCGGTGACGACCGACTGGATGCCGCCGACGTCGTTGGCCAGACGGCTCTGGATCTCGCCCGTGCGCGTCGCGGTGAAGAACCGAAGCGGCATCCGCTGGAGGTGGGCGTAGAGCGCGTTGCGCAGGTCCTGCATCACGCTCTGGCCGATGAGGTTGTTGAGGTACGACTGCCCGACGCCGATGAGGCCCGTCACCACGGGCGTCACGATCATCAGCCCGACGTAGAAGTTGAGCAGCCCGAAGTGGTGGCCGATGATGACGTTGTCGGTGAGCAGCTTGAGCAGGAACGGGTTGAGCAGCCCGAGCAGGCTGGTCGCGATGATCGCGACGAGGACGACGAGGACCTGGGCGCGGTAGGGCGCGAAGAAGGCCACCATGCGCCGGAACGTCTGCCCGCGGCGATCGGGCGGCACCCGGACGAAGTCGTTGCTGGGCGGCATCATGTGGCCGCGGCCCCCGCCGCCTCGGGCGAGCGCGCGGACGCCACCGCCGGGGCGGCCGCTCACCTGGGATCGCCCGGGGTCATCGGGATGCTGACGGCCCCGCTACCACGCGGTCTGCGTGGCGTGCTCCGCGATGCCCTCGGCCTCGAGCCAGCGCTCGGCGTCGATCGCCGCCCGTGCCCCGTCGCCGGCGGCGGTGACGGCCTGGCGGTAGCGGTGGTCCGCCACGTCGCCGGCGATGAAGACGCCGTGGATCCTGCTGGCCGTGTGGTGGTGGGGCACGAGGTAGCCCTTCTCGTCGGTCGGCAGCCAGTCGCGGAAGACCTCGGTGTTGGGGCGATGGCCGATGGCGATGAACAGGCCCTCCATCGGGATGGACCGCTCCTCGCCGGTCCGCGCGTCGCGCAGGCGCAGGCCCTCGACCTTGTCGTCGCCCAGGACCTCGGCCACCTCGGTGTTCGTGTGGACCTCGATCTTGGGGTTGCCGTACGCCCGGTCGATCATGATCTTGCTGGCCCGGAATCCTTCGCGTCGGTGGAGCAGATGGACCTTCGAGGCGAACCGCGTCAGGTAGTTGGCCTCCTCCATGGCCGAGTCGCCACCTCCCACGACGGCGATCTCGCGGTCTCGGAAGAAGAACCCGTCGCAGGTGGCGCAGGCCGAGACGCCGCGGCCGCGCAGCCGCTGCTCGCTCTCGATGTTGAGCCACAGCGCCGACGCGCCGGTCGCGAGGATGACCGACTGGCCCGCGAACTCGGTGTCCTGCGCCCAGACGTGGAACGGGCGGCCCGAGAGGTCGACGCGGTCGACGTCGAGGTCGAAGAAGCGGGTGCCGAAGCGCTCCGCCTGCTCTCGGAAGCGGTTCATGAGGTCCTGGCCCTCGATGCCCTCGGGGAAGCCCGGGTAGTTCTCGATCTCGCTGGTGAGCATCAGCTGGCCGCCCGGGGCGGACCCGGCGATGACAACCGGCTCGAGGTTGGCGCGCGCCGCATAGATGGCGGCCGTCAGCCCGGCTGGCCCGGACCCGATGATGAGCACCTTGGTCTCGGTCGGGGCGCCATCCGTGGCCTCGGTCACCGGGCTGCCCGCCAGCGGGCTCGTGGCGGCCGGATCAGCGGTGCCGATGGAGAGCCCGCCGAGCGGCGTCTCGGTGGCGGTGCCGAGGTTGATCTTGAGGCCCCCGAGCGGGCTGTCGGGGCGGTTCTGGTCGGTCATGGCTGGGCGATGGTCCCCTGGGCGTTGGTCACTTCACACCCACTCTACCACGACCGGCGTATACCCCCTGGGGGTATTGCGGCGAGCGCCGTCGTTCCCTGCGCGGGACGCACGGGCGGGACCCGCGTGCACCAGGCGGCCCCATCAGAGGCGGAGGCGCCACCCGGGCCGCTGGGTGCGCTGTCTCGGGAGTCCGTGCGCCGCTAGGTCCGGCGTGTGCGCCCGATCGGCGGAGGAAGCGCGCAGCGCCTCCACGTGCGCGCGAGTCAAGGACGCAAGCCGGCGCAGCCCTCGGGCAGCAGGCACGGCGCTGGGGCCGGACGACTACAACGCGTGCAGTTCCGGCACGACGTCCCGCGCGAGGACCTCCATCACCCGCGGGTCCCAGTCATCGCGGACCGAGAACACCACGTGCTGCGCCCCCGCGTCCGACAGCTCGCCGAACCTGTCCACCACCTGGGCCGGGCTCTCGCCGTTCCCGTCGCCGAGGTCGAGCCGGACGGTCTGGAGCGTGGAGCGCTCGATCTCCTCGGGGTCGCGGCCCAGGGCCGCGCAGTGCTCGCGCAGCACCTCGTACTTGTGGTGGATCGCGGTCGGCCCGCCGAACACGTTGCAGGCATCCGCGTACTGGGCCACGAGGCGCAACGTCTTGCGCTCGCCGCCGCCGCCGATCATCACCGGCGGGTGGGGCCGCGTGATCGCCTGCGGCGAGTTGAGCAGCCGGGCAGCGTTGGTGTGCCGCCCCACGAACGGCGCATCGGACCCGTGCTCGCCGCGCCACATCTCGTGGACCAGCCGCAGCGTGTCCTCCAGCCGCTCGAACCGTTCCGCGAGCGGCGGGAAGTCGAAGCCCAGGCCCCTCGACTCGTCCTCGTTCCACGCCGCGCCGATGCCCAGCCAGGCGCGCCCGCCGGAGAGCACGTCGAGCGTGGTGACGGCCTTCGCCCACAGGCCCGGCGCCCGGTAGTGGACGCCGCCCACCATCAGGCCCAGCCGCGCGCGGGCGGTGTTGGCGGCCAGGAACCCGAGCGTCGTCCAGCCCTCGAGCATGGGCTCCTCCGCCCTGCCGACCGCCCGGATCTGGAAGAAGTGGTCCATGACCCAGATGGAGTCGAATCCGGCGTCGTCGGCGCCGCGGGCGATGCGCGCGAGCGTGGGGCCGATGGCCTCCGGACCGCCGGGCCACGTGAACGAGGGGATCTGCAGGCCGATCTTCATGGAGCGAATCGTAGCGCCCCGGGCGGATCCACCGGCGGGGGCGCCAGGATCCGCCCGCGCAACCTAGCGGAACAGGTCGTTCTCGGCCGGGATCAGGGAGGCGCCGATCGACCCCTCGCCCAGCGGCGGGTTCGCCCCCCGGACGAGCGCGACGGGCCTGCCGGTCGTCTTGCCCAGCGCCAGCTCGGCCGCGGACGCGATCTCGTCGGCAACCGCCCGGACCGTGGTCTTCATCACGCGCCCGTCGGCATCGGGGACCCCGCGCAGGTCGTCGAGCGGGTGCAGCCCCGCCACGCCGAGTGCGACGTCGACGATGCCCCAGCGCCAGGGTCGGCCGAAGCTGTCGGAGACCACCACCGCGACGTCGGTCCCGAAGCGCCTGCGGATCGCCTCGCGGATGCGTGCGGCGGAGGCGTCGGGGTCGCTCGGCAGGAGCGTGACCAGGTCGCCCGACGCCGGCCCCACGTTGGACGCGTCCACGCCGCCGTTCGCACAGACGTACCCCTGCGGCGTCTCGGTGATCAGGACGCCGCGCTCCATCCGGACGATCCGCCGGGCCTCGCGCAGCACCACCTCGATGGCCCGCGCGTCGCGATCCCAGCGCTCCGCCCAGGCGACCGCATCGGGACGCGGCTCGACGGTCCGCAGGTCCACGACCGCGCCCTCGGCCTTGGAGACGACCTTCTGGGTCACCACCAGCACGTCGCCGGGCTCGAGCGGCAGCGCGCCGGGCGTCGCCTCGAGGGCGTCGCCGACCATCGCCTCGAGGTCGTCGCCGGTGCGGATCTCCGGCAGGCCGGCGAGCGCCAGGATCTCGACCCGACTGGGCTCAGTGGACATGGAGCGCTTCCGGGCGGTTCGCCTCGACCAGCAGCAGGTCGTCGGGCGTGTCGAGGTCGAGTCCGAGGCGGCCGACCAGCTCGAGATAGGCCGCCCCAGCGGCCCCCGCCAGCGACGTGTGGACTGCGCGGCTCTCACCGCCGAAGGAGGGCTCGATGATGGCGGGCGGGTCCAGGAGGAGCGCGTTCGTGCCGCGTCCGTGGCGGTCGGGGGCGAGGACGACGGCAGGCCGGCCGCCTTGGGCGGCCTCGTCGGCCAGCAGGAGCATGGCCGCCACGTCGTCGGCGGTGATCCCCGGCAGGTCGGCGGGCACGACGAGCAGGCGCTCGGCGCGCCCCGCAAGCGCCTCGCGCGCCTCGACGAGCCCGGGGTTGAGCCCTGATGTGTGCTGGACGATGGGCTGCGCTCCGGCGGACCTTGCCACGGCCAGCGCTGCGGCGTCGGGCGACACGACAGCCACGATCGCTACGCCGGGCGCGGCCTGCACAGCCTCGAGCGTCCGCCGCAGGAGAAGCTCGACGAGCTCGCGGCGCTCCTCGGCGTCGAGGACCTCGCCCAGCCGCGACTTGGCGCCCTCGAGCGCGCGCACGGGGATCACCACAGCGGTCCGCCGCGGCGTGGGGGGGAGGCCCGCCTCGGGCCCGGAACGGTCGGGGTGCACGGTGCGATGCTAGCGCGCGGCTGGGCGGAGCCCGTCGCCAAGTCGCAGGCTACGCCGCACCGACGACGTTGAGCAGGCGCAGCACCTCGTCGGCCAGCAGCGCGCGCGACGCATCGTCGCCCATCACGGTGTCGATGACGAGCGCCCGCACGCCCAGCGCCTCGATCTCCGGGGCGAGTGCCGCGTCGGCCGCGTCGAGCACGAACACGTCGACGATGTCCGCGTACAGGCGGGCGACGCCGAGCGCGGAGGATTCGTGGCCGAGCGACGCGAGCATGCGATCGGCGGGACCCTTGAGGGCGCGGCCCCCGATGATCGGGCTGACCGCCGCCACGGGGACGCCCCTTGCCCTGGCGGCGGCGATGCCCTCGCGCATCCCGGGAACGGCGAGGATCGGGCCGATTGAGACGAGCGGGTTCGAGGGGCCGACGATGATGGCCGCCGCCTCGTCGAGCGCGGCCGCGACCTCGGGCGTCGGCCGGGCGGCCTCGATCCCGTCGAACCGCAGCGCCCGGACCTCGGGCGCCTGCCGGCGGTGGACGAAGTACTCCTGGAACTCGAGCCAGCCGTCGTCGGTCGCGACGGCGGTCGCCACCGGCTCGTCGGTCATGGGCAGGATCCGGGCCGCGAGCCCGAGCGACCGCTGCGCCGCCAGACAGGCCTCGGTGGGCCGGGCGCCCTTGCGCAGCGCCGCGGTCCGCACGATGTGGAGCGCGAGGTCGCGGTCGCCCAGCGAGAACCACGTCGGCTCGCCGTAAGCGCCCAGCTGGTCCATCACTGCGTGCGTGTCGCCCTCGATCCCCCAGCCCAGGGCCGCCTGCTCGACGCCGGCCAGCGTGTACAGCACGGTGTCGTGATCGGGCATCACCCGCAGGCCGTGCCGGTCGCAGTCGTCGGCAGTGTTGACCACCACCGCCAGCCGACTGCCGAGGTGTGCCTGGAGCCCCTCGGCGAGCCTGGCGCCTCCAACGCCGCCTGCCAGCGCGACGACGGTGGGGCCGGCCACCTCAGCCCTCCAGGTGGTCGTGCACGCCCGAGATCCGGATCAGGAACGTCACCCGCGGCTGGCTCCGGAAGGCGGCCTCGGTCTCCGGGTCCACTGAGCCGTCCTCGCTGTACCGTCGCGCGAGCCCCACGATGTCGTCGCGGGCCCGCTCGACG
This sequence comes from Chloroflexota bacterium, assembly GCA_021783095.1. GTDB lineage: Bacteria > Chloroflexota > Limnocylindria > Limnocylindrales > CSP1-4 > CAIXZV01. The sequence continues at coordinate 2,103 of JAJXUG010000033.1, read as the reverse complement.
TCGTCGATGACCTCGTCGACGGTGCCCGTCAAACCGAGCCAGCGATAGGGGTTCTCCGTGATGGCGAGGGCGACCCGGCCATCGCGGATCAGGTTGCTGCACCAGCGGCGCGGGTGGCGGCTGTTGATCAGGACCCGGCCGTCATCGAGGTGGGCGTACCAGACCACGGTCTGGCGCGGCGCGCCGTCCTCGTCGAGGGTTGCGACGGTCGCGAAGTGGCGCCCGCCGAGGAAGGCCGCATGGGCGGGGAGCAGCGTGGGGGATTCCATCAACCGATGGTAGCCCGGGTCTGAGGACGCCACTGCGCACCGAACCCCGATCCGGCGCGGCCCTGATCAGGGTGCGGCACTGGCCGGTGGCTGGCCCGGTGCCGTGGCCTGGGGGCAGCCGTTCCACGACTGGGCGCAGCCGCCGCCGCCGCCGGCCCCGCCGCCCCAGCCGCCGATCGCGGTCACCAGGCCCAGCGCGAGTCCGACGACGAGGATCAGCGCCCCGGCGGCACCCATGGCGCGCGACTGCCGTGGGGTCCCCGCTACGGGTGCCGGCCCGGACGTCGGCACGGCGGGGGCGGCGAACGTGTCGGGGAGGTCGTTGTCGACCAGGCCGCGGCGCACGGCATACACGACGAGCAGGACGAGGCCGACGGCGATCGCGATCGCGGCCAGGACCCCTGTGGCGGGCCAGTTCATGGGGACGTCTCCTTCGGGGCGGTCGACGTGAGGATCGGGTGTCGCGCGCCCGCTCCACCCCAGTCCAACGGCCCCTCGTGCAGGCGCTTCGGCCGGGCCGGTCGGCACCTCCGGGGGCGCGGTCGGGGCTCTTCCAGGGCCGAGGTGCGGCCCCAGGGCGATCCTTCGCGCCGCCGTCCGGCGATCCGTGGCACGATCGGCGCATGCCCATCGCCCAGCCCGCCGCAGCACTGACCACGAGTCGCCACGCCGTCGACGCTGCCTTTGCGCGCGAGGTGGCTGAACGGGCGGGTGCCATCCTGCTCGAGCGGTACGAGCGGGTGGGGGAGGTCTCCTACAAGTCCGCGAAGGACGTGGTCACCGAGGTGGACCACCTTTCGGAGGCGCTGATCCTGGGTTCCATCCGGGAGCGCTTTCCGTCCGACGGCATCCTGGCCGAGGAATCGGGCGAGCATCGGGGCCGCACGCACGGCGGACGGGGCGGCCGCGGCGGCGCGGCTCGGGATGGCGATCCAGACAGCGCGGAGGCGGCGGCGCGCAGCCTCGCCAGCGGGCGGTCGTGGGTCGTGGACCCCCTTGACGGGACCATCAACTACGCCAACGGGCTGCCGCTGTTCTGCGTGTCCGTCGCCCTTGTCGTGGACGGGTGCCCGGCCGTGGGCGTCGTCCACGAGCCGCTCCGGGGCGAGACCTTCTGGGCCACCGCGGACGGACCGGCCATGCTCGGCGACCGCGTGCTCATGGTCTCGGCCAAGGACAAGAGCACCGACCTCGTGCTCCAGCTGGCGCTCGCCGGGCGCGCCGTGGCGACGCGGGCGCGGGCCGTCCGCAAGGCGGTGCGGGTGACGCGGAACATCGGCTCGTCCGCGCTTGCGTTCACCTACGTCGCGGCAGGCCGGTTCGACGCCGCGATCCAGACGGCCGGTATGTCGGCGTGGGACATCGCGGCGGCCGGCCTGATCGCGGAGCGCGCGGGGGCGGTCGTCACCGACGCCGAGGGCGGGCCGTGGTTCGACCTCTCGCGTGCCACGAGGGCCTTCGGCTGTCTGGCCGCCCCGCCCGCGCACCACGCGGAGCTCCTCCGCCTGTCGCGCCAGCCGCGAGGCTGACCAACTCGGGCTCCCGCCTGCTTGCTGGGAGCCGAGGCGCCCGAGGCGCGGCCACGAGACGAGGCCAGGGCCCCAGCGTCCCGCTCCTGGAGCCGCTCGCCGGCTGCCGACCGGGGCCGTCGCCGCCCGCCGCCGCCGGCTGAGTCGCGCTGGACTCGCCGCGCGCGGCGGCGTGCGCGGGCGCCGGCCCGGGCCGGCGGTTCGCGGCGTGGCCCGTGCGCGCGGGAGGCGCTCCCGAACCTGACGCGACTCAGCCGGCGGGGGATCGGCGGACCGGGACCCTAGCGCCAGCGCGGCGGCCGGTC
>JAJXUG010000080.1 GCA_021783095.1 Chloroflexota bacterium | reverse complement strand
CGCGCCCCGAGACCGGCTCCCGCGCGCCCCGAGACCGGCTCCCGCGCGCCCCGAGACCGGCTCCCGCGCGCCCCGAGACCGGCTCCCGCGCGCCCCGAGACCGGCGAATAGTCAAAGCACGACTACGGATCCACTGCAGAACTGGCACGGGCCGACTCCAGCGACTGGCCGGCAGCGATTCAGCGCCAAGGACACCGACGACGGCGCCCCAAAGCCCATATCGAGCTGCGCGTAGGCGTCCTCTGACTATTCGCCGATTTCGGGCGACGGAACGCCCATCGCGCGCGCCGCGGAGCGCTTCACCCTTTCGGTGCCTGTCGCCTCGCCGTTCGGGGCAGATGGATCCGCGACGAGGAGCCGCGATGAACCGGGAGGTCGGCCGGCGGCCCGACGCGGCCTGACCAGCCCCCGCCCTCGGCCTCGATGAGCCGCTCGAGCTCGCCGCCGTCAAGGAAGAATCCGCGGCAATCCTCGCACTGCTCGACCACGAGGCGGCTGCGCTCGAAGGAATGCATCCGCCCACCGCACTTCGGGCAGGTCATCTTCGGACTGGTGGTCATCGGGGCGCCCCCATTCGCGCTTGGCGAGTTCTCGGAATCCTGTTGCCGCAGCTCTGTCTCGGCGCCAACCTCGTCGCGCACGTCACCGCGCCCGCGGCAACCCGGCGCAGATCGCCCGCGCCTCATGGATCACCCACGCGATGAGCGCGACCCAAGAGGTCACGAAGACGGCCGCGCCAACCCCGAAGAACAGCTCCTCCTCGAGGAAGATCAGGGCGCACATGACCCCCGCGAACAGGACGGCGTCCTCGATCAGCAGGCTCAATGCCCGCGCCGAGAGCCGCTCGATCCGGCCCACGACCGCCGGGTCCCTCACAACGTAGGCCGCCGAGTCGAACGGCACGAACAGCGTTCGACCCGCCTTGTCCTCCCGGAGGAACTCGCCCCACGCTGAACGCCGGTTCAGGCGCTCAAGCAGCGGTTCCGCTCCGAGCGCGAGGAGGATCGTGCATCCGATGACGATCGCGGCGACACCATCCATCCGTGACATCCTCCAGTGCCGCATGCGGCGGGGCGATTCTGTGCCCTCGAGCCATCTGCCCCCAGAGACATTGGTCCCGATCGGGACGGGCGCGGACCCGAGCCGCAGACCACAGCGGAGCACGGGCGCGGGCGGCGACGCCTCGGTCAGTCCCTGGACGCGCGCGGCGGCCGGTCGCCCGGGGCGCGCCGCCCCTGGGCGATGACGATCATCGCGAACACGGCCCCACCGGCCGCCCCGACAGCCGGCGCGACGAGGACGGCGCCCGCGACTGCCACCAGCAGCCCGCCGATCACGGCACCGCCGTAGACGACGGCCCTGCGTCCAGGCGGGTCGTCGAGGTCGGGCGGGGGCGGCTCGATGCCCCGGCTCATCGCGCCCTCGTACGCCTCGCCGTCCGCGAAGCCCAGCAGGTTCTCGGCGTCGGTCGAGAGCGCGCGCACCAGGTCGGGCTCCACGAGGTCGGCCACGACCGCGGCGGCCGCGGAATCGGTGATGGCCGCCACGATGGCGACGCGATCCTCGACCCCGCCCGTCGACACGCCCCAGGCCGGGCCGAGCCAAGTCGGGCTCATCGCGGCCTCGTCGAACCGGTGGAACACGAACCGCTGCGCCTCAGCGCGCGCCTCGCCCAGCAGGACGCTCCGGCCCGACGCCCGCGCCGCCTGCTCGACCCTCTCGATCTGGAGCCGGCGGTGCTCGTCGTCCTGCCGCCGCAGCCCGATGTGGGCGAGGTCGGTGGGGGTCAGGTCGTTGAAGCGCTCGAACAGCGCGTCGACCCTCGCCCGCGCGGCGGCCTCGCCGTCAGGTCCCGTGTCCGGTCGATCCCCCTCGTTGCTCATGCGCCGATGATGCACTCAGGCACCTGCGGCGTCGAGGGCCTCCGCGATGATCCGCAGGGCCAGATCGACCTCTTCAGCGGTGGTGTTGAGCGGCGGGATGATGCGCACCACGTTCACGTACGAGCCGGCGGTCAGGATCATGAGCTTGCGCTCGAAGCACTCGGCCTGGACGCGCCTGGTGAGCGCGGCGTCCGGCACCCGCCCGTCGCCCTCGCCCGGCCTGACGAACTCCATCGCCAGCATGAGGCCCAGCCCGCGCACGTCGCCGAGCGCCGGGTGGTTCGCCTGGAGCGCGCGCAGCCCGGCCAGGAACTGCTGGCCGCGCTCGCGGGCGTTGGCCACGAGGCCCTCCTCCTCGATCACGTCGAGCGTGGCGAGGGCCGCTGCGCACGAGACGACGTTGCCGCCGTAGGTGCCGCCGTGCGAGCTGGGCGCGAACCTGGCCATGATGTCGGCGCGGGCGATGATCCCCGACAGCGGCAGCCCCGACGCGATGCCCTTGGCCATGACCAGGATGTCGGGCTCGACGTCCCAGTGGCGGACCGCGAACAGCTCCCCGGTCCGGCCGAAGCCGGTCTGGACCTCGTCGGCGATGAGCAGGATCCCGTGCTGGCGAGTGATCTCGCGCAGGCGCGGCAGGAAGCCGGGCGGGGGCACGATGTAGCCGCCCTCGCCGATCACGGGCTCGATGATGACGGCTGCCACCTTCTCGGGGTAGACGAGCTGGTGGAACAGCAGGTCGAGCTGCGCCTCCCAGTCGCAGGTGCACTCGGAGGGGTCATGGGACCCGCCCGAGGCCCGGTAGCAGTACGGGTAGCTGGCGTGGTAGATGGAGCCCGGCAGCGGCTCGAAGCCGGCCCGGTAGACGTCCTTGGCGGCGGTCAGCGCCATGGTCTGGGCCGTGCGGCCGTGGAACCCGTAGCGGAACGCGATGATGACGGGCCGGCCGGTGGCCATGCGGGCGAGCTTGACGGCGGCCTCGACCGCCTCCGCGCCCGAGTTGGACAGGAAGGCCTCCCACGGGCCCCCGGGGAGCACGTGCTGGAGCCGCTCGTGGAGCCGGAGCCCCGGCTCGTGGTAGACGATGTTCTGCTGGCCGTGGAGCAGCTTTGCCGCCTGGTCCTGGACCGCCTTGACCACGCGCGGGTGGGCGTGCCCGGTGTTGGTCACGCCGATGCCGCAGGTGTAGTCGAGGTACCGCTCGCCATCGCGGGTGACGAGCCAGGAGCCCTCGCCGCGCTCGACGTGGAGGTTGAAGATCCGACCCCACACCGGCGGCACGACCGAGGTGTCGGGCAGCGTCTCAGCAGGGGACGGGGCGGTCGGCGTCATCGGGCGGTCCTCCTGTGGCGGTCGGGGTCGGCGGGGGTGCGAATCGGCGGGGAGACGGACGGGTGACGAAGGGTGCGGGCGGGCGAAGTCGATCGCGGTGTCAGAAGGTCGGCGGCGTGTTGATCCACAGCACCTGCGTCTCGACCTGGCCGAGCGCCGCGATTCGGTGGTCCACGGTGGACGGGAAGGTGAGCGCGTCGCCGGGCTCGAGCCGGTAGAACTCGTTGGGGTCGTCGAGCCAGACGCCCAGCGACCCGGTGAGGACGAACATGAACTCCTCGCCGACGTGGCGGTAGTAGCCGTCCGACGAGGCGCCGGGTGCCAGCACGAACAGCTGCGACTCCAGCGACGTGGGTCCGGCGAACAGGTCCTCGATCCGGATGCCGCGCCCGGCATCGAGCACGCGTCGCTCCACGGGCCGCACGAGACGGCCGGTGGCGGGGCCGGGGCCGGCCAGCAGCTCCCCCACTGTCCGGCCGTAGGCCTCGACGAGGCGACGGAGGGTGGCGATCGAGGCGCCGGTGACGCCCCGCTCGAGCGATGAGATGAACGAGCTCGAGAGCCCGCTCCTCGCCGCCGCGCCCCGGAGCGTCAGGCCGCACTGGCGACGGACGGTGCGCAGCTGCGAGCCGGCCGGCCATGCGGCCGAGGCGGGGGATCGCGCAGGCCCGGAGTCGGCTTCGCCGGGGGCCGTCCAGGGGGACACGGCAGGCGGGCCGACTGGAGCGCCGTTGGGCCGATGGCGTCCGCCGCGCGCCTCGTCGCCCGACGCCGGGCTGTCGAGCAGGCGGCGGATGGCCGCGGCGTTGAGCCCCTCGACCGTCCGCCAGGCGCGGATGCGCTGGAGCCGCTCGACGTCGTCGGCCAGGTAGCGCCGGGCGCCGCCGGCCGTGCGCGTCGGCTCCACGAGGCCCTGGCGCTCCCACTCGCGGAGCGCCGACGGCGAGGCGCCGACGAGACGCGCCGCCTCCTCGATGCCGATGGCGCCCAGCGGAGCCGCGGCGCGGGACGGCGCCTCGGCGCGGGACGGCGCCTCGGCGGGTCTCGCCATCAGCGCTGCTTCCGGCGCCCGGCCAGCGTGGTGATGGCGACGCCGCCCACGGCGATAAGGAAGATGCAGGTGCCGATGACGTTCACCTGGACGGGGATCCCGATCCGCGACTTCGCGTAGATGAACATCGGGAAGGTCTGCGTCCCGCCGGCCGTGAAGTTGGTGACGACGAAGTCGTCGATCGACAGGCTGAAGGCGAGCAGGGCGGCGGCAACGATGCCGGGCAGGATCAACGGGAACGTCACGCGCCAGAAGGTCTGCCACTCGTTGGCATACAGGTCTCCGGCCGCCTCCTCGAGATGCCGCGGGAAGCCCGCCAGCCGTGCCCGGACCGTCACCACGACGTAGCTGATGTTGAACATGACGTGCGCGATGAGGATGGTCAGGAAGTTGAGCGGGAAGAATGGCGGCGTCCCGATGGCGACGAACATGGTGAGCAGCGAGGCGCCCATGATGATCTCGGGGGTCGCCATCGGCAGGAAGATCAGCGAGTTCATGAACCCCTTGCCGCGGAACGAGTAGCGCTCCAGGGCGAGGGCGATCAGGGTCCCGAGCGCGGTTGCGATGGCCGTCGAGAGGAACGCGATCACCAGGCTCAGGGTGACCGCGTCCGACAGCCCGAGCGGTCCGAAGGGGTCGAGCCAGTATTGGATCGTGAACCCCTGCCACACGAAGTTCGACTTGCCGGCCGGGTCGTTGAAGCTGAACAGGATGATGACCGCGACCGGCAGCAGCAGGTAGATCACGGCCAGCAGCGTGTAGACGATCAGCGACCACCGGTCGAAGAACCGGGCGATGACCTGGCGGGCCGGCCGAGCGGCGGCGACACGGGCGGTGGCGGCACTCGTCATGTACCTAGGCCCTCGCGGCCGCGGCGGAGAGCTCCTCGGTGCCGAGGACCTTCGCGTAGATGGCCACCACGACCAGGACGCCCGCCATCATCGCGAACGAGAGGGCCGACGCGGTGGGGTAGTCGTTCTGGGTGAGGAACTTGTTCTGGATGACGTTGCCGATCATGTTCGTGCTCGGGTTGCCCAGCAGCTCCGCGTTGATGTAGTCGCCGATCGCCGGGATGAACGTCAGCAGGCCGCCGGCGAACACGCCCGAGAGCGACAGCGGGAACGTCACGCGGATGAACGATTCGGACACCAGGAACCAGCCGACAAACCCGCCGAACGCCGCGCCGATGACGGCGAAGACCGCCCAGTCGACACCGAACACGAGGCCCAGCACGCCCATGAGGGCGCCGCCCAGGATCCCGCCCGCGATCAGCCCGCCAGGACGCCAGGGCCCCGCGTAGAGGTCCTTGGCCGCCTCGACGAGCCGGACGTCGACCTTCTCCAGGGCAACGTAGACCGGCAGGGTCATGAACGGGAGGAAGTTGTAGGTGATGCCGGCGATGACCGCCATCGGAGTGGCCAGGATGTGGAAGTCCTGGGGCAGCACGCCGATGCCCTTGAGCGGCCCGATGATCGGCCCGACGTCGCCGAGGATGATCTTCCAGCTGATCGTGCGGAGCAGGAAGCTGGTGAAGAAGGGGGCGACCACCAGGAACAGCATCAGGTTCTTGAAGCGGCCGCCCTTGAACGCGATGGTGTACGCGAGCGGGTAGGCGATGAGGAACGTGGTCATCGTCGCCGCCGCGGCGTACACCACCGAGCGGAGGTAGAACGGCGCGAACTGGCCGACCGCATCCGGGTAGTTCGTCCAGTTGTCCAGCGAGAAGACGAAGCCCGTCTCGAGGGTCCCATGCCAGAAGCTCGCAATGAACATCTGGAGCGCGGGCCACAGGTAGAAGACCAGCAGCCACAGGATGCCGGGCGTCAGCAGCGCCAGCGGTGTCACCCAGTGGTGGCGCTTCAGGAATGTGCCCATCGGTCGGCGGGTCCCTCGGGAGGCGGGCGGTGTTCGGTCTCAGCCTGCGTCAGCCGACGCCGAGGACCTTCGCGAACTGCTGGTTGAAGTACGTCTCGTCGGCCTCGCTGAGGGCGCCGAAGATGTGCAGCCTCGCGGTGGTCGAGGCGGGCGGGAAGATGAGCGGGTTGCTTGCGACCGAGGGGTCGATCTTCTTGAGGGCAACGTCGGCGCCCTTGACCGGGCAGATGTAGTTGACGTAGTCCTCGACCAGCGCCGCGTTCTCGGGGATGTAGTACCAGTCGATGAGCTTCTCGGCGCCGTTCTTGTGCTTGGCGCCGTTGGGGATCATCGAGTTGTCGGTCCAGAGAATCCCGCCCTCGGTGGCGATGTTGAACTTGATGCCCGGCTTGTCGACCAGCACCTGGACCATGTCGCCCGACCACGCCATGACCAGCACGGCGTCGCCGGCCTTGAGGTCCTCGGCGTAGGAGTTGCCCTTGATGCCGCGGATGATCCCGTCGGCCTTGGCCTTCTGGAGCGCGGCAACAGCCTTGTCGCAGCCGTCGCGCGTGGGCTGGGTGGGATCGAGCCCGAGGTAGAGCATCGTCAGCCCGATCGTGTCACGCATTTCGGAGAGGAGCTCGGTCTTGCCCTTCCAGCGCGGGTCCGGGGTGAAGTACGCGGCGAGGCTGGTGACGTTGCCGGTCTTGGCGGGGTCGAAGCCGATGCCGGTCATGCCCGACTGCCACGGCGCGTGGTGCGAGCCGTCCGGGTCCCAGCCCACGCCCTTGTAGGTGTCCAGCAGGTTGGCCGTGAAGTTCGGCATGTTGGCCGCGTTGAAGCTCTGGACCCAGCCGAGCCGGATGAGCCGAGCGGCCATCCAGTCGGTCATGGTGATGATGTCCCAGCCCGTGTCCTGGCCGCCCTGGAGCTGCGGCTGGATGGTGCCGAAGAAGGTCTCGTTGTCGTCGATGACCTCCTGGTACTTCACCTGGAGACCCGTGCTCTTGGTGAAGGCGTCGAGCGTCGGGTGCTTCTTCTGGTCCTTCGGGTCGACGTCGATGTAGTACGTCCAGTTCGCCCAGTTGATCGCGCCCGGCGCGTCCGACGGGGCGGGCGTCGGGACCGGCGTGGCGGTCGGCGCGACGCTCGCCGAGGCGACGGCGGCCTCACTGGGCGCGGTGCTGCCGCCCGTGGACGCGGCGACGGTCGCGGCCGCGCTCGGACTGGGCGTGTTGGCGGTCCCCTTGGTGCCGCAGGCGGCCAGGAAGGCGGCGGCGCCCATCAGTGCGCTGCCCTGGAGCAGGCGTCGCCGGGAGATGGGGGTGCCGGTCAGGTTGTCGTTCGTGGACATCGGTCTCCTCGGGGCTCGGTCCCTTGGGGTTGGGGTGGGGAGGGGAGGTAGTGGTTGGGCGGCGGTGGCCTTCGGTTACTCCACCGCAGCGATGCCCGTCTGCTCGACGACGCCGCCGGTGTCGTCGGGGACGGCGAAGCTGTGCTCCGGGAGCCAGGTCAGGGCGACCTCCTCGCCGGGCGACCAGAGCTCGGCCTTGGTGGCCCGCTCAACGTTCTGCTCGAACACCGTGAGCTGGCGTTCGTCCCCGAGCTCGACGATGTACTGCGTGCTGACCCCGATGTACGACGAGTGGCGGACGATGCCGTCGAGGCGGTTGTACTGTCCGCTGGTCTCCTCGGCTCGCGCCTTGAGCCGGATCTTCTCCGGCCGGACGCCCAGTGCGACGGGCCCGCTCTGGCCGTCGAGCAGCGCACGCGGGGCGCGCGCGGCGTGGCCGTCCGGGAGGCGGAGGATCGCGTAGTTGTCAGCGGTGCCCTCGCTCTTGACCGGGATCAGATTGCTCACGCCCAGGAAGCCGGCCACGAAGCGGGTCTTCGGCCGCTCGTAGAGCACCTCGGGCTCGCCCAGCTGCTCGTAGTGGCCTTTGTTCATCACGGCGATGCGATCCGACATCGTCATCGCCTCCTCCTGGTCGTGGGTCACGTAGATGAACGTGATCCCGACCTCCTGCTGGATGCGCTTGAGCTCGACCTGCATCTGCTTGCGCAGCTTGAGGTCGAGGGCGCCCAGCGGCTCGTCGAGGAGCAGCACGCCGGGGCGGTTGATCAGCGCGCGGGCGAGCGCGACGCGCTGGGCCTGGCCGCCAGAGATCTGGCCGGGCTTGCGTGCCTCGTAGCCCGTCAGCTGGACCAGCTCGAGGGCCTCCGCCACGCGCCGCTTGATCTCGTCAGCCTTGACGCCGCGGCGCTTGAGCCCGAAGGCGATGTTCTCCGCGATCGAGAGGTGCGGGAAGAGGGCGTAGTTCTGGAAGACGGTGTTGACGTTGCGCTTGTAGGGCGGGAGCCAGGTCACGTCCTGGCCGTGCAGCTCGATGAGGCCCGAGGTGGGCTCCTCGAAGCCGCCCAGCATCCGCAGCGTGGTGGTCTTGCCGCAGCCCGACGGGCCGAGGAGCGAGAAGAACTCGCCGTCGCGAACCTCGAGGCTGATCGCGTCGACGGCGACGAAATCGCCGAACCGCTTGGTCACGTCGACGAGCCGGACCTCGATGTCTGCCACGCTCGGAGTACTCCTGAACTGCCTGCCGAGAAGACGGATGCCGCGAACGGCGAGTCGGTGTGACGGGGCAGGGCCGCTGCTGTCCGCAAAGGCTGCCGAAGTACAGTAGGGGAACGCGGGCGAACAATAGGCACGGGTCAACACGGTGTCAAATGGCCCGGGCGAACCCGTGCCGTCAGGCGCACTGGGCGGGACGAAGGTCCCGATCGGTGATCTCGGCCTCGCGAATCCGCCCCACCCAAGGCGCGTCGGGGCCGGTCCCCCAGGCCGCGGCGCAGCCTTCGCCTTCCGCTGGCGGCCAATCGCCGCGCGCGGTGTCACGCTCCCGCCACGGCTGGGCGGCGGCGCCCTTCGCCCGCGGGCGGTACGATTCGCGGTCCCGACGTTCCCGGCGTCCTTCCCGCCGGCGCCCATCGTCCCGATCAGCGAGGAAGCCGCCATGACCGCGCTCTCCGAGGCAGCCGTCCTCGACGCCCTCCGCACCGTCCAGGAGCCCGAGCTGGGCGGTGACCTCGTGACCCGCAACATGGTCCGCGACCTCGCGATCACGGGCTCCGACGTCGCCTTCACGATCGAGCTCACCACGCCGGCATGCCCGCTCAAGGACCAGATCGAGGGCGAGGTCCGCAAGGCGCTCCTGCCGCTCGGCGTGCAGGGGCTCGCGATCGAGTGGGGGGCCACCGTGCGCCGCGCCTCCCCGCGCACCGCGGAGCAGCTGGTCCCGGGCGTCAAGAACGTGATCGCCGTGGCCTCGGGCAAGGGCGGCGTGGGCAAGAGCACCGTGTCGGTCAACCTCGCGGTCGCGCTGGCCAAGGCGGGGGCCAGCGTGGGCCTGCTCGACGCGGACATCACCGGCCCGAACATCCCGATGATGCTCGGGCTCGACGGGCAGCCCAGCGCGAGCGCGAACAACAAGATCATCCCGCTGGAGCGCCACGGGGTGAAGGCGATCTCGATCCAGTTCTTCGTCCCCGAGGGCCAGCCCATCGTGTGGCGCGGGCCGCTCATCGGCGGCGCGATCAGCCAGTTCCTGCGCGATGTGGAGTGGGGCGAGCTCGACTACCTGGTGGTGGACCTGCCGCCCGGCACGTCGGACGCGCAGCTCACGCTCGCCCAGGCCGTGCCGATCAGCGGCACCGTGCTCGTGACGACGCCCCAGGACGTGGCGCTGTCCGACGTGGGCAAGGCGCTCGCGATGCTCCAGCGGCTCAACGTGCCGATCATCGGGGTGGTCGAGAACATGAGCGCCTTCGTCTGCCCGCACTGCGGCGAGGCGACCGAGATCTTCGGGCGCGGTGGCGGCGAGTCGTTCGCCGCGCAGCACGGCCTCCAGTTCCTGGGCAAGGTGCCGATCGACGTGACGGTCCGCCAGGGCGGCGATGCGGGCGTGCCCGCGGTCGCCCAGCGAGAGCCCGGGCCGGCGGCGCAGGCGCTGGAGCACGTGGCGGGCCTCGTCGCAGCGTCCATGAGCGTCCGCGCGGCGAACGCGTCGACCCCGGTCTTGACGATCAGCTAGGGTCCCGCTCCTGGAGCCGCCCGCCGGCTGTTGCCCGGGGCCGCCGCCGCGCGCCGCCCGCTGAGTCGTGCAGTGGTCGCCACGGGCGGCGGCGTGCGCGGGCGCCGGCCCGGACCGGGGGCCCGCGGCGTGGCCCGTGCGCGCGGGGGGCGCTCCCGACCCTGACGCGACTCACCAGTCCCGAGGACCTTCCGGATGTCTCGCCGGGCGAG
>JAJXUG010000079.1 GCA_021783095.1 Chloroflexota bacterium | reverse complement strand
TACCGGCGGGTGCTCAAGGAGACGCTCGAGTTCGACCCCGAGATCCTCAAGCGCTATGTCAACTTCATGAACAACCCCGACGAGAAGACCGCGGTCGAGCAGTTCGGCAAGGGCGACAAGTACTTCGGCATCGCCACCCTGCTGGCCACCCTGCCGGGCCTGCCGATGCTGGGCCACGGCCAGTTCGAGGGGTTCGCCGAGAAGTACGGCATGGAGTTCCGGCGCGCCGCCTGGAACGAACCCGCCGACGAGGGGCTGGTCGCCCGCCACGAGCGCGAGATCGTGCCTCTGCTCCACCGGCGGGGCGACTTCGCCGAGGCGCAGGACTTCCTGCTCTACGACGTCGAGCACGACTTCGGCGGCGCCGACGAGAACGTGTTCGCGTTCTCGAACGGCTCGGGGCTGACGCGCTCGCTGGTCGTGTACCACAACCGCTTCGGCGACACCTCCGGCTGGATCCGCAGCTCCGCCGCCTACGCGGTCAAGAGCCCCGACGGCACGAAGCGGCTGGTGCAGCGGACGCTCGCCGAGGGGCTGGGCCTGGCGGAAGCTGGGGCCGACGGCCGCTGGCTGGCCTACCGCGAGCAGCGCTCCGGGCTCGAGTACCTGCGCTCCGTGGGCGAGGTCCGTGAGCGCGGGCTCCACGTGGAGCTGCACGCCTACGAGACGCGCGTGTTCTGGCAGATGCGCGAGCTCCACGACACGTCCGGCGTGTGGCGCCGGCTCGCCGAGCGGCTCGAGGGGCGGGGCGTGCCCTCGCTCGAGGCCGCGCTGCGCGAGCTCCAGCTGGCGCCTGTGCACGACGCGGTCCGCGTGGCGATCGAGTCGCCGACGAGGGAGAGCGTGTCGCGAGTCGTGGACGCCGTGGCCGAGGCGACGGGGACCGCCGGCGATCGCGCTGCCGTGGTCGAGCGGATCGTCGGGCTGTGGCCGGCGGGGGACAAGGTTGCGGCGGGGATCGAGGATGCCTCGCAGGCCGCCGCGCTCCGGGTCTGGACGCTCCTGGCGCCGCTGGGCTCGATGCCAGCTGGCGCGATGGTTGGGCCGACGTCCCGCGCGTGGTTCGAGGAGCTGCGTTTGGCGCCCGTCGTGGCCGACGGGCTGCGTCATCGCGGGCTCGACGAGGGCGGTGCGTGGTGGGCCGCCGAGCGGATCCGGCTGCTGGTGGACCTGCCGCTGCCGTCGATGGTCCGGGGCGCCGCCGACGCCGTGCCGCTGCGCCTGGTGGACCGCTGGCTTTCGCACCCGGTCGCACGGCCGTTCCTCCGCGTCAACGACTGGGAGGGCGTGGCCTGGTTCCACGGCGAGTCGCTCGAGGAGCTGCTGGCCTGGGCGTCTCGGCTGGAGGCGCTGGTCGGGGCGCCCGCGGCGGACCGGACCGGCGGGCCGTCAATCGATCCCGAGGCCGTCCTGGCGCGGATCGCCCGCGCCTCGACGCTGTCCGACTTCCGGGTCGACCGCCTGCGCGACCAGCTGTTCGTCCCCGGCGCTGAGCTCCCAGAGCCCGTCCCCGGGCCGGAGCCCCCCGCGGGGCCGGACGACGCGCCGGAGATCGACGAAACGCCCGCAGGCGAAGGCGAGCCCGCGGCGCAGCCTCAGTCCGACACGGAGCCTGAGCGCGAGTCCCAGTCCGATCCCGTGCCGGGGGCCGAAGCCGATCACGTGCCGGGGGCCGAAGCCCGGCCTGCCGGGCACGAGGCCGACCCGGGGCCCGAGAAGGCCACCAGGCAGAAGGGCTACAAGCCCGGCAAGGGGAAGCACAAGCACAAGAAGGGCTGAGCACGCAGCCGAGGGAGGACTCCCGTCGGCTTCGCGGCCGCCAAACCGAGGCGAGCCGCCGGTGCGGACTGAGTGCACCTTCAGGTGTCAAACGGCGCGCCCAGCGGGCCGCCGAGTTCGGTTGGACTGCGTCGCTGCGGCGTTCATGCAATCGTGCTCGCTCGTACCGCCGACGCGCGGCGGTGTGCGGACCTCGCCATGCTCGATCGGGGCCCCCTCGAGGAGGGCGCGTCTGCGATCATCGGCACGACAGCCGTCGCCACCCTGGTCGGCGGGCGCATCGTCCACCGCTCGGAGGAACCTGCATGAAGGGGCTCGTGCTCGGCACCGCGGCCACCGCGATCGCGTTCGCCATCCTCACGCTGATCCTGCCCGAGGTGCGCTGGGACAACAACTACGTCCACCTCGCCATCATCGCCATCCTGTTCGGCATCGTGAACGGGCTGGTCAAGCCGGTGGTCAAGCTGCTCTCCTTCCCGATCAACCTCATGACCGTGGGCCTGTTCGGCATCGTGATCAACGTCGTGCTGTTCATGGGCGTCGCGTGGGTCTCGGACGCCTACCTGCACTTCGGGTTCACGATCCACGGCTGGCCGAAGTCGGCGCTGACCCTCGACGTGATCGGGATCGCCCTGATCGCCTCGATCGTGCTGGGGATCCTGACCGCCCTGGTGGGCAAGGTGGTCAAGGACTGAGGGCGGAGCCGCCGGTGCCGGGCCGACGACATGCAGACCGTCCTCCCCGCTCCCGCTGACCGCCTCCGCGCGGCCGCCTCGCGTTTCGGCACGCCGGTGGGCGTCACCGCGGTCCAGGCCCTGGCCGACGCCGCGGCCGAGCTCCGCGCCGCCTTTCCCGACCCCTGGCTGCGCGCCTACTCCCTCAAGGCGAACGACGTGCCGGCCGTCGTCGAGCGGCTGGGCGCCCTGGGCCTCGACGCCAACGTCGTGTCGCGCGGCGAGTGGGCCGCGGCACGCCGGGCCGGCCTGCCCAACGCCCGGACGACGCTGGAGGGAATCGGCAAGACGGCCGGCGATCTCCGGGCCGCCGTCCGGGCCGCAGCCGACGGCGACCCGCTGCGCTGGGTGGCGGTGGAGAGCCCCGAGGAACTCGACGCGCTGGCCTTGCTGGCCGCACGGGCCGGTCTGGGGCACGGCGACCGTCCCCCGCTCGACGTGCTTCTCCGGCTCAACCCGGACGTCTCGCCCGAGACGCACGCCGGTCTGGCCGTGGGCCACGGCGCGAGCAAGTTCGGCATGACCGAGACCGAGCTCTCCGCCGTGGTCGCCGCGACGCCGGAGGGCGGGCCGCTGGCGATCCGGGGCGTCCACCTCCACGTGGGGTCGCAGCTCGGCGCGGTCGATGCCTGGCGGGACGCCGTCCGGCGGGGCCTCGCGCTCCTGGCGCTCCTGGCGGCGGGCAGGGCGGGCCTGGACACGCTTGACGTGGGCGGCGGCTATCCCGTCGGGGACCCGGGCAGCGTACCGCCGCCGGCGCGCTTCGCCGGGGAGGCGGCGCGGCTGCTCGGGGCCATCCCGACGTCCCGCCTGCCGCGTCGCCTGGCCACGGAGCCGGGGCGGTTCCTCGTCGCCCACGCGAGCGTGCTCGTCGCGCGGGTGCTGCACGTGCGTGAGCGACCGGGCTGGGGCCGGATCGTGGTGGTCGACGCCGGGATGACCGAGCTGATCCGGCCGATGCTCTACGGGGCCCACCACGGGATCGCGGCGCTGACCTCGCTGGGGCGCGCGCTCGATCCGGGCGAGCTGGCGTCGAGCGGGATCGAGCCGGCGCGCGTGGACGGTCCCGTGTGCGAGGGCACGGACACGTTCGGCGACCACGCCCTGCCGCCCCTCCGCCGCGGCGACCTGGTCGCCATCGCCGACGCGGGCGCCTACGGAGCCTCGATGGCGTCCACCTACAACGGGCGCCCGGCCATCCCGCAGGTCCTGCTGGAGCCCGACGGCACGCTGGTCCCGGGGCGGCCGCGCGGACGCCTGATCGGGCGGTAGGCGACGCCCGGGGGACGGATGGCGCCCAAGGCGGGCCCCGGCGCCTCGCTGATCGGCCAGCCCCGGTACACTCGGCGACCATGGGTGCCACCGACACGATGGAGATCTTCTTCGAGCTGCTGAACGGCGGCGACGTTCAGGCCGCGGTCGCGCTGATGGACGAGCGTTGCGAGATGCGCGTCCACGTCGGCGACAACTCGCGGACCCTGCGCGGCATCGACCAGGTGAGCGGCTGGTTCCTCCGCGCCGACAAGGGGCTCAAGATGGTCCCGGGCGAGGTCCGCGACATGGGCAACACGTACGAGGCTGACCTGATCGTCGTCCGCCCGGGTGCACCCAGCCAGGCGCTCGACGCCCAGTTCCGCGTCGAGGCCGGGAAGATCACGTCGATCAACCTGGCGCCGCGAACCAGATAGGAGCGTCAACGCACGCCGGGCGAGGACCTGGCGCGCCGCGGAACGCCGATCGACCGCTACGGCGACGGCGACGCCCCGCTGACAGCCGAGGGCGAGGCGCCCGAGACCGAGCCCGATGACGTCGCCACCGGGACGGGGATCGTGATCTGGTCGCCGATCTTGATCGCGTTCTGGTTCTTGATCTGGGGGTTCGCCGCGAGGATCGCCTTGACGGTCACACCGTTGCGCGCGGCGATCCTGCTCAGCGTGTCACCGCTGACAACCGTGTAGATGAAGGGCGTGGGCGCCGGTGCGACGGTGGGGACCGGCGAGTCGGTCGGGCCGGCCGACGCCAGACCGGACGGTCCCGACGACGGCTGGCTGGCCGGGTGCTTGCCCAGCCCGAGGAGCATCGGCGAGACGAAGAACAGGAACACCGCCGCGAGCACGAGCGCGCCGGCGGCGATCCCGAGGCGGGACAGGCCGGCGACCGAGGGCAGGCCGACACGCGTCCGCAGCGAGGGGTAGGCCTCGTATCGGCGCGGCCGCTCCCAGGCGGGGCCGAAGAGCCCCTGGGCGTCCATGGGCGATGGCCTCGCGCCATCCCCCGGCGACGGGCGGGGCGCGGGGACCGGGCGGCGCGGCTCTGACCCGGTGATCGGTGCCGCGCTGCTCCTGCCCAGTGGCGTCTGCGGGCGCACCGGCGGGTACGGCTGGGCATCGCCATCGTCGTCGTCCGCGTCGTCCGCCCACGAGGTCATCGGCCGGGCAGGGGTCGGCAGGCTCGGATCTGGGCCGGCAAGACGGGCTGCCGGACTGTCGGCCAGACCGCGGCCCGTGCTCTGCCGATCATCGGCGCCTCGACCATCGTCGGCCCAGGGGCGAGCCGCAGCCGCGCCCCCGACGGCAGCGGCCCCGCCAGCGGCTGCGGCCCCGCCAAAGCCGCCTGCATTCCAGCCCGGGATGGCCCCCTGCGCGGCGCTGCTCGAGCTGGTGTCGGCATCGTCCTCATCGGTGCCGCCGTCTGCCATCCACGGCGGCGGCGCGGCCCAGTCACGGGGCGGCGCCCTGCGCGGCGGGATCGGCTGCGCGGCACTGGCGGGGGCGTGCCGCGGCTCGCGCTCGGCGGGCGGCAGCGGCACGGGCCCCGAGGTCTCCTCCTCGCGCTCACGCTGGCGAGGCGCGGGCGCGGCCGAGGCCGGCGCAGGACGGGCGGCCGCCGCCTCCCTCCTCGCCCAGTCCTGGAACGCGGGGCAGACGGCGAACGCCGGGGACAGGCAGTAGGCGTCCTGGTGCGCGATCGCGCGCGGCGCCGGCACCGGCTCCGCGTAGCAGCGGTGCCGGTGGTCGGGAGCGGTGGAGCGCGCGTCCCGATCGTCCTCGAACGCCACGAACGGGCAGGCGGCGGCGCGGTCGGTGCTCGGGATCCCTCGATCGGTCATCGCCGGGATGATACCCGCCTGCCGAGGCGGGGTCCTGCCGGACGGCGAGGCCCCCGTCCGGCGCGACCGAAGACGCGTCGTCATCGATGCGCAACCGGCCCGCTGGTCGTCCGCGATCGACCGCGAGTCCGCGGGCCTGTACGCTGCGCGAGCGGCCGGCGCACGCCAGCCGCCACGATGCCGATCCGAGGAGGGACGCCGCGATGCCGCCGACGACCGACCGGACCCGCCGGGCGCGCCTGGGGCGGTCGGGAGGTGCGCCGCGGTGAACGCGCCCCGCAACGGGGACGCGGCCGCGTGGCAGGGTGTCGTGCGGGCCGCGGACGCTCGCGTTCGAGTGCTCGTCGCCGACGGGGATCCCGGCCGGGTGGGCGAGATCGTCCACGTGCTCGGGGAGGCGGGCATCGAGGCCGTGACCGCCTACCGAGGTGCCTCGGCGCTGGCCCGTGTCGCGGACGAGGCGCCGGATCTCGTCATCGTGGGCGACCGCCTCGGCGACGGGCCGGCCGTGGAGCTGATCCCGCGGATCCTCGGCCGGGTCCGCCTGCCGGTCCTCGCCCTCTCCGCGCACCCCGACGACCGCGTTGTGGTGGAGCTGCTCGACGCGGGCGCCGACGACGTGATCAACGCCGCGTTCCGCCCGCCTGAGCTGCTGGCCCGGTTGCGCGCGCTGCTCCGCCGGGCCGGGGCGCCCAACCAGGCGCCGCCGCCCGGACCCCTCCCCGACGGCCTCGTGGTCGATCCCGGGCGCCGCGAGGCCAGCATCCGCGAGCAGCGCCTGTCGCTCACGCCCACCGAGTTCGAGCTGCTGGTGCTGATCGCCCTTCGCCGTGGTGGGGTCGTGGACCACCGGACGCTGCTGCGTGCCGTCTGGCCCGGCCGGCCAGACGCCGACGCCGACCTCCTCCGCACGCACCTGACGCACCTCAACGCGAAGTTGATCGGCGCCGGGCACCCCGGCCTGCGGAACGTCCGATCGACGGGCTACGCGCTGCGCGTGACGGGCGCCGAGTCGTTCGGGTAGCCCCACGGTCGTTCGGTCCACGCCGCAGCGGGCGAAGGCTCGGCCCCCCGAATCCGCCTGGGGGCAACTCGCCCGGTGCATGACCGTCGCCCGAATGCACACGCCGCGCAACCAAGCCGCACCTGCTTCTCCCGACTTCCTCCATATGAACGCCGCGCGGGCACCCCTACGGTTGGGCCAGCGGCGGCAAGGCGCCGCCGAGCACTCAACGAGGAGCGAGCGATGGCAACCGCGCCGACGACGCCTGCTGCCGACGCGGGCGAGATGAAGCGAACCCTGAGCCTCACCGGGCTGACGATCAACGCGATGGCGCTGATCGCCCCCGGCGCGTTCCTGTGGACGACGTTCCAGTCGCAGGCCCTCCAGTCGGTGGGCGGCGAGACCACCGCGCTGGACATGCTCCCGGGCCTGCTCTTCGCGCTGATCCTCGCGTTCCTGACCGCGCTCTCCTACTCGGAGCTCGCCAACCTGTACACGAACGCCGGCGCCGGCTCCTCCTACTACTTCGCCGAGGCGGCGTTCCTCGAGCGGGAGGAGGCCGCCCACTACAAGTTCGCGCGCCTGGCCAAGTTCATCGTGGGCTGGGTGTCGCACCTCTACTACTGGATCTACCCCGGGATCATGGTGGCGTTCACCGGCGTCCTCGCCGTCTACATCCTCGGCCTGTTCGGCGTCACCCTGTCCACGCCGCTCGAGGTTGTGGTCGTCGTCCTGTTCGCAGCGATCACCGGCGCGATCGCGTTCCGGGGCATCGCAGGCTCGACCATGACCGCGGTCGTGATCAACGTGATCCAGCTCACGGCGCTGGTCGTGTTCTCCGCCCTGGCGATCATCTTCCGGGTCACGCACCCCGACGCCGGCTACGTCCACGACGGCATCACGTCGGTGGTGCTGCCGCACTCGATGACCAACGTGCTGTTCCAGGGGACGATCGCGATCCTGCTGCTCGTCGGGTTCGAGTCCGTCACGGCCCTCGGCGCCGAGGCGATCAACCCCAAGCGCGACGTCCGCCGCGCAGTGCTGCTCTCACTGGCCATCCAGGGCGGGATCGCGTACCTGCTCGAGTACGTGTCGGCGAACCTGTTCGTCAACACCAGCCTCACCGCCACGGACGCGACGGGGGCCACGGTCACCGGCTACGCGGCGGCAGCCGCCTCGGGCGCGCCGATCGGCGACATGATGCGGTTCATCGGCGACACGATGCTGGGCGGGACCGGCCTCCCGCTGACCATCATCCTCGCGGGCACCGTGCTGGTGGCCCTGGTGGGCACCACGCTCGCCTGCCTCAACACGGGCGTCCGGATCACCTACGTCATGGGCCGCGACAAGGAGATGCCGAGCCTGCTGGGCATCCTCCACGGCAAGTACGCCACGCCGCACTACGGGGTCATCGCCCTCGCCGCCGTCTCGGCGCTCATCGGCGCGTACGGTGTGCTCTCCGCGGACAACCTGCTCCAGACGATCCTCGCCTCGAACGTCGGCACGTTCCTCGTGTACGGCATGACGAACCTGATCGTGGTGTTCGCCTTCTGGCACCGCGCCGAGCGCAGCTTCGCCAAGCACATCCTCGTCCCGGTGCTGGGGGTCGTGGCAAACCTCGCGATGCTGGTCGCAGTGGTCGGGCTCTCCATCACCGGTGGCGGCCCCACGCAGACGGACACCGTGATCGCGCTCGGCTTCGACGCGGTCTGGGTGGCGGTCGGCGCGGTGTGGCTGCTGGCGAACTCGCGGGCCACCAGCCGGAGCCTGCTCCTGCGGCCATCCGGGGCGAAGGCGGTCGACGCCGTCTAGGGCGGGAGGCGGGGTCAACCGCACTATCCCCAGTCCCCAGCGCCCACCCATCCCGATTCGGAGTGGCGATGGCCGGCCTTCCGCCGACGGCGCCCCAGTCGCAGGCCGCCATTCCCGACGGGGGTCTGCCCGACGGTTGGATCCGCGCCGAGGTGGCGGCGCTCTCCGCGTGCGGCCCGGTGCGGGACCAGAACGAGGACCGGGTGGGCTGGGCGGTTCTGGGTGACGCCGAGTCGGTCAGGTCGCCGGGCACCGACCAGCCGGTCGCGGCTCGCCTGGAGGGGCCGGGCATCACCATCGCGGTCGCCGACGGGCTTGGCGGCCACAGATACGGGGAGCTGGCGAGCCGAACCGCGATCGGTCGGCTGCTGCGCCGGATGAGCCACCCCGATGCGGTCTCGAAGCCCGGCGAGCTGCTCCGCGCGGGCTTCGAGGATGCCAACCAGGCGTGCCTGGCCGGCGACCTGGTGGACCCCGCTGCCTTCGACCGCGACCCGGTCGGCGCCGAGCCGCGGACCGCCCGCGAGCGACGACTCGATCCCGGGGCTGGGCGCGGCGAGGTCGAGACCGGCGCCCGGGGCGGCCAGACCACGCTCACCGCCATCGCGCTGACCGGACGCAGCGGGAGCGTCGCCCACGTGGGCGACACGCGACTCTTCCGGCTGCGCGAGGGGATGATGGAGCTGCTGACCAACGACCACACGCAGGCGCGCGAGCTGGTCCGCATGCGGCTGATCAAGCCCGAGCAGGTTCTCACGCACCCTGGGCGCCACCTGCTCACCCGTTCGATCGGCGGGGACCTCGTGGTCCGCGTGGACGAGCGTCCGAGCCCGCCAGCCCTGGGCGATGCCTACCTGCTGTGCAGCGATGGGCTGTGGAGCAGCATCACCAGCTGGGAGGCGCACCAGGCGCTGACTGGCGATCTGGCAGCGGGCGTGGCCGAACTCGTCGCGCACTCGGCGGCGGCGGGCGGCGACGATAATGCAAGCGTGATCGCCCTCCGCGTGACCGCCCTCGCCGGCGGCCCCGAACCCTCAAGTCCCGGCTGGCGCTTCCCTTGGCGCCGGTGAGCGTCGGCGCGCTCGGGCCGGGGGACCTGCTCGACCGGTTCTCCATTGTGGAGGCCATCGGCCACGGCGCCTTCTCGGACGTGTACCTCGCCCAGGAGCCGGAGGGTCGGCGCGTGGTCATCAAGGTCCCCCACGACGCCCTGATGGGCGACGTGGGGGCGTTCGACCGGTTCCGTCGCGAGATGGAGATCGTGGGCAGGCTGGACCACCCCGGCATCCAGCGCTCGCTCGACATGGGCGAGGACCGGACGCGGCCGTATCTCGTGCTCGAGTACGTCGAGGGCGTCACGCTGCGCGAGGTGGAGCGACAGGCGGGCCGGCTGCCGACTCCCCAG
The DNA here is from genome assembly GCA_021783095.1 of Chloroflexota bacterium. GTDB lineage: Bacteria > Chloroflexota > Limnocylindria > Limnocylindrales > CSP1-4 > CAIXZV01. The sequence continues at coordinate 762 of JAJXUG010000079.1, read as the reverse complement.
GCGGTGGACATCGCCACCCAGCTCGCCTCGGCCATGGCCCACGCCCACGCCCAGGGGATCAGCCACCGCGACCTCAAGCCCGAGAACGTGCTGGTCACGCCCGACGGCCGAGTCGTGGTGACCGATTTCGGGATCGCGCTGATGGCGGGCGCGCGCCGCCTGACCTGGCGGTGGCTGACCTCCTCGCTGGGCACGCCCGACTACATGGCGCCCGAGCAGGTTGAGGGCAAGCGCGGGGACGCCCGGACCGATGTGTACGCCCTGGGGGTGATCCTGTTCGAGATGCTGACCGGGCGCGTGCCCTGGGAGGGCGACAACCCGCTCTCGGTGATGGCGCAGCACGTCAACGCGCCGCTGCCCTCGCTGCTCGCCATCGACCCGAACATCCCGGCCCCGCTCGAGGCGATCGTCACCAAGTCGCTGCGCAAGAACCCCGACCAGCGCTATGCCGACGCCGGCGAGCTCCACGCGGACCTCGAGCGGTGGCAGGACCTCGACGTCTCGCGGTTCCAGTTCGGCGAGGACGCGGTGAAGCGATCCCTGCGCGACCGCGGCGGATTGCCGCTGGTCGTGGCGGGGATCAGCCTCGGGTTCCTCGCGGCCAGCGCGCTGTTCGTGGTGCTCTACGCCCTGCTCGCGCATCACTAGGTCCCGACAAGCCGGTCCCTCGCCGGCTGAGTCGCGTCAGGTTCAGAAGCGCCTCCCGCGCGCACGGGCCACGCCGCGGGCCCCCGGCCCGGGCCGGCGCCCGCGCACGCCGCC
>JAJXUG010000078.1 GCA_021783095.1 Chloroflexota bacterium | reverse complement strand
AGACCTTGCGGTGCAGATCCACTCCGATGTAGACCATCGCCTGGGCCTCCCCTGTTGCTGGATGAGGGACCGAGCGTAGTCGCCCGGTCTCAGCACGGAGCGGAGGCCCGCTCCTTCATGGCATCACGAACGGGCCGGATCGTGCGGTCGAGTTCATTCACAGGCTCTGAGTCGCTGCGCGATGAGGTCGAGTCCGTGTACGTCGACCAGGAGGCGGTGACCCGTGGGCTCAGCGACCACGCTCCTCTGGTCGTCGACCTCCTGCTGAGCAGGCGGCCCGCCGAGCGGCAGTGGGATCGCGACACGGTGCCGGCCGAGTTCGGGCGGCTCCTGGGAGCCGAGGCGCAGCTCGCTGTCGAGCGGCTGATCGCCTGGGCTGACGACAAGGAGCGGCGCGTCGCTGAGTCCGATCGCAAGGGCGTCGTCCTGACCCGCCTGCCATGCTCGAAGTCCGTCGTCCCGGAGATGTGGCTCCAGATCGACTACCCGGGCGAGCGGCTGCCGATGTACACGATCTCGGTGAGGGGCACGGGCCGCGTCGCGGTGCAGTTCCAGTACATGCTGTATCCGCCGTTCGACACGGACGAGGGTCGCGCAGCACTGCTCTCGCAACTCAACGAGATCGAAGGCATCGCACTCGCCCCCGGCCGGCTGCGCGGGCGGCCCGACTTCGACATCAGGGCCCTCGTGAAGCCCTCGGCGTTCGCTCAGTTCGTCGACGTTCTCGAGCGCATCGTGGACCAGACGATCCCCGCGAGGGCCACCCCCGCCATGGGCGGGGGTGAGATTGACGACCCTGGCGTGGGCCCAACCTCCGCCTGATCACCCCTCCGAAAAACGCGGAAACCCGGGCGCAGCGCGGATTGCCAGGGCGCGGGTGTGGCGCGATTGGCGCCGTCCGAGGGCCTACCCCCACCCCGGTCGGCGTGCTTGGCGCGCTCGTTGCACCGCGCGCACGAGGCCATCCACCCGTGCTCGGGCCGTCCGTCGACCACATGCGCGGCGACCACCGTGTTAGGGGTCACCAGGGTCCCGCACCCGTATGCGCAGGGCACCGTGCCCCGTTCGATGCACAGGGCGACGAGCGCGCGCCGCGCGGCGAGGTGCGCCGCGCCGTACCCGCGTGCCTCGCGGGACGGGCGGGACGCCTCGCGGACGCGCGCGCACGCCGGGCAACGCGCGCCTGACTGCAGGCGCACGGGCGGGTGCCCGCTGTCGCAGGTGCGGATCACGGCGTCGGTGCGTCCACGCCCGCCTTCTGCTTGATCAGCGTGGCGATGGCTGTGATGGCGCCGGCGACGGGCACGATCCACGGGGTGGCGTCGCTCGGGAACACGGCGGTGAGGACGCCGCTCACCGCGCCAAGCACGATGGCGAGGATGGCGACCTCGGTCGCCGTGTCGAGGGTCATGCCTGCTCCTCCTCGGCCGATGCGGCGGTGGTGCTCGACGCGGTCACGCCGCGCCCGATGCGCACCCACCGGTTCTTGAACACGCCCGCGGTCACGTGCGCCACGGTCGCCTGGCCGCTCGAGGCGCCCCGCTTCACGGCCGGCTGGCCGCAGGGGGCGCCACTGTCGTGCCCGGTCCACGCGTACCGCCGCGTGTCCATGAGGCGGCCGTGCGCGTCGAGCGCGTAGTGGACGACGGTCGCCCCGTGCGCGACCTGGATGCGCCAGCGGGTCGTGGTGGGCGTGGGCTCGATCTTGTCGACCGCCTTCCACGCCTCGCGGACGCGGCCGAGCTCGCCCCACGGGAGGGTGGCCTCGCCGGCCTGGGCCCACGGCGCCCCAGGAGTTGCGAAGGCGCAGGCCCGTCGCGTCCCAGCCGACGGCGAGGATCGCGTGCCCGCCGACCGTCCTGTCGAACGCGGGGAGCACGCCGTTGACCGGGTGGAACCAGGACGACGCCCAGGGCGTGCCGATGACCATGGGGCCGAACGAGAGGATAGCCGCGCACAGGTCGGCCCGAGCGACCGGGACCGCGTAGTAGGCGGCGATGCGGTGGGAGGCGGCCCGGTCGGGGTGGCCCTGCGGCGGGTAGCCCGTCGAGAGGCGCCGGGCCAGCGCGTCGCGGATAACGGCGCCGTTCGCGGTGCCGCCGATCTGGCGGAAGAACAGCGCTTCGTCGAACAGGGCGAGCCCGGTGTCATGGAGGTCGTACCAGCCCTGCTCCCCGGCGGCGCTGTACGCGACGCACATCGGCGAGCTGCCCTGGTCGACCACCGGGTACAGAGGCGCCGGGACGTGATACGCCGCGGGGAGGACGGCGGGCGCCTCTGTGCCGGTGGCGGCGTACAGGGCGTGGACCGGCCAGTCGCGCCCGTCGGGCGGGCTCTCGATCCAGCCGAGGCCGAACGGGGTCGGGTCGTCAGTCACGAGAGTGCCCTCCGGAGGAGGCCGAGCGCGTCCACGCCCAGCAGGCCGCCGACCGAGCCCAGGAGGAGCCCGATGACGACCGGGTCCACGTCGTAAGTCGGGACGAGGGCGTCGAGGACGAGGATGACCACGGTGACCGCGGCGAGGGCCGCAGCCGCCCCGATGCGCGCCGTGCGGTACTCGCCGTCGCGGCCGTCGGGGCCGTCACCGCGCTCACCGGCCATGCCGGCGCGCGGCGGCGCTCCAGGCGTCGACCGCGAGCGCGAGCAGGCGGGGCAGGACCAGGCCGGTCGCGAGGCCGATGGCCGCGCCGATCCAGAAGGATCCCGCCGAGGCGTCGCAGCCGACGGCGACCATCACGCGCCCTCGGGGAGGGTGGCCGCCGATGCGCTCGGCGGCTGGGGCGGGCAGGACATGCACTCGGGGCCTGCCAGTCGTTGTGCGTGGGCGGCGGGGGAGAGGTCGCGGGCGTCCATCGCCGCTATCGTCCAGTCGGCGGAGGCCGAGCGGGATCGGTCAGTTGACCGGGGGGCTGGCCGACGGGAGGGCAGAAGGAGCGGCCCGGTGTCTTCGTGACGAATGGGCCTTGGTTGTGCGCCAAGGGTCACCGGAACCTGTGCGACATCTGCGTGGGGAGCATTGACGCGCGGCTCACAGCACTGGCCGCCCGAGCTGCGTCGAGCTACTGGCGGGACCGACCCGCGCAGGAGTGCCTGCCGTGGTCGGGGCGCATGGCGGGGGAGGGATACAGTCCATGCGCCGTCTTGCCTTGTCCGCCGCCGTTGTGGCGGCGATGGCGTTCGCGCTCGCGCCGTCTGCAGTCGCCGGTGGCCCAGCGAACACCTATGTCCGCACCGACGCGGACGCCCTCATCGCCTTCGGGTCGGGTGGCTGGTCCGGCTGGTCCCAGTCGACAGACACGGTCGCCGGGATGGGCGACGACCAGTGGCAGACGACGGTGACGAAGGCGTCAACCCTAACAGTCAGCGTGGCCGACTCCTTCATCGTCGGGGACAACTACGCCGTCTCCGTCGACGGCAAGAGCATCGGGACGACCCCTCCCGAGCCGCTCTACGGGTCGACATACAGCAGCGGGTCGTTCTCGACGAAGCTGAACCCGGGCACGCACACTGTCACGGTGCAGGACGTCGGCGGGATCAAGTACTACAAGCAGGGCGACACCTTCATGATCCCAGCGGGCTACTACGTCAGCCTCGCGCTTGGCAAGGTCGGCTACGTGCCGGGATCCGGCGCCTGCTCGTGCGTGCAGTACGTGCAGAACGTGCTCGGGATCTTCCTCGGCCCCGACGCGAAGGGCGCGGGCGCCTACCTCGCCGCCGCCGGCCACTACCAGTACGCGCCGTCGTACTCAGGGGCGCACCCAGAGACCGGCGACATCGTCGTGCTGCAGCCGGGGTTCGCTGGGGCCGACAGCGTCTCCGGGCACATCGCCTTCGTCGCCGACTGGCAGGTGAGCTCCGAGGGCGACATCACGATCACCATGAAGAGCGCGAACTGGGACTCGAACAAGCTCTCCACCGACGGCGGGTGCACCAACGTGTCCACGGTCCGGATCCCCGCGAGCGCGTTCTACAACGACCCGGGCGGGATCGCCTTCTACCGCCGGTAGCGCCCGACGCGGCCGGCGTGCCATCGCGTCCGGTCGGGAAGCCGCTCGACCCCGTGCCGACGTAGACGCACGGGGTCGAGTTCTTTGTGCCCCAGGAGTCGCCGCGCTCTCCGCGGCTCCGGGATACCACCAGACAGAGCCATCAGCAGCAGATCAGTCTTGGAGGTGTGGGCTTGTGAACGTCGCGCGTCGGGCGGCCGCTGTCGCGGTCGCGCTGGTCCTCGCGGGCTGCGGGTCGTCCGGCCCGACCCCCACGCCGACGCCAACGCCCACACCGACCGCAGTTCCGCCGACGGTCGGCGGCTACGCCGGGGAACCGGGCTCGGCGGGGATCGTCGCCCCGGTCCAGGCGGGCGAGACGCTGACCGTGTCCAACGGCTACGACAACCCGATGCCGGACGATCCGGCGAACCCCTGCCCGTCACCAAAGGGGTACGGGCACGACCACTGCACCAATCAGGAGTACGGGCTCGACCTCGTGCCCTCGAACCTCTCGGACCTGCTGGTGCTGTCGCCGGTGACCGGCAAGATCGCCTGGCCACCCTCTGGCGTCGACGCCGGCGGCTGCCTCGGAATCGTGCCCACGGCATTCCCGCGGCTGAACCTGACGGTCTGCCACCTGTCCGAGCGCCGCGCCGGCGCGAGCGTCACGGCGGGCGAGGTCCTCGGCCTCCGCCGCGCCGCGAACCCGTGGATCCACATGAGCCTCGACGTCCGGGTGGACGGCAACGGCAAGGCCATCCCGACCGCCCAGGTGGTCCAGGGTGTGCCCTTCAGCGGACCTTTCACCATCGCCGGGCACGACTTCCCGCCCGACGCGTCCCCGACCCTCGACCTCCACCACTGCGAGAGCCTCACCTCGTCCACCAGCGCCACCGGCAACACGGCCGAGCCGAGCCCCCTGCCCGCCATCACGCTGTCGGATCTGACCTGCAATGGGACGGCAGTTACGCCCACCCCGACCCCGACCCCCACTCCGGCCCCGGTCGTCCTGTCCGGGGCGTGGGTCGCGCCCAAGGACGGCGCGAAGCTCACGACCTCCGCCCTCACCCTGTCGGCCAAGCCGACGGTGACGCCGACGACACTGTCCGTCAGCCAGGTGGCGTTCAGCGTTACGTGGGGCTCCACTACCAAGGCCGCCTGCGCGGCGACGAAGGCGGGCTCGGGAGGCGTCTGGTCGTGCAAGGTTGACCTCTGGAAGGTCGGCGCCCCGCTCGGGAAGCTGACCCTCTCGTTCGACGTCACCGACAGCGCGGGCGACGCGGCCAAGGCGCCTGCCGGCACGCGGAGTGTCACGTTCGCGGCAACGCCACCTGCGCCGGCGAACGCCAGGGACAACGTGACTGGGGGACAGTGCGCCGCACTCCAGAGTTGCACGGTCTCATTCACGTGGTCGGCCTCGCCTGACAAGACGAGTCGCGTCCAGCTCTTCCGGGTGAGATCGGATTCTTCGGGTCAGATCCTGGGAAGCCCCACATCGTGCTCGCGAGCCTTGCAGATCCTCTCGACCTGGCTCGCTGGACACCAAGAGGCAATGCGCTGGTCCGCCCCGTCTGACGCCAGTGCCAACGCCAGCTGGGGGTACATGGGCCCGGCCAACTACCCATTCGACGACTTCGATGGCAGCGCGCCGGCCGGGGCATCGAAGCTCGCGTTCAGCCAGGGTTTCGGAAGCGACTACCAAGGCGATCCGTGTGGTTACTACGTGCGTGCTGTCAATGGCGTAGGAGCGTCGACGCTCGTCAAGGTCGCGGGGTTCTCGGGGCTCTAGGCAGTCGAGGACAGCCCCGCCGCGGAGTGCCTGCTCAGGGTTCACTCCATCTTCGCCCCCTGGCTCGGGCATGGCGCCAGAATCAGACGAGCTCCGTGGTCGTCGTCGAGCCAACCTTGGTCCGGTCGCCGGGTGGGCTTCACGGTCGTGTGCGAGAGGCCGAGGTGGCGGCCGGATGCCTTCTCCGACGCCGCGGCCAGCTCAGTGCCGACCACCCCGAACTCACGATCGGTGGCGCGGACGTCGGAGAGGGACGGCCGCAGCCTTCACGCGCTCAGGAGCCACTCGCAGGGCTCAGGCGGCTCGGCGAGGCGCATCACAAGAAGGTCGTTGGTCGCGGGGCAACCCCAGTTGGACCTCCGACCTCATTGTCCGGGCCGCGGTCGCGAGCGCAGGCCACTGGGACACCCAGGGTGATGCTCGGCAGCAACGCCGGTAGCAATCGGGGCGGACGTCGGCGAACGCGAGACCGGAACACACGCCGCTTCGCGCGCGTATCGCGACTCCGCGGACGTCGGCGAACGCTATGCCGGGAACTGTAAAACCCTCGCCTTCGGCTGGGGCAGTTCGATCGCAGCACGGCGCGGCCCACCAGCATCTTTTGTGTCGCCGAGGTGACCGCCGCGCGGCCGAGCCCGCGCGTTCCCGCCCACCGACGGGTCGCCGGCTGAGGCGCCGTCGCGGATCAGGCGGCCTTCGCCGTGCTGGCACGACGCCCAGAGAATTGGCGACGCTTCGTACAATCGTGGCCGCGACAGTCCCGACGGTCTGCGCCCGCCATGGGCGGGCGGTCGGCGGGCGCTGTTCGAATGGAGAGGCGGCGTGGCCGAGCGGTCCATCTCGATCAGGGGCACCAGCTACCCGGTGATCCTGCCGAAGCTGAGCGACGCCCGGCTGCACGTGGCCGCGGTCACGCTGACGGTGCACCTGCTCGGCCAGGTGGGCCTGCACTTCCGCCTCTCGGTGCCCCAGATCCTGGCATCGATCCTGACCGTCGCGGTGATCGAGCTCGCCGTCACCTTCAAGTCGCAGCACGCCTTCATCTGGCCGGCGAGCGCGATGCTCACGGGCTCTGGCGTGGCGCTCATCCTGCGGGTGCCGGGGATGCCTGCCGACCAACCCTGGAACACCTCGTACCTGCCGCTGTACGCGGGCGTCGCCGCCTTCGCGCTGCTCACCAAGTACGTGATCAAGTATCGCGGCTCGCACGTGTTCAACCCCTCGAACCTCGGGCTGGTGGTCGCGTTCATCGTGCTGGGCAACAGCCGCGTCGAGCCCCTCGACCTGTGGTGGGCGCCCATGAGCAACCCCCTGATGGTTCTCGCCTACATCGTCATCATCGGCGGCTCCACGGTCCTGCTCTACCGCGTGCGGCTGCTGGCGATGTCGGTGGCGTACTACATCGTCCTCGCGCTGGGGATGACGATCCTCGCCGCCTCGGGCCATTGCATCACCGCGAACTGGGCGTTCGCCCCGGTGTGCGGGGCCGATTACTGGCGGATCGTCATGACCTCGCCCGAGATCCTGATCTACACCGCCTTCATGGTCACCGACCCGCGCGTCATCCCGCGGAGCAAGGTCGGCAGGGTCGTGTTCGGAGCCCTGGTGGCCGTCCTGTGCACGCTGTTCATGGCGCCGCAGACGGACGAGTTCGGCACCAAGGTGGGCCTGCTCGCCGGCCTCGTGCCGCTGTGCGCCGCGCGCTACCTGCTGGAGCGCTGGCTGCCCGAGCCGCGCTCGGCCGCAGACTCGCTGCGCGCCTTCGCCCGGCGTGTCCTGGCCGGCGGGGCCGGGGCGCGGCCGATGCGGCGCGTCCTAGGCGTGGGCTCGCTCGTCATGGCGGTCCTGGCCTTCGGCACCGGGGTGGTCCTCGCGGGTTCCCCGGCCCGCGGCGTGGTCCCGATCAACACCAGCGAGGCCCTCAGCGGCTACGCGGTCCAGCTCGACGCATCCACCCTGCCGCCGATCGACGTGACCCAGGGTGTCTGGGACTGGGACCAGGCCACTGCCAGCCAGGCGCCGCAGCTGCTCCTGACGCTCGCGCAGAACCTCGAGATCGAGGCCCAGGCGCAGCTCAAACACGATCCGTCCATCCTGACGTCCGTCGACCACGGTGCGCGTCTGGACCAGATGCGTGCCGCCATGACGCCGGCGGGATCCCCGGTGACCGTGTCGCACTACTCGTTCGCCGATGTGCGGGTCAGGCTCCTCATCCCATTCGGCGTGCAGTCCGGCCTGAGCCTCGGGTTCGACTGCAAGGGCACCGTGACGCAGCAGACGTACGATGCGTCCGGCAGCCTCGCGTCCCAGCAGACCGTCCCGTTCGCCCAGACCTTCGCCCTCCGGGCGGCAACGGGTGGCCGCTGGCTCGTCGTGGCGGCGTTGGACTACGGCACCACCCCCTGACGGCCGCCGCGGCGGCCGCGTACCACTGGAGCCGCCATGGATCGCGACGAAGAGCGCCTCGCCCGGGCCCACGAGACCCCGATCGTGGGCGGCCTGCCCGAAGCGCCGGGCATTCGCGTGGCGATGCTCCTGACGCCCGGCCTCGGGGTCCACCTGCGGGGCCTGGCCGACGAGCTGCTGGTGAACGCCTACCCGGGCGCCACGATCGACCGCGTGGACCGCGAGCTCATCGCCACGGCCGTGTCCGCCGCGAACGACTGCTTCTTCTGCATGGACTCGCACGGCGCGCACGCCGCGGCGCTGATGACCCGCGATGGCGGCGGCGCTCGAATGCCGGTCATCGACGTCATCAAGGGCGGCGCCTCCGACGGGCTCGACCCGAAGCTGGGCGCGCTCGTGAGCATCGCGCGGACCGTGCGCCGTGCTCCGCGCGAACTGGCCGAGGCCGATGTCGAGGCGGCGATCGCGGCTGGTGCCACGGACGGTGACGTCCAGCTCGCGGTGCTGATCGCGGCGGGCTTCTCGATGTACAACCGGCTCGTTGACGGCTTCCGGGCCCGCACGCCGGCCAGCCTCGAGCCCTACCTCGGGCGGGCGGCGGAGATCGCGGAGCGCGGCTACAGCTGAGGGGATCCGCGTCCGGGGGTCCGCCGGGGGCAGGCGCGCGTCAGCGCCAGGTTCGCTGTGGTGTCACCTGATGAGCGACTCGGTGGTCTCGGTCCTCGTCGCGCTCCGCCTGCGCGCGCGGGACATCGCGGGCGGGCAGCCGGTCCTCGAGGCGCGCCTGCTCGACGCGGGCGGGGAGGTCGAGGCGGTCACGATCGAGGCGCTCCGTCGGCTCGACCGGTTTGGCCTCCCCTTCAGGCTCCCCAGGGGAACGCCTCAGTCGACGTCCAGGGCCCCAGCACGAACGGGTCGGTCGGCCAGCCCGCGGTGGCGCCGGTCACGCTGAGATTGGTGGTCGTGTCCGTCCTGCCCAGCTCGAGGACCAGCGTCCCGTTGCCGTCGCGCGGCAGGACGACGCTCGCGGCCCGGACGCAGACCGGGACCGCCACCGAGCACACGCGGCCGGTCCCGGCGCCCGCCTCGAGGCCAGGCTGCTCCTTCGGCTCGCCGGCGACGCCGTTCTGGGCATCGGTCGTGGTGACGACGGGAGCCACATCGCCCGTCTCGAGCGTCAGGGCCCAGGTCGCGGAGGCTGGGCCGCCGGCCGACCCGGGAACCGCGACCGTCACGCGCCACGCCTTCGCCGCGGGGTCCGCAAGCGTGACCCGGATGGCGACGGCGCCGACCGTCTCGACGGACAGGGCTGGGGTCACCGGGGCGTTGACGTTGCCGCTGTCTGGAGTGGCAGTGGGGGCCGCTGTCGGCGTCGCCGGCGAGGGCTTCGGGCTCGCCGGCAGGGTGACCGCAGATCGCTCCGCGACGGCCGAGGGAGAGGGCGAGGCGGGGGCGACCGGCGCGGCCGGGGTGCTCGAGCAGCCGACGAGGCCGACCGCGAGGATGGCGACAATGACGACCGGCGTCGGGCGCAGGAACATGGGACCTCTCGAGGTTGTCGCGCGACCGGCCTGGCGCCGGGGCCCACGTGTGACGCGCGAGGCCCGCCGTTTGTGCCCGGCCATCTGCGACCTGTGGGGTGTTCGCTCCTGCCGGCGGCCGACGGCCGGCACCCGACGCGATTCGGGCTCGACGGCCTCCTCGGCCGTCGGCGGCGTCAGTCGAGCGCGGCGTGGAGCTCCGGGGCGTGGCGCTTGAGCCAGCGGCGCCACGTGGCGAAGTCGGGGGCGCGCGTCTCCAGCAGCGCCCAGAACTTCGGGCCGTGGCCGAAGACGCGCAGGTGGCACGCCTCATGAGCGGCGACGGAGTCCAGGGCACCGGGCGGGGCGAGCACGAGGCGCCACGAGAATGACAGGGCGCCCTTGCGCGAGCAGCTCCCCCAGCGGCTGGTCGTGTCGCGAACCGTGATCGACGACGGCGTGACCGACAGCGCGAGGGCGTGACGCTCGACCGCGGCTCCGAGTGCGATCCGCGCCCGTGCCCGGAACCACGCCTCGAGGATCTCGGCCGGCTCCCGGCCGTCTCGGGGGCCAACCTCGACCAGCAGTTCGTCGAGGTCCTCGCCTCCTACGCGCGACACGCGGGTCGCGCGGACGCCGGCCGGCGCCACGACCACGCGGACGCGGTGCGGGGCCCCGAGATACGGCACCAGCCGCCCGTCCTCGAGCGGCGGGCGGTCGTCGAGCCTCGCCCGCGTCGCCGCCTGGTGGTCGAGGTGCCGCCGGAGCCACGGCTCGCGCTCGCCCAGGAACTCGCGGATCACGCGGTCGGCGCCCCCGCGGCCCAGCCGTGCCGCCGCGGGCAGCGTCACCACCACGCCGCGCTCCGGGTGGATGACCACGCGCAGGCGCCGAGCGCGCGGGGAGCGGCGAAGCGTGTACGGAAGGTCGCCGCCCGAGAGCCTCACGACCTCGTCGGTCTCGATGGGCTCGGCGGCTGCGCGTGACATGGCGGCCAGTCTAGGCGCCCCGAGGACTCCCGAGCGGTCGCAGACTCAGGTCGGTCACCGATACCCCCCCGGGGACCCTTGGGCGCGTGCCTGCGCCTGCGCTATACTGCCGCTCCGGCGTGGGGCTATAGCTCAGCTGGGAGAGCGTCTGAATGGCATTCAGAAGGTCAAGGGTTCGAATCCCTTTAGCTCCACCAACACCCCGCTAACGCCGACAACCTGACCCCTCGCCGGGACCGGCGGGGGGTCTCGTGT
>JAJXUG010000077.1 GCA_021783095.1 Chloroflexota bacterium | reverse complement strand
GGCCACATCGAGTCCGCGTTCCTCCAGACTGCGGAGTACGAGCGCCGGATGGCCGCCTTCTTCAAGGCGAGCCTCAAGGTCGGGTGACCGGGATCGTCGTGCCCCGTGCGGTCAGGCGGGCACGCGCTCGTTGCCCATCGCCCCGTCCGCGACCGCTGCGATCCGCCGCTCGCGCGTCTCGGGATCACACCGCCCGCGCAGCTCGGCTGAGCGCCGTCCGTCGTCGCCCGAGCGGCGTTGTCGGGCGGTTGCCGTCGATGCGTCGGTCGGCAACAGAGCGCTTCGAAATCGCCGGCCCCGGTCGACGGTCCGACCGGGAGCCGTCGGGGCCCCGGCCGCGTCGGCGACCCGCGTTTGCCGCCGTTGCCGACGCTCAGCCTGCCGCGGCCGGGACCATGCCCTCCGCCCAGGCGTCCACCGAGGTCAGGTCGATCCCGAACTCCGCGGCAAGCGGCGCCGTGTCGAGTCGCGAGTCGAAGGCGTCGAAGCCTGCGAGCATCTCCAGGACCGTCGGAGGCAGGCCCGGAACGGATTCGCCCGGCGCCACGCCTCGCTGGGGGACCGGGCGCCCGAGGATCCGCTCGAAGGCTGCGACGGCGTCACGGAAGCTGACCGCCGCTGGCCCGCCGATCGGGATGAACCGGTTCAGGGCTGCCGGGTTGTCGACGCAGCCGATCGCGAAGGCCGCGACATCCTTGCTATGGACGAATTGGTGGACGCGGCTCCCGCCGCCCACGTACACCACCTCCCGGCCCTGCAGCGCCGGCGACGCGACGACCATGGCCAGCCACACGTCCATGAAGGCATCCGGTGCCAGCACGGTCCAGGCCAACCCACTCGCCTGCAGCCGCTCAGCGGTCAGGGCCTTCGCGGCCGCGAAGGGGATCGGGCTGCGCGTGTCGCCCATCAAGGCCGACGTGTAGATCACATGCCGGACACCGGCCGTGCGGGCGGCGTCGATCAGGCTGGCATAGCCGGCGAGCTCGACGGTCTCGATCGTGTCGGGCGGCATCCGGGTGACCGAGATGGCCGTCGTGACGATTGTGTCAATGCCTGCGCAGGCGGCCCGGAGCGACGCGGGCTCCTTGAGATCGCCTGACGCCACCTGGCATCCGAGCTCGACGAGCTGCTGGTAGCTGGACCCGGGACGGACCAGGATCCGAACATTCCGGCCCTGCGCGGCGAGGCCGCGTGCGATCGTGCCACCCAGGCTCCCGGTGGCGCCCACGACGAGGATCATGGTTCCCTCCGACTGTGCTCGCCCGATACGGCTTCGGGCGACGACGCCGTGCCCGCAGCGACGGCTTCCACCCCCGCGTGCGGTGAAGGCGGCCGAGATCCGGGCACTGATCTCGGCCGCCGATTCCCCATTGAGCTCGACCAGGTGACCCGACTGGACCTCCTCGATCTGGGCCCGAGCGGTGTGGCCCGCGACGGCCGACAGGGACCAGACGCGGACGACGTAGGAGCGGTAGGAGACCACGTCGGTCGCCTCCACCTGGCCGCCGTGTGCGTTGCCGGCCGGCACACCGCCCACAATCAGCGGACCATCGACCCGCTGACCTGGACGCTGTCGAAGCAGGCGGGGTCGACGTCGGGCAGCTGACAAACGGCTGGCGTGGCCACTCCCGCGTAGAAGAAGCGGTTCGTCTGCGTGTTGATGACCACGATCGCCGTCACGCCGGGCAGGTCCGCCGTGAACGCGTAGACGCCATGCGCCGGGTCGTAGACAATGCCCGCCGCATCGGCGATGACCGCCGCGGCCGGGCTGGCGGCGGTGAGCGGCCGGAGCTCCAGGAAGGACGGCGTCCACAGCGCGTGGAGGCCGTGGGGCGGGAATCCCAGGGCCGCATCGTCGGGGACGTATCTGACGACGAACTGCGCCGTCGCCCGGGGCATCTCCTGGGCCAGGTTCACGTTGACGTTCCAGACGCCGCCCATGGGCAGCCCGAAGATCGGCGTGTCACCGGCGGTGGCGGAATAGACAAGCCCGGCCTCGAATGTGCCGTGAAAAGTCATGGCCGATGCCGCCGTCGCCGGGGCCGGCAGCCCCAGGCTCGCGACCAACATGGCCGCAGCAGCCAGGATCCGCGTCTGTCGCATGGTTCCCTCCCAGGAGTGCAGGGGTTCGGCGGGTTGCCGTTCCCATCGAGAACGGCACCACCATGCCGGGTCACCGTTCCCGGACCGTTCCCCTCACGTGTCGACGTCGGCCCATTTCGTCACCGTGATCGCGCGCTCTATCCGCTCCAGATACTGGGTGTCCGGGGAAAGGAGTGCGAGCCGCCGTGCCTCGGCCGCCTCGCGGGAGGCCTCCACTCCATCGCCGCACCTCTGCGCAAGGTGGGCCAGATGGGCATGCGCCATGGCCGCGTTGTGCGGGTTGCCGCCCATCTGATCAAGGAGCTCGAGCTCGTGAACCCGGGCGCGGCGGGCGGATTCCCACGCACCGAGCGCATCGTCCACTTCTGCGGTTCCCCACCAAGCCAGCGACTCGCCGTAGGCGTTCCCCGTCAGCCGACCCAGTTCCCTCGTCCGCTCGAAACGCGCTCGCGCGCGGATGGGCTGGCCGCTGCGCGTGAGCAGGATCCCAACATGCAGGTTGCCGACCATCTCGCCGTGCGTGCTGCCCGCTTCGAGCGCGATCGCCAGAGCCCGCTCCACGTACGGGCGGCCTTCCCCAGTCCGGCCCAGGTAGTGGAGCGTCATGCCGAGCGAATCAAGCACGCGGAGGGCACCCACAGGATCGGACGACGGGTCGACGCCTGCGGCCGCCTGCAACAGGACGGGCAGGGCCTCATCCGCACGGCGGAGGCGGACGAGCGTCCACCCCAGGAGCCCACTGAGGTGGGCGCGCGGCACGACGGCGTCGGACGGCAGCCGGACGAGGCCCTCCTCCAGGAGCGCCCTGGCGCCGTCGAAGTCGCCACGTCGATACGGGAGCCAGTCCCAGTAGCTGTCATAGGCTTCGGTGAGCTCCTCCGGGCTACGAGAGGAGGCGAGGGCGTCGCGGAAGAACGCCTCCGCCTCGACAGGCGAAAGGCCGGCACAGAGCTCTCCGAGATGCACGAAGGCCGTGGTCGCAGGCAGCGCTTGCACCTCGGCGGCGCTCAGCCGCCGCCACTGGTCGACTGCCCTTCGGAGCAGCGCTCCGGCAGCTTCGCGATCGTGCAGCCGCATCAGGCGCTCGCCGGCCGCGAAGCCGAACGCGGCCGCCAGGACAACGGCGTCGCGACGGCCGAGTTCGGCGGCTGCCAGCGCGTGCTCGGCGACGGGGAGCGGATCCGCCGACGTGCGCGCGAGGCTCTGGAGGAGCCCGGGATTGGCCGCCGTGGGCCCAGTGGCTCCGGCGAGCGCCCTGGCAATGGCCAGCCGGGTCGCGGCTCGGCGCGCAAGGCCAGCTGCCGATCGCACCGCCAGCCAGTAGAGCGGGTGGGCGAATCGATAGCCAGCCCCCGATTCGACCAGGAGCCCGGAGGCGAGCGCCGCGTCGAGCGCATCGAGCAGAACGACCCCCTCCAGTCCGGACGCGGCGGCGAGGACATCGAAGTTCGCGTCCCGGCCCAGCTCGCTGGCGACATTGAGCAGGTCGCGGGCTGGACCTGGGAGGTTCGCAAGGCGGCGCGCCGCGATCCGCCGCGCGCTGTCCGGAAGGGTTCCCATCGCGTCCTTGGCGACGAGCCGCCACCGGCCGTCGTGCCGTCGCACATCACCGCGCTCGGAGGCGGCCCGCACGAGCTCAAGGCAGAAGAGGGGGTTGCCGCCACTCTGCGCGAACACCTGTCGCCCGAGCTCGTCCTCGAGGCCGGTTCCTCCAAGGTGGCCGAGGACGAGCTGGTCAAGGTCGCGACGTGGTAGCGGTTCGAGCCGCAGCGTCAGCGCGCCCTGGCGCTGGGCCCTGTCGACGATCGCGTCGATGTTGGCGCGGACCGGCTCGTCGTCCCGCAAGGTCACGGCGATCAGAACGGGCAGCGGGCCATGACTGCCGATCAGCGCCTCGAGGAAGAGCAGCGAGGACTCATCGAGCCAGGGGAGATCGTCGATCGCGAGGAGGAGGGGGCGCTGGCGCGCGAGATCGGCGATCACCTCCACAAGCGCTTTCACAAGCGCTGCGCGATCCTGGAATGTGAGCCGCGCCCTGCCGATCCCGGGCACGAGGGTGGCGATCGCGCTCGAGGCCGGTTCAGGCCAGTCCCCGAGATCGACCGCGGGCAAGGCGCTCGAGATCGCTACCCGGATCGGCGCGAAGGCCTCCTCGCGCAGCTCCTCCACCGCGGCAGCGGACAGGACGTGCCAACCGGACGACTTGGCGTAGGAGCTGACCTCCTCGAGGAGACGGCTCTTGCCAATCCCGGCAGGGCCCTGGATCACGAGGCGTGCCGGCGCCCCTTCCGCGACTCGGTCGAACAGGGCTCCCACCTGCTCAAGTTCGAGCCGCCGGCCGACGAACGCAGCCCGCCGGCCCGGATCCTCTGCCGGTCCCCTCATCCGGCCGGCTGCTTCGTGGGCGGCCATGGTCTCCGGGCTGGGCTCGACATCGAGGGATGCCCGAAGGGCGGTACGGCAAAGCTCGAACTGGCGACGGGCCGCGTGGTGGCGCCCCTCCGAGGCATAGAGCTCGATGGCCAGTCGGTGCGCAGCCTCGTCCGTGGGGTCGCGTTCGAGCAGTTGGTCAACGAGTGCGTGGGCGCGGTCCGGACGACCGGCCGCCTGGGCCTCCCGCGCCGCCACGGTGGCGAGCTGCTGCCACTGGCTCCGCAGCCGTTCGCGGGGGCCGAAGAGCCAGTCCTCATACGGGTCCTCAGGGAGAAGATCCAAGGCGCCGAGATCGAGAATCGTGTCGAGTGCGGCGGCGAGGGCTGGGTCGTCGTGACGCGCTGACCGGTCCGCGCCAAACGAGCGGATCGCCTCGAGGGCCTGCGTCAGGCGATCGACGTCAAGTCGCAGGAAGGCCGAGTCGAGCATGATGCACTGGCCGTCGGCAACGAGGACGGGGCTGCCGCTGAGCGCTCGGGAGGCGAAATGGAGCGCCTTTCGGAGGCTGGCGCGGCCAGCATCGGTCGTGGCTTCGGGCCACAGGGTCTCTGCCGCGACCTCGCGCGTCGTCCTGTGGCCGGGCGTCGCCACGAGGAGCTTGAACAGGCGCTCCGCCGACACGCGCTGCCAGTCCGCGTGATTGAGGGTTCGACCCCCGACGGCCACGGTGAATGCGCCGAGCGCCCGCACCTCGACCGGCGACGGGATCGGCATTGCTCCCGGCAGTCGCTCCCCCAGAGCCATCGGCAAAACCTAGTCTCCGGCGTCCAGCCGCGAACGTGCCGAAGTGCTCTCGCAGCACGCACAACGGCTCGCCGCCGGACGTGGATTGCGGCCGCGCGACTGTGGCGCCGAGTGGCAGCGGTCATGCACGTGACGCTTGCCGCCGCACCATCCGCCCATGGCCCTCAGCGACGGTCCGCCGGGCGGGCTCCGCCCATGGCCGCCGATCCAGCCGTTCTCGGTCGCGTCGAGATCGCGGAGGTGCGGCAGGCGCCAGGAACGTCGTCCGGGTTTGGCGGATCGTCCTCTTGGCACTCGACGGACCGGCCTGTGCGCGGTACGCGACTGATCCGGCGCCACTATGACCGGCCGTTTCTCGAGCGTCCCGCCAAGCCCACGCGCGCTGCTACCATCGCCGGACCATGTCCGATCGCCGTCGCTTCTACCTGACCACCGCCATCGCCTACGCGAACAACGCGCCCGGCCTCCACACCGTGTACGAGGTCATCGGCGCTGACGTGGTCGCGCGGTGGCACCGGATGCAGGGCGACGACACGCGGTTCCTCACCGGCACGGACGAGCACTCGGTCAACATCGCCCAGTCCGCCGCGGCGCGGGGGATCACGCCGCGCGAGTTCGTGGACGAGAAGGTCGAGCTGTTCCGGAGCTCCGAGGAGGCGCTGCTCATCAGCCCGGACCGGTTCATCCGCACGACGGACCCGGACCACTACCGCTCGGCCCAGGAGATGGTCCGCCGCGCCTACGCCAACGGCGACATCTACCTCGACACCTACGAGGGCTGGTACTGTCCCAACGAGGGATTCAAGGCGCCGTCGGACCTGTTCGAGACGGCGAAGGGCATGCAGTGCCCCAACCACCCCGACGTGGCGCTCCAGTACCTGACCGAGCGCAACTGGTTCTTCCGCCTGTCGGCCTACCAGCAGCGCCTGCTCGACTGGTACGAGGCGCACCCCGACTTCGTCCAGCCCGACTACCGGCGCAACGAGATGCTGGGCTTCATCCGCCAGGGCCTCCAGGACTTCTCGATCAGCCGCGCCGGCGCGTCGTGGGGCATCCCGTTCCCGATCGCGGAGAATGGCGAGTCGGCCCAGCGCGAGGACGGCTCCTGGGATCCCGAGGCCGGCACGATCTACGTCTGGTACGACGCGCTAATCAACTACATCACCGGCGCCGGCTTCCCCGACGACATGGACAGCTTCGCGAAATGGTGGCCCGCCAACCTGCACGTCATCGGCAAGGACATCGCCCGCTTCCACGCCATCTTCTGGCCGGCCATGCTGTGGTCGGCGGGCCTGGAGGCGCCCGATCACGTCTGGGTCCACGGCTGGCTGCTCGTGGCCGGAGAGCGGATGAGCAAGAGCCGGGGCAACTTCCTCGACCCGCACGCGGTGGTGAGCGCGTTCGGCGCCGACGCGGCGCGCTACGTGACCCTCGCCGAAGTGGCCTTCGACAAGGACACCGACGTGTCGTGGGACTCCTTCGTGCGCCGCTACAACGCGGACCTCGCCAACGACTTCGGCAACCTCGTCAACCGCGTCGTCTCCATGGTCAACCGCTACCTCGAGGGCGAGCGTCCGGCGCCGCAGGCGGCCGACGTCGCGACGCCTGCCCCGGCCTGGGCGACCACGCTCGCGACGTACCGCGCGAAGCTCGACGCCTATCTCCTCCACGACGCGCTGGCCTCGCTGTGGGAGTTCGTCGGCGTCGCGAACAAGACGGTCGACGAGACGCAGCCGTGGTCGCTGGCGAAGCGCGCGAAGGCGGGCGACGAGGCTGCCGAGACGCGCCTCCGCCAGGTGCTCGGCGACCTCGTGGAGGCGTGCCGGCTGGTGGGCCTCGCCGCGGCGCCGTTCATGCCGGGCATGGCGCCCCGCGTGCTCGAGCAGCTGGGCTACCCGTACGAATACGGGCCTGACGGCAACGGCGGGCCTGCGCTCCTGGGCCGGCTCGCGTGGGGCGGCCAGGCCGCGCCGGGTCGCGTGACGCCCACGCCCAGTCCGCTGTTCCCGCGCGCCGAGACCGAGGCCGCCAAGGAGGGCGACGCATGACGGACCGCTCCTACATCGCCCAGAACGCGGCCGCCACCGTCGGGCTGCGCGAGCTCGCCGCGTCACTGTCCGAGGAAGACCTCGCGGCGGACCTCGGCGGGGGCTGGAACATCTCGATGGCCTTCGCGCACCTCGCGTTCTGGGACGCCTGGCACGTCGCCCGCTGGCAGCACGCCGCGACGTCCGGGGACATCGCGCCGGCCTACGTGAGCGGGGACGTCACCGACCGCAACAACGACGCGCTCGTGGCGACGTGGCGGGCGCTGCCGGGCGCGTCCGCCGTGGCACTCGCGCTCGAGGCCGCGGAGGTCGCCGACAACTACGTCGCGGACCTCGAGGACGACGCCGTGGACGAGGCCGTCGAACGGGGCGGCCCGAACTGGTTCGAGCGCTTCCCGCATCGCCGCGACCACCTCGACCAGATCCGGCGCGCCCTCGGGCGCTAGTCGGGCAGACCCGAGCCGTCCAGGTCCCACCGTCCGCCGCATGCGCCTCATCGACGCCCACGGGCACCTCAACGCCGACCGCTTCGACGCCGACGTCGACCTCGTGATCGGCGGCGCGCGCGTGGCGGGCGTCGAGCGCATGCTGGTCCCGGGCTGGAACCACCACTCCTCGGCGCGGGCGCTGGAGCTCGTGGCGAGCCGCCCGTTCCTCGATGCCGCCGTGGGCGTCCACCCCCACGACGCGTCGAGGGCCACGAGCGCCGAGTGGACCGACATCGAGGCCTGGGCGCGTGACGAGCGCGTGGTCGGGATCGGCGAGACGGGGCTCGACTCGGACCGGATGTTCAGCCCCTGGGAGGCACAGCTCGACAACCTGCGCGCCAACCTGGCGCTGGCGCTCGCGACGGGCAAGCCCGCGATCCTCCACTGCCGGTCTAGGGCGGGTGAGCGTGATGCGCAGGACGCACTCGTGCGCGAGCTGCGGGCGGCCGGGTTCGACGGTGAGCCCGCGCGGCGCGCATTCGGCGGGCGCCCGCCCGCGGTGATCCACTCGTTCTCGGGGCCGGTGGACTACGCGGCCGAGGTCGTCGCGATGGGCCTGGCGGTGTCGTTCTCGGGGCTCGTGTTCCGCCGGGGCGAGGAGGCGTCGGCCGAGGCGGTGGCGCTGGTGCCGTCGGAGCGCCTGCTCGTCGAGACTGACTCGCCGTTCCTGTCGCCGCCCGGCGCCCCCCGCTCGCGCAACCAGCCCGAGTACGTCGCGATCACCGCCCGCTGGGCCGCCGAGCGACGCGGGGTGGGGGAGGACGGCCGCGATGCGTTCGGCGACGCGCTGGTCGCCGCCTACGACGCGACATTCGCGCGCTCGCGGACTCGCTGACGCTGCCGGAGGTTGGTTTCGGCGTCAGCCCCAGGCGATCTCGAAGGTCGCCGTCAGCGGCTTCCCGGGTCGCGCGACCGGGGGCTCGCCCAGGAGCCCCCCGTTGAGGCCGTCGGGGAGGCCCGTCACCGGCTCCACGCAGACACCGTCGGGGTGCGCGGTGTAGACGATCCAGGCCTGCGCCTCGGGCGCGTGCAGCGAGACCGTGGGGCCACCCGGCCAGCGGACGACCGGCGGCCCGGCGAGGTCGAGGAGCACGTCGTCGAGCGGGACCTCGGGCGGTGCGCCCAACGCCCCGGTGGGCAGCCCGTGGGCGTCGAGCTCCACACGGTACGCGGGGTGGATGGCGATCACGATCTCGCCCGCCTGTTGCTCCGGGCCGTCGAGGCGGGCGGCGCGGCGAAGGAACCATGGATGCCAGCCGAGGATCCCGGGCATCGGCTCGCTGTCGGAGTGGAGCTCGAGGCGGAGCCGAAGCTGCCTGGCGCCCAGCTCCACGGTCTGGACGACGCGACCGGCGAACGGCCAGTCCGGTCCGAGACCCGCCTCGAGCCGCGCGCTGGCAGGCGAGGTCTGCATCACGCTGAACGGCGCGTCCAGCACCGTTCCGTGGAGCGCGTGGGGCCCCTCATCGGGCGGCATCTGCCAGCTTCGGCCCGCCCACTCGACACGCCCGAGGCGCAGCCGGCCGACCCACGGCGCCATCACGAAGGCGCCCCACTCGCGATCGGTCCAGCCGTGGCGACGGAGCAGGTCCCAGCCGTCCACCTCGAGCGCGGCGATGCGGCCGCCCACGCCCGGGGCGATCTCGACGGCGGCGCGCCCGGCCTCGAGGCGGAGACGGCCATCTCCCTGGGAGCGCGCGGGATCTGCAGCATCCTCCATCGCGGGATGGTGCCACAGAAGCCCGGCGTTGCCGCGGCTCGGAGCGCGATTCCTCAGGAGCCATTCGCCCGCACCCGCCTTGTGCGTCAAGGACGGTTGGTACGTCGGCGCTCGCATTAGCACGGGCCAGCGCCGAACACCGACGACCAGGAAGCACTTGACGGTGGCGGGGGCTGCGCGCAGCATCGTTCCGACGCTCCGATGTTCGTGGTTGGGGGATGACGTGAGACGCGGGAGATTCCTCGGCGCCGCGCTCTCGGCCCTGGGGGCCGGGGCTGCCGGTCTGTTCCTTGTCGCAAGCGCGACGGCGGTCGGAGTCCCGCCGGCCCCGCACGCGGGCACCGCGATCACCGGCGAGCCGCGCGCCACGTCACAGGCCCCAGTCGCTCGGCCGCAGGGCGGGCCGCAGGGGAGCTTCCTCGCCGTCCCACTCCACTTCCATCAGGCTGTCCGGCCTGCTGGCACGCTCCCGCCCGGCGCGGATGGCTCCAAAGACACCGCCTGCCCGGGCACGGACCCGTGCGGGCCGTAGTCAGGCCGCCCGCCGCTCCTCGGCCCGCGCCTTCCGGCGGCACAGGGGGCATCCCACTGGCAGCTTCGCCCGTGTGAAGGGCGACATCCGGTAGGCCGGGTGCTCGGGGTTCGTCCGGGCAGACCCAGCGCACCGTCTTGTCGTAGGTCGGCTTGACCTTCTCCGGGCGGAGCGGAGCGTTGGCCGTCGCGTCCCACAGTTGACAGCCGGGCGGCCCCTCGGCTAGATTGTTGGCACTCTCGGCGTGAGAGTGCTAAAGCAGGCGGCGACGCAGGCCCATCGGGCTTCCGAAGCGGCCCCACGGCGCGCCGGACGGCAAAGCCCGGCCGAGGCCGCGACCCGCTGCAGCCATTCACGCCGAGGCGTGGTCCGAGGAGCCCGATCCGGCTCGGCGGCCACACAGCAAACATCCAGGCCCATTGGCGGCACTGCGCCGCCAGAGGAGGAATGACCTTGGCAAGCGCCTCTTCGACGAAGCTCCGCCCGCTGGGCGATCGGCTCGTCATCAAGCCCACGCCGCGTGAGGAGATGACGAAGTCGGGAATCGTCCTGCCGGACACCGCGAAGGAGAAGCCCCAGGAGGGCGTCGTCCTCGCTGCCGGTCCCGGGAAGATCCTCGATGACGGCAAGCGCGAGGCGATGGACGTCGCGGTCGGCAACAAGGTCCTGTACGCGAAGTACGCCGGGACCGAGTTCAAGGTCGACGGCGACGACCTGCTCATCGTTAGTCAGAAGGACATCCTCGCGATCGTCGAGGACTGACGTCGGGGCGCCCCAGCCCTGATTGTTGATTCCCGGAGGGAACCAGACTTGGCAAAGCAGCTCATCTTCGACGAGACGGCTCGTCGCTCGCTCAAGCGGGGCATCGACCGCCTCGCCGACGCAGTCCGCGTCACCATCGGCCCCAAGGGCCGCAACGTCGTGCTGGACAAGAAGTTCGGCTCCCCGACGATCACCAACGACGGCGTCACGATCGCTCGCGACATCGAGCTCGAGGACCCGTTCGAGAACATGGGCGCGCAGCTCCTCAAGGAGGTCGCGACCAAGACCGACGACGTCGCCGGCGACGGCA
>JAJXUG010000032.1 GCA_021783095.1 Chloroflexota bacterium | reverse complement strand
GTCGTGCCGGACTCGCCGCGGGCGGCGGCGTGCGCGGGCGCCGGCCCGGGCCGGGGGTTCGCGACGTGGCCCGTGCGCGCGGGAGGCGCTCCTGATCCTGACGCGACTCAGCCAGCGTGGGACGGACCGGCGGATCGGGACGCTAGTGAGCCCGCGCCCCGGGGGTGCACGGAGCGGCCCGGCGGGCGGGGGAAGCGCCGGCCGGTCCGCTCGGTGCGCTCAATCGAGTGGGCGCCGTGCGTCCTGCGGCACACAGCGGCCCGCCGGGCGGGGGAAGCGCTGGCAGGCCCGCCGCATGCACGCCGCATGCACGCCGCGGGACGCGGGACGCGGGACGCGGGGCGCGGGCCGGGCAAGCCCCTGGATGGCGCGTGCCGCCACGCGCCGAGGCGGAACCACCCGACCGAGTCCGGCGTCCCCGTTGCGCCGCCACACGGCGGCACAGGAAGGGGAAGCCATGCGCAGACTGCACGGACGGGCGAGCCACGCCCGCTTCACGTTGATCGCCATCGCCGCCGTCGCCCTCGGGTCGTGCGCGGGCAGTGCGTCGTCGCCGCTGGCGCCCGTCGGGAACGGCCAGCCGCAGGGCGCGACAGGCGTCGAGGGCAACCTGGGGCCGGTTCTGGCACCATCCGCTGCCCCGAGCGCAGGGGCTCCCGCTGCCAACGACTCGCGGGCCGGCGGGCAGGCCCCCGTCGACACCAGCCTCCAGATCGTCTACACGGGCTCGCTCCAGCTCGTCGTCACGGATGTCGCGCAGGCGGCCGCCCAGGCCAAGACAGCCGTCACCGCCGTGGGCGGCTTCATCGGGGCGTCTCAGGAGTCCAACAACGCTGACAACCCGACCGCGACGATCACCTACCGGATCCCGGCCGCGAAGTGGGACGAGACCGTGACCGCCATCCGCAGCGTCGCGAGCAAGGTCGTCGCGGAGCAGACGCAGGCGACCGAGATCGGCGGCCAGATCGTCGACCTCGACGCGCGGATCGCCAACCTTCGCGCGTCCGAGGTGGCTCTCCAGAAGATCGCCGAGGGCGCGGCCAACGTGTCGGACCTGCTCCAAGTCCAGCAGCAGCTCACCGACGTCCGCGGTCAGATCGAGGAGCTCGACGCCCAGCGTGCCCGCCTCGTGAACCAGGTCCAGTACGGGACGCTCGTGACGACATTCGGGCTCGAGGTGGCGCAGGTCAAGCAGGCGGCCAAGGGGTGGGATCCGGCGACTGACGTCGACGGCGCGGCCGCCACCATGATCGGCGTGGGCCAGAGGATCGTCAGCGGCGCGATCTGGTTCGTGATCGTGTGGCTGCCCCTCCTCGTCGTCGCGCTGATCGTGCTGTTCGTCGTCTGGAAGGTCGGCCGGCGGTTCGCCCGGCTGCCGGCCCTGCCCGGCGGGGGCGGCGGGTCGATCCCCGGCTGGACGGGCACGGACACCCCGCCCCAGCCCTGACCGCAGGTGCGCCTGAATCGCGGAGCGGCCGGGACGAGCGCGATGGGCGTTCGGTTCCGGCCGCTCCGCTTGCCGCGCTGGTCGGGTGCTCAGCCGGCCTCGTAGGGGACGTAGCTGGGTCGCCACATCGCCGCGCTGACCGCTGCCGGAATGGCGTCGGGCTGGAAGCGCCGCCCCACGCCGAGGCTGCCGAGATGCGCGACCACGACGATCGCGAGCTCGCGCGCGACGTGGCGCAGGTCGCCGATCGGCGGGAAGAGCTCGCCTCGGGCGAGTGCCTCCGGGGCGGCGAGGTCGGCGAGGCGCCGGGCGGCCACGAGGAACGCCGACTCGGGCAGGATCCGCGCCTCGGAGACGATCGCAGCGAGGCCGATGCCCGGGAACACGTACGCGTTGTTGGCCTGGGGGATCTGAATTGACCGTCCGCCAAACTCGACGGGCGGGAACGGGCTCCCGGTCGCGACGATGGCCCGGCCATTCGTCCAGGTCATGATGTCCGACGGGCGGGCCTCGGTGGCCGCCGTGGGATTCGACATCGGGAGGACGATCGGCCGGTCCGTCGCCTCGGCCATCGCCCGGATGGCCGCCTCGGTGAAGGTGCCGCCGTGGGCGGTCGTCCCGAGCAGGATGTCCGGGCGGAAGGCGCTGACCACGTCGAGCAGGTCATGCTCGCCGTCCGGGTCGAGACCGAGCCCCGCGACGACATCGCGCGGCAGCGCGGCGTCGGCCTTGTCCTCCTCGAGGTCGGGGCGGCCAACCACCAGCAGGCCGCGCGAGTCGAGCACGGCCATGCGGTTGCGGGCCTCGTCGGGGGTCAGCCCCTCGTCGACCATGGCCAGCCGCACCAGGCGCGCGATCCCGGTGCCCGCGGCACCAGCGCCCGCCAGCACGATCCGGGCTTGGCCCAGTGACCTGCCGCCGACGCGCAGGGCCGAGAGCATCGTCGCCACCGAGATGGCCGCCGTGCCCTGGATGTCGTCGTTGAAGGAGCAGACCCATTGGCGATAGCGCTCGAGGAGCCGGATCGCGTTGTGCTGCTTGAAGTCCTCCCACTGGAGGACGGCCCGGGGGTGGACTTCGCGGACGCCGGCCACGAAGGCCTCGACGACCTCGTCGTAGGCCGCGCCGCGCAGCCGCGGGTGCCGCCAGCCCACGTACAGCGGGTCGGCGAGCAGCTCGGCGCGATCGGTGCCGACGTCGAGCGACACGGCCAGCGTGTTGGCGGGGTGGAGCCCGGCCGCGGCGGAGTAGATGGCCAGCTTGCCGACCGGGATCCCCATGCCGCCAGCGCCCTGGTCACCGAGGCCCAGGATCCGCTCGTTGTCGGTCACGACGATCAGGCGGACCTCGTCGCGCACCGCGTTGCGCAGGATCTCGGGCACGCGGTCCACGTCATCAGGCGTGATCCACACGCCGCGCGGCCGGCGGAAGTGGTGGCTGAACTCCTGGCAGGCCCGGCCGACCGTGGGCGTGTAGACGACGGGCAGGAGCTCCTCGAGGTGGTCGAGCAGGACGCGGTGGAACAGCGTCTCGTTGCGGTCCTGGAGCGCCGCCAGCCCGATGTACCGCTCGAGGTCGTCGCCCTTGCGGCGGACGTGCTCCAGCTCGAGCTTGACCTGCGTCTCGATGTCCACCACGCGCGGCGGCAGCAGGCCGCGCAGGCCCAGCGCGTGGCGCTCGTGCTCCGTGAAGGCCGCGTCCTTGTTGAGCACGCGGTCCGCGAGCAGGGTCAGCCCGCGCTCCGCGATCGGGATGGGGCCCGTGCCCGACCGGAGGGAGTCGAAGGCGCGGCGGGGGGTGCGCGCGACGGGTGGCGCGCTGGGCGGCGTGAGGGTCATCGAGGCGACTCCAGGGTTGGGCGAGGGCATGCCGCCGTCGCCGGGTTGGACGGGAACGACGGCGAGGGGCAGTTCACCGGCTTCGGCGCCGGCGTCAGCGGGCGACGACGACCGTCGCGCGGGCATTGGCTGCGACGTACTCCGACACGCTTCCCTGCAGGGCGCGCGCGACCGTTCCAAGTCCGCGCGACCCGAGGATGATCGTGTCGAAGTCGCGCTCGTCGGCGATTCGCTCGATGGTCTTGGCAGGGTCCCCGCCGGGCTCGATGAGGCTGGCCTCGATCCCCGCCTCGCGGAGCAGCTTGCGGGCCTCGAGGAGCTCCTCAGCATGGACGGTCCGGTCGTCCCAGGGGTCGATCGGGACGCGGCCGGGGTGCACTGGCACCACGCTGATCACGCCAACCTCGGCGTCGAACAGCTTCGCGAGCTCGATGGTCTGTTCCAGCGCCTTGCGCGCCGGCTCGCCCCCGTCATAGGCGAGGAGGATCTTCTTCATCTGGGGCTCCTTTCGAGCGGCGGGGTTGCGCCCAGCGCGGCCGTCGCACGGCCCGTCTCCGTCGGTCATACGAGCATGGGCACCGCCAGCGGCGGGGCCAGCGGCTGGCGGCCACGGCCCGGGGGGCCATAGGGCCCGATAAGGACATGGCACCATTGGTGCGATGACAGGCCAGGAAACCCGCTATGACCGCATCGCCGAGGGCTATGCGGCCCACTGGGCGCCGGTCCACCGCGCCGCCACCATCCAGCTGCTCGACGAGGTTGCCGACACGGCCGGATCAGGTCGGCGCCGGATCGTGGACGTGGGGTGCGGGACGGCCGCGATGGCCGTCGAGGCCGCGTCGCGCTGGCCGGGTGCCGAGGTGGACGCGACTGACATCTCGAGCGGGATGCTGGCGATTGCGGCAAGGACGGTCGCCGACGCGGGTCCCGCGGGGGAGCGCGTGCGCCTGACCCGGGCGCCGGCCGACCGTCTGCCATTCGCCGACGGCTCCTTCGATCTCGCCCTGTCGGCCTTCGTCCTCCAGTTGGTGCCCTCGAGACCGCGCGCGCTGCGCGAGATGCGGCGGGTGCTGCGGCCGGGCGGCCGCCTGGCCTATGTCGGCTGGCTGGCAGGCGACCTGCCGTTGGCGGCGGACCAGGCGTGGGACGACACCCTGGCGGTGGCGGGCGTGGAGCGGGAGTCCGCTGGGGGCCATGACGACCTGGCGTCGCCCGACGCCGCGGCCGCACAGCTCCGCGCCGCCGGCCTGTCACGCGTGACCGCCAGGGCGGACCAGCTCGTCCACCAGTTCACCCCCGAGGGCTACGCGGCGTTCATCGCCCGCTTCGACGACGGCGACCTCGTGGAGTCGCTGGCGCCGGAGGTGCGCGAACCCCTCGTCGCGGACCTGCTCGCGCGGCTGCGCCGGCTCCCGCCAGAGGGCCTGCGCCTCGAGCTCCCGATCGTCTACGCGAGCGGCGTGCGGCGATAGCTCCGGCGCTGGGCGAGCTGAGCGCGGCGGGCTCGCGCCGGGGCTTCGCTCAGGCCCGTTCCTTGGGGTGCTTGCCGGTCAGTCTGTGCACCGCCCGGGTCACGAGCCCGTCGGGCTCCGGTTCGGGCACCTGGTCTGAGTCCTCCGGCTCGGGCCGGTCGTGGTACTCGTCCGAGAGCGTCCGGATGGGCACCGGGATGTTCTGGAACCCGTCTGAAAGGAATGCGCCGGAGCGCTCGACCTTGCGACGCTCGTTGTCGGCCATGCCAGCCCTCCCCGCAAGTCAACGTCGGCCCGCTGGTCTTCAGCCCTCGCTGGCGGGCGGCTCGGCAGCCTCGGCGGGAGCCTCCTCCGGCGCCCCGGCCCCAACCGGCGTCTCCTCGACGCGCGGCGCAAGGACGCGGGCGATCAGCTCGGACGGATCGGTCTGGATCGTCACGCCCTCCGGCGCCACCAGATCGGCAACGGTGAGCACATGCTCGTAGTCGGTGAGCGAGCCGAGGTCGTAGTGGATCGACTCAGGCAGGGCTTCCGGCAGCGCGCGGACCTTCACGGACGACACCGGGTGCACGAGCGTGCCGCCCGCCTCGCTTGCCGGCGCGACGCCCTGCGGGACGAGCGGCACCTCGGCCGTGAGCTCCTCGGTCATCTGCACGGCGAACAGGTCCACGTGCACGGGCTCGTGGGTCACCTTGTGGATCTGGACACCGTGGATCAGCACCGCCTGCGACGGGCGGCCGTCCACCGTGAGGTCCACGAGCGTGGTCGCCCCGGCGTGGCGGCGGAGGCGCGCGAGCTCGTGCGCGTCCACGGAGAGGGACTGGCTGTCGATCCCGTGGCCGAAGAGGACGGCGGGGAGCCGGCCCGTCTGGCGGAGTCTGGCGGCGGCGCTCTTGCCGGATTCGGCGCGGGACGTCGCCTCGAGGCGGGGTCGGTCGGACACGGTCTGGTCCTCCTCGCTGGCGAGCCCGACAGGTTCGGGTCCGCAGATCGGCGGGGAGACGGGCACTACCCCGTCAATCCCAATTGGAGCCGAGCCTAGCACCCGCGGTCCACCTGCGCCCGACCGCGCACGGCCGCCCCTCGCCACACAGGCGGCGCAACGCTGTCACGCCGGTGTAGCATCGCGCCCGTGGCATCCTCGATCCTGATCGTCGAAGACGAGTTCGCCGTTGCGCGGGGAATCCAGTACGCCCTCCAGCAGGAGGGGTACGAGGTCACTGTCGCCCGCTCTGGCGAGGAGGGGCTGGACTTCGCCACCAGCCAGGCACCGGACCTCATCGTGCTCGACGTCCGGCTGCCGGGCATGGACGGCTTCGAGGTGCTGCGCCGCCTGCGCGCCGGCGGCTCGAAGGCGCCGGTTCTGTTCTTGACGGCCCGCGGCGACGAGTTCGACAAGGTGGTCGGCCTGGAGCTGGGGGCCGACGACTACGTCACCAAGCCGTTCGCGCTGCGCGAGCTGATGAGCCGCATCCGGGCCCTCCTGCGCCGCGCCTACGGCGACCTCGCCAATGCGGCCGGCGGGCGCGTGATCCGCCACGACGACCTCGTCATCGACCTCGAGCGGCGGCGCGTCCAGCGTGGCAACCGGCGGGTCGCGCTCACGGCGACCGAGTTCGAGATCCTGCGCCACCTCGCCAGCCGGCCGGGCCGCGTGTTCAGCCGCCGCGAGCTCCTGGAGCTCCTGCGGGACTACGAGGCGCTCGACCAGGACGAGAAGACGATCAACGTCCATGTCAGCCACCTGCGCGAGAAGATCGAGGACGACCCGTCGCTGCCCCGCTTCGTGCTGACGGTCCGCGGCGCCGGCTACCAGTTCGCCGAGCGCTGAGGTGGCCGGGCGCCGCTCGTCCGGCAGCGCCACCCCCGACGGCGATGCGGCGGGCGGGGCCACAGCCGATCGGCCCGGGGGCGAATCCCGGCGCTGGGAGGTTCGGGCGCCGAGGCCCTCGGTCCCCCGCTCATTCCAGAGCCGCCTGACCATCGCGTTCGTCGCCGTCGTCGCGGTCACGCTGGGCCTGACCACGCCGGTGATCATCAACCGGCTCGACGACTTCTTCCGCCAGCAGGAGGAGCAGGCGCTCCGGGTCCACGCTCAGGCCACGGCCACGGTGCTGGCGCAGTTCATCATGTCGGACGTCGGCTCCGAGGCGGTCGTCGCCAACGTGAACGGGACGGTGGCGCTCAATCCCAAGGTGGTCGCGCTGATGACCCAGGGGCGCCTCCTGCAGATCATCTCGGGCGAGGTGGCCCAGGCCGACATGGTGGTGGTGTTCGGCCCCGCGCACCAGGAGACCGACGGCAAGTGGGAGACGGATCCCCAGCCGAGCCTCTCCTATCCGGTCAAGTGGAACGCCGTGCTGCCGCACGGGCAGGAACCCGACCCGGCGATCACGCCCGCGAAATCGTCGGTGGCGGAGTCGCACCCGGTCCGGCCCTGGGGCCTCGAGGTCACCCTGTCGAACCCGAACACGAGCCGAGCCTCCACGCTCAGGGCGATCACCGGCCTCCTGCTCGTCATGGCGCTCGTCGCCGTCTTCGTCGCGGTGCTGGTGGCGTCATTCGTCGCGCACCGGTTCGCCACTCCCGTGGTCCGCCTGACCGAGGCGTCACGACGCGTCGCCGAAGGCGACCTGTCCGCCCGAGTGACCATGGAAGCCGAGTCGGGCACCGAGGAGCTCCGGGCGCTGAGCGAGCAGTTCAACACCATGGCGACTCGGCTCCAGGAGAGCGTCGAGATCATCCGCCGCGACCGCGATCGCAGCCGCGACTTCCTGGCCGACGTGTCGCACGAGCTCCGCACGCCGATCGCGGCAATGCACACGTTCATCGAGCTGCTGCAGGGGCCGGCCGGCAGGGACGCCGCGGCACGGACGGAGTTCCTCGAGTCCTCCGCGGCGCAGCTCGACCGGCTGGACTGGCTGGCCCAGAACCTGCTGGACCTCTCGAAGCTGGACTCGGGCCTCGTGCTGCTGGACCTGCGGCCGGACGACGTGCGCGGCACGATCGAGTCCGCCGTGGAGCAGCATCGCGCAACGGCCGAGCGCCGGGGGATCACGCTGACCGCCAAGCTCCCCGACCGCCCGCTGCGCATCAGCCACGACGCCCCGCGCCTCGGTCAGGTGGTGGGCAACCTGGTCGGGAACGCGCTCAAGTTCACGGGTCGCAACGGCGAGGTCCACGTGACCGCGTCGCCAGACGCCGACGGCGGGGCCCGGATCGAAGTGGTCGACACGGGCGTCGGGATCCACCCGGCCGAGCTGCCGCACATCTTCGAGCGCTTCTACCGCGGCTCACAGGCGAACGAGGCGCGCGGGACGGGCTCGGGGCTGGGCCTCTCGATCGTGAAGTCGATCGTGGACATGCACCACGGGACGATCGAGGTGGAGAGCCGCATGGGGCACGGCTCCCGGTTCGTGGTGGCGCTGCCGCGGGATCCCAGCGCGCCCGTCGAGCGGCCGATCACGCCCACAGCAGAATCTCAGAGGAAGATGGATGATTCTTCACCCGCTGCACCACGCGCCTGAATGAGCGTCGGGCAAGGTATGACATCAGCATGGCGGCGCTCACAGCCCGCTCGGACCCAGGACGGAAGACCATCGCGCGATGACCCAGGACCCCAGCCGTTGGCAGCCGTCCACACCGAACGGCAGCCCCGACCCGCTCGACGACACGCAGCCGGTCGAGGTGCCCCGCTTCGTGCCCACGCCTGACCCCCGGCCCGACACTCGCTGGGCCTGGGCGGCAAGCGAATCGCGCCCTGAAGCTGCGAACTCGGGCCAGCAGGGCCCCCAGTCGTCGAGGCCCGCCAACCAGCCGGCCTGGGGCGACGCCTCGGCGCCAGCCTCGCGATCGCAGGCGCCGGCCGACCCGTTCTCCGACTGGTCCGAGCCCGATCGCGGGGCGCGCTGGAGCGCCCCAGCCTCGTCGAGCACCGCGTCCTGGGACGCCGCCAGCGGCGATGCGCCCGAGACGCCCGACGGGCCCTCATGGGCTCCGCCCGTCCAGACCGCCCCCGTCCGCCGCTCGGGGCCGGGCGTCGGCACCGTGGCCTTCGTGGCCCTGCTGTCGGCCGTGCTGGCCTCGTCGGGGACGGCCCTCGCCCTCGACGCCTCCGGGGCGTTCAACCAGCCCGCGCCGGCCCCGCTCGCCGCCAACGTCCCCGCCGCCAGCCCGGCCACCGCCGGGACGACAACCGGTCCGGCCGACGATTCGACCGTTGTGATCACCTCGTCGGCGAAGGTGAGCCCGTCCGTCGTCAAGATCACCACCAAGTCGACCTCGAGCGACCCGTTCAGCGGCAGCGGCGAGGGGATCGGCTCGGGGATCATCTACGACTCGGGCGGCTGGATCCTCACCAACCACCACGTCGTGAGCGGCGCACAGGCGCTCACGGTTGAGCTGAAGGACGGCCGGAGCTTCCCCGGCACGGTGTACGGCGTGGACACGCTGACCGACCTCGCCATCGTCAAGGTGGACGCCACCGGCCTGCCAGCCGCCAGCCTCGGCAGCTCCGACGGGCTCAAGGTGGGCCAGCTCGTGGTCGCCGTGGGCAGCCCGCTCGGGACGTACTCGTTCTCGGTGACCAGCGGCATCGTGTCGGCCAAGGGCCGGCAGATCATCACCAACGACGGCACGACCATCTCCAACCTCATCCAGACCGACGCGGCGATCAACCCGGGCAACTCGGGCGGCCCGCTCGCGGACGCCGAGGGTGACGTCGTGGGCATCAACACCGCCATCGCGGACGGCTCCAACGGGATCGGGTTCGCCATCCCGATCGACATCGCCAAGCCCATCATGCAGCAGGCGGTGAAGGGCGAGAAGCTCGAGCGGCCCTGGATCGGCGTCTACTTCGAGGCCATCGACGAGAAGGTCAAGGAGGACGAGAAGCTGCCGGTCGACAGTGGCGCGCTGGTCATCAACACCAACGCTGGAGGGGGCTCGGCGATCCTGCCCAACAGCCCGGCGGCGGCCGCCGGGCTCCAGGACCTCGACATCGTCACGGCGATCAACGGGATCGCGGTCGACCAGGAGCACCCGCTCAACCTGCTGCTCGTGCAGTTCTCCCCGAACGACGTGATCAAGCTCACGGTCATCCGCGACGGCCAGACGCTCACCATCCCGCTGACGCTGGGGATCCGGCCCGACACGACGCCGTAGCGTCGGGGGGCGCCTCGCGGTCAGGCCGAGCGGTGGCGGCGGCGGATCTCGACGCCGACGCTGCGGAAGGTGCCGCCCAGCTGGACCTCCGGCTTGCGGATGCGGACGGTGACCGAATCGACGACCCGGAAGCCGGTCAGCAGCTCCTCGGCGATCGCCTCGGCCAGCGCCTCGACCAGGTTGAACTGCGTGGACTCCACGATCTGGCGGCAGACCTCGAACACGCGCCCGTAGTCGACCGTGAGGCCGAGGTCGTCCGCCATCCCTGCCGGCTGGAGGTTGAGCGCCAGCTCCACGTCCACCTCGAACGGCTGCGGCGTCACCTGCTCCTCGGGGTACACGCCGTGCGTGCCCTCGAAAACCATCCCCTCGATCAGGATCCGATCGCTCACCGCGTCGCCTCCCCCCAGTCAGCCGGGCGCCAGCCGCGCACGACGGCATCCGCGACGCGGGCGGCGCGGACGTTCTCCAGGACGTCGTGGACGCGGACGATGTCGGCCGCTCCGGCGGCGATGCCGAGGACGCTCGTCGCGGCGGTGGCCTCGACCCGCTGGTCGGGCGGCAGGTCGAGGAGCTTGCCCAGCGTGGACTTGCGCGACGTCCCCAGCAGGATCGGCCGGCCCAGCACGCGCAGCGACCCGAGACCCGCCAGCAGCGCGAGGTTGTGGTCGGGCGTCTTGCCGAAGCCGAAGCCCGGGTCGACGATCAGCCGATCCCACGGCACGCCGGCGTCGACCGCCCGCTCCAAGGCCCGCCACAGGTCCGCCACCACCTCCGGCAGCAGGTTGCGGTAGCGCGGCTCGCTGCGGTTGTGCATCAGGACGATCGGGACGCCGCGCTCGGCGGCGACGCGCACCATCGCCGGGTCGTCGGCCACGCCCCACACGTCGTTGAGCAGGTGGGCGCCGGCGTCAACCGCGGCCGCAGCCACCGCCGGGCTCGTGGTGTCGACGGAGATGGGCATGCCCGGCAGGGCGGCGGCGACAGCGCGGATCACCGGGACGACCCTCGCGATCTCCGCCTCGAGGGGCGGTGGCGCGTGGCCCGGGCGCGACGAGGCCCCGCCGATGTCGAGCATGTCGGCCCCGTCCTCGGCCATCTGGCGCGCCCGGGCCACCGCCGCCGCGACCGGATCGGCCGAGCCCGTGGCCAGGAGGCCATCGCCCGAGAACGAGTCGGGCGTCACGTTGAGGATCCCCATGACGTGCGTGCGCTGGCCCCAGGCGAAGGTGCGGGGGCCGACCACGAGCGGCGCCGGGGCCGCGGGCAGGCCGGGCGAGGCATCCGACGGGAGGGCGAAGGAGGGCGTGGCCGCGCCGCCACCGAGATCGGGGCGCGCCTCGACGACGCTCCGCTCCGCGGGCAGGTCGCGGTCGGGGGGTTCGGGCGGGCCGTCGCTGGTCATGCGGCCACCGGGTCCCGGAGGAGCGGGTCGTCGACAAGCCTGGAGCGCACGGCCCCCACGAGGTACAGCGAGCCCGCCACCACCACCGCACCGTGGCCCAGTGCGAGCGCCGCGTCCAGGGCCGCTGCGGGGCTCGGCGCCGTGCGCACGGCGAGGCGCGGCACGCCCGTGCGCGTCCATGCGGCGGCGAGGGCGTCGGGCGCGAGGGCCCGGGGCGACGCCGGCGCGGTGCAGACCACCGTCGCCCCGTGCAGCGCGGTTGAGCGCGCCACGGCGGCGATCGTCCCGGCAACGTCCTTGTCGGCCATGGCGGCCCACACGAGCACGAGCGGCGCGGGCCGCTGCTCGCTCCCGCCGGCCAGCAGCGGCCGCAGGTCGTCCAGCGCAGCAGCGAGTGCGGCCGCCCCCGCGGGGTTGTGCGCCCCGTCGAGCAGCACCTCGCGGGTCCCGCCACGGGCATCCGGCACGTGGAGCAGCTCGAGGCGCCCCGGCCAGCGCGCATCTCGGTACCCGCGGCGGCGCGCATCGTCCGGGACCTTGGCGATCCCCGCCGCATCGAGCGCATCGAGCAGGGCATCGGCCACCGAGGCGTTCGCCGCCTGGTGCCGCCCCCGCAGCCCGATCTCGGTGGCACCGAGCCGCGGCAGGTCGACGGTGAGGGTGTCGCGGGTCCAGCCCAGCACGGGCGCCGGCGGGGCGACCGTCACGGGCACGCCGAGCCGGGCGCAGCGTCGCCGCAGGATCGCGAGCGCCTCGCCGCCGGCGCCCGTCACCGCGAGGTCGCCGCGCTTGACGATCTGGACCTTCTCGCGGGCGATGGCACCGATCGTCGGCCCGAGGTAGTCGGTGTGGTCGAGGGCCACGTTGGTCAGCGCAGCCACGCCGCCGTCCCAGACGTTGGTCGCGTCGAGGCGGCCGCCCAGCCCCACCTCGACGAGCGCGAGGTCGAGGCCGCTGTCCGCGAAGTGGCGGAACATCACAGCGGTCATCAGCTCGAACTCCGTGGCCGGGCCCAGGCGGCGGGTGGCGGCATCGGCGACGGGCAGGATCGCGCCCACCAGCCGCGTGAAGTCGTCCGCGGGAATGGGCCGCCCGTCCACGACGATCCGCTCGCGGTAGGTCACGAGGTGCGGCTTGGGCGTCTCGCCGACGCGGTCGCCGGCGGCGCGGAGGGCCGAACCCGCGAGCGCGATGACACTGCCCTTCCCGTTCGTGCCCGCCACCAGTGCGCCGCGCACGCCCGCCTGCGGATCGCCCAGCGCGTGGAGCAGGGCGCGGACGCGGCCAAGGCCCAGCCGGATGCCGAAGCGGCCCCGCGCCTCGAGCGCGGCAAGGGCCTCCGCGTAGGTGAGGTCGCCCGTGCTCACTCCCGGGTCAGCTCGTCCTCGTAGAAGACGCACTGGTTGAACCTGGGCGTGAGGCACACGTCGTTGACGTAGCCCTCATCGAGGTGGACGCCGCCACGCAGCTGACAGCGCGAGATGTTCGTCGGCTGTCGCAGGAGGCCCTTGAGCAGGTGCGGGGCCTGGATGGGGATGGCACCGCGCGACCCGGTCATGTAGAAGTGCGGGCAGACGTTCCGCCGCAGGCCGGGCAGGCCGAATCCGTAGCGCGCCGGCGGCAGGGTTGCGCGCATCCCCTCCGGCGGCGGCACCAGCGCAGCGGCGGTGGTGGGCCGGGGGACTGGCGCGAATGGCCGGCCACCGGGGAGGCGGACGAAGCTCCGAGGCGCCGGCGGGAGCGGGAGAGCCGGGCGACGGGCGAACGGCGGCTGCGTCGGCACGGGCGATGGGGCGTCGGCTGCGGCCCCCGAAGCGGACCCGTTCGTGGGGCGCCCGTGCACGCGGGCGATCGGTCCGTGGCTCCACGCGCCACGATCGCCTGGCGCCGGCCGCATCGGCCGCCGGTCTCGTGCCTCCAACCCTGTCCCTTCCCTGCGCGAGCTCGCTCTCCCGGTGCCCTGCGCAGCTCGCAGCGTACCACCGCGCACCGGGCAGGAGGCGGGCGCACCGAGGCTCCGGCCCGTGCGGTCCACAACGTGCGACAATCCGTCCCGATGGAAGCCCGGCGTGGGGGCCGACCCTCGCAGGTTCGCCCCCGACCCTCGTCCCCCGGCCCAGCGCGCGGCCGCCTGCGAGCCGGGTCGCCATCGCCCACCCGTCTCTCCCGGCACCGGGACATCCATCGCCGTCGCGGGCTGCCGCTGCCGGTCAAGCTGGGGATGGCCGGCGGGATCCTGGTCCTGGCGTGGTTCTGCCTGATGATCGGCCTCGGCATCCTCGGGCCGTCGGTCTCGTCGCTCGTCAAGGGCTTCGGCACGATGGTGGCGTCGATGACGCACATCACGGGCTCGCCCTCGCCCAGCGCCAGCGGCCTCGTGAGCGACGCCCCCGTCATCGAGCCGCCCGACCAGCCCACCACGAACGTCGCGAGCGCGGACCTCACGGTGCTCCTGCCCGCGGCGGTCGTCGGCCTCGACGGCTACTCCTGCCGCCTCTACGTCACGCTCCCCAACGCCCAGCCGGCGGTCGTCGCCGAGGCGCCGGTCAAGGGGACGTCGACGCTGGTGTTCTCGACCCTGACCCTGGCCAAGGGCCTCAACACCTTCACCGCCACGATCGTGGGGCCGTCGGGCGAGAGCGCCCCGTCCAAGGCGGTGACCATCACCCTCGACGTGTCCAAGCCCAAGATCACGATCTCGTCGCCCAAGAACGGGGCGTCGGTCAAGGGGACGTCGGTCACCGTCAAGGGCACCACGCAGCCGCTGAGCGAGGTCCAGATCCAGGACGACGCCAACAACGCCATCGTGAAGGCCACCGCCGACGACGCGGGCGTGTTCTCGGCCCCGATCACGATCGCCGCCGGCCCGAACAACCTCACGATCTCCGTCACCGACCCCGCCGGCAACGGCAACACGGCCACGATCACCGTATCGCGTGGATCGGGCACGCTCGGGGTGACGCTCTCGAGCACGGGCTACACGTTCAGCCGCAGGAAGTTGCCCGCGAACGTGACCTTCACCGCCGTGGTGATCGGCGCGGACGGGAAGCCCGTGGCGGGGGCGACGGCGCTGTTCACGGTCACCGTGCCGGGGATCCCGGCGCTCGTCTCGCCAGTGATCACCACCAACGGGAGCGGCAAGGCGACGTTCTCGGCGACGATCCCCAAGGGCGCCATGGCGGGCGCCGGCGTCGCGGACGTCCTCATCACGATGCCCAACGGGAACCAGACGACGACCGACCACGTGGCGCTCACGGTCCAGTAGGCCCGACGGCGCCGAGCCGCGCCGGGCCGCGCCGGGCCGCGCCGAGGACGGTCGGCAGTCGAACCCCCGTTCACAACCTGCACATCGCCTATCGACATCGGCGCATGGCGCAGCTACGATCCTCGCATGCCGCTCTGGCGTTGCCCGCACTGCGCCACTCCGCAGCCGGAGAGCTCTCGCTGCTGGCTGTGCGGCCGGTCCACCACCACGTGCGCCGCCTGCCGCCACTACCGGCGCGCGGTCGCGGGCGGTCTCGGGCTGTGCGGGCTCAACCCACGAAGGCTCGCGCTGCGCGGCACCGAGGTGCGCCCCTGCTGGGAGGCCGTGCCCCCGGTCGACGCCGGGCTGTCCGTCCGCGAGCTCGCCGGCGTGGCGCCACGAGGCCGGGAGGACCCCGGCGAGCGGCCGCACAGAACGTTCGTTCTCGTCGACGAGCTGCGGGCCGCGCCGGGAGGCACCCCCCGGGCGGTCGCCCCGGCCCCCCCGACCGACGGCATCGCATCGGCGCGGTGGTCCCTGTGGGGTGACCCGGACGCCTGAGCGCCCACATCCCGCACACGATGGCCGCGCGCCGCGCCCCGTTGTGAATCTCGTTGATGGCCTGCGCTAGGCCGACGGCGACGGCGAGATTGCCGGGGTGGGCGAACTCGGGGTGGGAGCTGGCGTCTGGGTCGGGGTCGGGGTGGGCGTGGGCGTCGGGGTCGGGGTCGGGGTCGGGGTGGGCGTGGGCGTCGGGGTCGGGGTCGGGGTGGGCGTGGGCTCCGGGCCCTTGGAAATCGTGTAGTCGACCGCGAAGCCGGGGGCCAGCTGCACGCCCGGGCCGGGACTCTGCGAGATGATCGACCCGGCCGGCACGATGGGGTCGTACGCCTCGGTGCTGGTCCCCAGCTTGAGGCCGACGGCGGCGAGCGCGTTCGCGGCGTCGCCGAGCGTCATGTTCCGGAGGTCCGGCACCGGCACCGCGGACGGGCCGACGGCCACCGTCAGGTTGATCTTCGTGCCCGCGGGCACGCTCTGCCCCGCCTGCGGATCCTGCGCGACCACCGTGTCGGGCACGACGCTCGAGGACGGCTGGGTGGCCGAGCGGACCGTCGTCAGGCCCTTGGCCGCTGCCTGCGACGCCGCGTCCGAGTACAGCATGTTGACGAAGTTGGGGACCGTCACGGTGGCGCCGGACGCGCTTGCGCTGGGCGAGGACGTCGAGGCGACGATGCCGCCGGAGATGAACCTGAACATGAGGATGGCGACCAGGATCAGGATGCCGATCCCCAGCAGGCCGGCGATCCACGCCCACGGACCGCTGCCCTGGTCCTCCTCGGGCTCGTCGTAGTGGACGATCGGCGTCGGAGCGGTGGCGGATGACCCGGACCCCGATCCGGGCGGCGGCGGCGGCGTGCTGCGCATCGAGACCGGGACGGGCGCCGCGCTGCGGGCGTAGGCGTCGGGCGGGTAGTTGACGGCCGGGCGCCCCGCGGCGGTCGCCATCGTGGCGGCCCCGGCAGCGATGGCGCCGGCGGCGGCAGCCCCCGTGGCGCTGGCCCCGCCGTCGGCGAGGAACCCGTCGAGCGCCCCGGCCATCGAGGCCGCGGACGAGTAGCGGTCCACGGGGTTGAGCGCCATCGCCCGCAGCACGATGGCGTCGAGGGCCGGCGGCACGGAGGAGCGCAGGGCCGAAGGGCGGGGCGGGGTGGTCGTGAGGCGTGCCAGCGCGACGGCCGCTGCCCCGTCGCCGGAGAACGGCCGCTGCCCCGTGAGCGTCTCGAACAGCACGATGCCCAGTGCGTAGACGTCCGACGCCGCGGTCGCGGGCTCGCCGCGCGCCTGCTCGGGGGCGAAGTAGTGGACCGAGCCCATCGTCACGCCGGGCAGCGTCACCTGCGCATCGTCGAGCGCGCGTGCGATCCCGAAGTCGGCCACCTTCACGCGCCCGTCGCGGCTGATCAGGATGTTGGACGGCTTCACGTCTCGGTGGACGATCCCGCGCGTGTGGGCGGCGTGCAGCGCCTTCGCCACGTCAGCCGCGATGCGGGCAGCCTGGCGTGGCGCCAGCGGCCCGTTCTCGCGCAGGATCGACGCGAGGTCCTGGCCGTCCACCAGCTCCATGACGATGAACTGCTCGCCGGCCGCGTCCTCGCCGAAGTCGAAGACGGCCACGATGTTCGGGTGGCTGAGCGACGCGGCGGCCCGCGCCTCGTCGCGGAACCGCGCCAGGAAGTCCGGGTCCTGGCCGAACTCCGGCCGCAGCAGCTTGACCGCCACGTCGCGCTCGAGCTGCGAGTCGCGGGCGCGGTAGATCGTGGCCATGCCGCCCTGGCCCAAGAGCTCCAGAAGGCGGTAGCGGCCGCCGAGGATGCTGCCGATCTCGGTCACGTGTGACGGTCTCCTGATGGGACCCTGGCCTTTGGGCGGGCGGGTCAGATGTCCAGCGCGCGAAGGTACTCGCGGAAGGTCTCGGCGAACTCGGGTCGCGCGAGCGCCAGTTCGACAGACGCTTGGAGCCAGCCCATCGTGGTGCCGGCGTCGTAGCGCTTTCCCTCGAAGGCGTAGCCGAACACGCTCTGCTCGTCCATGAGGGCGTGGATCGCGTCCGTCAATTGGATCTCGCCGCCGGCGCCGCGCTGCGTCTGCTCGAGCTTGTCGAAGATCTTGGGCGTCAGGACGTAGCGGCCAATGACGGCGAGGTTGGATGGCGCCGTGCCGGGCGCGGGCTTCTCCACGAGCTGCGTCAACTGGTAGGTGCGGTCGCCCTCGGAGCCGCCGCCCACCTGCTCGCCGCCGATCACGCCGTACCGGCTGGTGTCCTCGTCCGGGACCTCCATCACCGCCACGACAGAGCCGTGGTGCTGGTGGTAGGCGTGGATCAGCTGGCCGATGCACGGGCGGTCGGCGACGATGACGTCGTCGGGCAGGATGACCGCGAACGGCTCGTGGCCGATCAGGTCCTTCGCCATGAGCACCGCGTGCCCGAGGCCCAGCTGCTCCTTCTGTCGGACGTACGCGATCTGCGCCAGGTCGCTGATGTGGCGGACCTGCCGCAGCCGCTCGATGTCGCCCTTCTCCTCGAGCAGGTGCTCGAGCTCGTAGTTGAGGTCGAAGTGGTCCTCGATCGCGCGCTTGTGACTGGAGGTGATGATGATCACCTGCTCGATGCCGGCGGCGACCGCCTCTTCGACCGCGTACTGGATGACCGGCTTGTCGACGAGCGGGAGCATCTCCTTCGGCTGCGCCTTCGTGGCGGGAAGGAAACGGGTGCCCCAGCCGGCAGCGGTCAGGACTGCTTTGCGGACGCGCATTCATCCTCCGGGCAATGGCGCTGGCGCGGCCGAGTATACCCGCGACCTCGGGCCGCTCAGCCGCCCACGGTCTGCCGCGTCCGATCGAAGGCGCTCGCGTCACCCGAACAGCCCGCTCAGGCGACCTCGTCGGTGAAGCGGGCGACGAGCCGGCTGAAGGTCCGGGGCCGGTCGAGCGGCACCAGGTGCATGGCCCGGCGAACCACCGCGTGGCGGCCCGAGCGGCACGCGGACGCCAGCGTGTCGCCGCCGGGGCCGAACACCGGGTCCAGCGCTCCGTTCACCACCAGCACCGGCGTCCACAGCCAGGCGGCCCGGTCGAGGAACCGGCCGTCGATGAGGGTCCGCAGCGCCTGCGCGCCGCCGATCCCCCAGAAGCCGCCCTCGACGATGGGCTGGGCGAGGCGAGCCGGGTAGCGGACGCGGAAGTACCAGCGGTTGACGGCGTCGAGCGCACGAGTGGGCGCGTGCTCGAGGACCCATGCCAAGGCCAGGAACGGCAGCACCACCGGCCCGACAGGCTCGGCGGAGCAGCCCGACAGGACCAGCCCGGCAACGCGCTCGGGGTGCCGCTCGGCGGTGTCGATCGCGACGTACCCGCCGAGCGAGAGGCCCACGACGACCGCGCGCCCGTCGGCGGTCTCGGCCTCGATGGCCGACGCCACGACGTCTGCGGCTGCGTCGCGCGTGAACCGCTGGCCGGCGAGGGCGCCGTGGCCCGGCAGGTCGACGGCAATGCACCGGAAGCGGGTCGAGAGCAGGCGCATCTGCGCCGACCATTGCGAGCGGGTCAGGCGCGTGCCGTGGATGAACACGATGGCTCGCGCGTCTCGAGGCCCGACCGCAGTCCAGGGTGTCTCGGCCCCGCGGAGGGTCCTCTGCAGCGGCTCGACCGGCTCCACCACTAGACCGCCTTGTGTTCGATCGCCCACAGTGCGGCCTGGGTCCGGCTGGCCAGGTCCAGCTTGCCCAGGATGTTCGACACGTGGGTCCGGGCCGTCCGCTCGGTGATGTCGAGCAAAGCCGCGATCTCCTTGTTGGAGTGGCCGCGGGCGACCAGGCGGAGGACCTCGCGCTCCCGCTCAGTGAGCGGCTCGTGGTCCGGGCGCGGGTTGCGCACGCGCCGGGCAAGCAGCCGCGCGACCTGCGGGTCGAGGTGCACCTCGCCGGCCTGCGCACGCCGGATGGCGATCGCCACGTCGTCGGCCTCGGCGTCCTTGAGCAGATACCCGGTCGCGCCGGCCTCCAGGGCTGCGGTGACGCGGTCCTCCTCGATGAAGCTGGTCAGGGCCACGATCTCGACGTCGGGGTGGCGCGCCTTGATCTCGCTGATCGCCGCAATCCCGTCCATCACCGGCATCACGATGTCCATCAGGACGA
This sequence comes from Chloroflexota bacterium, assembly GCA_021783095.1. GTDB lineage: Bacteria > Chloroflexota > Limnocylindria > Limnocylindrales > CSP1-4 > CAIXZV01. The sequence continues at coordinate 23,533 of JAJXUG010000032.1, read as the reverse complement.
CGTCGGGCAGGACCTCGTCGACCAGCGCCACCGCGCGGCGGCCGTCCTCAGCTTCGCCCACCACCTCGATGTCGTCGAGCAGGTCGAAGAAGCCCCGCAGCCCGCGCCGCACGACCGTGTGGTCGTCGACGATCAGGACCTTGATGCGGCCCGCCGCACGATCGGGACCTGCTCCCCCGACTTCGTTCCTGCTCATCGCCATGCGTCGCTGGTCTCCTCGCCGTCAGGATACCCGGGCGGGGCGGGCGAGATCGTGGCACGGCCCCGTCGCCTACCGCGGGCCGGGGGCGGCGGGCTTGACGGACGACGTGGCGACCGCGGGCCCGGCAGCCTGATCAGCGCCGGGCTGGCCCGCCGCGGCGCTGGCGACCGCATCACGGCGGCGGGCGCGCTCGCGCCCCGAGGTTGCGATGCGGATCGAGGTGAACGGGATGCGGACCTCGCGGAAGACCTCGGTGGAGACGAGGAATCCGGCGAACAGGAGCACGATGCCCACGAGCTTGCCGAGGGCAAGGATCCCCGTGGAGCCCGCGACGCTGAGCGAATCGGTCACGAGCGGCACGAGCGCCCCGGCGGCGATGAGCAGGGTGGCCGGCACCCGCGAGTGGAGGCGGCCGGCGAGGAACTCGCGGGCCGCACCCGGCAGCGAGGCGACGAGATTGACCGTGATCGCGGGCACGGCGATCAGCAGGTTGAACAGGAACTGGTCGCCCGGCTGGGAGGGGTCCAGCGAATAGGGCAGGACGCGGCGCTTGGGCATGAACACGTAGGCGGAGAAGACGGCGCCGAGCATCAGCGCCCCGCCGCCGGAGATGTTCATCACGGGCGCGATCAGGCGCAGGTACGGCGGCATCGCGTCGCCGACGGGCTGGCCAGCGGCGTTGAGGAGGTAGCCCGGCGCGGGCAGCGGCGGCATCGCCACGGTGATCGCGATCCCGGCCACGGAGAGCACGACCACGAAGGCCGCCACGAGGCGGGACCAGCGGTCGCTCGCGAAGTACGACATTGCGAAGACACCGACGCTCGTCGCCAGCGTGCCCACCGCGTACACGAACGGCAGCGGGCCGGCGCCGGCATTCTTGGGGCTGATGGCGCTCACGAGGGCGATGAAGCCCGCGAACAGCAGCAGGGCGGCGTAGGCGTAGCCGAAGCGGGTCCGGGCGAGGAGGAACCCGGTCCCGAGGCCGAGCCAGCCGGCGGTGAGCAGTCCGCCGGCGAGGTACCAGGTCCGGTACAGGGGCTCGCTCCAGCCGTTCGCGGCGGCCAGCGCCTCGGCCCCGGAGCCGAGCGTGTAGCACAGCGTCCCGACCGCCCAGGCGATCTGGAACCCGTGCCGCCGGTCGCGCCACTGGTCCACAAGAAGGACCGTGAAGACGGCGGCGAGGATCGCCGTCAGGCCCGGGACTGCCACGCTCACCGTTCTGCGCTCCGCTCGTCTTCCACCGGCTCAACCGGATCCGCCGGTTCGCCGGGCTCGTCGCCGCCTGGGTTCTGGTCGCTGCTCGCCATCCTGCCGGCGCCCCCGCGGGCCGGCCGTGACGGTTCGCTGCGTGAATGCATTGTGTCCCCATCGCGGGGCGGCTGGGCCGGGCGGCCGTGCGGCGGCTGGGCGGGGAAGGCGGTGTGCGGCGTCGTGGCGGCGGCGTCGCCGTGGGCAGCGCTCGGCCCGGGCAGGGGACCGGCCAAGAGACCCGCGGGCGTCCGGCGACGCGACGCGGCCGACTCCCGGGCAACGACCTCGTGGCTGGCGACGAAGGCGAGCAGCAGCCGGTCGAGCAGCCAGGTCGAGGCGTCGAACATCTCGCCGATCCGCACCGCGTCGACGCCCCGCCGTCGTGCAACCACGCTGAGCTCGGCGAGGAACGGGCGGCGCGCCGAGACGAACATCGAGACCGCGTCGGCGAGCGGCACGCCGTACAGCCCCAGACGCTCGCCAATGTGCGCCGCGAGGTCGATTGCCTCGCGCTCGGCGGTCGCGCGCGCCTGGCCCGTCTCGTCGAGGTGGCGAACGAGCGCGTCCACCAGCTGCCGGCCGAGCTCTCGAAACGAGTCGCGGTCCGCGGCCGGCACGCGGGTGCGGGGATCGGGCCCGCTCCCGTGGTGCTCGCTGTACCGGCGGCGATAGGCGGCTGACAGCCGCTCCACGTTGGAGCCGAGCGATGCGAGCCCGTGGTCCGGCCCCGTGCGGCGCGCCGCGATCAGGCGCTCAAGCGCCTTGCGCTCGAATCGACGGTGACCACCGGGGGTGGTGAACGCCGGCACTCGCCCCTCGTCCGCCCAGCGGCGTAGGGTGTCCGGGTCCACGCCGAGGAGGCGACTGGCCGCGCCGAGGGGGAGCCGCTCCGGCTGGGGGCGCTCGTCAGGCGGCTGCTGGTCACTGGCCACGGTCTCTCCCGGTGGAACGCCCGGAACTCCGTGCGCAACCATGATCAAACCTTGGCAAATCTAGGTGCGTCCGGAGGGACATGCGGCCGCGAGTGTAGCACCGGATTCGAGGTGCCTGCGGCCTGGCCGGTGGCGCGGGCTGCGGGGCAGTCCGGACGGTCTCAGGCCGGCACGAACTCGTGGTCGTCCCGGTGCACGCCGTCGCACAGACCGAGGGACGGAGGCTCCGTGGGCAGCATCACCGGACGCATGATCTCCCGCACCGTGCCCCGGCGGCAGATCCGGTACCCGTGCTCAGCCATCCAGCGGCGGACGCACGCAGGGTCTGCGTGGAACTGGTGCGGTCCCGGGTTCACGGTCGCCGTCTCGGTCCAGCCGGCCGGCACCTCGGGAGCCACCACGTCGAGCAGGCTCACCCGCCACGGCGTCCCGGGGATGACCTCTCGGCAGCCATCGCAGCGGATCGCAATGTTGTCGCTGACGATCGTTCGGATCGTCACGCCCATGATCTCCATCGCCGCGCAGGATAGCAGCCCGGCGAGCGGCAGGAGGGACCTCTGTCCCTGCTCGGCCCCCCTCTCAGGGCCGACTGCGCAGCCGGTCACCGCGGGGCGCTGGTACCCCCAACCGGATTCGAACCGGTGATCTCCGCCTTGAAAGGGCGGCGTCCTAGGCCTCTAGACGATGGGGGCACAGCCCTCGGGTAGGGCCGGCCAAGTGTACCAAGCGGTCTTCTGGCCGGGCCCCTGGCGCTTCCTCGATTGCCTGGGCCGAACCGCGGGACGAGGTGGGGCCTCCGCCTAGCCCGCCTTGGTGCCCGTCCAGATTAGGCTCATGACCACCGCCCCGGCCAGCAGGAGCATCGCGGTGGCCGCAATCAGCCCGCCGACCAGCGCGATGAGCACGGCCGTGCCGTCGCGGCCCTCTCGCCCGGCGCTGACGACCTTGCCCAGCGACAGGATCGCGACGATGGCGAGCACGATGCCGCACACGGCGAAGCCGGTGGCCATCATCGGCACCTGGTAGGCCTGGTTGGCGTCGCGGACGAAGACAGACCATGCCAGAAACGCGACCCCGCCGGCGAGCGCGATGCCAAGCGTGACGCGCAACGGGGTGAGGCGCAGGGGACCGATGTGCGGTCCCCGAACGGGGGGCGGAACGCCCTCGGCCCTGATTCGCGGTGCGCGCGCCTTCGCGCGCTGGTTGCGGCTCATGCCCGCGAGCGTAGCAGGGGACGGCCTCGCCGGCAGACGCTGCGCCCCCGAGTCCGCATCGCCTCCGGGCATTCACCTAGTGTGCCGATTCGCCGGTCCCCCGCTGGCTGAGTCGCGTCAGGGTCAGGAGCGCCTCCCGCGCGCACGGGCCACTACCCGGACCCCCGGCTCGGGCCGGCGCCCGCGCACGCCGCAGCTGGCGGCGAGTCCGGCACGACTCAGCCGGCGGCGCGCGGCGGGGGCCCCGGGCGGCAGCCGGCGGGCGGCTTCAGGAACGGGACACTAGCGCGGGCCCGCCTCGCCCCCACCCTCGTCGTCAGCCGCACCCTCGGGCGCGACGCCGCCCCGCCAGCGGTGGTAGACGGCGACATTCCACGACAGGCGGGGCCGCTTCATCGCGGCACCGACGGTTCGCCCGCGCTCGCCGAATGTCTCGCCCAGGAAGTCCTGCCCGTCCTCGATCGAGGCGAAGGTCCAGAAGCAGTGCAGCACGCGGATCTTGAACCCGCCGCCGCGGAGGAACGGGCCGCCGCGCTGGCTCCACTCGCGATACTGCGGAGCCGCGGGATCGGCCAGCGCCGACACCTCGTCCCGCCCGTAGTCGTGGACCACGAGCAGGCGGCCCCCGGCGCGGAGCACGCGGTCCGCCTCGGCGAGATCAGCCGGCCTCACCCCCTCGAAGCCCTGCCACAGCGCCACCACGGCGTCGACGCTCCCGTCTGCCAGGTCCAGGCGGAGGGGGTCGCACGCGGTCACGTCGTGGGCGTGGAGACCGGTGGCCAGCAGGCTCGTGCGCAGAGAACCATCGGGCACGTCCAGGAGCGCCACGTCACGGCCGTCCAGAGGGCCCAGCGCGTCAAGCGCGCGGACGATCTTGCCCTCGGCATCGGCGGCCGCTCGAAGGCGCCTGGCCAGCGGCTTGGGCAGGTTGAACGGAAGGTCAGCCACGATCGTCGAGGATACGCGGCGCAAGTCCGGGCGGCACGCACTGCGTGGTTCCTCGCGGTTGGCGCATGCTGGAACGCACGCTGGTCAGCGCACGCGCAGCAGGACGATCCCGGCGCGCGGCGGGACCGGAACGGCCAGCGCGCCGTCGGCGGGAACGGCGACAGCCGCTGACGGTGAGCCGGGCAGGGCCACCGCCTCGAGCACGAGGCCCGCCGCCTCGGACGCGACCAGCGGCAGCACCACGGCCTTCTCGCCCGCGTTGACCGCCACGACGGCGACGTCGCCGCCCGCATCCGCCCGCACGTAGCCCATCGCCAGCCCGGCCCCACCCGCGACCCGGAAGGACCCGCGCCGAAGCGCCGCCGAGCTGTGCCGCATCGCGAGCACCGCCTTCGTCCAGGCCAGCCCGTCGCGGTCCCAGCGCGCCTCGTCCCAGGGAAACGAACGGCGGCAGTCCGGGTCCTGGTCGCCCTCCACGCCCACCTCGTCGCCGTAGTAGATGCAGGGCGCCCCCGGCAGCGTCGCCAGCAGCAGCATCGCGATGCGCCAAGCACCGGCGTCACGGCCGGCGAGCGTCCGGAAGCGCGGCGAATCGTGGCTGTCGAGCAGGTTGAGCTGGACGTGCGTCACGGCCGGGTCGTAGAGCGCCATGAGCCGCTCGAGCTCCCGGCCCAGGCCCGTCCCGTCGCGGACCACGGTGCCCCGCGCGTACTCGCCCTGCCGGGCCACGACCACAGGATCCAGATGGCCCTGTGCCGCGAACCCGAGCACCGCGAACGCGAGCGGGTAGTTCATCACCGCGTCGAACCGGTCGCCCGCCAGCCACTCGGCGCACTCGTGCCAGATCTCGCCCACGATGTACGCCTCCGGGTTGACCGCCCGCACACGGCGCCGGAACTCCTCCCAGAAGCCCTCGGTGTGGATCTCGGTGGGGACGTCGAGCCGCCAGCCGTCGATGCCGAACCGGAGCCAGTGCTCGGCCACGGTCATCAGGTGCTCGCGGACCTCGGGGTTGTCCGTGTTGAGCTTGGGCAGCGCGGGCAGGCCCCACCAGGCCCGGTAGCCGAGGCGCCGGAACGACTCGTCGCCCTTCGCGTCCCACGTGGGCTCGTGGGCCGTGTCCACGGGCCACTCGTCGCGGTCGCCGTGCCAGGGGTACGGACGGAACGGGCGCGTCCCCTCCAGCGCCTCCGGGTGGAAGTGGAACCACTCGCGGTACGGCGAGGCGGCGCCGTTCTCGAGCACGTGGTGGAACGGCCAGAAGCCGCGCCCGGTGTGGTTGAACACGCCGTCGAGGACGACGCGCATCCCGCGCGCGTGGGCCCCGTCGAGCAGCCCCCGGAGGGCGTCGTTGCCGCCCAGCAGCGGGTCGACCGCCATGTAGTCGTACGTGTGGTACCGGTGGTTCGCCGCCGACGCGAAGATGGGCGTCAGGTACAGCGCCGTGACACCGAGGCCGGCCAGGTACGGCAGTCGATCGGCGATCCCGAGCAGGTCGCCGCCTTTGAACCCGTGGGTCGTCGGGGCGTCGTCCCAGGGTTCCAGGGGCCCCGGAGCGGGAACGCGGCCGGAACGCGCGAAACGGTCGGGGAAGATCTGGTAGAAGACGGCGTCGCGAACCCAGTCGGGCGTGTCGATCGGCATCGCGAGAGTCTACGGTGCGCCCGATAGACTGACGACGTGCGCGCCGCCGGCCGACTCCTGACCCTCATCGCCCTGCTCGTCGCCGGGTGTGGCGCCACGCCGACTCCCCCGTCGCCCACGGTCCCTCCGTCGCCCGCCTCGGCTGCCGTCGCACCGTCCGCGTCGAACCGGGCAGCCCTCGCGACGAGCGGACCCCCAGGCAGCGCCTGCACGCCCGCCGTCGCCCCGACCACGCACGACTGGAACGACCGCACGTGGTACGAGCTGTTCGTCCGGAGCTTCGCTGACGGCAATGGGGACGGCATCGGCGACTTCAAGGGCCTCACCGCGAAGTTCGACTATCTCAACGACGGCAACGCCGCGAGCACAAGCGATCTCGGCGTCACGGGGCTGTGGCTGATGCCTGTCTTCGCCTCGCCCAGCTATCACGGCTACGACGTGACGAACTACGACGCGATCAACCCTGATTACGGAACCTCCGCCGACTTCGCGGCCTTCCTCGCGGCGGCGCACCGGCGCGGGATCAAGGTCATCCTGGACCTGACGCTCAACCACACATCCGACCAGAACCCGTGGTTCGTCGCGTCCGCCAAGGGGGATAAGGCGAAGACTGACTGGTACCTCTGGTCGAAAACGAACCCGGGCTATCTCGGGCCCGAGAACCAAGTCGTCTGGCACCAGCTGGACAGCCAGAACCGCTGGTACTACGGCATCTTCTCGGAGCACATGCCGGACCTGAACCTCGCCAACTCCGCGGTGACGGCCACGATGGACCAGGTGGCGAGGCACTGGCTGGTGGACGTTGGCGTCGACGGCTTCCGGCTCGACGCGGCCAAGTACCTCATCGAGGAGGGGCAGAAGCAGGCGAACACGCAGTCCACGCTCGACTGGCTCGCGCAGTTCCAGCACACGGTCAAGTCGGCGGAGCCAGGCGCGATGACGGTTGGCGAGGTCTGGGACACCCCGCAGACCGCCGGCAAGTACGTCCCGCGCAGCATGGACCTGTCATTCAACTTCGGGCTGGCATCGGGCACGATCTCGGCGATCCAGAACCAGCGCGTGGCGCCCTTGGTCACCGGCCTGATGGACACCCAGACCGCCTGGCCACCCCTTCAGTCGGCGACCTTCCTCGCGAACCACGACCAGGCCCGCGTGATGACCCAGCTCAACCTAGACCCGGCATCCGCGCGCCTCGCCGCGACGCTGCTGTTCGCGGAGCCCGGCGTGCCGTTCCTCTACTACGGCGAGGAGATCGGGATGCAGGGGCAGAAGCCCGACCCCATGATCCGCCGGCCGATGCAGTGGACCGGCGATGGCCCGTCGGGCGGCTTCAGCACCGCAGCGGCCTGGGAGCCGCCGGAGAGCGACTGGTCCACGGTGAACGTCGCTGCCGAGACCAACGACCCGAATTCGCTCCTGTCGCTCTACCGGACCCTGATCCGGCTGCGGGGCAGCGAGCCCGCCCTCCGAGACGGCGCGTCGGCCATGGTGGATGGCGGCGCGGAGTCGGTCATCGGGATCCTGCGGTCGGCTTCCGGGCACAGCGTCGTGCTCGTCGCGAATGTAGGCGACAAGCCCGTGAGCGACTACGGCCTGGCCCTCCAGCGCGGCCCGCTGTGCGGCACCCAGACGGCGACGGTCCTCGCGCAGACCGGGCTCGACTCGGCGAGCGGCGCGCCCGCGGCCCCGACCGTGACGGCCGCCGGCGGCCTGAGCGCTTGGAAGCCGTTCGCGACGCTGCCACGGCGCAGCGCGGCGATCATCGGCCTGGAGCCCGCACCGTGACCCTGTCGCGGCACGGCCAGCCGGATGCCAGTTCTGCCGACACCGAGCTTGCGGAAGCCCGCGAGCCCGAGCGCCCGCCGCGGCCGCTCCTGGTGGAGATCGCATCGGCGGTCCTGATTGTGGACGGACTCCTCAGCACGATCCTGTCGCTCGACCTCGCGGGGCGCCTGGCTGACCAGAACGGGGGCATCGAGCCGCTCGCGCTGTTCACGATCGCGTTCGGGCTTGCCACGACGCTGCTCGGGGTCCTGCTGCACTTCGGGCGGGCTTGGCTCGTGACCCTCAACGTCGCGGCCATCGCGGGGTTCCTCGAGCTCACCGCGGCATCGCCCGCCGGCTTGGTCACCGGGGCGATCGACGTGCTGGTGGTGCTCGCGCTGCTGTGGACGCGCCCATGGTTCGCCTGGAGACCCGGGGCCGCCGCAATCCAGGACGAGGACGACGGGCAGGGCGGCGGAGACCAGGCCCGCTAGGCAGGGGGGCCCGCCAGAGACGGGGGGCGGAGGCGGCGCACAGGAGGATTCGTGCGCCGCCCCAGGCCATGACTACCCCTTGACGCCGCCGACTGCGAGGCCGCCGACGAGGTAGCGCTGGAAGAAGAAGAAGACCAGCGACACGGGGAGCGCGAACAGGATCGCGAACGCGCCGAACTCCGACCACGACGTCGTCCGCGCGAACTGGCCGACCATGCTGTTGAGCGCGATGGACAGCGTCCAGTCGCTCACCTTCTGACCGATGAACATGTAGGTCGTGAGGTACTCGCTCCAGCCGCCGAGGAACCCCAGGAACCCCGTCACGGCGATCGCCGGGACGGACAGCGGCAGGACCAGCTTGCGGAAGATCTGGAACTGCGTGGCACCGTCGACGGCCGCGGCCTCCTCAAGGTCCTTCGGCACGGTGTCGAGGTAGCCCTTCAAATTCCAGATGGCGAAGGGGAGCTGGCTGGCGGTGATCGTGAGGATCACGCCCAGCAGCGACGCCCGCAGGTTGAACGAGAGCCCGAAGAAGTCCACGTTGAACTGGTTGAGGAAGATGAACAGCGGGATGATCGTCGCGACGGACGGCAGCATCAGCACGCCTAGGATCGCGATCATCAGCGTCTCGCGGCCACGGAACCGGAGCCGCGAGAACGCGTAGGCAGCCGTCACGCCGAGGCCCACCGAGATGGCGGCCGAGCCGACGGCGATCTTGAGGCTGTTGGTCATCAGCCCGATGAAGCTGATCGGGTTGTTGGTGGGCTTCGAGAGCACCTTGGCATAGGCGTCGAGCGATGCCCCGGGCGGGATCAGGTTGAGCGCGTCCGGTCGCGAGATGTTCCGGGGGTCGATCGACATCGACACGACCCAGATGATCGGGAACAGCACGGTCAGCGCGATGAACAGGCACGCAAGCTGAAGGATCAGCTGCTGGTGCAGCGGGAGCGGCCGGTCTTGGCGGCTGCTGTTCGCGCGGGTCTTGCGCGGTCGGGCGGGAGTGGCAGCGGTCATCGGTGTGGCTCCTCTCTCGGCCTAGTCCGCGTAGCTCTTCGTGGCCTGGGCGAGCCGGTTGGTCACCAGGGTCACGGCGAGGAGCAGGAAGAACAGGTAGACGCAGAAGGCGGCGGCCACGCCGTACAGGTTCTGGTCATAGGCAAGGCGGTAGGCCTGCGTGACCAGGATCTCCGTCCTCCCGAATGGCTGGCCAGCGGTCATGAAGTACGGGAGGAAGAACAGGTTGAAGGTGACCACGAAGCCGTAGATCGCGAACGGCAGCATCGCCGGCCGCAGGAACGGGATCGTGACGTTGCGGAACTTCTGCCAGGGGCTTGCGCCGTCCATCTCGGCCGCCTCGTAGAGCTCGCCCGGGATGCTCTGGAGGGCGCCTGTGGCGACGACCGAGTTGAGCGGCCAGCCCAGCCACACATTGGCCGCCAGCATCGCGAAGTAGGCGAGCGGCAGTGGGATGAACGAGATCGGGTCGTTGACCTGGCCGATCCAGTTGAGGTGGAAGGCCGGGTTGTCCGCGGGTATCCCGAAGATGCCCCCAATGGCCTGGAGCAGGAAGTTCACCGCGCCAGCGTCGGTGTCGAACATGTTGCGCCAGACCGTCGCCACGATGATCTGGGGAATGACCACGGGAAGGATGTACAGCGCCCGGTAGATGCCCTTGAACCACAGGCCCTTCGCGTTGAGGATCACGGCCACGGCAACGCCGAGCACCACGTGGATGACCACGTTGGACAGCGCCCACCAGAGGTTGAAGAAGACGAGGCGGGGGAACTCGAAGTTGGGGATCGCGAGCTTGGACTGCGCGATCTGCAAATAGTTGTCGAGCCCGACGAAGTTGGGCGCCTGGTGCAGCCGCTGGTTGAAGTTCACGGCGGCGAAGTCCGTGAAGGACATCCAGACCTGGAATGCCAGGGGGTAGAACGTGATGAAGGCCATCACGAGGAACGCCGGCAACAGGTACCAATAGGGCGCGAGGTTGCGCCGCCGCCGGGACCGTGGCGGGCGTGTCGGCGCGGAGAGCGCGACGCTGGCCATGGCGTGAACCGTCCTCCTCTCGACCCCGGGCAGGGAACCTGACGCTCGGGGGCCACCGAATGGCGGCCCCCGACGCGTCCGCGGGTTACTGGATCTTGTTGGCCGTGTTCATGAGCTTGCAGGCGTTGGCAACCGTTGCCACGGGGTCGGCGGTCTTCTCGACGGCCGCGTTGACGGCGTCGCCGAAGGGGCCCCAGTAGTTGCCGAACTGCGCGCTCTGCGGGCGGGCGAGCCCGTCCGCTGCGGCGGCCGCGAAGCCCTTGACGATGTCGCTCGAGACCGTGACGCCCGGGGCGGCAGGGACGTGGCCGGCACCGTCGGTCATGATCTGCTCGCTGGAGGTGCCGACGAGGGCGAGGGCCACCTGCACAGCGAGGTCGATGTTCTTGCTGTTGGGGTTGATGTACCAGCCGTCCGTTCCGGTCAGCGGGTTGGCCTTGCCCTGCGGTCCGGCCGGCATGGTGGCGACAGCGAGCTTGCTGCCGAGCGCGGTGGTGAAGTCGGCCGTCTGCCACGGGCCGTCGATGACGGCGTCGAGCTTGCCGGTCTGGAAGTCCTGCTTGAGGGCGTTGCCGTCGGTGTAGTACTTGGCGCCGGCCGCCTTGAGGTCCTCGAAGTACTTGAAGGCGTCGGAGAAGCCGGTGCCCTGGTCGGCGATGCACTTGCCGGACTGGTCCATCAGGGTGCCGCCGAAGGCGCCGGTGAAGCCGAACATGTGGTAGGCGTTCTGGTTCAGGCCCAGCTTCATGCCGCCCTTGACGGCGGTCAGCAGCGCGTCGGTCGTGGTCGGGACGGTGGTGACCTTGGTGTTGTCGTACCACAGCGCCACGGCCTTGAGGGACTCGGGGACCATGTAGAACTTGCCGTCGACCTGCGAGCCGGCGACCGCGACGGGGCTGAAGCCCGTGAGCTTGCCCTGGAGGGCGCTGGTCAGGTCAGCGAGCACGCCCTGACGGGCCTCGGCGCCGAGGTTGTCGTTCGGGGCGATGAACATGTCGGCCGACGTGCCGTTGGCGGAGACGTCTGTCTCCCACTTCTTGAAGATGTCGGAGAACGGCTGGTCGATGACGTTGATCGTCAGGCCAGGGTTCGCGTCCGTCACGGCCTTGACGGCCTTGTTGAACGCGGTGAGCTCGCCGCCGCCGGAGCTGTAGGACTCCCAAACGGTCAGCGTGCCGCTGAGGGCAGCGGCGGACGACGCGCCGCTCGCCGCGGGTGCTGCCGACGAGGCTGCCGGGGCGGACGAGGCTGCCGAGCTGGCGGCGGGGGCTGCCGTTGACGGCGAGGGGCTCGCGGTTGAGCCGCCGCACGCGGCCGCGACGATCGCAACCACGCCGACGAGCGACGCGACTCGAGTCTGAATCTTCACCGGGTTCTACTCCTCCTTACTAGCCTGACCAGCCACGCTGCCGGCTCCTTGCTGGCGTCCGGGTTGGCCTGGATCCGTTGTTCGGTCGCCGATCCGGCGTCCGACATGCCACGACCTTGGGGTTGCGACAGCCGGCGGGGGGCTACCCGCTCGCCGCCGATCGACGTGTCAGCTTCGGACCCGGTCCACCTCCTGCCGCCTGCGCGGCGCGGGCCCGGTCGACGCCCGGACGATGAGCCGGGTCTCGAGCCGGATCTGCTCGGGGTCACGATCCCGTCGTTGGACGACGGACAGCAGCAGGCGCACCGCGCTCTCGCCCTTGCGGCGGATCGGCTGGTGCACCGTGGTCAGCGGCGGGTTGACGTGCTGGCTGACGTCGATGTCGTCGAAGCCGACGACCGAGAGGTCCTCGGGCACGCGCAGCCCGAGCTCCCGCGCGGCGCGCAGGACGCCGATCGCCATGGCGTCCGACATGACCAGGACGCCGGTCGGGCGCTTGCCCTCAGACCACACGCGGTGGAGCGCCACCAGCCCGCCCTCGATGCTGGCCGGCGCGACGACGACGGACGACGGGTCGAGATCGATCCCCTTCGCCGCGAGACCGGCCTGGTAGCCCCGAAGTCGACGGCCCATGACGCCGCCAGGGTCGAGGTCGAGCGTCGGTGCCGGCGCCTCGACGCCGATGATCACGATGTCGCGGTGGCCGAGCACGACCAGGTGTTCGGCGGCCGCCCGGGCGCCGCCCTCGTCGTCGATCTCGACGCCCGGCAGGTCCTGGAGCGCGCTCGAGTCCACCATCACCAGCGGCACGCCGGCGGCCCGGATCTGCTCCACCTCGGGATGGTCCGCGGACAGGCCCACCACCACCACCCCGTCCACGGTGGCGTGGTCCATCGCGCGGGCGAGCGAGCCGTGCAGCGGGCTGATGAAGTGGAGTGCGTAGCCCTCCTGCTCGGCGGCCAGGGCGACACCCTCGCTGAACGCGCCGAAGAACGGGTTGGAGAAGATGACCGACAGCGCCTGCGGCGTGAGCACGCCGATGGTGAGGGTCTGGCGCTGGGTCAGCATCCGCGCGACCGGATGCGGCCGGTAGCCGAGTGAATCCGCAACATCGCGGATCCGGCTGGCCGTTTCGGGCGCCAGGCGATCGGGGCTGTTGAACGCGAACGACACGGCGGTCTTCGAGACGCCCGCGGCACGGGCGACGTCGGCGATCTTCGGTCGGCGCGGGGTCCGCTCCTCCACGGTCTCCTCGCTACCGTCCCCATCGGCGTCTTGGTTCTCCGAGTGGCAGCCGGTGGCCGTCCCCTGAAGCAGCGCCCTGGGTTTGGTTTAGCAAACCGGTTTACAAAACCGGTTTAGCAAACCGGTTTAGGCGAGATTAGTAAACGCCGGGGGCGGTGTCAAGGGGGTTGTCCACAGGTCGCGGATCGGTTGCGCGCCACCCGGAGTGGGCGGCCGCCGCGCAGGGGCGCCTCAGGGTGCGATTCCGGACCGTCCCCGCGTTCGCGCGGATGGCGATCGTCGTGCCCGTCTCGGCCTCGACACGCACGCGGCGCAGACGACCGCGGGCGCACCCCGCCGAGCGGCGAGGACTGGCATCATCGCGCCATGCTCCGCGACTTCCTCGCGATGCCGGCCGGCGTCCGGGTCTTCCTCGGCTACGCGTTCCTGATCCTAGCGATCATCGGGGTCTCGCTTCGGGCCGTGGTCGACCAGGCGACCGATGCCCCCGTCTCGCTGGTCGGCGTGGTGGTGATGTGCCTGCTGGCGTTCACCATCTTCACCACGACCCTGGTGCTCCAGCGCAAGGAGGCCTCGCTCGCGATGGCCCGCCTGCTCTCGACGCTCACGCTCCCCGCCATCGTCCTCGGGCTGCTGGGCGCCCAGCCGCTGTTCGCGCTGTTCGCGACGATCCTCGCCATCGCGCTGTTCAGGGGCCTCAGCCGCCCCTCGGTCCGCGACTGGCTCAGCGAGCCCTGATCGCCACCCCCGCTCGCCGGCCGCGCTACGCTTCGGACGACGGCACCGGCCTCGGGCCGGCGCGATCCGGTGGCGCGACCCGTCCCCCGCGCCCCGCACCCGCACGGAGCACCAACGCGTGAGCGACCGCAATCGACGGCCCGCACCCGGCCGCCAGCCCGCACGCCCGGACCGAGGCAAGGGGCACGCCGCCTCATCGGGCAAGCCCCAAGGCGCCGCGGGGCCGACAGCAGGTGCCGGTGCGCCCGCCTCGCACGGCCCCTCGGGCTCGACACGGGCCGGCCGCCGCGAGTTCGCCCGCCACCGCCCGCCCCAGCCGGCCACGCCCACGCTCATCGACCAGATCCGCAAGCCGATCCTGGTCTCGTTCGTCGTGTTCGTCGTCATGGCGGTGGGCCTGGTGGTCGTCACGCAGAGAGCCTCGGCCTCGTACGGGTGCAAGACGATCGACACCGTCGAGTCGCCGGCGCCGGGCGAGCTGGGCCAGGTGCAGCCCGACCAGGGCAACCAGCACGTCCAGACCGGCGACAAGGTGGAGTACCAGACCTGCCCACCGGCCTCCGGCCAGCACATCAACCAGGTCGGCTTCGGCCCGATCCAGCCCAAGGTCTACGGCCCCAACGACCCGGCGGTCCCCAACGGCTGGGTCCACAACCTCGAGCACGGCGGCCTGGTCCTGCTCTACTCGTGCGACAAGGGCTCCTGCGACACCGCGTCGCTCGCCGCCCTGCGGACGTTCTACGACCAGTTCCCCACGAGCCCGGTCTGCGGCCTGCCGCCCGGATCCGTCGGCCCCGTCATCGCCCACTTCGAGCAGATGCCGACCAAGTACGCGGCGTTGGTCTGGGACCGCGCCCTCTACCTCAACAGTCTGGACACCCAGACCATCGACCAGTTCTTCCTGCGGTACGGCGAGCGCCTGTCCAGCGACGGCAAGCTGATCGCCCCGCCCGAGCCGCAGTGTTCTGCGCCGTCCGCGTCCCCGGCGGCATCGTCATCGCCCGCGCCCGGCGCGTCGGGCGGCTGAGGAGGCGCCAATGCGGCTGTACGCGCACGCTGACCGACTGGGGATGCCGCGGGTCGGCGCCCTGGTCGACGGGGAGCTGATCACCGGCGGCCAGCTGGCCAAGTTCGAGCCCCGGGACGCGCCCTGGTCGCAGACGGTGTTCTTCCCGGGCAACCAGGTGGTCATCCCGGGGTGGCGCGATCCCTTCGAGCGCACGGTCCGCCGTGCGGTGAAGGCGAAGGCGACGCGACGCGACCCTGCCTCGCGGCGGCCGCTGCCGGCGGTCTGGCTGCCCGAGAAGATCGTGGGCATCGGGCTCAACTACGCGGACCACGCGCGCGAGGGCGGCCGCGAGGTCCCGAAGCGCCCCCTGATGTTCGCCAAGTTCGCGAACTCGATCATCGCGGACGGCGAAACGATCGTGCAGCCGCCGGGCACCCACTCACTCGACCTCGAGGTGGAGCTTGGCGTGGTGATCGGTCGGCGGGCGCGACGCGTGCCGCCCGACGAGGCGATGGGCCACGTGGCCGGGTACGTGGTGGTCAACGACGTCTCGGCCCGCGACTGGCAGGGCAACCCCCAGGCGCTCGCCGAGGGCCAGAAGGGCGACGGGCAGTGGCTGCGCGCCAAGGGCAGCGACACGTTCCTGCCCGTGGGCCCCGTGCTGGTCACGCCCGACGAGGTGGACCCCGTCCAGGGCCTCCGACTGCGCTCGTGGATCATCCGCGACGGCGAGGAGACGCTGATGCAGGACGGCAACACCCGCGACCTGCTCGTCGACGTGCCGATGCTCATCAGCCTGGTCAGCCAGGAGATCACGCTCGAGCCGGGCGACCTGCTCATCACCGGCACGCCGGCCGGGGTGGGCGTGTTCCGAGACCCGCCGGTGTTCCTGCGCCCCGGCGACCGCGTGCGCTGCGAGGTCGAGGGCATCGGCAGCGTCGAGAACGCCATCGTCGACTGGGCGGAGGACCCGCGACACGGAATCTGAGGCTCACGACGGGAGCCGGCGAGCCGGCCCCCTGCACGACTGGAGGCGCGCATGCTCGCCCTCGTCAAGACGGCGCCCGGCCCCGGGCTCACGCTGACCGAGGTCCCCGACCCCGTCATCGGCATCAACGACGTCCTGATCCGCGTCCACAAGACCGGCATCTGCGGCACGGACCTCCACATCGAGTCGTGGGACCCCTGGGCGCAGAGGACGATCAAGCCGCCGCTCGTCGCGGGGCATGAGTTCGTGGGCGAGATCGTCGAGGTGGGCTCGAACGTCAACGACTTCGCGCCCGGGGACATCGTGTCGGGCGAGGGCCACGTCACGTGCGGGCGCTGCCGCCACTGCATGGCCGGTCGCCGTCACCTGTGCGCCTACACCGTGGGCCTGGGCGTGGGGCGCGACGGCTGCTTCGCCCAGTACGTCTCGCTCCCGATGACCAACATCTGGCACCACTGGCCGGGCGTCGACGAGGACGTGGCCGCGGTCTTCGACCCGTTCGGCAACGCGGTCCACACCGCGCTCGCCTTCCCCGTCCTGGGCGAGGACGTCCTGATCACCGGCGCCGGGCCGATCGGGCTGATGGCCACGGCCGTCGTCCGCCACGCCGGTGCCCGCTTCGTGGTGGTGTCGGAGCCCAACCCGGTCCGCCGGGAGCTCGCGGTGCGCATGGGCGCCACGCTCGCCGTGGACCCGCGGGAGCGCGACCTCGCCGACGTCCAGCGCGAGCTGGGCATGGTCGAGGGCTTCGACGTGGCGCTCGAGATGTCGGGCGCGCCCGCCGCCATCCGCGCCGCGATGGACAACATGGCCCACGGCGGCTCCATCGCGATCCTGGGGATCCCCACCCAGGACATCAGCCTCGACGTGAACGAGATCGTGTTCAAGCTGCTCACGGTCCGGGGCATCTACGGCCGGGAGATGTACGAGACCTGGTACAAGATGACCGTGATGCTCCAGTCCGGCCTGGACATCAAGCCCGCGATCACCCACCGGTTCGGGTTCCGCGACCACGAGGCGGCGTTCGCGACCGCCCGCTCGGGCGACTCCGGCAAGGTCATCCTCGACTGGACGGCGTGAGCCGCAAGGAGGCCAACCATGGGCACGGCATCGCGTCCTGACCCGCTCGCGTTCCTCGGCGACGAGCTGGCCGCCCTCCGCGAGCGCCACCTCTATCGGCCGCTGCGGGTGATGAGCTCCGCGCAGGGGCCCATCGTGTCGCTCGACGACCGGCGCGTCATCAGCATGTCCTCGAACGACTACCTGGGCCTGACCCACCACCCCCGCATGAAGCGGGCGGCCCTCGACGCGGTGGAGCGCTACGGCGCGGGCTCGGGCGCGGTGCGGACGATCGCCGGGACGATGACGCTCCACGAGGAGCTCGAGGCGGAGCTGGCCCGCTTCAAGCACACCGAGGCCGTCCTGACGTTCCAGAGCGGCTTCACGGCCAACACGGGCGTCATCCCCACGATCACCGGCGAGACCGACCTGATCGTCTCCGACGAGCTCAACCACGCCTCGATCATCGACGGCATGCGCCTCTCGAAGGCGCCGCGGGTGGTGTTCAAGCACGCGGATCCGGCGTCCCTGCGCGAGGTCCTGGCGGAGGCCGTCAAGAAGGGTCGCGACGGCCACGGCGCGCCGTACCGGCTGATCCTGGTCGCCACCGACGGGGTGTTCTCGATGGACGGCGACATCGCGCCGCTGCCCGCCATCGTCGAGGCGGCCGAGGAGTACGGCGCCGCTGTGTTCGTGGACGACGCGCACGCATCCGGCGTCCTGGGCAAGGACGGGCGCGGCTCCGTCAGCCACTTCGGGCTCGAGGGGCGCGTCGCCGTGCAGGTGGGGACGCTGAGCAAGGCCGTTGGCGTGCTGGGCGGGTACGTCGCCGGGTCCCAGAACCTGCGCGACATCCTGGTCCAGCGGGCAAGGCCCTTCCTCTTCTCCACGAGCCACCCGCCCGCCGTCGCGGCCGCCTGCCTCGAGGCGATCCACATCATGGTGGAGGAGCCCGAGCTGATCGAGCGGCTGTGGGCGAACACGCGCCGGTTCAAGAGCGAGCTCGCGCGCCTCGGCTTCGACACGGGCCGCTCCGAGACGCCGATCACACCCATCATGCTGGGCGACAGCGAGACGACCATCCGGTTCAGCAACCGCCTGTTCGAGGAGGGCGTGTTCGGGACGTCCGTGGTCTTCCCGACCGTGGCCCTTGACCGGGCGCGCATCCGGACGATCGTGACCGCCGCCCACACAGACGAGATGCTCGACCAGGCGCTGGCCGCGTTCGACCGGGTCGGACGCGAGCTCGGCGTGATCCATGGCTGAGGCAGCCGAGGCGAACCCGTCCGCCGGGCGTGGCCGAACGCCCGGCAGGGACCTCGCCACGCGTCAGACGCCGATGCAGTCGCGGCACTCCCGACGGGAGGTCGAGTTCGAGATCTACCAGGCCGGCCTGGCCGCCGGGCTGGGCGACTCGCGCAACCTCCCGCTCGACACGCACATGCACACGGTGTACTCGCCCGACGCTGAGCCCGACGCCCTGCTTGACGCGTACTGCGCCCTCGCGGTGGAGCGGGGGATCGCCGAGCTCGCGATCACGGACCACGTGGACTTCGACCCCCTCGCACCCGCCTACGCCTTCTCGAGCTTCGAGGACCGCGAGCGCGACGTGCGCGGGGCCGCTGAGCGCTGGGCCGATCGCGGGCTGGCCGTGCGGTTCGGCGTGGAGCTGACCTACGAGCGGCGGTACGAGGACGACATCCGCGACTGGCTGCGGCGACACCCGCACGACTTCACGATCGGCAGCGTGCACAGCGCCCCCGGATCGGTCTACGAGCCGGCCAACGTGGCGGCGTTCGTCGCGGGCAAGACGCTCGCGGAGGCCACGGCGCCCTACTTCGACGAGGTCCTGGGCGCGGCGCAATCGGGCCTGTTCGATTCGCTGGGCCACATCGACGTGGTGAAGCGCTACCTCGTCCCCCACGTGATGCCCGAGCAGTTCGCCGCCCAGCCCGAGCTGTACGAGCCCGCGCTCGCCGCGCTCGTCGAATCGGGCACGGCGCTCGAGGTGAACGCGTCGGGGCTCCGGCAGCTGCCGCGCGAGACCTATCCGCCGGCGCCCATCGTCGGGCGCTACCTCGAGATGGGGGGGCGTGCCGTGACCATCGGCTCGGACACCCACCGTTTGGGGTGGTTCGCATACGCGCTCGCCAGCGCGTATCGTCTTGCTGCGAGCGCTGGAGTGGAGGCGCTTGCGTTCCGGCGTGGCGGCGCCCGCGTCTGGGTGCCGATGCCGCCGGGGCCAGCGGAAGAGGTGTAGCGACCGTGTTCGTCCGGGGGACTCGTCGCCTGTGACGCCACGCCGCTCACCGAGGGAGGTGTGCCGGTGATCGGCAGCAGCAACACGCGGCGACTGGCGCTCACGGGCGCGCTCGCCATCATCGTCGTCGCCTGCGGCGGCGGATCAGCCTCTTCGGCGTCCACCGGAGCGACCGGCGCCTCGCAGGCGCCCGTATCGCAGCCGGCAGCCGCTTCGCAGGCGCCGGCGTCCCAGGCCGCGGCCTCGCAGGACACCGGCGGTGCTGGCAATGCCATCTCGGCCCTGTCCGACCTCAGCTCCTACAAGATCAAGCTTGTGCTCGCCTCCAAGGGCACCACGAGTGGCCTCGGCGCCATGGGCGACATCACCATGGAGGGCATCGTCGTCCTCAAGCCCGAGAAGGCCTCGGACATCACGATGATGGGGATGCGCCTGGTGGAGGTCGGCGGCAAGCAGTACGTCGACCTCGGCAGCGGGCTCACCGAGTCCACCGACGGCGGCGAGAGCTCGCTGGCCGACTCGCTGAGCCCCGCGACGCTCCTCGGCGGGATGGGGTCTTACATCGCGCAGATGAAGTCGGTCGGCGACGAGCAGAAGAACGGCATCGCCACGGCGCACTACCAGGCGGACCAGACCGTCCTGGGCGAGGCCGCGTCCTCCCTGGCGATGCTTGGACTCGCCGACGCCAAGTGGAGCTGGGACGTGTGGATCGCCAAGGAAGGCGGCTACGCGGTGAGCTACGCGCTGCATGGCACCGGCACCGACAACTCGACCTTCTCGATGTCGGTCGACATCTCCGACGTCAACAGCCCCTCCAACGTGGTGAAGGGCCCGTAGGTCGCACCATGCGCCTCCGGTGCGTCGACGCGGCGCACCGGAGGCCTAACACCGGAGACGGCGCATCGTTATGAGCATCGACGACGAGGCGATCGATCGGCTCGTGGCAGCGGCCCAGAAAGGCGACCCCGACGCGTTCGGGGCCCTGTTCGACCGCTACTACGTTCCGGTCTACCGGTTCGTTGCCGCCCGCATCGGCCGCCCGAGCGATGCGGAGGACCTTGCGCAGCTCGTCTTCGTCAAGGCCCTGGAGGCGCTCCCGCGCTATGAGGCGCGAGGTGTCCCCTTCGGGGGCTGGCTCTTCCGGCTGGCCAGGAATGTGGTGATCGACCATGTCAGGACGCGACGCGAGCACGCCACGCTCGACATCGTGGTGGAGCACTCAAGCGACGACGCGGGCCCTGACGACCTGGCGGTCCTCCGCCAGGAGATGGACAGCGTGGCGCACGCGCTGCGGCGGTTGACGCCGGAGCAGCGCGAGGCCATCGAGCTGCGGTTCTTCGCGGGACTGTCCGCGAAGGAGGCGGCCGAGGCCATGGGCCGGCAGGAGGGCACCGTCCGGGGCCTCCAGTTCCGGGCCATCGCGGCGCTGAGGCGCGATCTCGGCATTGCGGCAGACGACCTGCCCGAGGCGTCAGGAACGACGCGATGAGCGGGCATGAGCCGAGAGACTGGGAGACGATGGAGGCGATCGACCCGCAGGCGGGCGAAGGGCTCGAGCGGACGATGGCGCGGTACGCACGGGTTCGACTGGAGCCCAGCCCCGCGCAGATCCGCCGCGCTCGCACGGCTGCGATGGAAGCCGCCTGGCGCTCGAGGATCGAGGCCGACCCAACGCCCAGGCGGCGGCACCTCCCCTTCTCCAGCTGGAGCCTGCGCCGCGTCTCGTTGGCGGCGTCCGCGGCGGTCTTCGCCGGGCTGCTGCTCGGCTCCTCGGTGTTCGCGGCGTCGCGAGCCGGCGGGCCGCTCTACGAGGCGCGGATCGCCCTCGAGGACGCCACCCTCCCGGCCGACCCCGCAGCCCGGCTGCAGGCGCAGATCGCCAATGCCCAGGTGCGGCTCGCGGAGGCGTACGACGCCGAGGCGCGCAACGACCCGGGCGCGCTCGCGGCGGCGCTCCACGCCTATGTCGAGGACGCGACCTCCCTGGCGCAGGCGACCGGCCCGGACGCCCCGCAGGTCCTCGCCGCCATGCAGCAGCATCGCACGGTACTCCTCTCGCTCATCGGGCAGGCGAACGCCAACGCCCTGCCCGGCCTCGACCAGGCCCTCTTCTCCAGCGACAAGGCGATCCAGCGGCTGAGCTCGAGCCAGGCGCCGGGCGTCGGCAACGGCGGTGGCGGCAACGGCAGCCAGGATGGCGGCAACGGCAATGGCGGCGGCAACGGCAACAGCGACCCCGGTGGCAACGGCGTCGGGAGCGGCCACCCGGTGGCGACACCGGCCCCTCCCGCACAGCCCGTCCCCACGCCGAAACCGGACCACACGGCCAAGCCCGTCCCCACGCCGAAACCGGACCACACGGCCAAGCCCGTCCCCGCGATGAGCAACGCCGTCAACCCCTCGGCGCCATTCTCTGCGTCACCGTCCGCCTCGCCCTCCGTCCCCTGACCCGATCCGCTGAGGCGGAGCACCGCGTCGCCCGCCGATGGACCGCGCCCTCCGATCGAGCCCCCGGCTTGCCCGCCGCCGGTCCCCGCCGCGCTACGATCCGGCGATGATCGAGACCCCCGCGTGCGCCTGAACGTCCTGGGCGCGGGCCCCGCCTACACCGACCGCCTCGACGCGGCCGGAGCGGCCTACCTCGTGACCCACGAGGGGACGCACGTGCTCCTGGACCTGGGCCAGGGCGCCTTCCCGCGCATCTTCGCGCACGTCCATCCGACGGACCTCGACGCCGTGGTGGTCACCCACCTCCATCCGGACCACTTCATCGACCTCGTCCCGCTTCGCCATTACCTGCGCTATGAGTTCGAGCCGCCGCGACGGGCCCGCGTCATCGGCCCGCGCGACCTGGGGGCGCGTCTTGACGCCCTCCACGGGGAGACGGGCTTCAGCGATGCCGCGCTGGACCTCGAGGTCCTGGGGACCGAGCCACGCCGGATCGGATCGCTGACGCTCGAGGGGCGGCTGGTGACGCACACGAAGGAGAGCTACGCCGTCCGCGTGGCGGCGGCCGACGGGCCGGGGATCGTGTACAGCGGCGATTGCGGCCGCGCCGTCGACCTGGCGCCCCTCATCCGGCCCGGCGACACGCTGCTGACCGAGGTGGCCTTCGGCCCGGGACCGGTGCCCGCGGGCGTGCTCCACCTCGACGGGCCGGCGGTGGGCGGGCTTGCGGCGCTGGCGAACCCTGGGCGGGTCCTCCTGACCCACGTGCTCGCCGGACGTGACCTCGACGCCACGCTCGCGTCGGTCCGCGCACGCTGGGAAGGGCCGGTCAGCTTCGTTTGGCCGGGGGATGGGCTCGACGTCTAGGTGTAGGGCGTAGGAGTCAGACTCGGCTCGGACGTCTCACGACTCTCGGACGGCAGGACGTCGGCCGGGACGCGCCCGGGCGGGCGCGGGCGCCACGAGCCTGGCGACCGTGCCCGCGGCTGCGAGCAGCACCAGCTGCCAAGCACGGTCGGAGGCCGACCGGGTTGAGGCGGCGCCATCCGCCGCCGGCGGTGTGGGCGCCTGCGTCCTGGCCTCGCCGGGGACCGTGCCGGACGGCGGGCGCAATCGCTCTCGGACGGCGACACGGGGTGTTGGGCACGTGGCTGGGCAGCGACGGCGATGCGCTCAGCGACGCAGACGGCGACGACACCGTTGTCGACGGCAACGCCGGTGACGGCAGCGGAGTTTCGTTGTGGCCGCCTTGGACGTGCCCCGACGAGGCGATGTCCACGGTCGCGCGCAGTATGGGTTCTGGTCGCTTCCGGTGGGGAGTCAATCGCGGTCGCCGGGGCCACCAGCGCCGCGGACTCGGGCAGCGGATGGCCCTGGCGGCGTCCCAGACGGAACGTCCGAGACATGACGGACGGGGCGCACCAGCTTGTGCGCCCCGTCCGGGTCTCGGGAACCCTACCTGAAGGTGGCTGGCCTCGTCGGGCCGGTCCTCAAACCGACCGGCCCGACTGGGTTCGGGGTCAGCCTCGGCGGTTTCGCCGGCGCGCCGGCGCCGGGGCCGGGCGGACAAGCGCGAGCATCAGCACGATCGCGCCCACCGCGGCCAACAGGATCAGCAGGCCGTTGCTGGAGTCGTTGGAGCTGCCGCTCGGGACGAGCGAGTCCGTCGCCGGAGGGGTCACCTGCGGCGTGGCGGTCTCGCCCGCGACCGTGCCCTTGGGGCCGGCCTTGACCGGGTTCTCGACGGCGACCTTCGCCGTCGCGTTCGCCGCGATCGTGGCTCTGCTAGCGGTGCCCCCGTAGCCGACGGTCGGGTCGCCCCACGCGTAGCCGGTGGCCAGGCTGGCCTTGCCGGTCTCCGACACGGTGCACGAGGCGCCCGCGGGGAGGCCGCCGATGGTCACGGAGCCGGTGGTCGA
>JAJXUG010000076.1 GCA_021783095.1 Chloroflexota bacterium | reverse complement strand
CCTCCTGCAGCGCGACCCTGAGCTCCTGGCGGGCCAGGGGCGCCCCGAGGCAGCCGTGCAGCCCCTCGCCGAAGCCGAGGTGGCGGAAGGTGCCGCGGTCGAGGCGGAAGTCGTCGGGGCGCTCGAACTGGCGCTCGTCTCGGTTCGCGGAGCCGTACACGAGCACCACGCGCCCGCCCTCGGGGATCGTGACCCCGTGGAGCGTGACCTCGCGGGAGGTGGTCCGGCCGGCGTGTTGGAGCGGGGACGACCAGCGCACCGCCTCCTCGACCGCCGCCGGGATCAGCGACGGGTCGTCGAGCAGCAGGCGGCGCTGTTCAGGGTGCTCGGCGAGAAGCTTGAACGCCGAGGCGGTGAGGCCGGCGGTGGACTCCACGCCGCCCAGGAACAGCACCCTCAGCAGGCCCATGACCTCGGACTCCGGGGTGATCTCCTCGTCGGCGAACGGGGTGCCGCCGATCGTGGCCTGCACGATGTGGCTGACCAGGTCGTGGCGCGGGTCCCTGCGCCGCTCGTTGAGCAGCCTGATGAAGTACGCGTTGATGCCGTCGGTCGCGGCCCGGGCGACCGGCGTCAGGTCCCACTCGTCGGGCCGGCGGTCCTTGAGCTCGTGGATCCAGCGCTGGAGGTTGTCGCGGCCGGCCTCGTCGGCCCTGGGCAGGCCGAACACATCGAAGAAGACCTCGTTCGGCATCGGCCAGGCGAGCTCCTGCGCGATGTCCACGCTGCCCCGGTCGCGGAACCCGTCCACCAGACGCACGACCACCTCGCGCACCATCGGCTCGTACGAGGCGACGCGTCGCGGCACCAGGGGCGGCTGGACCACCCCGCGCACCTGGTCGTGGCGCGGGTTGTCAAGGTTCGGCAGGAAGCCGGCGCCGCCCTGATCGGTAGCGGTGGCGTCGAGGTCGATGCCCTCGTACGAGAGGAACGTGTCGGGGTCGAGCGCGGCCGCGCGGACGTCGTCCCAGCGGGACAGCGCCCACCAGTTCCACTTCGCGTTGTAGTAGACGGGCGCCTCGTCGCGCATCCAGCGGTAGACGGCGAACGGGTCGGCCTGGAACTCGGCGCTGAAGGGGTCGTAGCCGGTGACGGCCATCGTTCGGGTCCTCGCAGGGGGGGTGGGGGACGACGGGCTAGAGGTCAAGCACCAGCCGGGGCGACTTGCTGCGCGAGCAGCAGATCATCATGAACTCGTTGCTGGCGCGCTCCTCCTCGTTGAGGACCGCGTCGCGGTGGTCGGGGACGCCCTCGAGCACGTTGGTCTCGCAGGTGCCGCAGGTGCCCTTGCCGCAGGACGACATCACGCCCACGCCCGCGGCCTCCACGGTCTCGAGGATGGTCCGTCCAGCGGCGACCGTGAGGGTCAGGTTGCTGCGGCGGAGGACGACGTCGAACTCCGCGTCCACCGCGTCGGGATCCACCGGCCTGGCGTCGAACCGCTCGACGTGCAGGGCGCCCGCGGGCCACGACGCGCAGCGGCCCTCGACGTCGGCGATGAGCCGCTCGGGGCCGCAGCAGTACACGAGCGTGTCCGGCTCCGGCGTGCCCAGGACCGCGTCGAGGTCCATCCGCCCGGACTCGTCCTTGGCGTGGACCGACACGCGGTCGCCGTACGGGGCCAGCTCGTCGGTGAACGCCATCGATGCCCGCGACTGCCCGACGTAGTGGAGGTGCCAGTCGGAGCCTGCCGCCTCGGCCGCGGCGACCATCGGGAGCAGGGGCGTCACGCCGATGCCCCCTGCGATGAACAGGTAGCGAGGCGAAGGCGCGAAGGCGAAGTTGTTGCGCGGGCCGCGCAGACGCACTACGTCACCCACCGCCAGGCGGTCGTGGACGTATACCGAGCCGCCGCCGCCCTCCGCATCGCGCAGGACGCCCAGCCGGTAAACGAATCGGTCGGCCGGGTCGCCGCACAGCGAGTACTGGCGGGTGGGGGCGCCCTTGCCGAGGATCAGGTCGATGTGGGCGCCCGGCTCCCATGTCGGCAGCGGGTGCCCGCCGATCTCGCGCAGCTCGAGGGCGACCACGCCGTCGGCCGCGACCGTCTTCACCGCAATGCGCACGTCAGCCTCGTACTCCTTGGCGACGACGGTCACCGAGGTGGGGCCGTGCTGGACCTGCTCGAGATGCAGGCCGGGCTCAGAGGCAACCATCGCCGTCACCGCCCTCCGGCCGGCGTGAACCTGACGGGCACCACGTCCGAGCGTGCCGGGATCGTCACGTCGTGGGGCGTGGCGTGGCGCATGACGGTGCGGGTGGTCAGCTGGAGGGTCGCCCGCGCGGCCGGCTCCTCGAGGGCCTGCGGGACGAGGGCCGAGTCGTCGGGCAGCAGGGGGCGCTGGCTCGGGTGCTCGGCGAGGGGCTTCGGCATGTTGCCGATGAGCCCGGCCGGGGACTCCGCGCCGCCCAGGGGCAGGATCATCATCGGGCCCATCACCACGTCCTTGCCCTCGCAGGACCGGCACACGTCGGCGTCGACGAAGCGGGTGAGGGCGGCCAGCCCCCGCGCGGGGAACGCCAGACCGGGGCCTCGTCCCGCCGCCAGCGGGAGGTCTCGCACGGGTTCTCGGGCCGGACGTCCGGCCCGAATGGGTTGGAGTCGGCGATGGCCGATGCCGTCATGCAGCTCTCCGGGGGGCGCGGTGGAATCGCGTTCGCCACGCTGGGGGCCTCAGGGCGGGGGGTTGGTCCGGGACTAGAGCGCTCTAGTTGCGCCGGGCGAACAGTAGCCACTGGCCCGGGGCCCGTCAAGGCCCGCGGTCGCGACATGCGCCGGACGGGCGTCGCGGCAAGTCTGGGGTCAGGCCTGCAGGGCCGCCAGTTCCTCGCGGAGCCTCGCCAGTTCCTCGCGGAGCCTCGCCAGTTCCTCCGGGGCGACGCCCACGAGGTGCCCCGGCTCTGGGTAGGCGCCGCCGTGCACGTCGGCCACGAACTCCGAGCAGGCCGCGAGGCGCTCCCGCTGGAGCCGCTCGTACTCGTCTGCGAAGGTGCGGAAGACCGTGGCATCGCCGGGGGCGTGGCCGGTGTTCTCGCCCAGCATGTTCTCGGCGAACAGGCACTCGCAGTCGCCTCAGGTGCCGGCCCCCATCGAGACCAGGAACAGCGACGTGCGCTTCGCGATCTCCGCGGTCACCTCCGCGGGGACCACCTCGATCTCGGCGCCGAAGGCGGCGGCCTCCTCGAGGGCCTTCACCGCCCGGGAGGCGGCCATCGCGCTCTCGGCGGTCTTGCCCACCGCCTTGAAGCCGCCAGGCCACGTGTTGCGCGAGGGGATCAGCCCCACGTGGCCGATGACTAACACGTTGTCCTCCGCGAGCCGGCGGATCGTGCGCAGGCTGGCCGAGCAGTACACCGCATCGGCCGACGCCTTGAGCATCGTGAACGCCCAGCGCGTGAAGTCGTCGGGCGTGCCCGGCTCGAAGAAGCTCACGCCAGGTACCGCGGACACCGCGGGGGCGACATCGCGGAACCGAGGGTCCGCCATCATCTCGGGCGGGACCGAGACCATCTCGACGCCGGCCTTCTCGGCGGCCTCGAGACTGGGCCACTCGGTGGTGCGGACCATCGTGAACTGGTGCTCGCCCTTCTGGGCTCGGAGGTCTGCGGCGGTCAGGCGCGAGCGGCGCATCGGCGGTGTGCTCCATGCTCGGACGAGAGGTGCCGACGGGCGGCACGCGGCGGTCGAGGCGGAACAGCGGCCGACCCTGATGGCCGGAACCCTGGCCGGATGCGCTCCTCGCGAACGGTAGAGCGCTCTATCAAGACGCTGCGGGTCGTCGGGACCGCGTGTCAAGGGCGGTGACTGCCTCGGACGGCGTCGGCATCGGCGCGGGCCACCGAACGGGCGGACGACGCCAGGCGCCCGGGACGGGATCGTGACCGCGTCCTTGGCGCCGCGGACCCGGAAACGTCAGGGCGTCTGGCGGACAGTGCCCGTCGTCTCGCCCGGCATCAGGCTCGGGGTGATCCTCACGTCATCGGCCTGGAGTCCGGTCTCGATCCGCGCGATGAGCCTCTCAACGCCCTGGCGTCCAAGCGTCGCGGTGTCCTGCCGGACGGTCGTGAGTTCCCGAGGCGCCATGCGCGCCACCGCACTGCCGTCGTACCCGACGACGGAGACGTCTTCGGGGACCCTGAGCCCCGCCTCGGCGAGGGCCCGCATTGCGCCCCAGGCGCACTCGTCGTTGTAGCAGACCAGCCCGGTCGGGAGATCCCCGGGCTCCGTGAGCAGTCTCGTGCCTGCCCGTCGCCCGGCCTCGGCGCTGTGGCTGCCCGTCGCGATCCGCACCTGGTCTCGGAGCCCGAGCTGGGTCATGTGATTGCGGTAGGCACGGCGCCGGTCAGTCGAGATCGTTCCGGCGCCCCCGTCGATGTGCGCGATTCGTCGGTGGCCCAGCCCGTACAGGTGGTCAATCGCCATCTGCACGCCGGCGCGCTCGTCAGTGCGGACGACATCGACGGCCGTGGGCTGATGACGGATGCGCCGACCAAGCGACAGGACCGGCAGCGCCGCCGCGATTCCCTCCAGTTCGTCGTCCGACAGGTCGGGACTAAGCAGAAGCAGGGCGTCGCAGCGGTAGCTGAGCAGAGTGTCGATCGCGTCAGGCTCTTCGTGTCGCCGCGCGCGGCCCGAGATGATGATCTCGTAGCCTGCCCCCTCCGCCGTCGCGTAGATCGGGGACAGGAGCTCGGCGTGGTGCAGCGAGCCGACGATGTAGGTGACCCCGATGAGCCGTGGCGAGGCCTGGGCCAGGAGGCGCGCGCGCACATCCGCCTGGTAGCCGAGCTGGTTCGCGATGCCGAGAACCCGCGCCCTCGTCTCCTGGCTCGCGCCCGGAGCGCCGCGAATGACGAGCGAGACCAATGCGCGCGACACTCCGGCCGCGCGCGCCACATCCTCGAGCGTGGGTCTGCGCATCTCGTGAGCACCCGTCCGGTCCAGTGGGCACCTTCCTCGCCCGCCAGTGTCGCATGGCGCCTGCGGGCTCGTCGGTCTCGCCGCGACCCTGCTCCGTGTGGCTCGCCTCGGCTGGACCCCGCTGGTCAGGCCGCCGCGCGGCGGGGCGCGGCGGTCGTCTCGCCGACAAGCAGGCTGGGCGGCAGGACGATGTCGCCGACGGGCTCGGCCCGCTCCAGGATGGCGATTGCCCGCTCCACGGCGGTGCGCCCGAGCGCCGGGGCGTCTTGGGCAACGGTGGTGAGTTCTTGGGGCGCAATCCGGGCCAGGGGGCTGCCGTCATAGCCCACGACGGAGATGTCTCCTGGCACTCGCAGCCCGACATCAGAGAGGGTCCGCATGAGACCCCAGGCCGACTCGTCGTTGAAGGTGATGACGGCCGTGGGGCGGCGAGACGGGTCGGTCAAGTCGCGGCACGCCGTGCGGCCCGCCTCGATGGTGTTGCCCCCGGGCACGACCTGGGCCGACGCGCCGAGACCGAGCCGATCCATGGCGTTCAGGAAGAACTGCCGCCGGTCGCTGGTCATCGTGGCGAGCGCGGGCCCGCCGTCGACGTGGGCGATCCGCCGGTGGCCTAGGCTGGCTAGGTGCTCGACGGCCAGCCGGAGCCCCAGTTCCTCGTCCGTCCGCACCACGTCCACCGTGGTCGTCCGCAGGGCGAGGCGGCGCCCGACCTCAACCGTTGACACCAACGCGCCGAGCCGGCGCATCGCGGCCTCTGGCAGTTCGGAGCCCAGCAGCAGCACGGCGTCGCAGCGGTAGCCGAGCAGCACGTTGACGGCACGCTGCTCGTCGTGCTGCGGCGTCCGGCCGGACAGGATGACGTCGTACCCGGCGGCCTCCGCCGTCTCGTAGATCGGGGACAGGAGGTCGGCGTGGTGCAGCGACTCGACGAGATAGGTGACGCCGATGAGGCGCGATGACGACGTGGCGAGCATCCTCGCCCGCGCGTCCGGCCGATAGCCCAGCTCCTCCACGACCGCGAGGACGCGCGCCCGCGTCTCGTCGCTGGCGCCAGGTGCCCCTCGGACCACAATCGAAACGAGGGACCGGGAGACGCCCGCCTCCCGGGCCACATCCTCGAGTGTTGCCTTGCGCCCGGCCCCGTGGCGAGCGTTTCCCCGCACAGTCCCTCCCGCAGTGCGCTCTCGGAGAGCGCGTCCGAACCACCGATTGCGATCTTATGCCGGTCGCGGGGCCGAAGGCCGCGCGCAGCAAGGGGTTGGTGCGCAAAAGGAAGCTGGCACGGGGCCACGGCAGCCCAGATTCCCGCTAGATCGCTCTGGTTCCGGTTCCGCGCGCCCCCTCGGGCCCCTTGCAACTGGCCGGGGCAAGGCCGGCGGGGTGCGGGCCAATACCCGGAAGTGCAAGGTTGGGGTCGCCCGCTGAGGGTTCAAGAAGGGCCAGGAACGTCGCCACGAGGTGAGGTCCGGTGACTGCCAGCAAGCGGGAGGTCCCGCTCGACTTCGGTTTCTCACGGACTGGGTGGAGGACCCGCACCCCTACTGCCACCGACTCCGCGATGAGCGCCGGCAATCTAGAGCGAGAAGTCCCAGCTGCGCGTGCTCTCGCGATTCGCGGACGTGCAGGCTGTCGCTCGGGACCGGCAGTCGTTCACGAGGACGCGAGGCCTGGATCTGGACGGCACGGCCGACGCCGAGTTCGACTCGGTGGACTTCATCAGATTCGATCCTCCCAGACGCGATCTACACCTCAATCTTGTTCGGAGCCTGTTCTCCCCGCCTGCGGTCGCGGCGCTCGGGCCGGTGGCCCGGGACCGGGAGAACAGCCTCCTCGACCGTATCGAGCGTGACAAGCTCTTTGACGTTGGCGAGGCCTTCTCCTTCCCACTGCCGCTCTACCTGATCGCGCACGCCCGCGGGCTTCCCAGGGCGGATCTCGACTGCCTCGGGCCGAAGGTAATCGCCTTCCTTGACAGGCCAGCCAACGGTGGCCACGTGGACTCGCACAGCATCGGGGCGGGTGCCGAGGTGGGCTCCCACTTGACCGTCTTCGCGAAAGAGCATCGCAAGGAGTGTCTGGATGACCTTCGCGCGACCATCTCGAGCTCCGAGGCCAAGGGACGCCCGTTCACCGATGGCGAGTTGGGCTCCTGCCGCATTGTCTTGTTCAAAGCCGGGGTGGACACGACCAACACGCTAATCATGAGCGTCCTGTACCGGCTCGAGCAGAACCTTCGCCAGAAGCGGCTCCTGGCCAGCGACCGCTCGCTGATTCCGATCGCTGTAGAGGAAGCGGCTGGCTTCGACGCGCCGCCCAGTAAATCCTCCGCGTGGCAACACGCGACACAGAGCTCCATGGCGAGCGGGTGCCCGCCAGCACTCGGCTCATGCTCATCTTCGGGTCTGCTAATCGTGACGATCGCCAGCATGAGCACGCGAAGGAGGTCGATCTACACCGGCCAAGTCCCGACACATGGCGTTCGGGGAAGGGGGCCACCACTGCCTCGATTTCCGAACTGGCCAGGTTCGAGGCGCGCGTGGCCCTCGAGTTCGTCCTCGTTCGACCGCCGGGCTGGCGCTGGGTCGGCCCAAGCGCCCGAGTCGTCAAGGGGAGTCAGCGGGGCTTCCGAATACCCACTCTCGACCATGGACGTGACGTGAACCACAAGGGCCATTGGTCATGTAACCGATTACGACTTCGGGCATTGACTTCCTTTTGAGGATTTCGTACGTTCCGGTCTGGAGCGCTCCAGATCCTCCCCACGCAACACCTCACGTGAGCCTTCGTGCGACGAGTAGAGCGCTCTAGTCACTTGGACGACTGCCAGCCGGCGCGGAGAAGAAACCCGGGCGGTCGTGGCACATTCATCCGGTCGCTCCCTGACCGGTTACTGCCACATTGAGGAGCGGGACGTGTCATTTACCACCAAGCGCTGGGCGAGCCTGGGTGCGCTCGCCTTCACGGCGGCCCTGGTGGCCGGTGCGTGCAACAGCGGGACGCCGAGCACGGCGCCCGTGAGCGCGGCCGCCAGCGAGGCGCCGGCGTCCCAGGCCGCATCGCAGGGGCCCGCGAGTGCCGCGGCGTCCGGTGGCGCTGCGAGCACGGCCCCCAGTTCGGCCCCGACCCAGGCTGCCGGCGGTGGCACGGGCAAGGCCCCGAACATCTTCGTCGTCGGCGGCAAGGCGGATGACCCGTTCTGGTCGCGGGTCAAGCGGGGTGCCGAGGATGCCGGGATGATCGTCAAGGCCGAGGGTGGCAGCGTGACCTGGCTCGCTCCGGCCAACTACAACAACCTCGGTCCTGACGCGGCCAAGCTCCTCCAGACGGCGCTCAGCCAGAATCCCGGCGCGGTGGTCGGCCCGGACTGGGTCCCCGACGCCGAGGACGCGGCCTTCGAGGCGATTGTCGCCGCCAAGGTCCCGCTCATCGTCTACAACTCGGGTTACCTGGCGGCGGCGCAGAAGGTCGGCGCGCTCAACTACGTCGGGAGCGACGACAACGTCGCAGGGGCGACGGCGGGCAAGTACCTGGCGAGCCACGGCTTCAAGCACGCTCTGTGCGTGAACGACTTCCCGGGCGCCAGCTTCGCGGAGGCGCGGTGTGGGGGCATCAAGCAGGGGATGACGTCGGCCGGCGCCCAGTACACCGAATTGCCGCTGCCGTCCTCGGACTACGGCAACCAGACGGCGGTCTCGCAGGCTGTGAAGGCCGCGATCCTCAAGGACCCGACGATTGACGTGATCATGACCCTCGGCGTCAGCGACGAGCCAGCGGTCCAGAGCGCCATCGACCAAGCGAACGCTCGGAGCACGGTGAAGGCCGCGACCTTTGACATGGACACGACCACGCTCCAAGACGTCAAGTCCGGCAAGCTCCTGTTCACCATTGACCAGCAGCCGTACATGCAGGGGTTCCTTGCCGTCTCGATGCTGAATCAGTACGTTCAGTGGGGCCTGACGATGCCCCAGCAGCCGGTCCTGACGGGTCCTGCGATCGTGGATGCGTCGGGGGTGGACGCGGCGCTCGCGGGCGCGGCGGCCGGCACTCGCTAGTACCGCAAGTGATGGGTCTGGCCCGGGCCTTGGCCGGGGCCAGACCTGGCAACACCTTATGGCCCGTCTCGGCGGGCGGTGGCGGACACGAGGGCAGGGCCAGTCAGATGACATCGCAAGATGAACGCGGTGCCCGGGGTCGCGACGGAGCGATTGCCGTCAAGCCGTCCGCGCCGCCCAGGTTCGACGTCGGCGGCTTGATCCGGAGGCCGGAGACAGGAGCACTTATCGGCACCGTCGGCGTGCTGGTGTTCTTCTCGATCGTCGGCGGCAGGACCTTCCTGTCGTCCGCCGGCGTGTCCAGCTGGCTCAACGTTGCAGCCGAGCTTGGAATCATCGCCCTGCCGGTCGGTCTGCTGATGATCGCCGGCGAACTCGACCTCTCGGTCGGGTCCGTGCTGGCCGCCTCCTCCATGACGACCTCGATCGTCTCCGGCAACTGGGGGATGCCGGTCTTCGTCGGAATCCTCTCCGGGTTGGCGCTGGGCCTCCTCGTCGGCGCCGCCAATGGACTCGTGGTTACACGCACCAGAGTCCCCTCATTCGTGGTGACGCTCGCGACGAACTTCAGTGTCGCCGGCATCACGCTGGCGCTGGCGATCGCCCTCACCGGCAGCACCAGCAGTTCGCTGTCGGCTGGGGAGCCAGCGAAGACCCTGCTCGGCTCGCTGATCGGCGGCCAGTTCGAGGTCGCCGTCATCTGGTGGGCCCTGGCCGTCGCGGTCGTCGGGTGGCTCCTGCACGTCTCGAAGTACGGCAACTGGATCTTCGCGATCGGCGGGGACCTTGAGAGCGCCCGAACCATGGGCATCCCCATCAACGGCGTCAAGATCGCCCTCTACATGTCGAGCGCCCTCGGCGCGGCGCTGGTCGGCGTGATCCAGGCCATCCTCTACAACGGGGCCCAGGTCGCCGCCGGGCAGGCGTTCGTGTTCAACTCGATCATCGCCGTGGTCATCGGGGGCGTCCTACTCACCGGCGGCTACGGCTCGGTGGTCGGAATCGTCATGGGCACCCTCACTTTCGCGATCGTCAACCAGGGCATCTACTTCTCTGGCTGGGACGCAAACCTGGCGAGCCTCATCCTGGGCCTGATGCTCCTCGCGGCGGTCCTCATGAACAACACGTTCCGGAGGATGGCGCTCTCGTACAGCCCCAAGTCCAAGCCGGTCGAGCAGGGGAGGCGCTAGGCGATGACGACCGAGACCCCTACCAGCCCCCCGCTCCTGCGGCTGACAGACATCAGCATGTCCTTTGGCTCCACTCAGGTCCTTACCGACGTGAGCCTCGAGGTCCGTCGCGGCGAAGTGCTGTGCCTGCTCGGCGACAACGGCGCCGGCAAGTCCACCCTCATCAAGATCATGTCCGGGGTGTACCAGCCCAAGTCGGGCAAGATCGAGGTGGAGGGCAGGCCCGTGACCTTTACCAGCCCCCGCGACTCCGCGAGGTACGGCCTTGCCACCGTGCACCAGTTCGGCGGGACGTTCCCGCTCATGACGATCGGCCGCTCGTTCTTCGTGGGCGCCGAGCCCGAGAAGGGGTTCTGGCCGCTCAAGCGGTTCGATCGCAAGTTCGCCAACGAGGTGGCCGTCCGCGAGATGCGCCAGTTGGGCATCACCCGCGTCACCGACGGCGATCGCCTCGTCGGCGGGCTCTCGGGCGGCGAGCGCCAGGCCCTCGCGATCGGGCGCGCCGTGTACTTCGGAGCCTCGATCCTGGTCCTCGACGAGCCGACCGCGGCTCTCGGCGTCAAGGAAGCGGCGCATGTCCTCCGCATCGTGATGGCGGCCCGCAAGAAGGGCATCGCCGTCGTGTTCATCACCCACCAGGTCACCCACGCCCTCACCGTTGGCGACCACTTCGCGGTCCTGATCCGCGGCGCCAAGGCCGCGGACTTCCGCAAGGGAGAGAAATCGCGCGAGGAGATCACCGACCTCATGGCCGGCGGCGAGGCGATGGCTGAGCTGGAGGCCGAGCTGGATGCATACGAGAACGCCCACGAGGGCCACGCCCCCCAGATCGCATAAGTTCCCCGGGCCCCGGCCCGGCACCCCGACTTCTCCAGCGTCCGGGTTGCCAGCTGCGCCGCGCCCGACACCTGGGGCGCCCGGGCCGTCCCATCCCATGACCGCCTGGGCGCCCCCAACAACCGCCGCCCACCGACCCGGCTCGCGCCGCAGAAGGAGCCCCACCCATGCCCTCCGACCTCGCCGCCCTCACAGCCGCCATCGAGGCGGGCGACCGCGCCGCCGCCGCCGAGCTGACCGAGGCCGCCCTGGGCGCGGGCACGCCGCCCGAGGAGGTCCTGGGCGCGATGACCGCCGCCATGGACGCGGTGGGCCGCCGGTTCCAGGACGGCGAGATCTTCGTCCCCGAGATGCTCATCTCGGCGCGGGCCATGAAGGCC
>JAJXUG010000121.1 GCA_021783095.1 Chloroflexota bacterium | reverse complement strand
CCGGCAGCGTCAGCCTGAACCTGCTAGCCAAGGACCTCGACCGCGGGCTAAACCTGATGATGGACGTGCTGCAGAAGCCGCGCTTCGAGGAGGACCGCGTCGCCAAGGCAAAGGAGGACATCCTCTCGGAGATGAAGCGGCGCAACGACGAGACCGCCGACATCGAGACGCGAGAGTGGGACCGCCTGGTCTACGGTGACGACTACTGGGTCAACCGGCTCGCCACCAAGGCCAGCGTGGACGCCATCACACGTGAGGACCTGGTCGCGTTCCACAAGCTCGTCGCCGACCCGGCCAACTTCGTCGTCGCGGTCGCCGGAGACTTCGACCGCGCCGCGATGATCGCCAAGCTCAACGCGACGCTGGGGGCGTGGAAGCGGGCCGGCAAAGGAGTGCCGCCGGTGCCGCAGCCGGCTGCGTCGGCCAAGCCCGGGGTCTACATGGTGAACAAGCCGGACGTCAACCAGGGCCGCGTCTCGATCGGCCACCTCGGCGTCAAGCGGCCGCTCGCCGACGAGTTCGCTCTCGACGTCGCCAACGACGTCCTCGGCGGCGGCGGTTTCACGGCGTGGATGACGTCGCGGGTGCGCTCCGACGAGGGGCTCGCCTATTCCGCGTACTCGAGCTAC
Source organism: Chloroflexota bacterium (assembly GCA_021783095.1). GTDB lineage: Bacteria > Chloroflexota > Limnocylindria > Limnocylindrales > CSP1-4 > CAIXZV01. The sequence goes on along the minus strand of JAJXUG010000121.1, from coordinate 1,923 downwards.
TCGATCGGGGACCTCTACCCGGGGACGTTCCGCGCGTCGTTCCAGTCGAAGTCGGCGACCTGCGCGCGGGCGGCGAAGCTCACGATCGACCTGATGAACAAGATGCGCGCCGGCGAGGTCACGGAGAAGGAGCTGGTCACCAGCAAGAACTCGTTCACGGAAACGCTGCCGCGGCTGTTCGAGAGCAAGCTGCGGACCGTGGCGCGTTTCGCCCAGGACGAGCTTGTCGGCCGCCCGCACACCTACTGGTCGACGTATCGCGAAAAGGTCGGAAAGGTGACAATCCCCGCCGTCGGCGAGGCCGCCCGGGCCCACATCCGCACCGACCGGCTCATCGTCCTGGTGGTCGGCAACGTGGCCGAGATCCTCAAGGGTAGTCCGGACCACCCCGAGGCGTCGTTCGCGGCGTTCGGACCGATCGTGCGGGTGCCGCTGCGCGACCCGCTCACGCTGCAGCCGATCAAGGAGTGACGCACCGCAACGGCTCACACGAGGCGCCCGGGCTCGCCCGGGCGCCTTCTCGTGTTTGGCCCTTTTGGGTGTGGTGGGCGGGGCGGGGTTTTGGTTGAGTGAGGTCATGGGGAGGCGTAGAGGACAGCGGAGGCGAGGTGAGGGCGGATATTTTCGGACTTCGCTGATGGGGTGCAGGGTGGGGCGAAGTGGGAGAAAGTCGGGAGGCCGAGGGCGCGGCCCCAGAGCTGCGCGCGGTATTCGTGAAGGAGGTCGCCGGTGGAATCCCGAGGCGGAGGGGCGGCGCGGCGCCACTTGGGGGCTGGGAGCAGGGCGGCGCGATTGCCGTGCGCCCGGGCCGCAGCGACCAGGAGAGTGGCGTACGCGGCGACGATCAGCGCCGGGACGGCCTGGACGGACGCGGGCGTGCGGACCTGCGCCTGGCCGACACCCAAGAGCGTCTTCTCGTCGCGGAAGTTGACCTCGATGTCCCAGCGCCAGACGTAGGCTTGCAGCAGCTGGTCCAACGGCATCTTCGGGTCGGTGCAGATCAGGTACGCGGGCCGGCGATAGAGCACGTGCGCACCCTGGCGCGGGCGGTACGCCAGAGGGGCAACGACCACCAGACGCAGCGCATGGGTCTTCCCGGTTGCCCGCCAGCGCAGCGGCGCGAAGGTCTTGATCCGGAAGTCATGCCAGCGCCCGGCGGCCCAGACGCGAACGGTCTGCCAAGGGATGCTGGCATCCAGCCGGATCTGCTCCGGCGTCGGCAGCGGCGCGCCGTAGATCCTCCGCCGACCACGCCGGCCAAACTCCATGGGTGGGGCAACGTGGTACAGCTTGGCGTCGGCCCGCACGCGCCCGATGAACGCCGTGCGCTCCGGCAACGCCGTGAGGACGGTGCCGTTGGTGTACCCACCATCACCGACCGCGACCAGCGGCCGTTGCTGGGCCTCAGCCTTCGTGTCCATGCGCTGCCTGAGCTCGGCCAGACGCCGCACCGCCGCCAGGCTCAGCCGCGCGGTGGCCACCTGCTGGCGATAGGTCCGCCACGCCTGTGGGCTCGCGGTCCGCGACGGCTTGCTCGGCGAGGGCGCATGTACGAAATCCACGGGGATCATGCGCGCCGCACCCGGAGCGTACGGAAGCGCCACCGACAGCTGCAGCATGCGCTGCGCTCGGATGAAGTTGGTCGCAAACGGCGGCCCCAGCGGATCGCGACGCCACGACACCCCCGCGATCTTCCGTCCCCACTTTCGTACCAACGTGTCATCGATCGCCGCCACCACCGGCGCCGCGCCTGGCTGCAGGTCGATCACCTCACGCAAGACCGTATCGAGCACCGCCCCCGCATCGAACCGCTCCCGGGCAAACAGCCGATACGTCGCCGACCAGTCCACAAACTGACTCGCCGAGGTCGCCAGCAGCCCCGTCACCGTGCGCCGTCCCAAACACGCCAGCGCGCTCAGCGCG
>JAJXUG010000003.1 GCA_021783095.1 Chloroflexota bacterium | reverse complement strand
CCGGGGAGCGCGAGCGCCAGCACGCACACGTACCGCGCGCCACGACGCTCGGGCGGCAGGCCGGCCAGCTCGCGGAGCATCTTCTCGTTGTTCCGCTCGTCGGTGGCGTCAGGACCCGAGAAACGCCGTGTGCGCACGCCCGGGGCGCCGCCGAGCGCATCGACCTCGAGCCCCGAATCGTCGGCCAGGGTCGGCAGCCCCGACCGGCGGGCGTAGAAGCGCGCCTTGATCCGGGCGTTGGTCTCGAAGGTCTCGCCGGTCTCCTCGGGCTCTCCCTCGATGCCCACGTCGTCGGGCGAGAGCAGCTCCACGTCCGGCCCGAGCGCCAGCAGCTCCGCCAGCTCGCGCAGCTTGTGGCGCGAGCGCGTCGCGACCAGCAGGCGGCGCCGCGCGCCGGTCGCCTCGGGCGCCGGACCCACTATCGGCGCACCTTGGCGAGCGCCGCAGCCTGCGCCTCGAACAGGCGGGCGAGACCCGCTCCGGCGAGGTCGAGCAGGGCGTCGAGGCCCGCGCGGTCGAAGGGCTTGCCCTCGGCGGTGCCCTGGAGCTCGACGTAGTGGCCCGCGTCGGTGCCCACGACGTTGAAGTCCACCTCGGCCCGCGAATCCTCCGAGTAGTCGAGGTCGAGCATCCGCACCCCGTCGATGATCCCGACGCTCACCGCCGCCACGCGCCCGGCGAGGTGGCGCTCCATCCCGTAGGTGATCAGCGCCGCCGCCAGGGCCACATAGCCGCCGGTGATCGAGGCCGTCCGCGTCCCGCCGTCGGCCACGATCACGTCGCAGTCCACGGTCACCGTCCGCTCGCCGAGGTGGGCGAGGTCCACGACGCCGCGCAGCGAACGCCCGACGAGGCGCTGGATCTCGTGCGTCCGCCCGCCGACCTTGCCTTTGGCGCTCTCGCGCTCGGAGCGCTCCGCCGTGGCCCGCGGAAGCATCTCGTAGGTGCCGGTCACCCACCCGGTGCCCTTGCCCCGGAGGTGCGGCGGGACCCGGTCCTCGATGGTGGCCGCGCACAGCACCTGCGTGTCGCCGAAGCGGACCAGGCACGAGCCCTCGGCCCACTTCTGCACGCCCAGCGTGATCTCCACGGGGCGCAGGTCGCCGGGATCGCGGCCGTCCGCGCGGGACCCGCTGCGAGTGCCTGCCGCCGGCGGCCGGTTGCCGATGCTCATGCCGATGCCTCCCGTCGCTCGTCCGCCTTCGCGGCGTCCCAGAGCGCGTCCAGTTGTTCGAACGTCATGTCGCGGAGCGGGGTGCCTTGGGCGGCCGCCGCCAGCTCCACGTGGCGGAACCGCCGCCGGAACTTGTCGTTGGCGCTGCGGAGCGCCGCCTCCACCTCGATGCCGGTCTTGCGCCCGACGTTCACGAGGACGAACAGCAGGTCGCCCAGCTCCTCGGCCCGGTGGTCGTGGTCCTCGGCCTCCACGAGCTCGCCCACCTCCTCGCGGACCTTGTCCAGCACCCCGTCGATGGACGGCCAGTCGTAGCCCAGGTTGGCGGCGCGCTCCTGCATCTCCTGGCTCGCCGCGAGCGCCGGCAGCGAGCGGCTGATGCCGTCGAGGGCGCTCTTGGGCTGGGTCAGGCCGGTTTCGTCGGCCGCCGCCGCGGCGGCGCGCTCGCCCTGCTTGATCTTCTCCCACTGGCGGTTCACGTCGGACGCGGACCGTGCCTCGGCCTCGCCGAACACGTGCGGGTGGCGCCGGACGATCTTGGTGGCCAGCGCCTGCCAGACGTCCGTCAAGTCGAACACGCCCTCCTCCGCCGCGAGCTGCGCGTGGAGGACGATCTGGAGCAGCAGGTCGCCCAGCTCGCCCGCCAGCTCGGGCGTGGCGCCGTCCGCCAGCGCGTCGTAGACCTCGTACGCCTCCTCGAGCAGGTGGTTGCGCAGCGTCTCGTGTGTCTGCTCGCGGTCCCACGGGCAGCCGTCGGGGGCCCGCAGCCGGTCCGAGATCCAGGGCATGCCCCACGGCGACGCCGTGTCGGCGACCGGCGCCACGGGGGCGAGGTAGAGCGCAGCCCTGAGGTCCTCGCGCGTCAGCTCGCCCACGCTCGTCGCCTCGGGGCGCCCGAAGCGGCCCACGGCGTGGTCGGCCGGGTACAGGCGCCGCAGGACGTCGAGCGGGTCCGCGCCGCGGGGCCCGTGACGACCCGGGAGCGGCATCGGCGTCGGGTCGAGTGCTTCGCCCGCCCCGGGCCCGCCGGCCCGCAGCCGTGCGGCGGGCAGGATGACGAGCGGTGTCGACGGCTCGACGGGGACGGCGACGAGGCGCTCGGCGGCCACGACGGAGAGGCCGCCCGCAGGGTCAAGACCCCAGCGGAGCCTGGCCTCGGCCAGCAGCGCGTCCAGCATCCTTGGGGCGCCCCGCCCGCGTCAGCCGGTGGCGCTGGCGGCCAGCGTCGGGTCCTGCCAGATCGTGTACTTCGCCCGCTCCGGGCTGTACCACGAGCTGAACGCGTTCGTCTTGATGCTGTCCGCCTGGGCGCCGTCGGGCACCTTGGTCTGCTCCTCGGCCACCCAGAACAGGTACACGCCGTCGCCCTCGACGTTGAGCACAGTGCTGACCTTGCCCACCGGCGCCGCGAAGATCGCCGAGGCCACCTGGTCGCTGACCTGGTATGTGTGCAGGCCGACCCAGCCCATGTCGCCGCCGTTGGCCGCATCGCCATGGGTCGCGTCGGAGCCGTCCGAGTTGTCCCGGGCGAGGGCCTTGAAGGCGTCGAGGCTGGTCGCCTGCGGGATGAGCTTGCCCGCCCAGGCCAGGTCCGTGGGGTAGTGCATGATCTGGATGATGTGGTAGCCGAACTCGGTCTTGACCGGGGGCAGGATCTCGCCCGGCTGGAGGCCCTTGGCGAAGACCGCGTTGGCGAACGCCTGGGTGAGCCCGCTCGCCTGCGTCACGTACCCGAGCTTGCCGCCGTTGGCCTTGCTCCCGGTGTCGTCGCTCTCCGTCCGCGCGAGCGTGTCGAACTGCGAGGGGTCCGCCTTGAGCTGCGCGTAGGCGGCGTCGGCGAGCGCCTTGGCAGCGTTCCACGCCGGGTCGCTGGCAGGCACGTTGGCCGCGTTCTGGGCGTCGTGGTTGGGCGAGAACAGGATGTGCCGCACCCGGACCGCGGTCGGGTCAGACTCGGCCGCGCTGGCCTGCATGTAGATGGCGTAGACGTGGCGCTGGGGCGCGCTGGCCATCGCCTGGGCGGTGACCCAGCTGTTGAGCTTGGTGTTCGCCGCGGCGTACTGGAATGACCAGTCGAGGTCGGCCTTCGAGATGCCCGCGTCCTGCGCCTGTTGGACGAACGTCGGGTCCGTCTGCGGGGGGATGACCTCGGTCACCTTGCCGATCCGGTAGATCCCGTCGGCGCCCTCGATCACACCGGTGGGCGTGTTGAGCGGGGCCGCCATGAGCGCGCTCACGAACGCGGGGTCGAGCGAGGAGTTCTTGTCGATGAACCCGACGTCGCCGCCCTGCGGCGCGGTGGTGGCGTCGGTCGAGAACGACTTGGCGATGGTCGCCCAGTCGCCGCCGCCCTTGAGGGCGCTGTACGCCAGGCTGGCCTTCGCCTTGGCCGCCGCCTTCTCGGCGTTGGTCGCGGTTGGGTTCGCCGTCGTCGTCACCGGCGCCACGACGATCTGCCAGACGTGGCGGAGCTCGGACTGGGTGGCGGTCTGCTGCTCCTTGGCCGCGATGTCGGCGGGCGTCACCGCCTGCCCGTTCTTGGCCGCGAGGTCCACCATGACGGTCCCGTCGGTCAGCTGGTTGAGCGACAGCGAGGTCAGCTTCGAGACCTCGGAGCTGAGCGTCTGGATGCGCCCGTCCGCGTCGGTCGCCCACATCTTCCCCGACGAGAGCAGCGTGCGGGTCTGCTTGGTCTGGTAGCCGATCAGGAACGCGTTGACCTTCGACTGCTTGGCGAGGTCGTCCATGGTGAGGGTGACGCCGTTGACCTTGACCGCCGGCGCCAGGTGGTCGCCGTACCAGCCGACCGCCAAGGCGATGACGAGGGTCAGGAGCGCCGCGACGACGGCCAGGCCGAAGCCCAGGTTCATGAGCATGTTGCGGCGGGTCGGGTCGTCCCAGAGGCGGGTGCGGCTCGAGCCCGGCCGGGGGCGGGAGGTCATGGTGGGTCGATGTTCCTCGTGGCGGATGGTCCTGGCGCGACGGGTTGTGCCCTCGCGCCACATGGCGCGGACGCCGCGCGATGGTACCGCGTGCGCGCGTGGTCGTGCCGCGCCGGCCGGGCCGAGGGGCGTTTCGACGGTGGAGCGGGTGCGCCGGGGTCAGCGCCGGTCGCGCGCGAGCGACTCGACGAGGGCGAGGTACGGCTTCGACACGCGCTCCCAGGACAGCTGGTCGACGAGCGCAGAGGTCCGCGCGACTGAGGCCTCGCGAGCCGGCGCGTCGTCCACGAGGCCGAGCAGCGCCCCGGCCATCGCCGCGGCATCGCCGGCGGGGTAGGTGGTCACGGTCCCGGGCGGGAACATCGTCTCGACCATCGGCAGGCGGGATGCCACCACCGGCTTGCCCATCGCCGCGTACTCGAAGATCTTGGTGCTCAGGCTGAAGTCCGTGAACTGGGTCCGGCGTGTGGGCGCGAGGCCGATGTCCGCAGCCGCCAGCGCCCGCGGCACCGCCTCGATCGGGACGCGGCCGTGGAACGTGACCGCGTCGCCCAGCCCCAGCTCGGCGGCACGGTTGCGCAGGGGCAACTCCGCGAAGTCGCGGCCGTACAGGTCGAGCACGATCGGCAGTCCGGGGCGCTCGGCGCGGAGGCGGGCGAGGGCCTCGAGCGCCACGTCCACCTCGTAGACCATGGACAGCGCCCCGGCGTAGACGAGGCGCAGCGTGCCGTCGGCCATGAACGCGCGAGCCGGGTACGCGCCGGCGTCGAACCGGGCGAGCACGGGCGCGTTGAGCACGACGTGCACCTTGGCGGCGGGGACGCCCATCTCCACGAGCCGGCTGGCGAGCGCGTCGTTGACCGTGATCGCCGCGTTGGCCACGGCGATCGACGCCCGCTCCTGCACCACCAGCGCCCGCCGCACGGCCGTTCGGGAGGCGCCCGGGAAGCGCATCCGGAAGAACTCGGGCATCGCCTCGTGCATGTCGAGGATCACGGGCACCCCGAGCAGGCGCAGCGGCAGCGCGGAGAGCACGAGGGCGTCGGGGATGGTGTGGACCTGGACGAGGGCATAACGCCGGCGCGCGTGCGCACGGGTGAGCGCGAGGCTGGCCCGCACCATGAAGTCCGCGTACTCCCGCAGGTACGTCCCGATGCTCGCGCCCTGGTGGCGCTGGACGTTGATGCGGTGGATGTGGACGCCGTTGAGCTCGCCCGCGGGCGAATCGCCCTCCTGGCGCAGGGAGAACACGTCCACCTCGCGGTCGGACGCCCGAACGGCCTCCGCCTCGCGCCGGACGCGCGGGTCCTCCTCGTAGTAGCTGTGGACGACCATCGCCACCGGGCGACGGACTCGGCGCGTCATGGCGACATCGTAGGGCAGCCCGCGGAGCCGCCGGGCTGGGAGCCAACGTCGGTCTCGGGTGGTCGCGTCTCGCCGGCCGCCGCCTGACGTACGCTATGGCGGCTGTCAACGCACGAGGAGCACCACGATTCACGAGCGCGAGACCATCAGGGGCAAGCGGATCCTGGTCACGGGCGGGTCCGGGACGATCGGGAGCCGACTGGTGGCCCGGCTGGTGTCCGGCGGCGCTGAGGTGGTCCGCGTGTTCGGCCGCGACGAGACCAAGCAGTTCTACCAGCGGCACCTCTATCGCGACCAGTCGCACGTCCGCTTCCTGATCGGTGACGTCCGCGACGCAGACCGGCTGCGCCGCGCGGCCGAGGGGGTCGAGGTCGTCTTCCACTGCGCAGCCCTCAAGCACGTCGAATCGGGCGAGTACAACCCGTTCGAGGCCACGCAGACCAATGTCGTTGGCACGCAGAACGTGATCGACGCCTGTCTCGCGGCGGGCGTCCGGACGATGATCCTGACCTCGTCGGACAAGGCGGCCAACCCGTCCTCAGTCATGGGCGCGAGCAAGCTGCTGGCCGAGAAGCTGGTGACAGCCGCGACCAATTACCGCGGCCACCGCGACACGGCGTTCGCCAGCGTCCGCTTCGGCAACGTGCTCGGGTCGCGGGGCTCGGCCATCGAGCTGTTCGCGTCGCAGATCGCCGCTGGGGGCCCAGTGACCGTCACCGACCCATCGATGACCCGGTTCGTGATGACGCCCGATCGCGCGGTGGACCTCGCGCTCCACGCGGCCGAGATCGCCCTCGGCGGCGAGGTCTTCGTGTTCAAGATGCCGGTGGCGCGGCTGGGCGACCTCGTCGACGCCACCGTGGAGGTGTACGCGCCGCGCCTCGGGCGGGACCCACGCGAGATCCAGCGCGTCTCGATCCCGACGCGTCCGGGCGAGAAGGCCTATGAGGAGCTCATGACGGCCGACGAATCGATCCGCGCCCGCGACGTCGGCGAGATGTACGCGGTCCTGCCCGCGATCGATCCGCTGCCGGAGGTCCGCGACGCATACGCCTCGCTCCCCGCCGCGGAGGTGGGCGCATACCGCTCGGAGCACGTCACGCCGATGTCCGCAGACGAGGTCCGGCGCCTGCTCGAAGAGGTGGCCGACGAGGACGCCCGCGGCGCGCGGCCGAGCGGGGGCGCCTGAGCGTGCGAATCCTCGTGACGGGCGCGGCCGGGTTCATCGGCCGGTGGGTCGTGGCGGACTTGCTCGATCGTGGCCACCGGGTGCTGGCGACGGACAACCTCGTGGCCGGGCAGGCCGCGAACCTCGACGAGTTCGCCTCGCACCCCCTGTTCGACGGCTTCGAGCAGGGTGACGTCCGCGACGCCGATGCCGGGCGCCGCTGGCTGGCAGGCACCGACGCGGTTGCCCACCTGGCCGCCTCGATCTCCGTCCAGGACAGCATCGACGACCCGGGAACCACGTTCGACAACGACGTGGCGGGCACGTTCCGGCTGCTTGAGGCAAGCCGCCTCGCGGGAGCGCGGTTCCTGTTCATGAGCACGTGCATGGTCTACGACCGGGCGACCACCCCCGAGGGGATCGGCGAGGAGCACCCGACCAAGCCCGCCTCGCCCTACGCCGCCTCCAAGCTGGCCGGCGAGGCGCTGACGCTGTCGTACGGCCACGCCTATCGACACCCGGTGACCGTCGTCCGGCCATTCAACACCTATGGCCCGTTCCAGCGCTCGGTCGGCGAGGGCGGCGTCGTCGCCATCTTCACCCGCCGCTCGCTGGCCGGCGAGCCGCTGCGCATCTACGGCGACGGGACTCAGACGCGCGACCTGCTCTACGCCACGGACTGCGCGCGGTTCGTTGGCGACGCGCTGCTCTCGGACGCGGCGACAGGCCGCATCCTCAACGCCGGCACCGGCCACGACGTCAGCGTCAACGACCTCGCCGCGGCCGTCGAGCCGGACCCGTCGCGCATCGAGCACGTGGCGCACATCCACCCGCAGAGCGAGATCCCGGTCCTGCGCTGTGACGCGCGGCTGGCGGCGCGCCTCCTCGGCTGGACGCCGCGGGTGACGCTCGCGGAGGGGCTCGGCCGGGTCAGGGCGTGGATGGCGGACCGCGTCGCCGCCGGCATCCCGCTGCGCTGAGCGGCAGACCGATGACCGACCTGACGGCTGACCTGGCGATCAACGGCGGCGCCCCCGTCCGCACCACGCTGCTGCCGTACGCCCGCCAGTCCATCACCGACGAGGACGTCGCCGCGGTTGCGGCGGCGCTGCGGTCCGACTGGCTCACCACGGGTCCACGCGTGCCGGCGTTCGAGCGCGAGCTGGCCTCCTACACCGGCGCGCGGCATGCGATCGCGTTCAGCTCCGGGACGGCGGCGCTCCACGGCGCGGCGATCGCAGCCGGGCTCGGGCCGGGCGACGAGGCGGTGACCACGCCCATGACCTTCGTGGCGACCGCCAACTGCGTCCTGTACGCGGGCGCCGAGCCCCGGTTCGCAGACGTCGACCCGGGCACGCTGCTCATCCGGCCCGAGACGGTCCGGGAGGCAATCACGACCCGCACGAGGGCGATCCTGGCGGTGGACTACGCGGGCCAGCCGGCCGACTACGCCGCGCTGCGGTCGGTCGCCGACGGGGCGCCTGGCGGCCCCGCAGTACTCATTGCCGATGCCTCGCACTCGCTCGGCGCCACGCTGCACGGCAGGCGCGTCGGCACCCTCGCCGACATGTCGATCCTGAGTCTGCATCCGGCCAAGATCCTGACCACGGGCGAGGGAGGCGCGGTGCTGACCGACGATGACCGGCTCGCCGACCGGCTGCGCCGGTTCCGCAACCACGGCATCGGGGCCGAGCTCGCCGCGCGGCGCGACTGGACCTACGACATGGTCGAGCTCGGGTACAACTACCGGCTCACGGACATCGGCGCGGCACTGGGTTCGAGTCAGCTGACCCGGATCGATGCGTTCCTCGAGCGGCGGCGCGCGCTGGCGGCGCACTACCTTGCGCGCCTCGGCGGCCACGCGTACCTCGAGGTGCCCGCGGTGGCGCCCGGCGCGCACCCGGCCTGGCACTTCATGTTCGTCCGGCTGCGACTCGACCGCCTGCGCGTCGGCCGCGGCGAGGTGTTCCGGGCGTTGCGCGCCGAGGGCATCGGCGTGAACGTGCACTACATCCCGGTCCATCGCCACTCGTTCTACCGCGAGCGCTACCCCGACGTCTCCGCGCCGATCGCTGAGGCCGCGTACGAGCGGCTGCTCACCCTGCCGCTGTTCACAGGCATGTCCACCGCCGACGCGGACGACGTGGTCGCCGCGCTCGACAAGGTCACGTCGGCCTACAGAGCGGGCTAGGCATGCGCGTCGTCGCGGTGGTGCAGGCGCGGATGGGCTCGACCCGCCTGCCCGGCAAAGTGCTCGAGTTGATCGGCGACCGGCCGCTGGTCCTGTGGACCGTCGCCACCGCACGAGCCATCGCCTCGGTCGACCAGGTCGTCGTGGCCACCTCGACCGATCGGGCTGACGACGCCCTCGCCCGCCTCCTCGCCGACCACGACGTCCCCGTGCACCGCGGCCCCGTCCTCGACGTCCTCACGCGGGTGTGGGAGGCGGCGGCGCCGTACGAGCCGGACTACGTGGTCCGCGCCACGGCGGACAACCCGTTCATGGACCCGGGGGTCGTGACGCGCCAGCTGCGGCGGTGCGTCGACGAGGAGTTCGACTACGTCGGCACCGCCGGGTGGCCGCTGGGGATCGCTGCCGAGGTCGCCCGGGCCGAGTCCCTCGCGCAGGCGTACCGGGAGGCGCACGACCCTGCCGAGCGCGAGCACGTCATGCCGTTCCTGTACGCGCGTCCGGAACGGTTCCGGATCGGGACAGCGCTCCCCGCGGGCCCGGTTCCCGACGCGAGGTTCACCGTGGACACCCCGAGCGACCTCGAGTTCGCTCGCCAGATCGCGGCCCGGCTCGGGCCCGTTGGCACGTGCAGCCTCGAGCGTCTCGGCGCGATCCTCGAGGCAGAACCGGCGCTCGCCGAGATCAACCGCAACGTTCGCCAGAAGGCGTGGCAGGAAGTGGAGCAGCGATGAAGACCGTGACGATCGGCGACCGGGCCGTCGGCGCCGGCGCCCCGACCTACATCATCGCGGAGGCTGGCTCGAACCACGACCGCAACCTCGACCAGGCCAAGCGCCTGATCGACGTGGCGGCGGAGGCTGGGGCCGACGCGGTGAAGTTCCAGACCTTCGCCGCGGACCGGATCGTGGCCGAGACCGCGACGCGCGCGAAGTACCTCGAGGGCATCCTGCCCGCCGGCAAGACCATGTCGGAGCTGTTCCGCGAGCTCGAGCTGCCGCGGGAGTGGCACGCGGAGCTGTTTGAGCACGCCACCTCGGCAGGACTCGACTTCATCTCGACGCCGTTCGACTTCGAGGCCATCGACCTGCTCGACGACCTCGGCGTCAAGGCTTTCAAGGTCGCCACCTACGAGCTCTGGCACCTGCCGCTCATCCGCGAGGTCGCCTCGCGCGGCAAGCCGATCATCTGCTCCACGGGCATGGCGAACATGGCCGACGTCCAGAGTGCGGTGGACACCGTAGCTGCAACCGGGAACGAGCAGCTCGTGCTGCTCCACTGTGTCGTCAACTACCCCCCGCCGTTCGCGGACCTCAACCTGCGGGCGATCGAGACGATGCGGACCGCCTTCGGGGTGCCGGTCGGCTACAGCGACCACAGCCCGGGCATGACGGCGCCCATCGTCGCGACCGCGCTGGGCGCCGCGGTGATCGAGAAGCACTTCACGATCAGCCGCGACCTGCCCGGCCCGGACCACCGTTTCGCGCTGGAGCCGGACGAGCTCAAGGCGATGGTGCAGGCCATCCACGACGCCCAGGCGGCCCTGGGGACGGGGATCAAGCGGATGGCGCCGGCGGAGGCCGACCTGTACGTGACGGCGCGCAGGAGCCTGTTCGCGTCCCGGGACATTCCGGCCGGCACCATGCTCGTCGAGGGCGACATCGCGGTGCTGCGGCCGGGGACCGGCCTCGAGGTCCGCGACCTCGCGAAGGTGGTCGGCAGGACGGCGCGCCGGCCGATCAGGCGCCACGAGCCCCTCGCGTGGGAGATGTTCTAGGTCACGGCAGCTGGTACACGGCGAAGTTGCCGCTCTGGAATCGGAGTGACGCCACCCTTGCCAGGGCGGCGGCGTCGGCCGTTGACGTGTCGGCAAACAGCCAGCTGACGCCGTAGCGCGCCCGCAGATCCCGCACGACGGCCGCGTCCGGCGCCGTGAACGCCCGGTCATTGAGGGCGAGTCGCTGCTGGTCCCAGAACGGGACGGCGACAAGGTCGGGGTTCCCCGCCGCGAGGGCGGCCGTCACGGCCTTCGTCGTGTACGCCCAGCCCTCGACGAGAACGCGCCGCTCCGCATATGCGGAGACCCAGAAGTTGCGCGCGTCGCACGTGGCCCCGGCGTTGGGCACCGGGAGGCAGTGGAGATTCGTCGCGACCAGGTCGTCCGGCTGGCTGTGGTCGCGCAGCCATCGGGCGGCCGACACGCCGTCGGCACTGATCGCGGCGCCGGCCAGAGGACCCGCCGAGAGCGGGGCGGTGAGCAGCCGCACGACCGGCGGCGCACTGAAGCCCATCGCCATCGCGATCACGAGGAGCGGGGCGGCCGCGGCGACTCGCGGATCGCGCGCCCCCCACCCGCGGACGGCGACCGCGACGGCGGCGACGGCGGCGAGAAGGAGGCCCACCGGGGCGAGCATGCCGAGGACGACTCGTGTGAGGGAGCCCTCGCTGAGCGGTCGAAGCAGACCGTGGCCGGCCGAGGTGACGATGACAACCACCAGGGCGCCGGCACCGGCGCCGATGGCAACCGCGACCGCCAGGGTGCGCGGGGCAACGCGCTCCGGGCGGAGCGACGCGATGCCGGCGACCGACAGCACGGCGAAGGCGCCAGCCGCGCTTCGCGCGTAGTACAGCTGGCTGAGCCCCGGGTAGCGGAACGCGACCAGCGCGGCGAGCGCCGCGACGCAAACCCCTGCAAGCAGCACGAGGGCTGGCGTCGCCGCCGTCCGGACGGGGCGCGCCAGCAGCGGGAGCGCGCCCGCCCACAGGAACGACCACAAGACCAGGGCGAGGGCGAGCGCAACCAAGGGCAAGACGACGGCGGCCGTGCCGTGCGCCGTCACGGCTCCGACCCACCTCGCGACGGGCATCAGCCGGAGCGACTGGAGGCCAACCTCGAGGCCACCGCCGGTGCCGCGGTACACGAGGACGAGCGCGGCCGCGGCGCCGATGCCGGAGATGAGCAACAGCGCGAGCGCAGGCCGGTGGGCGCCACGCGTGCGAATGCCGTGGACCACGACCAGGGCGAGCAGGCCTGCGATGAGCAGGGGGAGCAGCGTTGCCTTGGCCCCGGAGGCGCCGAGCACCAGGACGCACGCCAGCGCCAGCTTCCTCCGGGCCAAGGGGCCGGACGCGCTCACGATGTCGACCACGACCAGCAGCAGGCCGCCGAACATCGCGAGGCCGAACGCGTTGGTCGGGCTGATCCAGGTCGCCTGCAGCGTCTGGGCATCGAAGACAGATCCGCTGACCGTGGCGTACGGCGTTGCGACCGTTCCGAGCACGGCGATGGCCGCCGCCACAGGGCCACTCCACCAGGCGCCCGTGATGCGACGCGCTGCTGCTGCCGTCAGGAGGACGAAGGCCACAAGCATCGGCAGAACGGACAGTCGGTACAGGAGCGTGACCGGGTCGACTCCGGTCGCCCAGCTCGTGGCCGCCGCCTCCGCGTAGAAGAACCAGTGGTAGGCGAGCGGCAGGCCCGCCACGTACGGGACCTCGGGCGGGACGTGCCACCGGAGCTCCGCGATCAGGGCGAGGTGGTACGGCATGTCGACGTACGGCACGTACGTCCCGGACAGCGGGTGGCGCGCGAAGAAGGTCGCCGCCGAAGTCCACACGATGAACATGAGGAGGGCGGCTAGCGCCCACGACCAGCCGAGCGGCGCGCGGACGGACGCAGCGTGCCAGTGGCGCCGGAGCGACGGCAGCAGGAGGAACGCGCCGAGGGTCACGCCGGGCCAGACGAGCACGAGCAGCGGCAGCCCGATCGCGCGGGCCACGAGGTAGGCTGCGATCTCGATCGCGTAGCCCGTCACGAGGCCGAGGGCGAGGTCCTCGGCCAGATGGCCGGGGCCGCGCGCCCAACGCACCCACAGCATGCCGGGTACGGCCAGCCCGAGTGCCACGTAGAGCGCGAAGGCGGCTACCGCCTCGGGTGGCGTCTGGTAGGCGAGGACGCCGGCCGCCGCCGCGACGGCGAGCAGTGCGGCCGGCACCCAGCCCGTTCGGACCGCCTCCGATACCCTCACCTCGGCACTATACGTGGCATGGCCATCAGCGGTCTGGCCGTGCGCCGACGGCGCGGCGCCACGGCCCTCGCCGTGGGTAACCTTGGTCGCATGCTGAACGACCCGACGACGGCGGACGGCGGCACGCCGGCAAGTCCGTGACCGCAGTTCGCGTCCACCTGATCACGGCCGCCGCCCATGCGGACGGCCAGGGTCACCTGTCTCGCGAGGCGACCCTCGCAGCGGCCCTCGCGCGGTTCGGCGTCGAGGTAACCGTTCGGATGCTTCGCGGCGCCCCGACCGACGGCCAGCGAGCCAGGCTGGCGGCGATCGGCGCCAGGCTCGAGCTCGGGGCGGGGGCGCCGCTGCTCGGCGCAGTCGCCGTCGTGGACCTGCCCGACCCGAATGAGGTGGCGGCGGACCTAGATCCCGAGCGACTGGTGGTGTTCGACGATCGCGAGACGTACCGGGGCAGGGCGGCCGTAGTCGTGCAGCCGTCGCTCCCACGCTGGTCGGGTCCGGCGGATGCCGCTCGCGTCCTCGAGGGCTACCGATGGGTGCCGATCCGGGCGGGGCTCGTCGCCGGGGCTCGGGCGGCTTCGGCAGCGGTGATCGCGCCAGCGCCCGTGGTCGTGTGCTTCGGCGGGAGCGACCCGGACGACGTCGCCAGCCGCCTGGTCCCGGCCGTCGCGGACGCCGTCAGAACTGTTCTTGCCGCCCCGACAGGTGCCGGGCGCGTTCCGCCCGCCACGACCGCAGTCGTCGGCCCCGGCTACCGCGGTCGGCTGGCCGAGGGGAAGGCCTGGACGCTCTTGCGCGATCCCGCGGACCTCGACCGGCGCCTCGCCGGGGCACGGGTGGCCCTGGTCGGCGCCGGCACAATGAAGTTCGAGCTTGCGGTCCTGGGCATCCCAACCGTGTCGGTCGCCGTTGCGGACGACCAGCTGGTGGCGGGGCCGGTCTTTGCGACGACGGGGGCCACGCGGTTCGTGGGCGACGGCCGGACGGTCGACCCTGGACAGGTGGCACGCGCAGTGGCGGACCTCGTCGTCGATTCGACATCGCTCCAGCAGATGCGGCAGGCGGCTCGCGGCGCCCTGGACGGGGCCGGCGCCGACCGGCTCGCCCGCGTGATCCTCGAGGTGGCCCGGGGAACGGGCTAGGGCTGCTCAGGCGGGCAGCTCCAAGACAAGGCACGCGATGCCGTTCACGGACGTGAGCCGGTCACCGGCGAAGCCGGCGCCACGGAAGAGCGCCAGCGAGGTGGCGTTGTCGGGGCGGATCCTCGCCACGAACGACTCGGGAGGGTCCGCCAGCGCTCGGCCGGCGGTGAGCGCGGCGTGCAGCAGCCGGCGCCCGGTGCCGCGCCCGCGCTCGGCAGCGGCGATGCTGATGGACACCTCGACGGCGCCTGATCCCGCGCGGTGGAGGCGGATCATGCCCACGGGCCGGCTGCCCGCGTCGCCGATGAACAGGAGCGTATCCGGTGACGAAAGCTGGCCCGCGAGCCACGCGCGATGCTCTGCCGAGGTGATCGGATCGGGGTGGAACCCGGCCGCGCGGACGACCGGATCGTTGGCCCACGCCAGCAGGAGGTCGGCGTCCGCTTCCGTCGCGGGCCGCAGGGTGACGTCGTCGTCGCGGGCCGCGGGCCCCGCCAGCGATGATGTCGGCACGACGCCTGCCAGGAGGTCCGACGCGATCCGCGGCGCGCTCGCGCCTGGCGTGAAGTGGTCGGCGAGGAACGCCGCCCGCGCCTGCGCTGCGGCGACGGGCTCCTCCGCGCGGCCGAGCGCCGCGAGCAGGTCCGCGGCGCAGCCGACTGGCGTTGCCACGCCAGCCTCCACGTAGCCGATGAGATCAGTCCCGCGCAGACCCGAAACGAGGAGGTTCGGCGTCCCGGCGGCGACCGCATCCGTCAGCACGGTGGAGGACACGCCGAGGTGGGCGTCCGCGGCCCGGAGGAGGGAGAACAGGTCGACGCTCTTGACGACGGTCAGCGCCGGCGGCTCGAACCCGCGGGCCCGGGCGATCCCCCCCACGAGCCGGGACCAGTAGCCGTCCTCCGCCTCGGCCGGGTGCAGCTTCACCACGAGGTGCACACTCGGCCACGGTGCGTCGAGGAGCAGGTCCAAGGCGGCCGCGAACGTTGTCCATCGAATCGCTGTGGAGCTCGTCGACGAGAAGACGACCATCCGCTCATCGGTGCCGACGCCGAGCTCAGCCCGCACCGCGGCGCGGATGTCGCCGCTCGTCGGCGGCGCGGCCAGGTCAAGGCGTGGCGAACCGCCGACAACCACCTCGCCGGGCCGGTACACGCTCGTCTCCGTGAGCAGACGCGCCTCGTACGGGCCGAAGACGTAGGTGCGGTCAGCGAGGGGCAGCCCGTCGCGTGACGGCAGCATGTACCCCGCATGATGGGGGTGGATGATCCCGTGCTCGACCGCCACCACCGGGCATCCGGTCGCGTGGGCGGCGCTGACCCATTCGGGAAGGCTGTACTCGTTGACCAGGAGTAGCGCCGCGGGCTGCAGGCGATCGAAGAGGCGTCGGATCCGGCGCACCTGTCGAAGGTCGGAGGACAGTCCGGCCGCGGCGTACCCCCGGACCTCTGCCGCGACCCACGGCGACACGTCCACGCCGTCCACGTCGAGGGAGGCGAGTGGGTCCTCCAGCCTCGCGGCAACCGTCCGTCGTTGGGCCTCTGCCACCGCATCGTCGGCGCCGTCGGCGAGTCCGCGCAGCAGCACGCCGGCCGGAACCAGGCGCTCGTTTCCGGGAGCGCTCAGTCGCGCCCAGGTAGCCTCGTTGGCGATGTCCGAGCCGAGCTCGACGATCACAGGCTCCAGCCGGGTCGCGCGCAGTGCCTCGACCACAGGGCCGAGGAACGGGTCGCCGACGTGCGCCGACGCTCGATCGCCCAACGTCTGGTGCGCGGCCGGGGCGGTCAGAACGAGAAGCCGATCCTGCTCCCGGCACAGCTTGTGGAAGCGCTGCTCGATGGCGGACGCCCGTGCCGCGATGGTCCGCCGCCGTTCGGCCTCCGGACCGCGCTGGGCGGGATGCAAACGGAAGCGGCGCAACACAGCCGCGAACAGCCGCGGCAGCCCTGTCTCGCGCTGAGGCGGCTGCTCCCCACCCGACGTGGTCGGGGCCGCGACCGTCCAGCCTCTCGCCGCGGCGACAAGCGATGCTGCGTCCCGCAGCGCCGGCATGTCCGGCGGCAGCTCGAGCCGCGCGATCGGACCCTCCGACGCGAGCCGCTGGAGGATCCACAGCCAGACCAGCCGCTCGTGCAGCCCGCGCCACAGCACGAGGCGCCGCCGATACCACCAGGATGCGCCGTCGACCGCGAGTCGTTCGACGATGCCGGTGGCCGACGCCCAGCGGTCCAGGAGCACCATCGACTCGTCCAGCGGATCGCGGTCCTGGAGCACCGCCCGCGCAAGCGGGCGGATCGGACGGAGGTCGCGCCGGGGAGTGGGCCCGGCCGTCCAGGTCGAGTCCGCCACGAGCAGCTCAACGCCGGCGCGCGGCTCCGGCGCCTCCTCGACGCGCGACAGGATGCGGACCACGCGCCCGGTGCGCGGGCCCTCCACCGCGTCCATCAGCGGGCACCGACGCGGGCGAGGACCGCATCGGCGACGTCCGAGCCGATCCGTCGCCAGTCGTACCGCGTCTCGGCCGCGGCGCGGCCGTTCGCACCCAACCGCTTCGCGAGCGCGGGGTCGTCGGCCAGGCGAACGATCGCCGCGGCAAGGTCGGCGGTCTCGTCGCCGTCAGCGACGAGACCGCAATCGGCCGCCCGCACGACCTCGACGGTCTCGGCGCGGGGCGTCACGACGAGCGGTCGTCCCGCCGCCATCGAGTCGAACAGCTTCACAGGCAGCGCGGCGTCCATGTACTCGCCGGGCGGGTGGGGCACGCACAGGATGGTCGCGCGGGCGAGGATGACCCCGAGGTCGGCATACGGGGCGGGCTCCAGGGTGACCCACGGACGGGCGACGAGGTCCCGCCGGAGCTCCTCGAGGTACCGCTCCGCGACTGGTCCGGACGCCACGAGCCAGAGCGCGAGCCGAAGGTCCGGCACGCGCTCGCGGGCGAGGGCGGCGGCCTCGACCAGCCGCTCGATCCCACGACCCGGGGCCGCCCCAGAGACCATGCCCACGGTCGGGCCCTCGGGCCACGGCCCGGGCAGGACATGATGCGTGTCGGTCCCGTTGGGCGCCACCAGACGCCGCTCGAGCGGCAGGCACGCCAGATCGGCGAATCGGGTTGACGGGGCGACCAGGATCTCGAAGGCGTCGAGGTTCGCTCGGAAGCGGCGCTCCAGTGCCGCGAGCGCGGCCGGGTCGCTGGCCATGCCGAACGCACGGTGCTGCGCCACCGGGTCATCGTGGACGTCCAGGGCCACGAGGCGACACCAGCCGCGGGCAAGCTCAAGGGCTTCCCCGGTCAACAGGTCCGCTGTCGCCAAACGCGCCCTGCGTCGGTCCCACCACCGTCGCACGGGCCGGTGGCCGGTCGGCTGGTCAGCCCCGGTGCGCAGGGCAAGCTCCTGGAACACGAACGCCCGACGCAGGTCACCGCCCCAGCGCCGACGCTCCGGCTCGCCAAGGACGATCCAGCGCTCTCTCACAGGGCCTGCCGGTGACGAACGCGAGTCGGTGCCGCTCCTGCCTCTGGGAACCCTGGAGCGCGCACAGGTGGGGGGGGCTGAGGGCATCTGCGACTCGGCACCGCGGGATTATCGCAGACCGGCGCGGCTGAAGGCGCTCGTGCTACCGTTCCCGCCGACATGGCGACCGTCGACACCGTCCGCTCCGATCTGCGCGCCCCCCGGCCAAGCACGCTGAGCCTGGTCCCGACCGCGCTGCGCGAGATCTCGTCACGGCGCCGTCTGATCCGGTATGTCGTGCGGGCGGATCTGGTCAAGAAGGGCTCGGACACGGTCCTCGGCAACGTCTGGTGGGTCTTGGACCCGCTGCTCCAGATGGCCGTCTACGTCGTCTTGGTCACTGTGATCCTCAAGACCACCAAAGAGGCCTACCCGCTCTTCATCTTCTGCGCGATCCTGCCGTGGAAGTGGTTCACCTCGAGCGTCGGCGACGCAATCACGTCGGTGACCGGGCGCGAGAAGATCATCAAACAGGTCAACTTCCCCAAGATCGTGCTGCCTGTCGCGGCGACGGTCAGCGGGATCGTGAACTTCGCCTTCGGCCTGATCCCGCTGTTCTGCCTGCTGCTGCTGTTCTACCCCAACCACCTCTCGTGGTGGCCGGTGCTCATCCCCGTCGTGGCGTTCGTCCAGTTCTTCTTCACGCTCGCGGTGGCGACGCTGCTGTCCGCGGTCAACGTCTTCTACCGCGATGTGGGCAACGTCATCCGCCACCTCCTCCGCCTGTGGTTCTACCTCTCCCCGGCCCTCTACGGCGCCGACCAGATCACGGCGATCACGGAGAAGAGCCGGGTGATGTCACTGATCTTCGGCCTGAACCCGTGGAGCCCCATCTTCGAGTCGTACCGCAACCTGATCTACTACGGCCAGCCGCCGTTGTGGGGCCCGCTGGCCGCCGTGCTCATCGGCTCGCTGGTGCTGTGCGCGCTCGCGATGGTCATGTTCAAGCGGCTTGAGCCCTCCTTCGCGAAGGTCCTGTGAACAGTCTGACCCTGCAGCCCAAGAAGGTCCGCTACCCGATCGAAGCCGAGAAGGTGGGCGTCCGGTACGACCTGCGCTTCACGCGCAAGACGACGATGCGCGGCACCTTCAAGAATCTGCTGCGCCGGCGCGAGGGCCCGACCAAGTTCTGGGCGCTCCGCGACGTGACGTTCAAGGTCAGCCACGGCGAGTCGCTGGCGGTCATCGGCCCCAACGGCGCGGGCAAGAGCACGCTGCTCCAGGTGCTCGCGGGGATCCTCACGCCCACGGAGGGCGGGGCGCGGGTGGTCGGCACGATCTCGAGCCTGCTCACCCTGGGCGCCGGCTTCGATGACGAGCTCAGCGGCCGCGACAACATCCTGCTCGCCGGTGCCTTCCTCGGCATCGAGCACAAGGAGATGATGGAGCGGCTCCCCGGCATCGTGGAGTTCGCCGACATCGGGCCGTTCATCGACGCCCCGATCCGAACGTACAGCCAGGGCATGAAGGCCCGAGTCGGGTTCTCGCTGGCCGCGTCGGTGGACCCGGACGTGCTGCTCCTCGACGAGGTCCTGGCCACGGGCGACGCGGTGTTCCGCGAGAAGAGCCGCATGCGCGTGGAGGCCATGGTCCGGTCGGCCGGCGCCGTCGTGCTCGTCACCCACGACATGAACTGGGTCACCGAGTTCTGCAACCGGGCGATCCTGATCGAGAAGGGCCAGATCATCGCGGAGGGCGAGCCCGCCGAGGTGGTCGCGCTCCACCTCGAGCACTCGGAGCGCGCGCGGCGGGAACGCGAGGCGGATGTCGAGGCGGCCCGCCTCGAGCGACTGGCGGCCGCGGGCAAGGCATGACAGTTGCGGGCGGTCCCGGGGGCGGGCCCGACCCGATCAGCGTCGTCGTTGCCGGCTGGTATCCCGCGTCAGACGAGGTGGCCGCCGGCCGGTTCGTGGCGGACCAGGTCACCGCGCTCGCGGCCACGGGCCGCATCCAGCCCTCGATGGTCGCCTGGGAGAACGTGCCAGTGCACGGTGACGACGCCCTCCGGGAAGCCGGCGAAGCCGTCCTGCAGCGACACCTAGCCACGGCGATCGGCACGTCGCCCGATGTCTTCTCGCCCGAGGGCGCCCACGGTTCGCCAGCGGTGCCGACCGCCCGGTTGGCCATCGGCGTCGGCGAGGTCTCGAGCCTCGGGCCGTTGCACCTGCTCCGGCATCGCGAGGCGTCGATCCTGCAGCTGGCGGACCGCCCCGAGGCCGGGCGTTGGCAGTTGGTCCACGGCCACACGGGCTACCCGGAGGGCGCGGCCGCCGCGGCGCTGGCCCGAAGGCTGGGCGTGCCGTTCATCCTCACGGAGCACGCCACCTTCGTCGCCAAGCAGATCGCCGAGCCAGCCGTCCGCAACGCGTACGCGGCGACGCTCGCGACCGCCTCGCGGGTGGTCGCGGTGAGCCGCATGCTGGCGGACGAGCTGGCTGCGGCCTTTCCCGAGCACGCCCACAGGCTGGTGGTCGTCCCGAACACGGTGGCCGTCGACGGGTTCAGGGTCACGGGGCCGGCTGACCGACGCCCGGCCGAGCTCCTCTGGGTGGGCTACCGCAAGGAGATCAAGGGGATCGACGTCCTGCTGGCCGCGTTCGCGCGCGTCCACGAGGTGCGCCCCGACGCGACGCTGCGCCTTGTCGGGCGCTCGCCGAGCGATGCTGAGGAGGCTCGCTGGGTGGGCTTGGCGCGCGAGCTCGGGATCGCGGACACAGTGTCCTTCGAGCCCCAGTCGGACCGTTCCGGCATCGCGGACGCGATGGCGCGTGCCGCGCTGTTCGTCCACGCATCGCGGCGCGAGACCTTCGGCATGGTCGCGGCCGAGGCGCTCGCGTCGGGCCTGCCTGTGGTCGCCACGGACTCGGGCGGCGTGACCGAGGTCCTGGGCGATCGGCCGCAGGAGCTCGGGGCGCTCGTCCCGGCGGCCGACCCGGCGGCGCTCGCGGCGGCGATCCTCGCGACGCTCGACCGCCGCCTGACTCTGGACCCGTGGGCGCTCCGACGGTACGTCGAGGAGCGCTACGGCGCCGCCTCCGTCGCCCGTCGGATCCTGGCGCTGTACGACGAGGTTCTGGCGGAGCCGCCGCGGCCCGGAACCTCGGATCTACCCGTCGCCGTGGGCCCGGCCGCGAAGCGCACAGACGCGCCGAGCGGAGCGATGGCGGCGCCGCGGGCGATCGTGGTCGTGGCCACGGAGCGCCGGCTGCTCGACACGGCGCTGCGCGCACATCCCGAATGGGTCACGGATGGCGCCTGGCTGGTCACGACGGGCAGCCCCGATGCCGCGAGGCCCCTGCTGGCGGTTGCTGGCGGGATCACGGCCGCGGACGTGGTCGACCTCGCGCGCTGGGGCTACACGGCGCCGTCCGGCGCGCTCGCAGGGATCCTGCGTCGGGTCTGGGCCCCGCTCCGCCGGGTACGCAGGAGCCTGCGCCGCCGCACGAGGGAGCGTCGCGTGCTCGACGGCATGCGCGCCGCGGTCGATCGGGTGCTGGCCAGGCTGCCGGCGGAACAGCGACCGCCGCTGGCGATCTGCCTGAGCTCGATCGACCACCTCGCCATCGAGCCCTTCGTCGCCGAGGGTCGGGTGGTGGCGGCGCCGGGGGCCCTTCGTTGGCTCGGGGATCAGCGGTGGTCCGGCGGCGCGGGCCGCGATCGCGCCTCGGGCCTGGAGGTCTGAGGCCCCGATCGGCTCAGCGGCCGCGGGGTGCGTCGGTCCGGGCCGAGGTCGTGGCGCCACGGGGCGGCACCAGCCGGAGCACGAGGCTCAGGTATGGCTGGACGGCGGTCTCCCAGGCGTACCGGTCGCGGGTGATCGCCAGGCACCGCGCCCGCATCGCCTCGCGCTCGGCGGGCGGCGCGTTGAGCACTGACGACAGCGCCCGCGCGATGTCCGCAGGATCAGCCGGGTCGGCAACCGCCCCGAGGCCCTCGGCCTCGACGATGCGCCGCATGACCTCGAGGTCGCGGCCCACGACGACTGGCGTGCCAGCCGTCAGGGACTCCCAGAACTTGTTCGGGGACGAGAGGCGCTGGTTCAGCGAGTTCGCGGGCACCGCGACGATCGACACGTCGGCCGAGGCGGTCCAGCGTGGGACGTCGTCGGGGTGGACCGGCGGCAGCGTGACGTGGTGGCCCGCGAAGCGAGGGTCGCGATCGCGCTCGCGCAGGCGATCGGCCCAGTGACCGAACCCCATCATGACGAGCGCCGCATCCTCGATCCGGAGGACGGCCTCGGCCGCCTCGTCGAGCCCGCGCTCGCGGCCCAGGCGGCCGAGGAACAGCACGATCCGGGTCCGGGCCGCCATTGCGGCCGCCTCGCGGATGAGATCCGGGCGGACCGCTGGCGCCTCCCAACGCGGCTGGCAGTTGAGCAGCACGGTCGGGGCCGGGTCGAGCCGCCAGATGCCCGCGAGGTGCTCGGCGATCGGGGCGTTGACGGTGACCACCGCCGAGGCGGCCGCGGCCCACCGGCGCTCCTGCGCCTTGTACCAGCGCAGCACGGGTCCGGGGACGCGGTCGACATTGTTGGACTCGAGGATGACGTCGATCACGTCGTACACCACTGCCGCGGGACGGCCGCGCCTGCGAGCTGAGGTCGCCAGCCGGAGGGCCACCGGGATCGCCAGGATGCCGAAGGCGTGGTACAGATCCGCGTCGGGGAGCTCTCGACCCAGCGTCCGCCACCAGCCGCGCACGTGGACCGGCCAGAAGGCAACCTTGACCGCGGTGTCGAACACATTCCGCACCCGGCCAGCAAGGGTTCGGCCCGGCGTCCGGTACCGCTCCGTCGCGAACCGCGCGAGGGGGCCGGTCGGGGCGTAGCGACGGATCCGGACGTCGCCGTCCCGTTCGTCCTCGGGGGAATGCCCGTCGGCGACCGCGGCGATCTCCACCTCGTACCCGGCGCCAGCGAGGCTCCGCGCCACGCGCAGGCCTCGCGAGTAGGGGGCGGCCACATTCGCGACGAGCAGCACCGCCCGCGGGCGCCCGCTCGAGGTGTCGGTCATCCCGCCCTCCTCGGCACGAGCGCCTCGTAGGCAGCCAGCAGGGCGGCCGATTCGCGCTCCCAGTTCCACGTCGTGTCGGCAGCAGCCTTGCAGCGGCGTCGGAGGGCTGCGCGAGCCTGCGGCGTCGCGCCCAGGATCGACCGGATTGCCTCGGCGATCGCCGCCGGCGACGGCCCGCAGAAGGCGCCCAAGGGACCGTCGGGACCGTCGGGACCGTCGGGACCGTCGGGACCGTCGAGCAGGATGCGGCGGCGAGCCGGCATGTCGCTGGACACGACCGGCACGCCAGTTGCGAGGCTCTCGAACACCTTGTTGGGCGTGGACAGGACGTGGTTGAGGTCAACGGCGCGGAAGACGGCGACGTCCACGTCGGCCGTGGCGATCCAGTCGAGCAGCTCGTCGGGCGACACTGCGGGCAGGCGGTGGACGCGGCCGTCCAGCGCGGGATCCGCGACGATCTGGTCGAGGAAGGCCCCGCCGTAGCCGAGGAAGACCAAATGCGCCGACTGGAGGCCAGGGTCGCGCATCGCGAGGGCCGTCTCCTCGAGCCCGCGACCCGCCTGGAACCCGCCGTGGCACAGGACGACATCCGTTCCGACCGGAATCCCCGCCGCCTCGCGGAGGCGATCCACCGACGGGACGGGGGGCGTCCAGCGTGGCGAGCAGTTGCGCACGACAACGGGCCGGGCGACTCGCAGCCGCCGAGCCAGCTCGTCCGCGCACTCATCGTTGACCGTGATGACGGCGGCGGCGGCACGCGCCAGGCGGCGCTCCCACCGTGCCATGACCGCGCGCACCGGACGCGGCTGCGCGGCATGCCGGCCCCAGGCCATGAAAACCTCGTGGGAGTCGTAGATGTACGGCACCCCGTCGCGCTTCGCGCTCGCCGCGGCCGCTGCGAGCGCGTCGAGGTCGTTCCCGTGGTGCAGGTCGGCCCGAGGCGCCACAGCGGCCGCCGCGGCGCACCAGGGCAGGATGCTCGTCCGCCAGTCGAAGACGTAGTCGACCCAGGTCAGGCGGCCGGCTCGCCCGAGGAGCTGCATCAGGCCGTTCCAGACGCTCCGCGCCGCCATCCACGGCAGCAGAACGAGGGCAGCTGCCACCCCGCCGACGCGCTTGGCCGGCGATGCGCGACGCGACCAGGCGACCTGGAGCCCGCGTGAGGCCACGCGCCATGGCCGGCGCAGCAGCGTGAGCGCCAGGTAGGTGCGGGCCGGCCGGGCCACGTGGACCACCTCGAGGCCGGGCGGAAGGTCGGGCATCGCCAGGGCCGGCGACGGGCCCACGGGCTGGTCGATGACCGTCACGCGGTAGCCAGCGGCGGCGGCGGAGCGCGCCTCGCGAAGAACCCGGGAGTCGCGGGACACGTCGCCCCTCACGTACATCACGATCCGCCGGGAGTCCCCAGAGGCCGAGCCTGGAGCCGAGGGCCCCGCCGCGCCCCCGCCGCCCGCGGCCCGCCCGCTCACCACGGGGATCCCGTCAGGCGGCCGTACTCGACGAACAACCCGGCCACCTGAGCCTCCCAGTTGTACCGCTCGTGCGCCGCCGCAAGCCCCCGCCGGCCGAAGGCGGCGCGGGCGTCCGGCGGCGCATCCAGGATCGCGCGGACGGCGCGCGCGATGTCGGCGGGCGATGTCGGGTCGCACAGGACACCGCACTCGGCCTCCCGAACATAGGGGGCCATGCCAGGCAGGTCCGAGGCGACGATCGCGACGCCGGCGGCCATCGCCTCGAACAGCTTGTTGGGCGTGGTCAAGCGATGGTTGAGGGTGGTTGGCTGGATCGGCATCGCCACCACGTCGGCTGACGCGACCCACGCCAGCAGCTCGGTCGGTGGGACGGCGGGCAGGACGCAGATCCGGCCCGCGCTGCGCGACGCCTCGGCGCGCAGCTGCTCCTCGAGGCTCCCGTAGCCCATCAGCACGAGCACCGCACCGGGGATGGCGGGGATCGCCTCGATCAGCTCCTCGATGCCACGGTCGCGCGAGAACCCGCCCTGGTAGAGCACGACGCGCGTCGCGGCATCGAGGGGGAGCGCCTCGTGGAAGCGGCGTGGTCGCGGGCTGGGGACGGCGTAGCGGTAGGCGCAGTTCATGACGATCAGCGGCTCGGGCACCCCGAAGCGACCCGCCATGACCTCCGCGTAGGGCTGGTTGACGGTGATCACCCTGTCTGCAGCGTGCGCCCACCTGCGCTCAGCCCGGGCGATGAACCAGCGCATGGGGCCGCGCATCCGCGCAAGGTTCGCGGCATCCATGTAGATGTCGCGGGCGTCGTAGACCACCTTGGCCCGGTCCCGTCGGGCGAGCCGGAGGGCGATCGGGATGCCCATGTACGCCATCCCGTGGTAGAGGTCGGCAGGCGGCGCGACCTGGGCTGCGAAACGGCCCTGGGACCGGATGGTGAGCGGGATCGCCAGCCGACGGACGATGGTGCCGACAAGGCGCCCCGGAAGCGAGCTGCGCGGGACCCCGTCGTCGGCCCCGCCCGGACCGTCATCCGCCGAGCGCGTCACGGGAGCGGAGCCCGGTGAGGCGGCGGCACGCGCGACGGAAGCGCGCATCGCCGCCATCGGGTCGACCGGGGGGCGATACGGCGTCCGCGTGCTGACGGCGCGGAGCCTCCTCGCTGCAGCGCGGCCGGCGCGCACGAGGCCCGGCAGCGGGAGCCCCTCGATGGGCGAGAACGGGACGCGCAGGATCCGATAACCGGCCGGGTGCTCCTCCGCGTCGAGGAGGCCCGGCTTCCAGCGGGCGATGACCGTCACCGTGTGCCCACGCGCCACTGCCGCCGATGCGATCCGGTATGTGCGCGAGTCGAACTCGCCCGTGCTTGGCAGGACCAGCGTGAGCCGCTGTGGCCGCTGGGGATGGGTCATCCGGCCGCGCTCAGCGCAACGCTGATGGCCTCGGCGGCGCCGGCCGGGGCGAGGTCCATCGTGGCGGCGCGCTCGGCCGCCAGCCTAAGTGCGTCGTCGGCTGGCGCCAGGCGCGCCATCTCGTCGGCCGCCCGTCGGCGGTCCAGCCCCACGACCACTATCCGCCCGGCGGACTCGGCCACGGCCTCGACCCACTCGGTGCGGTCTCGCAGGATCAGGCACGGCGTCCGGAGCCAGCCCGCCTCGCGCTGGACGCCGCCGGAGTCGGTCAGCACGGCCGCGGCGTGGAGCTGGAGCGTGAGGGTGGTGCGGTAGCCCTGCGGCGCGATGACGCGGACGCCGGGGTCGAGGGCGATTCCTGCGGCGTCGAGCGCAGCACGCGTCCCCGGGTGCAGCGCGAGGACCACCGGGCGGACCGCGGCGGCGTCGGCGAGGATGGCCGCCCACGCCTGCATCGCCGAGGGCTCGCGGTTCTCGGCGCGGTGCACGGTGGCGAAGGCGTACCCGCCAGGCGCGAGCGGCAGGTCGAGGCTCGAGGCCACGGCCGCCAGCGCGGCAGCGTCGCGCACCTCGGCCGCGACGCGCGCGGCGAGGTCCTGCATCAGGTCGCCCACCTGGAGCACGCCGCTCGTGATGCCCTCGGCCGCCAGGTTCGCCACCGCGGCGGGTGTCGGCGCGAACAGCCAGCACGAGAGGTGGTCCGCGATCACGCGGTTGAGCTCCTCGGGCATCCGCCGGTCGAACGAGCGCAGCCCGGCCTCGACGTGCGCCACCGGAATGCCCAGCTTCGCCGCCGCCAGCGCGCCGACCAGCGTCGAGTTGGTGTCGCCGTAGACGAGGACCGCGTCCGGGCGCTCGGCGACCAGGATCGGCTCGAGCGCGAGCAGCATCCGCGCGGTCTGCTCCGCGTGGCTGCCCCCGCCGACGCCCAGCGAGTGGTCCGGCCGCGGCAGCGCAAGCTCGGCGAAGAAGGCGCCGGCCATCGCCTCGTCATAGTGCTGCCCGGTGTCGACGAACACGTCATGGTGGCGGGCCCGCAGGGCTGGCACGAGCGCCGCCGCCTTGATCAGCTGCGGTCGGGTGCCGACGACGCTGACGATGCGCACGGGGCGGCTCGACCTCAACTCGGGTCCGGCGGGCCGGCGGTCAGGCGCCCGCGCGGACGCGGGTTCCGGCCTGGACGCCCACCCCGAGGTAGACCACGCCGCTGGGCAGCGCGAGCGTCCGCAGGCTGTTGCGGCCGTCGTAGACCACGGCGAGGTCGGGAAACCACGCCGGGTCGAGCGTTGCGAACTGCCTGTCGGCGGTCTGGGTGACGATGGCGCGGTACGGGCCGGGCTCGGCCCAGGCCCAGGGCCTCGCGCCCAGCGCCTCGATCTCGGCGGCCGTCATCAGCGGGTCGTACGCGGCGACATCGGCGCCGGCGGCCAGCAGGTCCCGGATGAGCGGGAGGGCACGGCTGTACGCGAGCTCCTTGACGCCCTCGCGGTACGTGAGGCCGAGCACGAGCACCGGCGTCCCGGCGAGGCCGCCCAGCAGCGCGCCGATGGTGTCGAGCGCCCGATCCGTCTGTCCGTCGTTGACCTCGCGCGCGGTCTCCACGATCCGCAGACCGGGCGCGCGGGCCAGCAGCAGGTGCGGGTAGACCGGGATGCAGTGCCCGCCCACGCCGATCCCCGGCATGTGGATGTGGCTGTACGGCTGGCTGTTGGCGGCCGCGATGACCTCGGTCACGTCGATGCCGTGGAGGTCGGCCACCCGCGCGAACTCGTTGGCGAGGCCGATGTTCACGTCGCGGTAGGTCGTGTCGGCGAGCTTGCTGAACTCGGCCGCCTCGGCCGAGGACATCGCGACAACTTCGGCGTCGAGCACCGAGGCGTAGAACGCGGCCGCACGGTCCGTGGAGGCGGGCGTGATCCCGCCGACGAGCTTGGGGTAGGCCGCGAGGTTCGCCAGCACCGCGCCGCTGAACAGCCGCTCCGGCGAGAACGCCACGTGGAAGTCCCGCCCGGCCATCAGGCCCGACGCGTGCTCCAGGCGGGGCGCGAATCGGCCCCGCGTGTCGCCGATGGGCAGCGTGGTCTCGAAGATGACCGTGGACCCGGCGTGGACGCCGGGCGCGATCGAGTCCACCGCCGGGTCCATGTACCGGTAGTCGGGCTGGCGCTGCTCGTTGAGCATGACCGGCACGATCAGCACGACGACATCGGCCTCGCGGGCCGCTTGGGCCGCGTCGAGCGTCGCCCGCAGGCGCCCCTCGGCGTGCACGCGACCCACAACCTCGGCCAGGCCGGGCTCCTCGCCCACGTGGCTCCGCCCGGCGTTGATCGCCTCGACCACCGCCGGGTTCACGTCCACGGCGATGACGCTCCAGCCGTGGGTCGCGAACTGCGCCGCAAGCGGCAGGCCCATCTTCCCCGCGCCCACAACGGCGACCGTGCCGGCAGTCCCCTCCGCGCCCGTCCAGGGCGAGACGGAGCGCGCCGGCCCGTGCGTGCAGGGCTGCGGCGGCAGCGTGATCGAGCCGCCGAGCATGGAGGCGCCGACCGATGGGAGGGTGACGATGCGGGTCATGCGGGGGCGGCCTCCACGGTCAGGTCCACGGGGCGCACCGTCGAGGCGGCCTCGAGCAGCGCGGTCGCGATGCGCACCGCCCACGCGCCATCCTCGCCGTCCACGTAGGGCCGCTCCCCGGTCCGCGCGGCGCGCACGAAGGCGTCGAGCTGGGCCTTGAGCGGCTCGTGGGTCTCGACCTCGATGTCGAGCACGTCGCCGGAGAACGTCGGCGCATACCCGGCGATGAGCTCGCCGTGGGCGAGGTCCGACTTGGTGAACGTGAGCTTCTGGGTCAGGTAGTCGAGCTCGAACATGCCCTCTTCCCCGAGGACCGCGAGGCTGCGGCGCTTGGCGGGGGTGAGCCAGTTCACGTCGAGCATGCCGGTGGCGCCCGACGGGAAGTGGAGCAGCCCGAACAGGAGATCCTCGTGCGTGGCGTGCTTGCGCTGCGCAAGCTCGGCGTAGGCGCGGACAGGTCGCTCGCCGGCGATCCAGCTGAGCATGTCCGCATCGTGGGTGGCGAGGTCCACGGTCACGCCCACGTCCCGGATGCGCGCCGGGAACGGTCCGGCCCGCCGCGAGGCGATGGCGTAGATCTTGGTCAGCCAGCCCGCCCGCAGCAGCTCGCCCAGCTTGAGGACCGCCGGGTTGTAGCGCTCGACGTGGCCCACCTGGACGGGAACACCAGCCGCGCGCCCGGCCGCGACGATGCGCAGGGCCTCCTCATGCGTCCCGGCGAGCGGCTTCTCGACCAAGACCGGCAGACCGCGCTCGATGGCGGCCAGCGCCAGCGGGACGTGCGCGGTGGTCGGCGCGGCGATAACGACGGCCTCGATGTCCGTCTCGCGGATCATCGTCTGCGGGTCGTCGTACCCGGTGGCGCCGGTCTGGGCCGTGGCGGCCGCCAGCGCAGCGGGATCGAGGTCCGAGACCGCGGCGAGGGTCGTCTCGGGGTGCGTCGAGATGACCCGCAGGTGATTGCGGCCCATCATCCCCAGGCCGACGAGCCCGACCCGCAGTCGCGGCGCCTCGCTCATCGGGCCACCGGGGTCGCGACCTCGCGGACGGACCGCACGATCGTGGCGAGGTCGTCCTGCGAGAGCCTGGGGTGGACCGGGATCGCGAGCACCTCGTCCGCGAGCTGGTCAGTGACCGGCAGGTGGAGGTCGGCCGCCCCGGGCACGAACGCCTGGAGGTACGCCTGCTTGTGGATCGGCACCGGGTAGTAGATCAGCGTGCCCACGCCGCGTTCCGTCAGGCCCTCGATGACCCGCTGGCGCTCGCCCGGGAACCGCATCACGAACTGGTGCCAGACGTGGTCGCGGCCCTCGGGGACGGTGGGCGTGAGGTGGTCGCCGGAGAGCTCCCGTGTCAGATACGCGGCGTTGCGCCGGCGCTGCTCGGTCCTCGCGTCCAGCCCGCCCAGCTGCGCCAGGCCGATGGCCGCCGCGATGTCGCCGGGCTTGTAGTTGGTGCCCAGGCTCTCGTGGTGGTAGCGGACGCGCATGCCGTGGTTGCGGAACAGCCGGATCCGGTCGGCCAGGTCGTCGTCGTCGGTCGTGGCGAAGCCGCCCTCGCCGGTCATCAGGTTCTTCGTGGCGTACAGGCTGAACATCGCGGGGCCGAACTGGCCCGCCTTGCGGCCCCGGTAGGCCGCGCCGTGGGCCTGCGCCGCGTCCTCGATGATCACGAGGCTGTGGCGCCTGGCGATGTCCTCGAGCGGCGCCATGTCGGCCATGAGCCCGTAGAGGTGGACCGGCATGATCGCCTTGGTCCGGGGCGTGATGGCGGCCTCGACCTGCGCGGGGTCCATGCAGAAGTCATCGGCGCGGATGTCGACGAACACCGGGCGGGCGCCGGCGCGGAGGATGACCGACACCGTCGCGTTGAACGAGAACGAGACGGTGATGACCTCGTCGCCCTCGCCGATTCCCAGCCCGTGGAGCACGGCCTCCTGGGCCACGGTCCCGTTCGCCATCAGGATCGCGTGCTTGACGCCGCAGTACTCGGCCCACGCCTCCTCGAACGCCTTGGTCTTGGGGCCCATCGCGAGCATGCCCGAGCGGAGCACCTCGAGGACGGCCGCCTCCTCAGCAGGGCCGATGTCGGGCTTGGAGATCGGGATCATGGAGTCGGGCTCCCCTTCAGCCGGCGACGCAGGCGTCGCCGGCGATGGTGTAGGTGGACGGGCAGCGGGGGCACGAGGCCGCCCCTTCGAAATCGGCGCGGACCATCGCCCCGGTGGCGTCCACCAGGCGCTGGCCGCAGCCGCACACCCACCCGATGCGACGGGCGGGGCTGCCGGCCACGAGTGCGTGGTCCGGAACCGTGCGGGTGACCACCGACCCGGCGCCCACGGTGGCGAACCGGCCCACGTCGACGCCCGCCACGACCACCGCGCCGGCGCCGATGGAGCAGCCGGTGCGCAGCGTGATCGGGGAGACCTGCCAGTCGTCCGCGCGGGCGAGCTCGCCCGCCGCGGTGATGGCCCGCGGGTAGCGGTCGTTGGTGAGGATGGCGTTGGGGCCGATGAACACGCCGTCCTCCACGGTGACGCCGTG
Organism: Chloroflexota bacterium; assembly: GCA_021783095.1. Lineage (GTDB taxonomy): Bacteria > Chloroflexota > Limnocylindria > Limnocylindrales > CSP1-4 > CAIXZV01. The sequence goes on along the minus strand of JAJXUG010000003.1, from coordinate 99,953 downwards.
GTAGACGAGCGCGAGGTTCTGGATCTTGACGCGGTTGCCGAGGGTGACGCCCTCGTCGATGAACGCGTCGCGGCCGATGATGCACTCGGCGCCGATCGTGGCCCCGATCCTCACCTGCGCGTGGTGCCAGATGCTGCTCCGGGGCCCCACCGAGACGTCCGCCTCGAGGTCGGCGGTCGGGTGGATCCGGGCGGTCGGGTCGATCAAGGCGGGCGTGCTCCGTGCATGGCTGGGCGTCGTGTGGCCGAAGCTGGCGCGGCGACGGGCGCGACTGACCAGTGGGCCGGTCTTGCGACGCGGGCCAGTATACCGGCCGGGCCTCCGCCCACCCCCGCAGGGGACTCCCGGCCGTGGCAGGCGCCTTGCGCGCGGGCCCGCGGGCCGCGGTCCGGCGCCACGCGGCGAGGACCCCGTTGCGGGAACGCAGACCAGGAGCCGGACGGGCTCAGCGGCGGCGAAGCGCCCGTGCGGCGGAGGCCACGATCCCAATGCCCAGCCCGAGCGCGAGCGCGCCCCGCCAGTCGAGCAGCGGCCGGACCTCGCCGTCCACCCTGGCGGCCAGCACCAGGAGCGCCACGCTCGGACGCGTCACGGTCACCTTGCCGGCGATCAGCGTCCGGACGAACCCCTGGTCGATGGTGGCCTCGCGGGCGATCACGTTGCTCACGATGCCCTGCGTGACGCGCAGCTCGCCAGCGGCCGCGGCGCCGACACTGCCCCACTCCACGTTGAGCACGTCGGCGCGCCCTGTGCCGACACCGCCGAACTGGACGAAGACGTCATCCGCGTCGACCCGCCCGATGCCGCCGAGGCGGACCTTGACGCTCGACGCGGTGGCCTCGCCGATGCCCCCGCGCTCGAGACGGAGATTGGTGACGTTGACCCGCTCGAGGGTTCCGCCGCTTCGGGCCTCGGTAGACGGCGTCGGCGATGGAGCAGCGGCCTGGGGTTCGAGGACTCGGCCGTTCCCAGGCTCGGCCGGCGCATCGGGCTCCGCCGCCACGGCTTCGGCCCTGGCCTCGGCTTCGGCAGCGGCCTCGGCCTCGGCCAGCGCGACCTCGGCAGGCGGGACCGTCGGGGGCTCGGCATCGGCAGCGTGTCGGCGCGAGTGCTTGGGTTCCGGGGTCTCGGGCTGTGTCATGGCGGGCCTCGCTTCGGTCGTTGCGGGCACAGGGTACGACGCCACCCGAGCGCGGCCAACGTCCGACAGTCGCCTTCCTGCGCCGTGTGGCGACGCAAACGCTGAAGGCGCGCGGATTTACGGCTATAGTCCGCGCGGGCTTCGGACGGATGCCCGAACGTCATGAAGGGGAGATTCGAGTGCGGATCCAGGTGCCCGTCGGCGGGGCGGCGAGATGAGGCGCGCGCCTGCCGCGATCCTGGTGGTCATCGCGCTCGCCGCCGGCGTCGGCATCGGCGTGTTGGCCGGTCGCGTGGCCCTGGCACCCGCCGCCGCCCAGCCCTCGAGCCTGGCCAACGCCAGCGCCTCGGCGGGGGCCGGCGGCTCGCCATCCGGATCCGGCGGCTCACCCTCGGATTCCGGGCTCGCGCCATCCGGCTCGCCATCGCCGTCGCCCTCCCCGACGCCGGTCCCCACGCCCGTCCTGGTCGCCGACCCGCTCGACGGCGTGCTCGTGGCCCCCGCCGTGGCGAAGCGCCACGTGATCGCCGTGATGATCGACGACCAGCAGGATGCGCGCCCGCAGTCGGGCCTGTCGGCAGCGAGCCAGGTGTGGCAGGCGCCGGCCGAGGGCGGGATCCCGCGCTACGTCGCGCTGTTCTCCGAGGGCGATCCGCCCGCCGTGGGCCCCATCCGGAGTTCGCGCCTCTACTTCATCGCCTGGGCCGCCGAGTGGAACGCGGTCTACATGCACGTCGGCGGCTCGCCGCAGGCCCTGGCGCTGCTCCGGACCTCCCAGGGTGCCGGAAAGGCGGTCTGGAACGCTGACGAGATCCGCCTCGGCGACACCTACATGTGGCGAATCAGGACGCGGTTCGCGCCGCACAACATGTACTCGAACGCGAAGTCCATGCGACTCCTGGTCAAGGCGGTGCACGCCCCGGTCAGCGTCAGCTACCAGGCGCACTGGCAGTTCGCGCCGGACGCGCCGCCGGAGCAGCGCCCGAGCAGCGGGTCGATCCGCGTGCCGTACCTCGCCAACGTGATCACGTACGCCTACCAGCCCTCGACGAACACCTACCTGCGCTCGGTCAGCGTCGAGGGCAAGCAGTTCGACGCGGGGCCGATGCCCAAGGTGCGGATCGCGCCCAAGAACGTGGTCGTCCTGTTCATGAGCTTCGCGCCCCTCAACGACGGCTCGAACGACGGCCGGCTGGAGGCGCAGTACACCGGCACCGGCAAGGCGTGGGTGTTCACCAACGGCGCCCTGGTCAAGGGCACCTGGAAGAAGAAGTCGCTGACCGCGCCGACCCTCCTGCTCGGCCCGGACGGCACGCCGGTCACGCTCGCCGTGGGCCAGACGTTCGTGCAGGTGGTGCAGATCGGGACGGGCGTGACGTACAAGCTGGGGACGGTGCCGCCGCCCTCCCCGAGCCCCTCGCCGAGCGGCCAGCCGTCGCCCAGCCCGTCACCGATGGGCATGGTCGGGGACTGGCGGCTGGTCCTCTAGTCGAGGCAGGCCCGTCGCGCCGGTCTCGGCCTCGCGCGCGCTCAGAGCATCGGCGCGGGCCGGGCCGCCTCAGACCAGATCGCGCGGGTCTCGCGGGCCACGTCGGCCCAGGTGCGGCGCGCGGCGGGGCGATCGTACGCGGCCGCGCGCAGACCGGCGAGCAGCCCGTCGTCGGACCAGGCGGCGCGCAGGGCCACGGCCAGACGGCGCGGGTCGCCCGGCTCGACCACGATCCCGGCCGGGCCGATGATCTCGGGCAGGGCGCCGACATTGGTCGCCACCACCGGCACGCCGGCCGCCAGCGCCTCCATGGCGGAGGTCCCCGCCGCGTCGGAGCGAACGGGCTGGACGAGGAACCGGGCGCCGGCCACCAGCGCCGCCAGCCGATCGTCGTCGAGCCCCTGCGCGTACACGAGCGCCTCGGCCACGCCGGCCCGCGAGGCGGCCCTCGAGATCTCGGCACGGTCGTCGGGCGACGCGCCCACGACCGCGATCCGCGGCGGCCAGGCGTCGGCCGGCACGCCCGGCGGCGACGGCTCGCCGGCCAGGGCCGCGAGCGCATCGAGCAGCGTGTCGAGGTCGTGGCGCGCGTCGAACCGTCCTTCGTACACGGCGTAGCGCTCGGCCAGGCCCAGCCGGTCGCGCTCCGCAGGCGCCCCTTCCGCAGCCTCCGGGCGGAACGCCGGGCGCGGCGCCAGCGCCACGACGCGAAGGGCGGCCTGGCGGACGTGCAGCAGGCGACGCGCGTCCACCCCGGCGGACCGGCTCGGCACGATCACCGCCGCTGCGTCCTTGAGCAGCCGCGCCCGGAGCCGCTGACCGAACTTGGCCGCCCGGCCCCTCTGCCACGCGTCGGGCAGCTGCCACGGGGCAAGGTCGAGCAGCGAGGCGACGACCGGGATGCCCGACGCGATCGGCAGCGCGCCGGCCGCCGCGTGGTACACGGACCCGGAGGCGCCGCCGCGCTCCGCGCGCCAGCCCGACCCGATCGACGCGCCGCGCAGCAGGAACGGGTCCACGGTGAGCGCCCCGGAGCGCAGCAGTCGCGTGGGCGGCAGCAGGCGGCGGCCGATGACGTCGAGGTTCGACCACTGCCCCGTGGGATCGTCGAGGTCGAGCGCGAGCAGGAACGCGAACGACTCGCCCTCGCGGGGGTCGGCGTCGAGCGCGCCCAGGAGCTGCTCGAGATAGGCGGCCGTGAGCGGCGCGCGCTCGGGCGCCTGGAGCGGCCGCAGGTCCATGACGACGCGGACGCCCGGCGGCGCCTGGACCGCCTCGTCTCCTTCGCCCGAACCCGGGCGCCAGCCGTCGCGCGGCGCGGGCCCGGTCACGAGGCGGTCATGCGGTTGCTGCGGGGTTCATGACCGGCCCGGACGCTTCGGCCCGCGTCCGCGGAGCTCGTCCCAGCGCAGGCTCAGCACGACGAAGAACGCCTCGAAGATGATCCGGCGGCTCATCTTGGACTGCCCTGCCAGCCGATCCCGGAACAGGATCGGCACCTCCGTCACGCGGGCGCCGAGCCGGGTCGCGCGATAGGTCATCTCGATCTGGAACACGTAGCCGCCGGCGCGGATCCCGTCGGCTGGGACCGAGGCCAGCGTGGCGGAGCGCCATGCCTTGAACCCGCCGGTCAGGTCGTTTGGCGCCAGGCGCAGGACGGTCCGCGCGAACAGCGACCCCGAGCGCGAGATGATGCGGCGCGCGAGGCCCCAGTTGGCGGTGCCGCCACCGGCGGTATAGCGCGACCCGATCACCAGGTCCGCCCGGCCGTCCAGCACGGGCCCGACCAGCGACGGCAGCGCCGCTGGATCGTGCGACCAGTCGGCGTCCATCTGGACGACGACCTCCGCGCCACCAGCGAGCGCCACGCGGAACCCGTCGAGGTACGCCCGGCCGAGGCCCTGCTTGGCCCTGCGGTGCCGGACCCTGACCAGGCCGTTCGCGGCCGCAATCCGGTCCGCCATGACGCCCGTGCCGTCAGGCGAGCCGTCATCGACGACGAGCAGGGTGCAGCCCGGGAGGGCGGCCAGGATCGCGGCCGAGACGGCCTCGAGGTTGGCGGCCTCGTTGTACGTGGGGAGGACCACCCACGTGCCCGCATACCCGACCGACTCGACGGGAAGGGCGGGCGCAGCGTCGCGGGCGCCGGTTTCCGGAGGACGTTGTTGCTCGGGCAGGATGCTCACGCGGCGCAGTGTAGGGGTCTGGCCGTGATCACGAGCCGATCGAAAGCCCGTAGATCGTGGCGTTCGCGTGACCGCCCGTGTCGGTGGCGGCAATCCGCACGCTGGCTGCCCCGGCGGATCCCGCCCGCACCGTGAACCGGGCGCGATACGTGCCGTTGGCCAGCCTGGTTGCGGTGATCGTGACCGCCGCCAGCCCGGGCTGGCGGAAGGTGACCCGGGGCGCGTTCCGGAGCGGCTCGGTGCTCGAGAAGCTGACCGTGAGGACCTGCCCCGGCTTCACCGTCTTCGACGAGAGCGACCCGGGGAAGGCGCTCGCCCAGACGCCGCGCGCCACGGTCTGGGTGCCGTACGGCGACACGACCGTCAGGCGTGCGGTGTAGAGGCCCTGCGCGGCGTAGGTGCCGTCTGCAAGCCTGCCGTTCCAGGACCATGCTCGGGAGCCTGCCGGCTGCGACCTGCTGGACCACACCGTGCGCATGCGGTTCCCGTTCGCGTCGTAGAGCGCGAGGGTGGTGGTCGCGGTGCGGGTCAGCCGCCAGCTCAGGGTCGAGGTTGGCGCGAGGGCATCGCCGTCCTGCGGGTAGAAGTTCCGCGACCAGCGGAGGAATCCGGCGGTGCGGTCCACGGTCACCACGGCCCGCGCGACAGTGCGGTTGCCCGCGCCGTCGCGGACGTCCATGGTGAACGTGTAGCGGCCGTCGGCGACACTGGACCCGGCGGAGTTGCGGCCATTCCACGTCACCCGCCCGACCGTGGAGGCGGCCGCGGTCCAGCGCCGCACCAGCGTCGTGCCGCGCCAGACCGACGCGGTGCCGCTGCTGGCCTCGGACGCTGTCCAGCCCAGCGACGTCGTGTCGGCGGCGCCGTCGCCGTTGGGCGAGAAGATCGCGGGCGTGGGGGTCAGGGCCAGGGTCGGCGGGGTTGTGTCCACGCGCACGGGATAGCTGCGGACCGCGCAGTTGCCCGCCGTGTCGCATGCAGCCAGCGTGGCGTTGTAGCTGCCATCGGGCAGGACGCCACCCGCGTCGCTGCGGCCGTTCCAGGTCACGGAGAGCGCCCCGCCCGATCCGGTGACGGTGCGCACGGGACCGGCGCCCGCCGGCGCGGCGGGCACGATGCGCAGCGCCCAGTTCGCCGCGCCGATCGCACGCAGCGCATAGGCGACGGTGTCCCGGATCCGGTCGCCGTTGGGCGAGATCAGGCCCGACGACGCGGACGAGGACGTCACCGCAGGAGCGACGGTGTCGACAGTGACGGCGAAGGCGGCGATCTGCCCCGCGGTCGCGGGCCTCGCCGAAGGGGCGCGGTAGATCCTCGTCCCGGCCGTGCCGACCAGCTGGAGGAGGTAGACGCCGTCCGGGACGCGCGTCCCGGCCACCTTGCCGTCCCAGGTGAAGGCGTGCTGGCCCGTCGTCAGGGTGGGCACCTTCACCGACCCGACCGGCGTTCCGTCGGTGCGCAGGATGTTGAGCGTCAGGGCATCGAGCGCCACCTTGGCCCGCCAGTCGATGCGCAGCCCGTCCCGCGAGCCGTCGCCGTTGGGCGAGAAGGTGCGCCCGGCCAAGGCGGTCGCCGAGGGTCCCGTCAGGCCGCCGCTGCCGAAGTCGAAGCCGGTGATCCCCGCGTCAACCAGCGTCGCGTTGGGAGCGTGGAACGGCACCACGTTGGTGGCCGTCGACGACCTCGCCGCGATCCAGACGCCGCGCTCCACGAAGGACACGGGCGCCCACTCCCGGATCGGCTGGGTGACCTCGTACCAGCTGTAGCCGTCGGCCGAGACGGGCCCCGACGTGAGCGCGACGACGGTCCCCGCGGGCAGCGAGCCCAGTCGGGCGGCCGACGTGTCGGGCCCGGCGCGATAGGAGAGGCCGTCGAGCGTCACCGCCCCGAAGCCGCCAACCACCAGACTCGCAGGCGCCGTGGCGGCCGTGGCGGTGACGTTCCACGCGCCCACGTTGCCCTTGGCATCGGTGGCCCGGACGCGGAAGGCGTACGCGTGGCCGTCGGCGCCCAGCCAGACGTCGCTGGTTTCGCCGGTGGCGGTCAGCCACGGCGTCCATCCGCCGGCGTCCACCGACACCTGGACGTCGTACGACCGCACGGCACTCACGTCGCTGGCCGACCAGGTCACGACGATCCCCTCGTCAGAGCTCTTGGCCGCGAGGGCGCGGATGCCCGCCTGGGGAGCAGAGTGGTCCACGAGGAACGCGTCGGACAGGGCGCGGACCATGTCCTGGTAGGCGCCGTCGTAGCCCAGCGCCCACATCCCGGCGCCGCGCAGGCCGTAGTCGTTGACGAGCTGGTAGCGGCGCGCGATGGAGGTGGCGTCGTCGTACCAGACCTGGCGCCAGCTGGTGACGCAGCCGTAGGTGGACGTGCAGTTCTGGCGCTGGTAGACGATGTACGGGCTCTGCTCGACCGTGTCCCACTTGCTGCCATACTTGCTCACGAGGGCCGGGATGTTCTCGTAGTTGACGGCCGCGCTGTAGCCGAACTTGGCGCCGCTCTGGTTCGTGGCCCGCGGCGAGCTGGTCGTGGTCGACCATGCTCGGCCGTACCAGGGCAGGCCCAGGATCACGCGCGACGGGCTGATGCGCGCCGTGTACTGGCGCACGGTGTCGGCGAGGTCGTAGGTCGGGCCGGACAGCGGGTCGATCGAGCCCGACCCGGACGAGCTGGCGCTCCGGTAGTCGTAGCCCATGACGAACACCGCGTCTGCGGCGGTTGACCCCACCGATGCCTCGAGCGGGTAGTTGCCGATGGACCCGGTGGTGTCGTACGTGATCTGGTAGCCGCTGCGGATGGAGTTGAGCTGCGATCGCAGGGTGCGCAGGAGGGCGACGAAGTTGGCCTCCTGGCCCGAGACGAGCGGCTCGAAGTCGAGGTTGACGCCGTCGGCGCCGCGGTCCCGGACGGCGGCGGCCAGCTGCCGCGCGAGGTTGAGCCGGGCGGTCGAGCTGCCGAGGAGCGCCTTCTGGGTGGCCGCGCCGCCGCTCGACCACGCGAACACGCTGGCGGTGAGCACCACGCGGGTGCCGTGCGAGTGGGCCGCGTTGATGACGCTCGTCAGCGAGGAGCTGGTCCAGCCCGCCCAGCCGGTGGTCAGCGAGCCGTCGCTGTTGCGCTTGAGCAGGTTGCCCGCCGAGTTGGCGCCCACCGAGAAGTAGGCGATCGTCGTCAGCACGCCGTAGTTGAGGCTGGTCGACGCGCCGGAAAGCTCCCAGTACGGGAGGAAGCCGAAGACCTGGCGGCGGAGCCCGGCGGCCGCGGCGGCGGTGGCGACCGTCGCGGCCGAGGTCCTGGCGCTGGCCGTGATCGCGGAGGTGTCGGTCGTCGCGGTCGCTAGGGCCGTGCTCGCGGTGGCCGTGGTGTTGGATGCGGTGGCCATGGCCGGCATCGCGCCCGTCGCGAACGTCGTGGCCCTCGTCGTGCCCGGGGTGCCCGTCGTCCCCGTCGCGCCCGTCGGCGCGGGGTCCGGCGCTGACGGCACGGCCCAGTCGGCGCCCTGGCGCGAGGCGGCCATCGCCCGGCCCGTCGCCCGGCCGGGCGGCAGCGCTACGGGTGCACGCCCGCCGACGTCCCAGGTGTCCGTCGAGCGCGGCGTGAAGCCCACGGTCACCCGGTCGCCGGGCGTGAACGCGATGTGGTCGTTCTCGTGCGCCAGCCACTCGGCGTAGGCCTCGGAGGGCTGCTGCGCGCCGGGGGCCTCGCCGCTTCCGGCGGCGCCGGGGGCATCGGCCGCGCGGGCGGGGGAGACGTCGGCCTCGGTCGGGCCCGCCGTCTCGTCAGCCGTCGTCGCGGCACTCGAGAGCGCCTCGTCCGGGGCGCCAGCGGTCGGCGAGACGGGGGCGACCGCCCCCGGGACGGACGGCGCTGCCGGAAGGCCGTTGCCGGCAAGACCGGGCCCGGGGAGCACGCCTGCAGCCATGACCGCCACGAGGAGCGCTCCGGGGAGCGAGCGGCGGAGGCGGCGAGCGGGCATCGGTCGATTCACGAGAACCTCGGCGCCGGTCGGGAGACGCGCACCCGCCGGACCGCGGGCACGCGGTGAGCGCGGCCCCCGTCGCGGGAGCCGACGCCCGTCCGGCGTGGACGCTCAAGGTAGGTCTGCGTTCCGCTGCGGAGTATCGCCCGATGGTCCCGGTCGGTACCAGTACGGTGGGGTGCTGTGCGGTTGGGTGCACTCCGCGAGGCGCCGCCCCAACCGGGACGGTGGGCGGCCAGGCGCCGAGTGCAGCGGCCGGTACACGTTGCTGTACCAGGACCTCCCGGCCGCCGGAAGCCGTGCCGCAGACCTTGAGCCGCAGCCTCCCGGTGTGCGATGACCGCAGCCTGATCGACAGGCGGTAGACGCCCGTCGTCACGCGCGCCATCGAGGCGCTCCAGTTGGCGATCCCCGGCTGGACGACGGCCACGGGGCGCCGCGGCAAGGCCCTCGGCCGACGTCGCCGTGACGCTGATCACCCCTCTGGCGAAGCTGAGGCGGGCCGGCCGCGGGTGTCAGCGCGCCGGGAGCTCCCGACGGAGGGCCGGCAGCGCGTCGGCGAACGCCTCGCGCCAGTCGCGCATCGGGACGCCCGAGGGCATCGGCGTCGGCTCCAGCACGGCCCACAGCGGCGGCGTCGAGGCACGCTGCCAAGTCGAGGCCGGGACGTCCACGACCTCGACGTCGATCTCGAGCCGGCGCAGCACCTCGCGCGCCCAGTCGGCCCGTGACGCGCGCCCGCCGTTGACGAGGTGGTGGATCGTCACCGACCCCGGAGGCGCGGGCGTGTCGGTCCCCACGATCTCGACGATCGCCTCGGCCAGGTCCGGCGTGTACGTGGGCGTCCCGATCTCGTCCCCGGTCACGCGGAGCGAGTCGCCGGCCGCCTTCGCGCGAACCGCCGCGGCGGCGATCTTGGCCGGGAAGTCGTTGCCCGGCGGCCCGAACAGCCACGCCGTCCGGGCGATCGAGAGCCGCCCGGCGGAACCGGCGAAGGCGTCGCCCGCCAGCTGTTCGGCCACCGCCTTGGCCTCGCCGTACGGGTTGATCGGGTGGCGCTGGTCGCCCGGCGCATAGCCGCGGCCATCGGTGCGCCGCCCGTCGAACACCTCGTTGGTCGAGATGATGAGCAGGTCCGTCCCGCGCGCCGCGCAGGCCTGGGCGATCTCCCCCACGGCAGTCCCGTTGCGCCGCATGGCGACCTCGGGCTCCCGCGCGTTGCCGTCCACGTCGGTCCAGGCGGCGGTGTGGACCACAACCTCGGGCCGCTCCCGGTCGAGCAGCGCGCCGAACGAGGCGGCCGTGACGGTGTCGAGCTCGATCTCGGGCTGGTCCCAGCCGATCGGCGGGCGCATGCCCGCGAACGGCGCCTCCTCGAATGCCGCGATGAGCGCGCGCCCGAGCCGGCCGACCACCCCCACGACCGCGACGCGCACGTCAGGCGGTCCTGTCCACCGCACGTCCGGCCGCGAGCCGGTCGCCGTACTGGCGGGCGTAGTAGGCGTCCCAGTCACCGGACTTCGCGCTCGCGATCCAGTCGGGGTTGTCGCGATACCAGGCCACCGTCGCCGGCAGGCCCTCGGCGAAGTCCACCCTCGGCCGCCAGCCCAGCGCAGCCAGCTTCGCGCCGTCCATCGCGTAGCGACGGTCGTGGCCGGGCCGATCGGGCACGGTGCGCACCAGCGACCAGTCGCGGCCCGTGGCCGCCAGCAGCCGGCCGATGACCTCGCGGTTCGGCAGTTCGGTCCCGCCCGCCACGTTGTAGGCCTCGCCCGTGACGCCGTGCCGCAGGACGAAGTCGATCCCCGCGGCGTGGTCCGAGACGTGGAGCCAGTCGCGGATCTGCATGCCGTCGCCGTACATCGGGAGGGGGTGGCCCGAGAGCGCGTTGGTGGTGAACAGCGGGATGAGCTTCTCGGGGTGCTGGTGCGGGCCGTACGTGTTGGAGCCGCGGGTGATGACCACGTCGACGCCGAACGTGACGCCGTACGCGCCGACCAGCAGCTCCCCGGATGCCTTCGCCGCCGCGTACGGGCTGCGCGGCGCGAGCTTGTCGGCCTCGACGCTGCGGCCCTCAGCCACCTCGCCGTAGACCTCGTCGGTGCTGACCTGGAGGAAGCGCGGGGCGGCATTCCGGTCGCCTCTTCGGGCCCGCTCCGTCTCGACCCGCACCGCCTCGAGCAGGACGTGGACGCCGATGACGCCCGTGCGCAGGAACGCCTCCGGGTCGAGGATGCTGCGGTCGACGTGGGTCTCGGCGGCGACGTTCACGATGGCGTCGGCCTCGGCGGCGAGGGGGGCGACGAGCGGTGCGTCCGCGATGTCCCCGCGGACGAAGGTGAAGCGTGCGGCCTGCTCGGGGTCGTCCTCGACCGCGGCGAGGTTGGCGCGGTTGCCGGCATAGGTGAGCTTGTCGAGGACCGTGACGCGGGTGCCGTCGCGCCGGGCGAGCAATTGGCGGACGAGCTCGGAGCCGATGAACCCCGCACCGCCGGTGACGAGGAGGCTGGCGCCCGGGCCGATGGCCGGCGCCGAGCCGGGACGGGGGTCGCTCATGCCGGGTCTCGCGGCCGCTCGACCGGCCGTTCCAGGCGGCCGGCAGTGTCATCGGCTTCCGCCAGCTCGGCTGCGCGCAGCAGCGAGGGAACCGTTCCGGCATCGGCCCAATGCCCCTCGTAGACCGGCGCGAACAGCCGCTTGCCGGGGATGTAGTGGTTGAGGACGTCGGTGATCTCGAACTCGCCGCGTCCCGACGGGGCCAGGTGGGCGATCACGTCGAACGCGTCCGGCCGGAGGAAGTACACGCCGATCGGGATGAGGTTGCTCTTGGGCTCCTTGGGCTTCTCCTCGAAGCCCACCACGTGCCCGTCGGCGTCCAGCTCCGCCACGCCGAACCGCTCGGGGTCCGGCACGCGGTAGAGCAGCGTCCCCGCGCCCCAGCCGCCCTCCTCGAACTGACCCGCGACCTGCGCGAGCGGCTCCCCGCGAAGGATGTTGTCGCCGAGGACCACGCAGAACGCCTCGTCGCCGATGAAGTCCCGGGCGAGGCCGATGGCGTGCGCGATGCCCAGCGCCCCGCGCTGGTAGCGGTAGGTGAGCTCGAGGCCGAAGTGGCGCCCGTCGCCAAGCAGCTCGACGATGTCGCCCACGCTCTTCCCGCCGACGATCACCATGACCTCGCGGATGCCCATGCCCGCCAGCGTCTCCAGCGGGTAGTAGATCATCGGCCGGTCGTAGATCGGCAGCAGGTGCTTGTTGGTCACGATTGTCAGCGGGAACAGCCGGGTGGCGGTGCCGCCGGCGAGGACGAGGCCTTTCATCGCTGGGGAGCGTACCGCATCGGGAGGGCGTCGCCTGCGACGTCCCGGCGTCCTGCGAGGTCGGCGTTCTGCATGGCTGCCCTCCGCGCCCCGCGGGCGGCGCCGGGCCCCATCCGCGCGAGGCCCCACCCGCGGCCGGCGACCCGCGGCCCCGACCCGCGGCCCCGACCCGCGGCACCATGGCCGTTTACGAGCGCAGCCTGGTTGCGGACTCCCTGCGCTCCATGCCGCCAGCGGGTCATCGGTGCGCCGCCAGCACCTTCGATGCAGCCCTCGGTTGCCACGTGCATTCCCCGGCGACAGCACCACCCAGGGCGCACGCCCCATGCCGAGGCGGGGCAAGTCGTGCGCCAACTGCACCATGGACCCTCTGGCCGCATAGTGCGCCGGGACGCGGGGCGGCGGGCCGGGGTGGCTGGCCGCATAGTGACCCGGGTCGCGGGGCGGCGGGCCGGGGCTGCTGGCCGCGGCCCGGGGCGGCGGGCCGCATAGTGAGCCGGGTCGCGGGGCGGCGGGCCGGGGCGGCTGGCCGCGGGCCGGGGCGAGTCGAGTAAGCCGGAGATAACCGCCTTGGCAGATCCTCGGCGCATGTCCACGAAGTCGACCCGCGCCAGCCAGGGCTCCATTCTCGCCAGACGTGCCGCCATCGCCATCGGGCGGGAGCTTCGTGACGCTCGCATCTCCTCCGGATTGGCACAGCGGGCCGTCGGTGCCGCGGCGGGCCTCTCGCAGTCGCAAGTCAGTCGACTTGAGCTCGGCTCGATCGGCAAACCGCGCATCGACCATCTCGAGCGGGTCGCCGTGGCGCTGGGCCTCGTTCTCTCGCTCCGGCTCTATCCAGCGGGCAACCCGGTCCGGGACGCTGGGCAGCTCGCGCTGCTCGGCAGGCTGGCTGCGCGGATCATCGGCGCACTCCGCCTGCGTCGCGAGGTCCCGCTCCCGGGCCTCGGGGAGCAGCGAGCATGGGACGCGAGGATCGAGGGTCGCGGTCCGCCCTGCGCGGTCGAGGCGGAAGTCCACCTCCACGACATGCAGGAGCTCGCCCGCCGCGTCGCGCTCAAGCTGCGCGATGACCCATCGGTCGATCGGGTCATCCTCCTGGTTGCCCGGAGCGCTCACAACCGGGCCGTGCTGCGCGAGAACCGCGAGGCGCTCCGCGAGCAGTTCCCTCTCGAAGGCTCGGCGATCCTCGCTTGCCTCCGCCGAGGCGAGCCACCCCCGGCGAGCGGGATCCTGGTGCTGTGATCCGGGCGCCACCCGCGACAGGCAGCTGGGGTGCGGGGAACCGCGGCGGAGCGGTCGATTCCTACGGCTTCGTGCTCTTCGTGGGCGTCGGCGTCGCCGTGTAGCAGGGCACCTCGTTCGCCGGCACGGGCCCGGATGTGCCGCACGGGACGGGCTGCTGGTCGGCGGGTGGCAGGCCGCCCGTGTAGTCGGTGATGACCAGGGCCAGCTCGAAGGTGTCGAGGGGCGCTGCCGGCTGCACGAACGCGGTCTGCACAACGTCGTTCGCGTCGCGCTGGACGTCCACCACGGAGCCCAGGATCAACCCCTTCGGGTACGGCGACCGGACGCCGCCGGCGAGCTCGAGGCCCGCGGTGAAGACCTCCTCGTCGAGCGCCACGGTCACGGACGAGTCGACGTTCTTCATTGTCAGCACGCCGCCCGCCTCGCCCCCGATCTCGCCCGTGGCACCCGACTTCTGGAGCTGGCCGATGACGGTTGACGACGGGTCGCTGATGAGCGTCACCTTCGCGAAGTTGGGGCCGATGTCGCTGATCCGGCCCACGACCGCACCGCCCTGGACGATGACGACCTCGCCCATCGCGAGCCCGTCGGACGTCCCCTTGTCGATGGTCACGACCCGGCTCGTGGGCAGCAGCTCGCGCCCGATGACCCGCACCGCGACGGTCTTGTGGTCGAACCCGCTCTGGAGCTGGAGGAGCGCGGTGAGTTGGTCGTTCTCGGACTTGAGCTGCGCCAAGCGCGTGTTGTCGTTGGCCAGCCCCTGGTTCTCCTCGCGGAGGGCCGCATTGTCGATTCGCAGCTGGTTGATCTCGCCGATGGACCCCACGACGCTCGAGACGTCGGACGCGAAGCCCGCGACGGCGCCCTGGATCGGCCGCAGCGCGAACTGGAGCCCGCGCTTGAACCCGAGCACGGCGGGGTTGGCCGAGAACGCCATGAGGAGCAGGGTGATCACTACCAGGACCGTGAACACGATCCCCCGGCGGCGGACCCGGCGGTTCGAGAGCAGGGTGGTCATGGCGTGGCGCTCCAGCAGGCCGCGGTCACGCGGCCGAGGTCACCGCGCTCAGCGCGGCGGCCGGCTGTAGGTCTCCGCCACGAGCACGCGCTCCATTGCGGGGCTCGCGAGCTCCTGGAGGACCACGCCGGTGCCGCGCGCGACGCAGGTCAGCGGGTCGTCGGCCACGTGGACCGGCATCTGGGTGGCCTCGGCGACGCGTCGGTCGAGGCCGGCGAGGAGCGCGCCGCCACCGGCGAGCACGATCCCCTGGTCCATGATGTCCGCCACCAGCTCGGGTGGCGTCTCCTCGATCGTGTCCTTGATGGTGTCGACGATCTGCGCCACGGAGATCTCGATGGCGTCGCGGATCTGGTCCGCCCCCACCTCGATCGCTCGGGGCAGGCCCGTCAGCAGGTCCCGGCCTCGGAGCGTGACGCGCTGGGAGTCCCACTCGCCGGGGTACGCGGAGCCGATCGCGATCTTGATGTCCTCGGCTGTGCGCTCGCCGAGGAACAGGTTGTACTCGCGGCGGGCGTAGGCAACGATGTCCTGGTCCATCTCGTCGCCGCCGATGCGGATGGAGCGCGCGACGACGATGCCGCCGAGGCTGAGCACCGCCACCTCGGTGGTGCCGCCCCCGATGTCCACGATCAGCGAGCCGGAGGGCTCGGAGACCGGCAGGCCTGCGCCGATCGCCGCCGCCATGGGCTCCTCGATCAGGCGTGCCCAGCGGGCGCCGGAGTTGAGCGCAGCGTCGCGGACCGCGCGCTTCTCCACCTCGGTCACGCCCGAAGGGATGCCGAGCAGCATCCGCGGCCGGGAGATCATCCCGATCCGGTCGTGCACCTTGTGCACGAAGTACCTGATCATCTGCTCGGTCACGTCGAAGTCGCTGATGACCCCGTCGCGCAGGGGGCGGACGGCGATGATCGAGGCGGGCGTCCGGCCCACCATGCGCTTCGCCTCGGCGCCGATGGCGAGGACGCGCTTGGTCTTGGCGTCGATGGCGACGACGGAGGGCTCCGAGATCACGATGCCACGGTCGCGGACGTGCACAAGCGTGTTCGCCGTGCCGAGGTCGATCCCGATGTCACGGGAGAAGAGGCCGAGAAGGCGATCGAGCATGCTGCGCGGGGTTCCTCGCTGCGACGTTCGGGGGCGGGGCGCCGCTGCGGCGGCCGCGAGTCGCGGTGTCGTTCGTTCGGGAGCCCGAGCGCGGGTCCGGCGCGCGGGCGGGGTGCAGTATACCCGTGCTGGCGGGAGGCTCCGGCGCAAGTACCAATGCCGGCGGCGGGGGGGTACGCCCTACCCATGTCGTGGGGGGTCGAGGGGAGTGACGATCGTCCCAGTTCCAAGGGGGCGGGGCGCAGATCCTCCGAGCCTCTCGGGACCGCGAGGGACGGCAGGACGACCCCGCCGGAGCCGAGGACTCCGCCGAGGGCTCGCCTGCAGCGAGACGAGTGAGCCGTTCGCCCCAGGTCGACCGAGGTGGCCTGCACCACCCGACCTGGCAGCAGCCGGACGCGGATCGCGGTCAGCCGGGCCGGTCCCCGGCCCGGGGAGGAACGTGGCAGACGCAGGAAGTGCCTCCTGATGGACGCCCAATCGAGCGAATATGACAGCGCGCGCCCGGCGGGCCCCGCGCAGGCGGCAGCAATCGGCGGCGGCTCCGCGCTGCCGATCCGCGTGGCGCGGCGTCTCGATGCCCTGGGCCGGACGACAACGGGCGACCCTGCGGATGCTGTAGTCGTCCGCCGCGTCACCCTTCTCGCCTATACGGCCGCATCGATCGTCGTCGGGCTTTCACTCCTCGCCTGGACGACCGTCGTCGTCCCGATCGGGCCGGCCATCGACCCGCGTCTGCCCGAGACGGCGCTCACCGGTCCGCTGGGCGGGGCGCTCCTGTGGACGCTGTTCGGGTTCCTCGGTTCGCTTCGCGTCCTGCGCGCACCCGGCGGCGCCGGGTTCGTCACCTTCCACCTCCCGTTCATGGCTGCGGCGATGATCCTGGGCGGGCCGACGGCTGGCGCCTGGGTCGCGTTCCTGTCGTCGCTGGAACGGCGTGAGCTCGAGCAGCAGCCCTGGTACGGCGTCCTGGCGAACCACGCCGTCTTCGTCATCGGGGCGGTCGCCGGCGGTCTGGTCTCGGCCATCGTCAAGCAGGCTGCGGAGAACACGGGGTCGCCCGGATTGGGCACGGCCCTCGCCGCGGTCAGCGGAACGCTGGTCCTGAGCGCAATCCCGACGGCCATGGCCGCCGTCACCGTCATCCTCCGCGACGAGCTCTCCGTCAGCGACTACCTGGGGATCCTGCGCGGTCGCTTCGGCCGCGTCATCGTCCTTGAGGTCGCCATCGCGTGGAGCCTGGTGATCGCCTATCTCGAGATCGCATGGTGGGCGCCAGCCGTGATCGCCGCGATCGTCCTGATGGTCTGGGACAACCACCCGATGCCATCTCCCGACGGGCTGACGGGGCTGGCGGTGCTCGACGCGTTCACGCGCCGCTTCGACGCAGGCCTCGGGCCGCTGCGGCGTGGCGTGCTGCCGGGCGCCACGGTCTTCGGCATCGACCTCAACGCCTTCAAGGCCGTCAACACGCGCTACGGCCACGACGTGGGCAACGAAATCCTCGCGCAGGTCGGGTTCCGACTGCAGCAGCAGGCTCGGCGGCCGTCTGACCTGGCGGGACGCGTGGGCGGCGATGAGTTCGTGCTCTTCCTGCCCGGGCTGGCCGACCCCGAGGCCGCGATGCGCCGGGCCGAGGAGGTTGTCGCTGCCGTCGCGCAGCCGATCTCGACGACCGTCGGAACCGTCGTGGTCGGCGTGTCGGTGGGCGTCGTGGTGCTGCCCGCCGGGGGAGGAGTCCCCGCGATGGGCACCATCCTCCGTCACGCGGACGCCGCCATGTACCTCGCCAAGCGGGCCGGGGGCGGCGCCCACCTGTACGACCCGACCGAACCCGGGCCGTTCGACGACGGCTGGGTCGACATCCAGCGCTAGGCTCGCGGCGGCACCGCTCCCCCCGGCGTTACGACTCGCGTCAGCGCCAGAGGACCTCCTCGCCGTGCTCGCCCACGAGCGGCCGCCCGTCGAGGTGGCGCTGGTAGGCGAACGGCGCGATGTCCACGGACGACGCCGCTCCGTCGAGGATGAGCTCCGCCATCCCCAGGCCGACGGCCGGCGCAGTCTTGAACCCGGTGCCCGAGTGCCCGCAATCGAGGTAGAAGCCCGCGGGCCCCGCCGAGCCCACCCCGCCGAGGAAGGGCCGCTGGTCGGGCGTGAGGCCGTCCTGGCCGCTGTGCGAGGCCCGGAAGTCGCCGTCGATCAGCGCGGGCACGCGACGGACCATCCGCTCCGCGGCCCGCAGCTCGAAGTCGGGCCCCGCGTCGGACGTGGCGCGGTCGGGCGAGCCGCCGATCTGGTTGTCGTCCTCGAGACCGACGAGGACCATGTCGGAGCCCTCCGGGCGGAAGTACATGGCGTTGGGGTTGTCGATGACCACCGGGATCGGCCGCGGGACCGACGCCGGCACGCCGAGGTAGCCCGTGTCGTGGCGCCAGACCCGGATCGGCAGGTCCATCCCCGCCAGCTCGCCCACCCGCTTGGCCCAGCCGCCCGCCGCGTTGACGACCACCGGCGCATCGAAGGCGCCCTGGCTCGTCGCGACGCCCGTGACCCGGCCGCCAGCCTGCTGGATCGCGGTCACCTCGGCGCCCTGGACCAGGCGCGCGCCGCGCGCCTTCGCCGCCGCCATGAGGCTAGAGGCCGTCATCGACGGGTCCGCGTAGCCGCTCGCGGGCTCGTACGCGGCCACCTCGTCGTCGACCGCGATTCCCGGCGCGATCCGCCGGATCTCATCCGCCTCGACGATCGACGCGTCCACCCCCAGCGCCCGATGCGCCGCGGTGTTCGCCGCCAGCCGCGCCCGGTTCGCGGTCGGCTCCACCCACAGGAAGCCCGTCACGGTGAACCCGCAGTCGCCGCCGACCCGCTCGCCCCACTCGCGGAACCACGCCTGCGCCGCCCACGCCAGCTTCGCCTCGGCGAGCAGCTCGTAGTGGACGCGCACGAGGCCGCTGGACCGTCCCGTCGCGCCCGCCGCGACCACGCTGCGCTCCACGACGACGACCTTCGCCCCGCGCGAGGCGAGGTGGAACGCGAGGCTGGATCCCTGGACCCCAGCCCCGATGACGATGACGTCGGCGGTGTCGGCCATGCGCGCGCTCCTCCTGCTCGGGGGGCAGTATCAGGCATGCGCCTCCCTCGCCGTCGCCTTCGTCCCCGGCTTCCTCAGCCCAGGGCGGCGCGGAGGGCGGTGTCGAGGTCCGACCAGAGGTCCTCGACGCTCTCGACGCCCACCGACATCCGGCACAGCGTGGGCCCGACGATGGCCGCGTCCCCGGCGTAGCGCGCCCGCCGCTCGATCAGCGACTCGACGCCCCCCAGGCTCGTCGCGTTCGACACCAGCCGAAGGCGCGCCAGGAACGCATCGGTCTGCTGGACCGAGCCGGCCACCTCGAACGACAGCATCGCGCCGCAGCCGTCGGGGAGCACGCGCAGGGCCCGCTCGTGCTGGGGATCGGTGGGCAGCCCGGGGTAGTTGACGTGCGCGACGTGCGGGTGCGAGGCCAGACGGCCCGCGAGCCGCGCCGCCGACGCCTCGGCTCGGTCGAGCCGGACGGCGAGGGTCCGCAGCCCGCGCAGCGCGAGGAACGCCTCGAGGCCGCCGGGCACCGAGCCGTGGTCGTGGCGGTAGGCCGTGATGGCGTCTGCATGTGCGTCGGAACCGCAGACGACGGCGCCCAGCAGCAGGTCGGAGTGGCCGCCGATGAACTTGGTTGCCGAGTGCAGGACGATGTCGGCGCCGAGCTCGAGCGGACGCTGGCGCAGCGGCGTGGCGAACGTCGCGTCGACCACGGTGATCGCGCCGCGGGCTTGGGCGCCGGCGGCGACGGCCGGGACGTCGGCCACCACCATGAGCGGGTTCGCGATCGACTCCACCCACACCATGTCCGCACCCTCGGCCGCTGCGAGCAGCGCCCCCGCGTCGTCGGCCGGGGCCATGCGGAGCCGGAGCCGTCCACGCGCCTGCATCCGCTCGAAGATGTTGCGGACGCCGTAGTAGGTCACCGACGACAGCACGACGGTCCCGCCGGCGGGCACGAGGTCGGCGATGGCGGTTGCGGCAGCCAGACCCGAGGCGAACGTGACGGCGCGGCCGCCGTCGAGCGCGCCGAGCGCCGACTCGAGCGCGCCCCAGCCCAGGTTGCCGTCGCGCCCGTACTCGAGCCCGGCGGTCTGGACGTAGGTCGAGCTGGCGACGAGCGGCGGGTTCATCGGCGCGCCGGCTCGTCGCGCGGGCCGGCCCGCCTGCACGGCGACCGTGTCGGCAGTCCACTCGGGGTCCAGCTCCAGCGGCGCGGGGTAGAGCGGCTCGGTCACGCGTCTTCCTCCAGGCACAGGTCGCAGCGGGGGCCCGCAGCGCGGTGACGACGGCAGGACCCGGGATCTTGAAGCCGGCGCTCCAGGTCGTCGGCCGCCTCGGCTCTCGTGGGCAGGGCCTCGAGACCGCGGCGTCGAGTCGATGCAAAGGCTAGTCGAATATCCTGCCCGCGGTTCCAGCCGCGACTGCACCGTCCTGCCGTCGCTCCTCGGGCCATCGATTCGGGGACCAGCTCAGGCGATTTCATCGAGGAAGGCCCGCGCCGCGCGGCTCGCCGGGCGACCGGCCACACGGAGCAGGGTCAGCGTCCGCCCCACCTGCAACCCGGCGATCTCCGGCACGACCAGCCGGCCGAGGGCCAGCTCGTGCTCGATCGCGACTGCCGAGACGATGCTCACCCCCAGCCCGGCGGCGACGGCCTGCTTGATCGCCTCGGTGCTGCCGAGCTCCATCGCGACCGGCGGCAGCTCACCGTGCGGACGCAGCGCTGCCTCGACCACCTCCCGGGTCCCCGACCCGAGCTCGCGGTGGAGGAACGGAGTGGCGAGCAGCTCCTCGATGGTCGCGCCCCCGGGACGCGCCAGCGGGTGGTCGGGGGCGGCGATCGGGACGAGCCGGTCCTGGCGCCACGGGGCAACGACCAGGTCGTCCGACGCGGGCACCGGCCCCTCGATGAACGCGAGGTCGAGCGGGTGGCGCCGAAGGTGCTCCACGACCTGCGCGGTGTTCCCGATGTCGAGGAACAGCGAGATCCCTGGATGCGCCCGCCGGAACGCCCCCAGCAGGTCCGGCAGCAGGTAGATCCCGACCGTGGTGCTCGCGCCGATCGCGAGTCGGCCGCGACCGAGGGTGTCGAGCTCGCCCAGGGCTGCCTCCGCCTGCTGCTCGAGCCCGAAGATCGCCACGGCATGCTCGTTGAGCACCCGTCCCGCCTCGGTGAGGGCGAGCGGCCTGGCGGAGCGGTCGATCAACTGGGCCCCGAGCTGGCGCTCCAGCTCCTGCACCCCGCGTGACACTGCCGGCTGGCTGATGACGAGGCGATCGGCGGCGCCGCGGAAGCTCCCCGTATCGGCCACCGCCGAGAACAGCCGCAGGAGGTGGAGGTTGATCGCCATCGTGATGCACTCATGTTATCGCAGGGATGATGATCATGTATTGGCGTTATCGATCGGGTTGCCGATACGGTGCGGGGGCCCATCAACCAGCTTGAGGATCCCGTGCTCGCCCGAACACTCCGCGTCCCCTTCCCCTTCAGCGCCCGTGCGCGTGTCGCCGCGCCGAGCGGCCTCGTCCCGGGCATCGCGCTCGTCATCGCGATCGGGCTGGTCGCCGCAGGGGCGCAGGCGATCGAGGAGCGGCTGCTCGGCCACGCGGTCATCGAGGCGCTCGTCATCGCGATCCTGCTCGGCGTCGTCGTCCGCAACGTGCGAGAGGTCCCGGCGTCGGCCGACCCCGGCATCGCCTTCTCCGCCAAGCAGGTCCTCGAGTTCGCGATCGTGCTGCTCGGCGCCTCGGTCGACGTCGCCAGCCTGGTCGCGGCCGGGCCGACGCTCCTGGTCGCGATCCTCGCCGTCGTCGTGATCGGCATCAGCGCGAGCTTCGCCATCGGCCGGGCCATCGGGCTCCACCGCCGCCTCGCGATCCTCGTCGCGGTCGGGAACTCCGTCTGCGGCAACTCGGCCATCGCGGCTGTGGCGCCCGTGATCGGAGCGTCCGGCGCCGATGTCGCGAGCTCCGTCGCCCTCACCGCCGTGCTCGGCGTCGCCGTCGTCCTGCTGCTCCCGCTCGCGATCCCCATCCTCGGGTTCACGCTCCACCAGTACGGCGTCCTCGCGGGGATGACCGTGTACGCCGTGCCGCAGGTCATCGCGGCAACACTCCCTGTGAGCACCGCGAGCGCCCAGATCGCAACGCTCGTGAAGCTCGTCCGGGTCATGCTGCTCGGGCCGGTGGTCCTGGTGTTCGGCTTCCTGAGCCCTGCGGGCGCGGCGTCGGAGGCAGCCGGGTCGGGGACGGCCGGCTTCTCGATCCGGCGGCTGGTCCCCTGGTTCCTGGTGGGCTTCGTTCTTCTCGCCGGTGCCCGGAGCCTCGGCGTCCTGCCGGTCGCCGTCGGCGCCCCGCTCCAGGAGGTGAGCCGGTGGCTGACCGTCGGCGCGATGGCCGCGCTCGGCCTGGGCGTCGACATCGCCGCCGTCCGCACGGTCGGCCGCAACGTCCTCGTCGCCGTGACGGCGTCGATCCTCGTCCTGGCCACCACGAGCGTCGTCCTGATCCGGGTGCTGGGCGCCTGAGCCTCGATGCAGGCCGCGCACTCCCGGCCGGAGCGGGCGGTCGGGCCCAGGGCCCGCAGGGGTACGTCCAAGGCAGGGCGCGACGCTCGCCCCCTTCACGCCCGGATCGGGCGAGCCGAACGGGCTCCTGCGGGGGCCGCCGCCCTGCGAGCGTTCGCCTGTAGGGACCCCGGCCCGCCTCGGGCTCGACGAGCGGACGCCGCGCCGCGACAATCGGCGGGTGGATGTGCGACGAGACGTCATCGAGCGGCTGGACGGCGCCGCGATCAGCTGCTTCGTGACCGGTTCCGAGGCGATGTCCATCCACGGGCTCGCGTACCGGGCGACCGACGGCATCGACCTCGTCATCCGGATTGACCCGGTGGCGTACGAGGCGCGGCTCCGACCCGCGTTCGAACCCGCGTACCTCGTCAACGAGCCGCTCCGCATCGGGCATGGCTGGCTCGGCGCCGTCATCCACGTGACCGCGATCGGCAAGGCTGACCTGATCATGCGCGATCCAGACCCCTGGGGCGAGGCAGCCTTCGCGCGGCGCGTCCGGGTGGACGATCCCGCCCTCGGCCCGGTCTGGGTGTCCAGCGTCGAGGACCTGCTCGTCGCGAAGCTCGAGTTCGCCAACGGGGATCTGGCCGGCCTCCAGGCGCGTGACTGCCGGCGGATCGTCGAGACGTGGCCCGGCCTCGACCTTGACTACGTCCGGGCGCGAGCGTCCGGCCTCGGCCTCGCGGGGCTGCTGGCGGAGCTGGTGACCGATGCCGGCTGATGCGCTCTTCGCGCGGGAACTGCGTGATCGCGAGCTGTCTGAGCCGGCGGAGGACCGCGCCGCGCGTTTGGGCTTCGCGACGTGGACGACCCATCTTCGCGTGTGGGCCGCCGCCGACCGTGCGGGGGTCTCCGAGGACGGGGATCTCGCGGCGTTCATCGCCTCGCGGCTCTGGCCGGACCTGCCCGCCGCGTGGCGCGACCGGTTCGTGGAGGTGGTCCGCGCCCGTGCGGCGGAGGGCCATCGACTGTCGCGACCCAGCGCCGCCGAGGACGTGGTGGGCGAGCGGGTGGCCGCCCTGATGCGCGCGCACGGCTATCCGACGGGCGACCGCTGATCCGGCGTCGCGGAACGGCTCGCCGACGCGGACGTGGGATGCCGTGACGCTGCCGACGTACGGAGTGGACAGAGGCAACGAAGGGACGTTTGGCGCGACAGGCGACGACAGCCCGGGCTGAAGCAGCGGACCTCGAGCGCATCCATGCTAGGGCCCGCAGGGATTGCCTCCCGGACACGGCACCTCGCTGGCCCCGGTGCTCCCCGGGTCGCTCGAGACTGGGCTCAGGCCGGGGACTGGCGGGCTCCGGAGTCAAGGCGTGGCCAGCCACATGACGGGGACGGGGCCGCTGTCCGGCTGTGCCGTGCCGACGACGAGCTCGGATCCGCGAACCGGGAAGACGTGGGAGATCGCCGTGGCCAGGGGGGCCGGCAGGCTGTCGGCAGTCCAGGTCGTGCCGTCCGCCGACGACCACACGACCAGCGAGGTCGCGTCGGCGCCGTCGGTGCGCTCGCCGATCGCCAGCATCCCGCTGATGCCGTCGACGACCAGCGTGGCGCCAAGGCCCACGCCTGATGGCAGCCCCGACGGTGCCGGGAGCGGGCCGCCGGACCATTTCGCGCCACCGGCTTCGTGCCAGGCGAGCGCAGGCTGCGAGAGGTCTGCTGGCCTCCCGGAGCCCACCGCGACCACCGTGCTGCCCCGCAGGGCGATCGATGCCACCCCGAGGGGCGACCCTTCGACGGGCGCCCAGTGGATCGCGTCCGTCGAGCGCCAGACGCCAGCGGCCAGCGGCTTGACCTGTTCGGTCGTCGCGCCCGTGTACTCCTGCTCCGCAGCCGCGAGATAGCCGCCACCCGGGGCCGCGGCGACGCTGGACAGCCGAGTTCCGAGAGGCGGCGCGGCCGCCGCGGGGACGCGCGACCAGGAGCGCCCGTCGGCCGAGGTCCAGATCGCCGTGCCGAGCCCCATCCCGGCGTGGAACGAGTAGCCCGCCTCGCCGAGCGCCACGAGCCCCGAGGTCGTGGCCAGGACCTGGTCCATCGTCCGGCCCGCCGGGTCGGCGACGGTCGCGCGCGACCAGTGGTCGCCGTCCGCGGAGTACCAGGCGGAGGCATTGGCGCTGCTTGCGTCACCCTGCTGGTCCATGCCCACCGCGACGTAGCCCGATTGGATCCTCGCGGCCGCGAGGACCACCGCGTTCCAGCCCGGCGTCTTGGCGCTGAAGGCCCTGGCGCCCGGCACACGCGTCCAGTCGGCGCCGTCGGACGACTGCCACACCGTCGTGCTCCAGCCGGCGCTGGCGTCCGAGACCACGAGGGATGCGCGGCCGAGACCGAGCAGGCTGCCATCGGGCCTGGCAACGATGGCATCGAGGCTCACGCCCCCCATCTGCGTCGTGTCGATCGGCCGCCAGACGAACAGGCCCGACTGGATCGTCCCGGGGGCACCAGCCGACGGGCTGGGCGCGGTGGCCTCGGCCGAGGGCGAGGTCGCCGCCGACGGCTGGCCCGACGCCGAGAGGCTGGCGATGGGCGTTGGGGTCGGCAGCGTCGAGGCGGTTGGCGAGGGGCGCGGCGGCAGCAGCGATGCGACCACCGCGACGACCACGACCGCTGCAGCCGCGACCGCGACGCCGCCCAGGACGCGCGGCCACCAGCGACGTTCAGGGGTCCGCCGCTCGGTGCGCGCAATCGTCCGGGCGCGCCGGGCCAGACCGTCGGGGACAGGCTGCTCGGCCGCAGCGTGGAGGTCCGCGCGGATCCGGTCCTCGAGCTCGCTGTCGTTCATCGACGCCCTCCCGCCCGCTCCTGCGCCTCGTACGCCGCCCGAGCCGCGCTCAGCGCCAGTCGAAGCCTCGACCGGACCGTCGCCTCGGGTGCGCCGGTGCGCGCGGCGATCTCCTCCACGGAGAGGTCGAGGTAGAAGCGGAGCACGAGCACGATCCGCTGGTCGGCGTTCATCGAGCGCATCGCCGCCCCGAGGGCCTCCCGCTCCGCGTAGACGGACAGGGCGTCGGCTGCGCGCGCATCCCCGATCCAGCGAACCTCGCGCTGCGGAGCCCGGAGCCGGTCGCGGCAGGCGTTGAGCAGGATGCGGCCGAACCAGGCGCCCGCCCTGTCCGGGTCCCGCAGCTGGTCCCACCGCTGCCAGGCCCGGAGCAGCGCGTCCTGCACCGCATCCTCCGCCTCGGCGGCGTCGCCCAGCAGCAGGAGCGCCGTCCGGTACGCGGCGGCAAGCTCCCGACCGGCAAGCGCGTCGAACGCACGGTCGTCCCCGTCCCCCACCCGCGCCGCGTCGCCGGTCTCCGCCACTCGCAACCCCCACGCCATGCTGCCCATCGCGTCATATCGACGGGCCGACCATCCCGGGATGATCAATCTTCCTCGCGAAGTTGTCGGGCGGCAGACGGGCGGCGGAAAGGCGACGGGCGTGGCGGTGCGGCAACCGCACCTACGCCGCCCGCGCCCGCCCCGGGCGGTCGAAGCTGACGCCGCGGTCGCGCAGGCTCACCCAGGCGTCGTGCCCGACGACCACGTGGTCGAGGACGTCGATGTCGAGCAGGCGGCCGGCGGCGATCGCCTCGGCGGTGAGGTGGAGGTCGTCGGGCGACGGCGTCGGGTCGCCGCTCGGGTGGTTGTGGACGAGGATCACGCCCGAGGCGTCGAGCCGCACGGCGTCGCGGAACAGCTCGCCCACGCGGACGAGGCTCGCGCTGACGTTGCCCGCGTAGCACGTGGACATGCGCTACGAAGGTACGTGCGGCGAACCGTGCGACGTGGCGCTGGGCTCGCGCGCCCCGACCACCCTGCTCATCAGTCTTCATAGCGACGTAGTCGGCCGCGCCCACCTCGCCCCCATGGCGGGCCGAGCACGGCGCGCGCGTGACGGACCCGAATCCAGGGCCCGTCCGGCGCGATGCGCGGCTGGAGAATCGTCCGTGTTCGCACGGGCGATGAAGGCGCGCGGCGGGGGGACCACAGGATCGCCGCGAGGGAGAAGCAGGGCGCCGCCCGGCGAGAGCCAGCGGCTCAAGGCGCTCGCTGGGCGACCGAGGACGGCCTGGGTGGCGTGGCGTCAGGCCGGCAGGCGGGCCCACACGAGCTGGAGCGGGCGGCTGTCGTCCCAAGTGCCGCGGATCCAGACCAGCAGGTCCCCGGCCGCCAGCGGCCGGACGTCACTGACGGGGCCGGCGGGGTTGAACCGCTCGATCAGATCCGCCTTCTGCTCCGCGAGGTCGTAGATCCAGAGGGACGTGTCGTCGGAGAGCCAGGCGGCGACGAACCGCCTGCCGACGATCGGGTAGTTCTCCCCCGGCTCGTCCCCGAACAGGAGGTCCGAGGTCCGGCCGTCCGCGATCGAGTAGGCGACGAGCATGCCGTCGTCGTACTCGTTGGCGGCCTCCTTCCAGACGACCACCTGCCCGTTGGTCGCCGGCAGGGCCGCCCTCCCGCTCGTGTCGAGCTGCCGGTCGCTGCCCGCCGGCGCCGCGAGGTCCCTGAGCCACACGTGGCGCGGCGAGCCCGCGTCCCCGTCGCCCATGGTCGCGTAGGCGAGCTTCCCCCCCGCGAGCGAGACCCACACGAACTGCGTCCTGGCCGCGGGCTCGGAGCGCAGCGTGGCGCGGGCGCCCGTCGCGAGGTCGAGGCAGGCGATCTCGCTCGCGTCGGCGCCGCCGCGCCGCGCCGTGCGGGTCCACACGAGGTGCCCGCTGTCGAGCGCCACGATCGGCTGGGAGAACCCGGCCACAGTGATGTGGTCGACCTCGACCGGCTGCCCGCCGCCCGGCGCCAGGTACCAGATCCACCACTGCCCTGGCGAGGAGTCGCGCGACTCGACCCAGGCGAGGCCGCCCCCCGAGACGGCGACGATGGAAAGCTGGGCGTCGCGGTGCGGGTCGGCGTACACCCGCCTCGGCGGCTCTGGGGCGCCGGCCTCCATGAGCCAGACCTCCGTCGCCGTCGCGCTGTCTGCTGCCGCGCCCCGCGACCAGGCGATCCACCGGCCATCGGTGGCCGTGGCCAGCATCGGGGTCGTCGAGGCCTGGTCCACGAGGTTGGCCGTCAGGCCCAGCCCGAGAGAGGGCGACGGGGACGCCTCGCCCGACGCCGACGCCGTCGCGGACGTGGGCAGACCGGGCGTGGCGGGCGCGGCCGCGGGGGAGGAGGGAGCCGGGGCCGAGCAGGCCGCCGCCGCGAGCAGGGCGGCGGCGGCCAGCGAGAGGAGGGGTCGCATCACCAGATGATGTACGTCGCCAGGTGGTTGGGGTTGTGCTTGTTGATGACGTACCACATCTTGACCGCGTTGGTGCTGTACTCGCCCGCGGTCTTGCCGCCGTTGCCGTACGAGTCGTCGTAGTAGGCGAGGGGGCTCAGCGTGCCATCCCAGTAGAGGTACCAGCCGTTCAGCGTGATGTAGTGACCCGTCGTCGCCGCGACGGGCCAGCTGGGCAGGTAGTAGGTCGCGCCGACGTCGTGCGGCGCCACGCTGGGCACCTGCGGCATCCTGTAGGTGCTGATGTCGGTGACCAGCTTGTTGTACCAGTCGCTCCCGCCCGTCGGCGTGTAGTAGTTGTAGATGAAGTTGGCCGGCAGGTGGCCCGCGGTCGAGCCGTTCAGCCCGTTGCGCTCGCGGTAGACGTAGGTCTGCCCGTCGTTGTCGGTGTTCGTCCAAGTCGCGCTGATGTAGCTCTGGGTGTACTTGTTCCCGGACGTCACGCCCCAGGCGTAGTTGCTCACGACCTAAACCGCGGCCGGGCCGCAGTAGATGTTCTTGTTCTGCGCCCGGTAGTGGGTTGCGAAGTAGCCCTGCGGCTCGCCCGACCCATCCGGCGCAACCCCCTGGAGCTGCGCGGCCGCCACGGACGCTGCGACCTGCATCTTGAGGTCGACGATGTGCTGCTCCGCCGGCGTCAGCGGCGGGCCCTCCTGGGTGTCGGCCGCGGCCTGCCCCGTCGACGGTCCTGCGGCACTGGCTCCCGGCGCGAGGAGCGCCAGGGCGAGCAGCGACATCGAAAGCGCCCGCTCGGCGCGCACGCGAGAACGGCTCCGCCTGAATCCGGTCACGGAGGTCCTCCCCCCTGGGACGCAACACGGGACGCGGCTCGCCTAGTGTCATCGCCCCCCCCGATGAGTCGTCAGTGCCGAATGGCACGTCCGCCAGCGGTTGGCCGTCCGTCGCCGGCGAGGCGGGCGCGCGAGCCCGAGGACGCGTTGCCCGGACCCGCTCCGCTCGGCCCAGAACCTCGGCCGCTGCTGGCCGCACCGAGCCCCCCAACGACGGCGACGCGGGGTGCGCAACCACCCGCAGGACCTGACAGTGCTTGCTTCTAAAGGTCGGCAGCGGAGCCTCGCGCCAATCACGAACTTGGCCTCCTTCTCGGGCCGTCCGTTCGCGGGCCTCCGCTACGCCGCCCGCGCCCGCCCCGGGCGGTCGAAGCTGACGCCGCGGTCGCGCAGGCTCACCCAGGCGTCGTGCCCGACGACCACGTGGTCGAGGACGTCGATGTCGAGCAGGCGGCCGGCGGCGATCGCCTCGGCGGTGAGGTGGAGGTCGTCGGGCGACGGCGTCGGGTCGCCGCTCGGGTGGTTGTGGACGAGGATCACGCCCGAGGCGTCGAGCCGCACGGCGTCGCGGAACAGCTCGCCCACGCGGACGAGGCTCGCGCTGACGTTGCCCGCGTAGCACGTGGACATGCGCTACGAAGGTACGTGCGGGATGGGCGATCTGCCGATCCAGTCCGAACACCTGCGCCGCGCGACCGGCAGAGCCGAGGTGAGGACCTACTTCACGTTCACCCAGCCGAGCGGTTGAGCGCCCAGGCCCTGGCCACCCCCGCAACTCGCGCTCGGGGAGTAGTGGATGAGGGCGAACACAGGGAGCTGACCTGCTGCCGGAGGGGAGTAGACGATCGAGAAGCTGTACGTCATGTTGGCCTGGGCGACCGCACCCGAGTCAATGCCGGGCATTCCTGACTGCGCGAGCACGAATCGCGATGCAGGAGCTGACAGGGCGGTCGGATCCGAAACTGCATCCGCGGTTCCGACGACGACCTCGACGCTCGTGACGGAGGCGCCGTGCAAATTGAACGTGCCGGCACCTTGAAGCGTGTTCTGGACTCCCGCCTGCGCCGCCCATGCTTGTGCCGTGCCGCCCTGGACCGCGATTTCGGGCGGCGAGCATGCGGGGGCCATTGCTACGACGTCGCTTGGGCTCGGGGAGACGAGCGAGGCGGCACTGACCAAGGTGGCACTCGCGGAGGTGGGTGTTGCGGCGGTGGGTGATGCGGCGGTGGGGGCAATCACCGAGCATCCAGAGACCACAGTTGCGACCAGACCGCTGATCGCCGCGACACACACGCGATGCAAGAACGAGGTCACGACCCACCTCCATACGAGTAGTCGGAAGCAGTTGAGCTCGCGCTGGTGCTCACGATCGTCACGCCGTTTGTCGTGTTTACCACGCGATAGTCAAGGAAGTAGTGCCAGACCGTCCCAGACGATCCATACGTGGCGTATGGATTCGTGTACCAACTCGCGCGGGCGCCTCGGGCGGCCGCGCGAGCCGCGCTCGTCGCCACCGGAACCCGGACGTCACCGCGAGCTGTTCCCATCGGTCCCCCCTTCACGCATGCGAACTCCGCTTGATCGGTGATCCCGCCGCCCGGGCGACCGGCTCATGCCCCTGGCAGCAGCGTGGAAGATGTGGGTTCCAGCCGCAATGGGCGAATGACTTGCGCTGCCCCAGCCCTCCGCGGCAAGAGGGCAGCTGAACCTCCAGCCGCCTCCTCAGGCCGCCCGCGCACGGTCCGGCCGGTCGAAGCTGACGCCGCGGTCGCGCAGGCTCACCCAGGCGTCGTGGCCCACGACGACGTGGTCGAGCACGTCGATGTCGAGCAGGCGGCCGGCGGCGATCGCCTCGGCGGTGAGGTGGAGGTCGTCGGGCGACGGCGTGGGGTCGCCCGAGGGGTGGTTGTGCACGAGGATCACGCCCGAGGCGTCCAGCCGGACGGCGTCGCGGAACAGCTCCCCGACGCGGACCAGGCTCGCGCTGACGTTCCCGACGTACGAGGTCGACACGCGCTGGACCACGTTCTTCGCGTTGAGGCTCAGGACCCGCAGCTCCTCGCGCTCGAGCCGGCACATCTCGACCAGGAGGCGCTCGGCCACGTCCCGCGGCGATCGGATCACCCAGTTGCCGACCGGCCAGTCGGCCACCGAGCGACGGCCGAGCTCGAAGGCGGCGGCAAGTCGGGCCGCCTTGGCGATGCCAACGCCCGGGATCGCCGCCAGCTCCAAATCGCTCGCCCGCGCCATCGCGCCCACGCTCGCGTGCCGCGCGAGCGCGTCCTGCGCAACGTCGACCGCGCTCCGGCCGCCGCCGCCGGTCCCGAGGACGACGGCGATCAGCTCCGCCGCCGAGAGCCCGCCGGGGCCGCGCAGGGCGAGCCGCTCACGGGGGCGCTCGGCGGCGGGCATGTCCCGGATTGAACGCGTGGTGCGCCGGTGGACCGGTGCACTCGGGACGGGATCGTCGATGGGCATGCGCCGGGCCTCCTGGCGGGGCCGATGTCATGAGGCTCAGCGGTGGTGGTGTCCCGGACCCGGACGACGGAAGCCCGCCGATTCCTCCCGCCGTCCAGATCCGGGAACACGACGAAGCCTACCGACCGGTCCTTAGCCGGGGCTCACGCGGCGATTGGCGGCGACTTTCGGTCCCGGCGGATGGGTTCCGGGAGGGCGGACCCGGGCCGCCCGACCTACCCCCGCGTCGTCACCGCGAACAGCAGCACCAGCTGCAGCGCGTTGAACGTCGCATGGAGCCCGAGCGACGCCCAGATCGACCGTCGGGCGAGGAACACCCAGCCCAGCGCGATCCCCGCGGGCAGCAGCCCCACGAACTCCGTCAGCGCCGCGCCCGCCCCGCTCCCGAACGACGGCGAGAACAGCGTGGCCACGTGCGCGAACGAGAAGAACAGCGCGCCGCGCAGGATCGCCGACCGGGTGCCCACGGCCCGCGCCCACGCCGTCGTGGTGTAGCCGCGGAAGAACACCTCCTCGCCGAGCGGCGCCAGGAGCGAGGCCGACAGCAGGTTGAGCAGCAGCGCGCCGACCGTCGTCGCCGTCGGCAGCGGACTCTGGGGCGTTGGCAGGAACGCGGCCAGGAGCGCCGACAGCAGGAGCGTCACAGCGAGCACGGGCACCGCGAGCAGGGCCCCCCTCGCCACGTCGGCAAGCGCGCCGCCGAACGGTCGCGAGAAGCCGATCTCGGCCCAGCTCAGCGCCCCGGTCGCCACCACGAGGGCCCGGACGACCAGCACGAAGACCGCGGTGGTGACCACCAGAGAGATCGCCGTCCCGAGCGGCCCGCCGGAATCCAGGCCGAGCGCGGACAGCGGCGCCACGACCACGAGGAGCGCCAGCAGCGAGACCGACACGACGACCCCGAACGCGAGCACCGGCGACGGGCCGCGGAACGGCGCCGACGGTCGTCGGCCCCGCTCGATCGCCTGCGAGCCGGCCGACGCGAGGAGCCCGACCGCGAGGAGGACCAGGCCCGCGACGGACAGCCAGCCGGCGAACGGGTTGGCCGAGCCCATGAACGAGACAGCAAGCGTGCCTGCGCCCAGGATCGAGCCGACCCACCCGGCGAGATAGACGGCGGGGACGGCGCGCCCGGACAGGCCGAAGAGCGTCAGCCGCGGCTGGCCGTCGACGTCGAGCTCGACGGGCGACACAGCGTCGCCAGTGGCGGTGTGGTCTGAGGCGCCGGACGGCGGGCCTGAATCGTCGAGCTGGGGCGGCGCCGGCTCGGGCGCGCCCGGCCCCGGGACGTGGGGCTCGGTCAATGCTCCGGCAGCGTACCCGCGGCGCCAGAGCGGCTCGTCCCGCCCTTGGCCGACCGCTTCGGCGCCGGGGCCATCGAGGACGGCGGCGGGAAGGGCGAATCGAGGCGCATCCGGTCCGGCTGACTGGGCAGCGACTCCAGCGAGGCGCGGTCGACACGGTCGAAGTCACGCCCGCACCAGGCACACAGCTCCCAGTCCAGGCCGACCAGCCGTCCGCAGCTGGCGCACACCTTGTTGAGGCGGGTTCGGCAGGTTGGGCAGACGATCCACTCGTCGTTCACGCGCCGTCGGCAGACCGGGCAGGACCTGACGGCCTCCACCTCGGCGAGCAGGGCCTCCTCAGCCAGGTTTCGCTCGTAGACCTCGCCGATCTTCTCCTGCGGTCGGATGATCCGGTAGACCACCACCCCGAACGGGAAGAAGACGTT
Organism: Chloroflexota bacterium; assembly: GCA_021783095.1. Taxonomy (GTDB): domain Bacteria; phylum Chloroflexota; class Limnocylindria; order Limnocylindrales; family CSP1-4; genus CAIXZV01. The sequence continues at coordinate 67,534 of JAJXUG010000003.1, read as the reverse complement.
GAACAGCACGATCAGCGCCGCCGCCAGGTAGGGCAGGATCGGGTTGTCGCTCCGCAGCTGCATGTCGCGGAACGCCCAGTAGGACGCAGCCAGCCAGAGGATGACGTAGTAGATGGCGAGGGACTGGAGCGCCAGGTGCACGATCGGGCTGCCGAAGAAGCCCCCGATCGCATCCTGAACCTGGGTGAAGATGTCCATTCGGCGCGCGTGGCCTCCAGTGCGCGACGAACCCCGTCGCGGCGGCGTGGCGGAGTGTAACAGGAGATCTCGCCGGGAAACGGCGAGACCTCCCGGACGCGCGAGGCCCCCCGCCGGTGACGACGGGCGCTACGTTGTCACGCGCGGCGCGCCCCCTCGAGCGTGAGCAGTGCGGCCCGGAACGCGTTGCCGAACCCGGCGAGGACGAGACAGCCGAGCCACAGGGCGACCCACATGACGGTCACCGCGATGCCGAGCGGCGAATCCGGCGCGAGCTCGAGCGCATCGCGGACCTGGGCCCAGGCGAGCGCGGACGCGACGAGCGCGGGCCCAGCGGCGGCGACCACGGCCAGGTCGCCGATCAGCGCGGCGGGGATCACACGGTGCGGCCGGCGGACCAGGTCGGCCCAGCCGAGCAGCCAGGCCGTGGCGAGCCGTCGCCGCTCGACGATGAGCCGGCGGACCGCGAGCGCGGCGGCGAGGTCCGACGCGGCCCACACCAGCAGGAGCGCGCTCAGCTGGACCGGGAGCTGGGCGACCACGCGCACGGGGAGCGGCGTCACGAGGTCGTCGGGCAGGATGAGCTCGTGGTAGGTGACGGCGTAGAGCGTCGGCCAGGCGAGGACGAAGACAACCAGCGGCGGGATCAGTGCGGCCAGCCGGATCACCGCGACCCGCAGCACCGCGGGCAGCGTCGCGAGGCGGGGCACCGGCGCGGCATAGCCCTCCTCCTCTGCCGCGACCAGCACCATCGCGATCCCCCGCCGCTCCGCCCAGGCGCCCGCCACGAGCCCGCTCACGAACACGACCGTCGCGGTCCCCGCGGTCACCGCGATCAGCCGCATGAACTCGGCCGACGGGTTGCCGAACGCGAGGGTGGCCACCGGCGCGCCGAGGATGTTCTGGAGGCCCGACGGCGTGGGGAGGACGAGGACGGGCCAGGCGAGCGCAATGACCCCGCCGCCGGCGAGGAACCCCGCGAGCGCCACCACCCACGTGGCGGGCCGCCCGAGCGTCACGACCAGGGCGGCCGCCAGCGCCGTGCGCCACGGGATGCGCCGGGTGATCGGCGCTGGGGACGGCGAGCGCGCCGCGGTTCCCGCCGCCACAGGCTCAGGGCGCCGTGGAGGCCGCCGGCGATGGTGCGGCCGAGGGGCTGGCCGGTGCTGCCGACGGTGCGCTCGACGGGGCGCCCGTCAGCTCGCCGAGGCGCTGGAGCGCCGCCTGGACCTTGTCCATCTCGGCGCCATACGTGGCGAAGTCACCACTGTGGAGCGCCTGCTGGGCGAGATCGAAGTGCGCGTTCGCGTAGTTGACGAGCCCCCCGATGTCGGTCGGCAGTCCGCTGGGCGTCACGGACGGAACGGGCGTGGCCGTCGCGCCCGGGCCGGGCGACGCGGTGGGCCCGCCAGACGGCGACGGCGAGGCTCCGCCGCTGTTGGCCGCCTGCGCGGCGAGCAGCTTGTTGAGCGCGTCGGCCAGCGTGTTCGACCAGACCACGGTCGTCGGGCTGGCCACCACGATCCTCTGGAACTCGGGGAACTTGGACGAGGTTGACTGCAGGTACACCGGCTGGAGGTAGATCAGCGAGTTGCCCACGGGGACCACGATCAGGTTCCCGCGCACGACCGTGCTGCCGCTCTGGTTCCAGAGCGTGATCTGCCCGCTGATGATCGGGTCCTGGTCGATGCGCGCCTCGATCTGCGCTGGCCCGAACACCGTGGTGTCCGATGGGAACTCGTAGACCTTGACCGCGCCGTAGTTGGGCGCGTCGTTTCGGGCGGCAATCCACGCGATCATGTTCGGGCGGCTGGCCGCGATCATCGGCTGGAGCAGGAGGAACTCCGCGGCCGATGCACCGGGCACCCGCATCACGGTGTAGTAGGCCTCGCTGGGGAGGCTCTGCTGGTTGGTCGAGTTGGCGGGAACCGTCCAGCGGTCGGTGTTGTTGAAGTACGTCGCCGTGTCGGTGACGTGGTACTGGCCGTACATCCGCGTCTGGACGTTGAACAGCTCCTCGGGCACGCGCAGGTGCGCCTGGAGGCCCTGGGGCATCGCCGACATGTCCTCGAACAGGGACGGAAACACGCCGCGCCACGCACGGATCAGCGGATCGGTGGGGTCGCTCACGTAGAAATGGAGCGTGCCGTCGTAGGCGTCCATCGTGATCTTGACGCTGTTGCGGATGTAGTTGAACGAGTCGGCGGCCAGCCCCGAGCTGGCGCCGAGGTCGGAGCCGTTGAAGCCGTTCGCGTGCGGGAAGCGGTCGCTGATCGTGTAGGCGTCCTGGACGTACACCAGCCGGCCGTCCAGGACCACGAGGTACGGGTCCTTGTCCAGGGCCAGGAACGGCGCGATCATGCCCAGCCGATCCGACAGCGTCCGGTGGAAGAGCAGCTGCGAGTCGGCGGTGATCTGGTCGGAGATGAGCAGGTCGAGGTCCTTGAAGCGCGCCGCGAACATGATCCGGCTGAGCAGCGAATCGAGCGGCACGCCCGTCTTGCCCGTCCAGCGCGTGTACGAATCGGCCGAGCCGCCACCGGCGCCCGGCAGGTCGAACTCGTCCTGGCGTGCGCCCACGACCACGTACTGGTCGTCCGTCTCGCCGAAGTAGATGCGCGGCTGCGTCACCTGCGGCGCCCCGTTGGACGACACCGGCGGCAGGTTCTTGATCCACAGGTCCGGCTGGCCCTCGGGCGTGACCTGGTTCACCGGCACCATCGCGAGACCGTCGCCGTGCGTGTACACGATCCGCTGGTTGACCCAGCCGGTTGCCGTCGTGCTCGGGTCGACGGACAGCTCGCGGCCCGAGAGCATGACCTGGCGGATGCTGCCGTTGATCTGGTACCGGTCGGTGTCGACGTCGCTGAACGTGTAGTACTGCTTGATGGTCTGGAGCTGGTCGAGGGTCTGCTGGAGCGGCCGGTAGTCCCACAACCGGGCGTTCGCGAACGTGTCCGCCTCATTGGTGACGTCGGCGGCGGTCAGCTGGCCCGTCCCGCTGTACGGCTGGACCTGCCACTTGTCCAGCCCGAACGCGAGCCGTGTCATCGCGATGTTGTTGGCGATGTACTGCTGCTCCTGGGCGTACGTGTTGGGATCCACCGTGAACCGCTGGATCACCTCGGGGTAGGCGCGTCCGAGCACGAGCGAGGCCACGAACCACACGCCCACGACCAGGCCGAGCGGCCACATCCAGCGCGTGAACGCGCCGGCGACGAGCAGCGCCCCGGCAATCCCGGACAGGAACGTCAGCACGTCGTACGCCATGAACCGGGCGTTCGCGTCCGTGAAGCCGACACCCGTGGCGACGCCCGACTGGCTGTACACGAGCTCGTACTTGTCGAGCTGGTAGCCGAAGGCGATCGTCAGCAGGAGCAGTCCGCCGAGCAGCGCGAGGTGGACGCGGACGCGGGTGACGAACACCGCGCTGCCCTGGAGGGCGGTGACGAGGTACCTCGCCCCCGCCACGAGCAGCGCGGCGATCAGCACGCCGACGAGGGCCGACTGGAGCAGGCGCCAGAACGGCAGCTCGAACAGGAAGAAGCTGATGTCCCTGTGGAAGATGGGGTCGACCACGGTGCTCGTCGGGGAGAACGGGACGCGGTGCACCCACAGCGAGATCGTGTCCCACGCACTCGCCATCGTCCCGCCGACGCCGAGCGCCACGAGCAGGGCGACGCCCACGATCGCCCAGCGGGCGAGCGGCGTCATGTCGGGCATCTCGCCGGGCTCGAAGCCGGTCGCGACGCGGATCCCGGGCCCGAACGGGCCGCCTCCGCCGAACGGGCTGCCGCTCATGGGGCTCTCGCCGCGCAGGCGGGCGTTGTGCTCGGCGCGGCGCTGCGCCTCGGTGAAGCGGTCGGCCATCTCGCGCAGCCGACCGGGCCGGCTGGGGTCGGGCGGCGGGAGCAGGCGCCCGGCGACCCACAGGTTGGCGAGCAGGAACACCAGCGTGGCCGCGAGGCCCAGGGCGAACAGCCCGGCCTGCGACCCGAGGCGCGTCCAGAACACGGCGTCGAAGCCCACGCTCTTGTACCAGGCGACGTCGGTCCAGAGGTTGACCACGCTGCCCGCAAGGAAGAGGAACGCCAGGATCGCGGCGACGACGATGACGAGGCCGGCGCGCCGGATCAGGGTGCGGATCGACGGGGGCTCGGCGCCGTCGTCGGGGCCGCCGACGGGCTGCCGGGGTCGGCCCCCGCCGCCACCGGCGCCGCCATGCGCTCCGCCTGCGGCCGGACGACGCCGCCGGAGCGGGACGGGATCCTGATTGCGCCCGCGGACGCGCGGCGCGTCCTCGGCTTGGTCGGCGGGCTCCGCGGCGTCGTCCTGGTCGCTGCCGTCGGCATCATCGGCGTCCGTGTCGCGGGCGTCCTCATCGCCGGGATGCCCGTGTCCGTCGTCCACGCTTCGTCCCTCAGCCTCGGCGCGCCGCCGCTCCAGCTCGCGCTTGAACTCGTCGAACAGGTCGCCCATGCCGAGGAGTCTATTCCTGCCGGGGTGCGCCGGGCGCCCGCCGGCACGTCGGGCGTCCAGAGGCCCCGCGGCGTCGTCGAGGCGCGTCCCTCGATCAGCAGCCGCGCAGCGACTCCACGGAGCGCCGGAATGCGGCGAGCACGCGGTCGGCGAGCTGGTTGGGGCCCAGCGTGGCGGCGAGCGCCGGCTCGAACTGGAGGGCCGCCCGGATGACCAGGGGGCAGCGCCAGGGGCGCGCATCATCCTCGGGCGGGTAGAGCGGCGCCAGGCGGATGGACCAGCGCCCGTCCACCTCGCGGATCAGGCCCGACAGGTTCCCCGCCAGTGACGGCCCGAGGTGCTGGAGCGGCGGCTCTGGGGGCGGGCCGGCCTCGGGCGCCACCTCGCGGAAGCTGACGACGCCCTCGCCGTCGGTGACCCACAGCACGGCCAGCCACCAGTCGTCGGGGCCGTCCACGGGGCGGTTCATGCCCGCGACCAGGCGTCGGTCGCCGATGCGGACCTCGTGCTCGCGGATGTAGGAGGGGCCGGGGAGGGGCAGGCGTTCGGGCACGGACCGAGGATACCGTCGGCATCGGCTCCGGCTGCTGGAGTGCCCCCGTGTGCTCCTCGGGTGTGCCCGTCTCAGGCGGCTGCCGCCTCCTCCGGCTCCTCGTCCAACCCAGGCAACCGCAGGGCGCGCACCTCTGCCAACGCAAGGGGGAGGGTGATCGTCAGCGCGAGGAGGACGGCCGCCCCGGCCAGCGTCGCCTGCTCGCCGACCGCCGCCGAGAGCGGCGCGATGATCGCGTAGCCCAGCGGGTTGAGCGCGATCGACCCGAGCCAGTCGAAGCTCGACACGCGGCTCAGGGCGTCGGCGGGGATGTTCCGCTGGAGGGTGGTGAACCAGACCGCGTCGGACAGCGCGAAGCCCACGCCGTTGAGCGCGCCGATCAGCGCGACGGCGGGCAGCGGGAGCGCCAGGGCGAGCGCGGCCAGCATCACCGCCGTTGGCGCGACCGCGAGGTAGATCAGGACCAGCGGCCTCGTGGCCCGGAGGTGCGTCGCCACGAGGCCTCCCGCCAGCCCGCCGACCAGCTCCAGGGAGAGGATCGTCGCCCAGCCGGCCGGCCCGCCCAGGTGCTCGCGGGCAACCTCCGGGCCCAGCACCAGCACGGCCGGGAAGTACGCCATCTGGAACACGCCGAACGAGGCGATGGTCACCCACAGCCACCGCCGCGCCTTGACCTCGCGGAACCCCTCGACGAAGTCGGCCAGCGGGCTGGCCGTCCGCGTGGCGCGGGTCACGCCGCGCGCGAGCGTCAGCATCAGGAGCGCAGCGACCACGAAGGTCGCCGAATCGAAGGCCAGCGCCCAGCCGGCGCCCATCGCCTCGATCAGGCCGGCCCCGAGCACCGACCCCGCGATGCCCACGATGTTCCGCGTCATCCCCAGCAGCGCGTTCGCCGACTGGAGGTTGGGCCGCGAGACGATCTGCGGGACGAAGCCGGCGACGGCCGGCCTGCCGAACGCTCCGGCGATCCCGTTCAGGATCGCCAGCAGCGCCAGGAGCTCCGTGCTCACGTGGCCGGACGACTGGCCAGCCAGGAGGACGGCAGCGCCGCCCAGCTGGGTGGCGGCCTGCGCGAGGTTGCTGCCGGCGAGGACCAAGTGGCGCGGGAACCGATCGGCGAACACGCCACCGGCGAGGACCAGGGCGACGATCGGGATCTCGCGGGCGAGGAAGATCAGCGCGAGCTGCGCCGGGCCGGCCGCGTCCAGGACGCCGAACGCGAGGGCGATGCTGCTCGCGTAGCTGCCCGCGGACGAGATGGTGACCGCAGTGAAGTAGCGGAAGAAGGGCCCCTCGCGCAGCGGGCCGAGCGTGGGGCCGAACGCGGTCTGCAGCATCTGCCTCAGTCTATGCCCGCTGGCGGCCCGGACCCGGCCCCGCGAGTCGGCACCGACTCAAACCGCGGTCCTCCGAGCACGCCTCATCGAGCAAGACCCGGTCTTGCGCCGCGGCGCCCGCACGGCGGCGCCCAGAACGAGTCTGCGACGACTCAGGGGCGCGGCGTTAGGCCGGAACGAACCAAGTGCCGGCCAGGCGATGGGCCCGCTTCCAGTCGATCCCGAACCGTCAGGCCTTCGACGGACCCGCGTCCGGCTCGGCAGGCGCCTTCGTGGGCGCGGTCGGCGAGAGCGGGTCCTCGGGGTCGACCTCGCGACCCTCCACCTCGGACTCGTAGGCCGCCTCGGCCTGCTCCTCGAGCTCGTTGAGCTGGTCGAGGTGGATGCCCCGCTCCGCCAGCACGTCCGAGCGCAGGGCCACGCTCTCGGCGACGGCGTCTGCCTGCTCGGCTTGCCGCCGGAGGCGCAGCATCTCGCGGCGCACGTTGCCGTCAGGCGGCGCCAGCGAGGCGGCCGACTCGGCGCCGGTGCTCTCCGGCAGGTCCCGACCGGTCAGGAACCCGAGCAGCCCGCCGCGCGAGCGACCGGCTTCGGAGCGGGCGCGGAGGATGGCCTCCGGGTCGAGGGCGGTGACGCCGGGCACGTTGGGCTCGGACCCGGATGCGCGGGTCAACTGGGCGCCGCAGGAGGGGCACTTCTCGGCCGTTGCGTCGGGCAGGACGGCAGAGCACCAGGGGCAGCGGGTCTCGGACGTGCTCATCGGCTCGGGCATGCGCGCATTGTGAACCCCCGAGGGATGGATTTCACCCCTGACTTGGCTGGTACGTCACTCCCATTCGATCGTCGCCGGCGGCTTGCTGCTGATGTCGTACACGACGCGGTTGACGCCGGGCACCTCGTTGACGATGCGCGAGCTGATCTTGCCCAGCACGTCGTACGGCAGCTTCGCCCAGTCGGCCGTCATGCCGTCCTCCGACGTCACGGCGCGGATCGCCACCACGTTCGCGTACGTCCGCCCGTCGCCCATCACGCCCACGCTCCGGACCGGCGTCAGGATCGCGAACGACTGCCACACGCTCCGGTACAGGCCCGCCGCCTTGATCTCGTCGATGACGATCCAGTCGGCGTCGCGCAGCGTGTCCAGCCGCTCGGCCGTGACCTCGCCGATGATCCGGATGGCCAGGCCCGGGCCCGGGAACGGCTGGCGCTGGACCATCGCCTCGGGCAGCCCGAGCTCGGTGCCCACCAGGCGGACCTCGTCCTTGAACAGGTAGCGCAGCGGCTCGATCAGCTGGAAGCGGAGATCGGCCGGCAGCCCGCCGACGTTGTGGTGGGTCTTGATCTTCTGGGCGGTCTTGGTCTCGGGCGCGGTGCTCTCGATGACGTCCGGGTAGAGCGTCCCCTGGGTGAGGAAGTTGATGCGGCCCAGCTTGGCCGCCTCCTCCTCGAACACCCGGATGAACTCGTCGCCGATGATCCGCCGCTTCTCCTCGGGGTCGGTCACGCCGGCGAGGCGGGCGAGGAACCGCTCCCGGGCGTCGACCATGACCAGGCGCATGCCGAGGTTGGCCTCGAACGTGACGCGCAGGAGCTCTGACTCCTTCTTGCGCATCAGCCCGTGGTCGACGTAGATGCAGGTCAGCCGATCCCCCACCGCGCGGTGGACGAGCGCGGCCGCCACCGCCGAATCCACGCCGCCTGACAGCGCGCAGATCACCTTGCCGTCAGAACCGGTCTCGCGGGCGTGCTTGTCCACGCGCTCGCGGATGCCGTTGACCGTGGTCTCGATGAAGTTGGCGGGGGTCCAGGCGGGCAGGACCTTGGCGATGCCCGTCACGAAGTTGCGCAGCACCTGCTTGCCGCGCGGCGTGTGGGCAACCTCGGGGTGGAACTGGATGCCGTAGAGGTTGCGGGCCGGGGCCACCAGGCCGGCGAACGGGGTCGAGTCCGTCTGCGCCGTGGAGACGAACCCCTCCGGCAGGCGCGTGATCGAGTCGCCGTGGCTCATCCAGACGGGCTGCTCGCGGTCGAGCCCGTCGAACAGGGCGTCATCGCTGGTGATCTGGACGCTCGCCGGGCCGTACTCTCGGCGCGAGGCCGGCATCACGTCGCCGCCCAGCTCCAGGGCCATCAGCTGGGCGCCGTAGCAGATGCCCAGCACCGGGATGCGGCCGCTCCAGATGGACGCATCGGCCTTCGGGGCGCCCTCGTCGTAGACCGAGTTGGGGCCGCCGGACAGGATGATCGCGCGGACGCCGCGGCGCTCCAGCTCGGCGAGGGGCGTGTCGTGCGGGAGGAGCTCGGAGTAGACGTTGAGCTCGCGGACGCGGCGCGCGATGAGCTGGGCGAACTGGCTGCCGAAGTCGAGGACGGCGACGACGCCAGGCTCCGGCTCGAGGGCGGCGAGCGGGGGGTCCGTGGGAGCGCGCTCCGGTGCCGGTGCGTCGAGCGCGACCTCGAGATACGCCTCCACTTCGGCATCGTCGGGCGCGAGGACGCGATGGCCCGCATTGGCGGCCTCGCCGTGGACCGTCTTGCCGCGATCCGTTGTGCTTGCGGCCCCGATGGCCTCGGCCGCGCTGACCGCGGCCCCCGGCTCCGACTCCTGGTCCTCGCCCAACTCGGTCAATGACCCCTCCCGCGGTGCGCTGCGATCGTGTCGCGCAAGTCTACCGGCCCGAACGGTTGCGGTTCGATGTCCCCGGGCGGGAGCTGACCGGTGCTCCGCAGCCTTCGGCCGCGTTGGCGCGGCGCCACCAAATGCCCGGCAGCTCGCCCTGCTCCTGCTGCGGCGTTGGCGCAGGACCACCAAATCGGCGCCCGCGCGCCCTCACGTCCTCTGATTGGTGGCGTGCCGCCACCATTGCCCGCACGTGCTGGCAAGGCACCAACGCAACGGGGCGTCCGGGCCGCAACGGCCGCCGATCTGGTGGTCCTGCGCCAACGCCACCTCGGGGTCAACCCCGGATCTCCGGCCGACACGCCGGCCCTGTCCCCAGACGCGGTGCCACGCGCTGGGCCTTGCACGGATGCGCCACCGCGCCACCCGCGCGTCATGGGACTGAGCAGCCGATGACACGGAGAACGCCGCGGTGGCCGAGGACGGGATAGCCCTGCTCGACACGGTGAGCGAGGCGATCGCCTCCGCGAGGGCGCGCGGGCGCTCGCTCAGGCGGTCATCGCGGCCGGGGTCAAACAAGCTCACGGGACTGCCCCAGGGCGAGCGGAGACCGGCGAGCGCGGGCGGGCCGAGGCAGTCCAGGCGCGGTCAGTCCTGGATCGGGAAGTGGATCGGGTCCGAGGCCTCGCGACGGCACACCACGCAGTGGCGGTCAGTGAACTGGAATGCCGTACCGGTAACGCTCGCGTTGCCGCCGGAGCTGTTGATCGTCCCGCTCGGCGGCACCCCGCGGCCCAGCCAGTTCTCGCTGGGCGCCCTGAAGGTGTGGGGATGGTTCGGATCGGCCGGCCGCTCCGCCCGGTGGCCGCGGAGTGCGTCGCGAAGTCCCATCGGTCCCCCTTCCCGCGGGCGGCGGGCTGAGCCTACTTCCCGCGCAGCTGCCAGGACTTGCCCTCGGTGACGACCGAGGGGGCGTAGACGATCTCGACCGCGTGCATGTCGGCCAGCGTCCGGGCGCCGAGCGCCGCCATCGACTGGCGCAGGGCGCCCATCAGGTTCTGCGTGCCGTCGGTGACGTGCGAGGGGCCGTTGAGGATCTGGTCGAGCGGCCCGACGGTCCCCACCTTGATCCGCGTGCCGCGCGGCAGGACGGGCGACGGGGCGGCCATGCCCCAGTTGGTGCCGCGGCCCGGCGCCTCGGCGGCGCGCGCGAGCGGCGAGCCCAGCATGACCACGTCCGCGCCCGAGGCGATCGCCTTGGCGATGTCGCCGCCGCGCTTCATGCCGCCGTCGGCCACCACCGGCACGTACCGCCCCGTCTCGGCGAGGTAGGCGTCGCGGGCGGCCGCCACGTCGCAGACGGCGGTGACCTGCGGGATGCCGATGCCCAGCACCTCGCGCGTGGTGCACGCGGCGCCCGGCCCCACGCCCACGAAGATCGCCGCCGCACCCTGCACCATGAGCTGGTAGGCAGCCTCGGCGTTGGTCGTGTTGCCCACCGCGACCGGGATCGGCATGCGTCGGGTGAACTCCTCGAGCGACAGGGGGCTGTAGCCAGAGGCGACGTGGCGCGCGGACGACACCTGGCTCTGGACGAGGAACAGGTCCGCGCCGGCCTCGGCGCAGATCTCGCCGAAACGGAGGGCGACGCCGGGCGTGGCCGAGAAGGCGGCCTTCGAGCCCGCGGCGTGGAGCTCCTCGATGCGCCGGGCGATCAGGGCCTCGCGGATCGGGGCGAGGTACGCGTCGGCCAGCACGTCCTGGATCCGGTCGTCCGGGGCGGCGATGATCCGGTCGAGGACCTCGGTGGGGTCGTCGTAGCGGAACTGGACGCCCTCGAGGTTAAGGACCGAGAGCCCGCCGAGGCGGGCCAGCTCGCCCGACAGCTGGACGTCCGCCACGGCGTCCATGGCTGCCGCGACGACCGGGATGCCGAGCTCGATGCCGCAGAACGCCTGGGCGAGGACCACGTCGGCGGGGTCAACCGTGTCGGTGCCGGGGGCGAGCGACACGTCCTCGAACCCGTACGTCGGCCGGATCGAGTCCACCTTCGATCGGAAGACACGCCGGTTCGCCAGCGTCTCGGTCATCGCTTCGCCCTCGCCCGCAATGTCTGTAGGTCCTCCGTCGGTTCCCGACAGTCTACCCGGCACGCGGCCGACGCCATACTGGAAGGGCATGCTCGGTGTCTTCACTCGGACCCGGAGGTGGCGCGATGCCCAAGCGCAAGGACAGAGCCGAGAAGCAGGCGGCGCCCGACGAGGGCCTGGTCGCGATCGAGCCCGACGAGGCGGAGCTCGACGCCCGCAGGCCGATGTCGAAGAAGCAGTACTACGAGGAGCTGCCCAAGCTCCAGCTCGAGCTGTCCAAGCTCCAGGAGTGGGTGCGCGCGAACGGCCTCAAGGTCGTCGTCATCTTCGAGGGCCGCGACGCAGCCGGGAAGGGGGGCGCGATCAAGACCATCACGCTGGGCCTGAACCCGCGCATCGCGCGCATCGCGGCGCTGCCGGCACCCACCGAGCGCGAGAAGACCCAGTGGTACTTCCAGCGCTATGCGTCGCACCTTCCCGCGGCTGGAGAGATCGTCCTGTTCGACCGCTCCTGGTACAACCGGGCCGGCGTGGAGCGGGTCATGGGCTTCGCCACCATGGACGAGGTCGAGGAGTTCTACCGCTCCTGCCCGGAGTTCGAGCGGATGCTCGTGCGCTCGGGGATCATCCTGGTCAAGTACTGGTTCAGCGTCAGCGACGCCGAGCAGGAGCGCCGGTTCCAGGCGCGCATCGCCGACCCCACCAAGCGCTGGAAGCTCTCGCCGATGGACCTCCAGTCACGGAGCCGGTGGGTGGAGTACTCGATCGCGAAGGACCAGATGTTCCGGCACACGGACATCAAGCAGGCGCCCTGGTACGTGGTCAGCGGCGACGACAAGAAGCGCGCCCGCCTCAACGTGATCCACCACCTGCTGTCGCTGATCCCGTACGAGGACCTGACGCCGGAGCCGATCGTGCTGCCGCCGAGGGAGCCCGACCGCGGCTACGTCCGGCCGCCGATGGACGAGCAGACGTTCGTGCCCGACGTCTACTGACCCTCGTCGGGCCGCGCCGTGGGCCGTCGCGCGGTCCGCCGGCCCTCGGCGTCGAGGCGGAACCACCGCTCGCGGTCCGGGTCTGTGAGGACCTCCGCCACGCGCCGCACGGATTCGGCGTAGGAGGGCCAGACGACGGCCGCGGGCACCTCCGCCGCCGGCGCCCATCGCAGCCCGTCGTGCTCCCACGAGACGACGGGCTTGGCGTCGGGGCGCACGCGGACCGCGAAGATGGCCGACACGACGACACCGTCGCTGGCCTCGTCGTAGAACGGCGCCACCTGGTCGAGGTCGTAGAACGCCTCGATGTCCGTCCCGGAGAGGCCGGTCTCCTCGCGAACCTCGCGGAGAGCCGCCGCCGGCACGCGCTCGCCGGGCTCGATGCCGCCGGTGACGCACTGCCACAGGCCGGGGAAGATCCGATGGGCCGCTCGGCGGATCAACAGGATCTCGACGCCCGCTGACGGGCCGATGCGGAACACCCAGCACTCGACGAGGTCGGGGCGCAGGCTCATCGCAGGGTTGCCTCCAGGGCCTCGAGCTGCTCGAGGTGCATCAGGTCGTGGACGCCCGCGAACAGCAGCCACTCGCCGCAGCGAAGCCGCCCGACGAGCGGGTGCACGAGCGGGCAGGCGTCGGTCTCGCGGCCGGCGATCGCCCGGACCGACCGCTCGATGATCCGCTGGCTGAGCGCGATCCGGCGCAGGAGCGCCACGCGGCCGGCCGCGCCGTCGCCGGGCACCCCGGGCACGACAGCCGGCACATCGGCGGGCCAGCGTCCCGCGGCCGCGAGCGACGCGGCGAGTGCCAGCTGCGCTCGGGCATCGGCGGTGTGGCCGAGCGCCTGGGGGACGTTCCAGTCGGACTCACCCCCGGGCATCGCGTACGCAGCCTCGGGCAGGGACGCAATCACAGAGGCCAGGGCTTCGGCAACGGCTCCCAGCTGCTCGGCGATGCGCACAGCCGACCCCGCGCCGGCCCGTCGCCGGACCTCGCGCCGGGCCTCGATGAGACGGCCGGCGGCGATGCCGTTCCATGCCCCGATGACGTCCGGGGCGGTGTCAGCCAGGAGTTCGAACCGGGAGGTCACGACCGCAAGGGTAGTGGGACGAGCCGCGGCGCGCGGAAGTGCGCGTTCGCCGTACGCTGCCGCACCTGTGCTGCGTCCCGCCGCTCGGGCGGTCACGGGGCTGGGACGGGCCCGACCGCTGGTGCCCTACGGCAGCAGCTGCCGCAGCGCGAACAGGACGTTCGCGGGCCGCTCCGCCAGGCGCCGCATGTACCAGCGGTACCAGGCCGGGCCATACGCGATCAGCACTTGGACGCGGAACCCGGCCCGGACCAGCGCCCGCTGCTCCTTCGCCCGGATGCCGTACAGCATCTGCACCTCGAACGCCTCCTTCGGGATCCCGGCGGCGCCCGCGTGGGTCGCGATCTGCTGGACGAGCTCGACATCGTGCGTGCCCAGGCCGATCCGAAGCGGCCGGGTTCGGGACTCGCGCAGCAGCGTCACCGCGATGCCCAGGTAGTTCGCGTCGACCTCGCCCCGGTCCTGGAAGGCGATCGCCTTGGGCTCGTCGTAGGCGCCCTTCACCAGGCGGATAGCGGGGTTGATCGGCAGCAGCCGCTCGACGTCCTTCGCCGTGCGGCGCAGATAGGCCTGGAGGCACACGCCGGTCCGCGGGTGCGTGGCGCGGAGCCGCTGGAACAGGTCCAAAGTCCGGTCGACGTAGGCACTGTCCTCCATGTCGATCCACAGGTACGAGCCCTGCGCCTCCGCGGCGGCGGCAAGCGTCCGCAGGTGCGCGAAGCAGGCGTCCTCGTCGAGGTCGAGGCCCAGCTGCGTGGGCTTGACGCTGATCTCGCCGTCGATCTCGGAGCTCTTGATCCGGCTCAGCAGCTCGAGGTAGTGGTCGGCCACCTCCTGCGCCTGCGGCAGCTCGGTGAGCGCCTCGCCGAGCTTGGTGTAGATCGTCGCGATGTCGAGCACTTGGAGCGTGACGGCCGCGCCGAGGGCGTCATCGATGGTGTCGCCTGGCATGAACCGGTGGACGGCCCGCTTCATGAACGGCAGGTTGGGCAGGTGCTCGCGCATCCAGTCGTTCCGGGCGCACCAGAGCAGAAGCCTGCGCAGCAGTCGGTTCACAGGCGTTCGAAGCGCTCCACGGGGAGGACGAAGACCGTGGCCCCGCCCACCTCGACCTCGAGCGGGTAGGGCATGAAGAACTCGCCCGGCTCCATGATCGGCGGCATCGGGTTGACGATCTGGGTGCGCGGGTGGCAGGTCTCGTTGACGAGACCGAGGACGAGGTCGACCTGCTCGTCGTCGACGCCCACCATGACCGTCGTGTTCGACTGCTTGAGGAACCCGCCCGACGAGTGGAGGCGCGTGGCGCGGTACTCCCGGGCGAGGAGCGCGTCCACGAGCGCCCCTGCGTCTTCGTTGTGCACGATGGCGACGACGAGCTTCACGGGCGGAGTCTAGCCGACCGCGCGCCTCGCCACGTGCACGAACGGCGATGCGGCCCGGGTCGGGGGTGGGTGTAGGATGGCGCCCCGCCACTGGCACGCACGGGCGCGCGCGAGGAGGCCGTCCGGCGGGGGAAGCGGCCCGCTACCCGAGCACACACGGAGGGGTCTCGTGTCCGACACTCCCGGCGTCGCCACCGGATCGCTCGGCGTCCTCTCGACGGGAGCCGCCGCGCTCGCCCGAGCCGTGGACCTGGACACCGCGCTGGCCGTGATCGTGGAGGCCGGAGTGGCCGCCACGGGGGCCACGGTCGCTGCGGTCTTCGGGCAGGATCCCGAGCGCGAGGGTGTCGAGCTGCTGATGACGCTGGGCATGGCGGACGACCGAGTGGTGACGTTCGCGGCCGAGGTCGCCGGCAACCCCGACCACCCGATCGCCGTGGCAGCGCTTGACCGCACCGGCACGCTGGGCCGTGCGGTCACGGGGCCAGACGGGGCGTCGTGGACCGGCGTGGACCTGCCGCTCGTCGTGGCGTCCGGCGGCGGCGTCGAGGACTGCGTCGGCGTCCTGACGCTGGGCTGGACCGGCGAGCACGTCGTGAGCACCACCGAGGAGACGCTGCTGGTCGGGATCGCCGACCTTGCTGCCACGGCCCTGGCGATGTTCCGGCTCTCCTCGCTCGTCACGGAGCGCGCCGAGTGGTATGAGCGCGTTTCCCACACCGATGCCCTGACCGGCCTCGCCAACGCCCGCACCGTGCGCCGCGTGCTCGAGCTCGAGGTCGCGCGGGCGCAGCGCCAGGGGAGCGACGTGTCGGTCGCCGTGTTCGACGTGGACGACTTCAAGCGCCTGAACGCCGATGCGGGCTCGCGAGCGGGCGATCTGGTCCTGCGCCAGGTGGCGTCGATCCTGGCCGAGAGCGTGCGCCTCGTGGACACGATCGGGCGCGTGGGCGCCGACGAGTTCGTGCTGGTCGCGCCTGGCTCTGCTGGCGTGACGGTGGCGAAGCGGATCATGGACGGCATCACGAAGCTCGACCCGGTCGAGGGCTACGCGGTCTCGGTGAGCGCCGGCGTCGCACGCTTCCCGGCCGACGGCACCGATGCGGACACGCTGCTCACCGCGGCGCGGTCGGCGCTCGACGGCGTGGCGAGCCCGTCGTCGATCGCCGAGGCGGAGGGCGCGGCCTCCTAGTCGGCCGACACCGAGGGCTCAAGGGGCGGGGCCAGCAGCGCCAGCCTCCCTCCGAGATACCCGCGCGGGTTCGCCCCCCTGATGCAGCCCCCGCGAGCCGACCCGCCGTGGCGCGTGGCCGCCCAGCGGGCACTCCGACCGGTGTGCGTGCGCGATGCCCGCTGGCAGGGCAGTGAGGGGCCGACCTCGCACGAACGGAGCGTCGTGCTGCCCACCAGCCGAGCATTCTGCAGTGGCGGCTGCCCTTACGCCCGCCGGGCGGGCAGCAGCCGGGCGGACGCGCGCGAGGGCCGGGCAGCGGGCCGGCGGAGGTGCGCACCGACGCCCGCAGCCTCCCGACGAAGCGTTTCCGCCGGCAGCGGCAAGCCGCGTCCTTAGCGACGCAGCTCCGGCCAGCGAGCCCCCAGTCGTCCCAGGGCGGCCTCCGCGGCCTCGAGCACCGCGTCGGGACCCGCGGTCGCATCGACGATGGCGTAGCGGCCCGGCTCCTCGGCCGCGAACCCCAGGAACGCCGCTCGCACCCGCTCGTGGTAGGCGCGGTCGTGATACGCCTCGAAGCGCGTGATCTCGTCGCCCTTGCGCGCCAGACCCACCTCGACGGGAAGGTCCAGCAGGATCGTCAGGTCCGGCCACAGCCCGCCGGTCGCGAACTGCTGGAGCGCGCGGATCTCGGCCAACGGGATCTCCGAGCCGGCGCCCTGGTAGGCCATCGAGGAGTCCGCGTAGCGGTCGCACAGGACGATGGCCCCACGGGCGATCGCCGGACGGATCACCTCGTCCACGTGCTGCGTCCGGGCGGCGGCGAACAGCAGCGCGTCGGCGCGACCGGTGCGGTCGATCTTGGGCTCGGTGTCGAGCACGATCGAGCGGATCCGCTCGCCAAGCGGCGTGCTCCCGGGCTCGCGCGTCGTCACGACCTCCAGCCCACGGGCGCGCAGCGTCGCCGCAAGCCGCGGCAGCAGGCTGGACTTGCCCGAGCCGTCAGGCCCCTCGATGGTGATGAACGGTCCGCGCGGCGGCGATGACGGAGTGACCACGCCCCGAGTGTATGGCCCCGAGCCGGGGTCGGGAACGCGCCGCTGGTCACGCGGTGGGCGCGGCGGGCGTATCGACACGCCCAGCGGTGTCAGTGTGACATAGTGTGTGCTGCACACTATCGTGCGAGACATGAGCTTCGACGAGATCCTCAGCGGCAGCCAGCAGGAGCTGCGACGCGGCACCGTGGTCCTTGCCTGCCTGCTCCTGCTGCATGAGCCCGGGTACGGCTACGCCCTCATGGAGCAGCTGCGCGACCGGGGCTTCACCGTCGACGCGAACACCCTGTACCCGCTCCTGCGTCGCCTGGAGGGCCAGGGAATGCTCGTGAGCGAGTGGAACACCCAGGAGACGCGGCCCCGGAAGTTCTACCGGACCAGCCCGGACGGCGAGCGCCTCGCCGCAGGGCTGCTCGCCGACTGGGGGCGGATCGACGCTGCGGTCCGCAGCCTTGGCCAAGGAGGCCGAACCCGATGACACCCCTGACCGACCCCTATGTGTGGGCCGTGCTGCGCGCTGTCCCAGCCCGCCAGCGCGACGAGTTGGCGCCCGAGATCCGAGCGCTCGTCGCCGACGCCGTCGAGGCGCGGGAGGCCACGGGCACGCCGTCAGCGGACTACAGGTCCTCGCGCTGCCAGGTGCCCAGGTGCTCGACGATGCGGTCGAGGAGCCCGGGCACGCCAGCCGCCACGGGCGGCGTGAGCTCAAGCCCCAGCTCGATCGCCAGCGGCTCGAGCCCCACGACGCGCACGCGCCGCGGCCAGGCGTCCATGACGTGCAGCGCGCCGAGCAGCTCGCCCGCGCCGAGGTCGTGGACGCTCATGACGATGTCCTTGCGGATGAGCGACTCGCCCTCGAGGTCGAGCAGCGTGCCCGGGGCTTCGCCCGCCGCGATCACGTCCACCACCACCAGGCCATCGAGCCCGGTGAGGTACGGGATGAGCCCGAGGCCGACGGTGCCGCCGTCGATGAGCTCCACGGCGTCGACGTCAGGCAGCCCGGCCAGGATGGACGGGTCGCCGCTCAACCGCTCCACGACCAGCCCGCCGAGCGCCTCGTCGGACTCGAGCCGGTTGCCCAGCCCGAGCACCGCGTAGCGGCCGCTCACGCAAGCACCGCAGGGGCCGCCGAACGAATCCGAGCCCCCGTCACGCCGCTGTCCAGCGGACGACCGCCTCGACCTGGTGGCCGCCCCGGTCGGGCAGCGGCCAGCCGCACGCCTCGCAGAACGGGTGGTCGGCGTGGACCTCGTTGGCCACGTCGCACATCGGGCACACCACGGGGTCCGCGGTGACTTCGATCGGCACGCCCTCGAGGCCCCGCGCCCGCAGCGCGAGCTCGGCGTGCATGCGGGCGGATTCGACGCCGACGTGGATCGGGTCGAGGACTCGGATCGCGACGGCGACCGGCCGACGGGCCCCGGCCGCCCCGGGGCCCGCGGCCTCGTCGGGCCCGGGCGCCGCCAGCGCATCGGCGATGGCGGCGGCGAGGAGCCCGGCTTCATGCATCGGCGGTCTCGTCCCCCTCGCGAGCCTGCTCCTCCGGCGACCGGCCGACGAGGCCCAGCGCCTCGACCGTGCGCCCCAGCCGGATGTTCTTGTAGCCCGAGAACATCGACGAGAGCACGCCATTGCGCTCCTCGATGTCGATCAGGATCGCCGAGTAGACGTGGTGGATCATGAACGCGAGGAACAGGTACGTCAGGATGTTGTGCAGCAGCCGGACGGTCTGGATCCCGCCCAGGGGAACCGAGTTGCCCCAGCCGAACAGCAGGTGGAGCGGGCCGGTGGGCATGATCCAGCCGAACAGCAGCAGCCCCGACAGCACCTGCGCGAACAGGCCCGCCGACAGGATCGTGTAGGCCAGGCCCGCGAGGTGGTTGTGCCCCGCGTAGGGCACGGGATGCTTCCGGAGGCCGGCGTAGTACCGGGCCATCTCCTTCATCCAGTAGAACTGCTCGCGCCGGTGGGGGATGATCTGGCGCCAGCTCGAGAAGCTGTTGCCCACGAAGCCCCAGTAGAACCGGACAGCCACCGAGAGGCTGAACACGATCGCGAAGATCTCGTGCCAGAACCTGACGTCGGCCATCCGCGAGGACGCCTCGATCGGGCTCGACGGCACCAGATACGGTCCGTGGATGTACAGCCCCGTGGCCGCGAGCGCCATGATCGAGATGACGATCAGCCAGTGCGTCACGCGGACGGGGAGCTCCCAGACGTAGATCGGCTCGGAGCCGATGGTCTCGTCGTCGGCCGGGACGCGGGCGACGACCTGGACGGCGGCCATCACCGCACCTCCACGCGCACCCGCTCTTGCCCCTTGGCATCCACCACGTGGACCGCGCACGCAAGGCACGGGTCGAACGAGTGGATCGTCCGCAGCAGCTCGAGCGGCCTGGTGGGATCCGCGACCGGCGTGCCCTCGAGGGACGCCTCGTACGGCCCGGTCTGGCCCTTCTCGTCCCGGGGCCCGGCGTTCCACGTGGACGGGACGACCGCCTGGTAGTTGACGATCTTCTGGTCCTTGATCTTGACCCAGTGGCCGAGCGCCCCGCGCGGCGCCTCGTGGAAGCCCCAGCCCTCGGCCTCGGCCGGCCAGGTGGAGGGATCCCATTTCGAGCCGTCGTGGATCGTGAGGTCGCCGTTCTCCATGTTCGTCATCAGCTGGGCGAGCCAGCCGTCCATGAGGTCGAGCAGGTAGACCGTCTCGAGCATGCGGGCGGCGACCCGGCCGAGGGTCGAGAACAGAGCGGCCGCGGGCACGTCGCCCAGTGCGTGGAGCGCGCCATCGACCAGCCCCTTGACGGCGGTGTTGCCGGAGCCGTAGGCGACCAGCATCCGGGCCAGGGGACCGACCTCCATCGGCATGCCGTCGTAGCGCGGCGCCTTGAGCCAGCTGTACTGGTCGCTGTCGCCAAGGTTGAGGCTCTCGTACGGCGGCGTCGGGCCCGTGTACTTGGGGTTGGTCTGGCCGTCGTACGGGTGGAGGGCCGTGTCGCTGCCCGTGTAGGTGTAGTAGGAGTGGGCGATCGCCTCGGTGACCTTCTGCTGGTCGAAGGGCAGGACCTTGGTCAGGTCGCCGTTGGCGATGATGCCGCGCTGGAACCCGAACTTGGCCTGGTCGTTCTGGAGCCCGTCCTGGAGGGCGCCGTACGAGAGGTAGTTCTTGTGCCCGGCGCCGATGCCGAACCAGTCCTTGTACAGCGGTGCGATCGCGAGGACGTCCGGCTTGTACACGTCCGTCACGAAGGCACGCATCATCTTGATGCGCTCCTGGATGAACGCCAGCCGCTCCCAGTTGATGACGTTGGGCGAGTTGGGGTCGACGGCGGACGCCATGCCGCCGACGAGGTACGTCTGCAGGTGCGGGTTCTTGCCGCCGAGGACCGAGTGGATCTTGATGACCTCGCGCTGCCACTCGAGCGCGTCGAGGTAGTGCGACACGGCGAGCAGGTCGACTTCGGGCGGCAGCAGGTAGGCCGGGTGGCCCCAGTAGCCGCTCGCCATGAGGCTGAGCTGGCCCGAGTCCACGAGCTTCTGGACGCGGGCCTTCACGGCGGCGAACTGCGTCTCGGAGCTGCGGCCGTAGGTCGAGATCGACTGTGCGAGCTTGGCGGTCGCGGCCGGGTCTGCCTTGAGGGCGCCGGTCACGTCCACCCAGTCGAGCGCGTGCAGGTGGTAGAAGTGGATGACGTGGTCCTGGATGTGCTGCGCGCCCGCGATCAGGTTGCGGATCAGCCGGGCGTTGGGCGGGATCTCGATGCCCAGCGCGTTCTCCACCGCGTACACCGAGGTGTGCGCGTGGACAGTGGTGCAGACGCCACAGATGCGCTGCGCCCAGATCCAGGCCTCGCGGGGGTCGCGGCCCTGGAGGATGAGCTCCATGCCCCGGAACATGGTCCCTGATGACCATGCCTTCGAGACCTTGCCCCCGTCAACCTGGGCCTCGATCCGGAGGTGACCCTCGATCCTGGTGACAGGATCGATGACAACGTTCGCCATCGTCCGCTCCTACGCGCTGGTGCCGGTGCCGTCGGACGGCGCGGCGGGGATGGGCTCAGGGGTGGGCTCGGGCGTGGGGTGCACGGTGCCGTCGGGCGCGACAGCCGCCTTGCGACGCCCTCTCGCCTTGCGAGCGATGACCGAGCCGGCGTGCACCGCGGTGGCGACCGACACGACGCCGATCGCGCCCAGGCCGATCGTCTGGGCATTCGCGTCGACGCCGAACATCTTCACGTCGGGCAGCCGGCCGTAGAAGGGGGTCATCCGCTCCCAGAAGCGTGGGGAGGCGCAGGCGATGCAGCCGTGGCCGGCGCCGATCGGCCAGCTCGTGCCGCTGTTCCAGCGCACGATCGGGCAGTTGTAGGTGGCCTGCGGCCCCTTGCAGCCCATCTTGTACAGGCACCAGCCGTTGCGGTGGCCCTCGTCGCCCCAGGCCTCCACGAAGCGGCCTGCGTCGAAGTTGGCGCGGCGCTCGCACTGGTCGTGGATGAGGTGGCCGTAGGCGAACAGCGGGCGGTTGTACTGGTCCAGCGCGGGGGCGGAGTTGAAGGTCAGGTAGTGGACGATGGTGGCCGTGGTGTTGGCCACGTTGTGCGGGCAGCCGCCGAGGTTGATGAGCGGCTTGTTGCCGATGACGTCGCCCACGCCCACCGCGCCCGTGGGCCCGAGCCGCGGGAAGCCGCCGTCCCAGGCGCACGCGCCGACGGCGATCACGAGCTTCGAGGCGGCAGCTGCCTCCTGCAGGTGCTGGAGCGCGGTCTTGCCGGCGATCGTGCAGTAGACGCCGCCGTCGGCCGTCGGGATCGAGCCCTCGACGATGAGGATGTCGATGTCGCCTGCCGCGACGTGATCGCTGAGGACCTTCTCGGCGGCCGCACCGGCGCCGGCCATGATCGTCTCGTGGTACTCGAGCGAGAGCGCGTCGAGGACGATGTCGGCGATGGGCGGGTTGGAGCTGCGGAGCATGGACTCCGTGTTGCCAGCGCAGTCCTGGAACTCGAGCCAGACGACGACGGGCTTCTTCTTGGTCTCGAGCGCGTTGACGATCTGCGGGGTCATCGCCGCCGGCAGCGCGAGCAGTGCGGTCATCGCCGACGCGAACCCGAGGAACCGCCGGCGGCTGATGCCCTTGTGGGCCAGCGCGACCTGCAGCCAGTGGTTCTCGGTGGTCGGCTCGGGCGGCGCGGCCCCCGCAACCGAGAGCAGATCGGGGCTCGTCACAAGCCCGCCGGCATCGCCCATCTCAACTCCTCCAGCCCTCGTTGGCGTTGGGCGGGCGCTCGGCATGCCCGTCCCGCGCTTGACACGCGCACGACGGCCGGGGAGTCGGCGATCAGAGCGGATCGTCAGCGGCCACGGTCGTCGGATGGAGAAAGGGTCGGGAGGATTGACCCTCCACCACAGGGCCGCTTGGTGTCCGTAGGGGGGCCGAACGGACCGCAGCGGAAGCTCGGCGACCGAGATTCATGGCAGTTGCGCGGTCGATACAGCGTCGGATACGCCGTTCGCCTCAGCGACGACTCCGCTGCGCCACGGTACCCTCGGCCGCAATGCGAGACCTGACCAGCCGCGCCCTCGACACGGCAACCGCGCGGGGGGCCACGTACGCCGACGTGCGCGTGGTCCGGCGCCTCGAGGAATCCATCACCGTCAAGTCCACGCGGGTCGAGGGCGTCTCGGCCGGCGAGACCGAGGGCTTCGGCGTCCGCGTCCTGGTGGATGGCGCGTGGGGCTTCGCGGCCAGCCACGACCTGAGCGCCGCCGAGGCGGACCGGGTGGCAGCGGAGGCTGTCCGGATCGCCCGGGCGAGCGCGACCACCATCCGCAACCGGGTGGTGCTCGACGACCGACCGCCGGCCCGCGGCCGCTACGAGACGCCCGTCGCGGAGGACCCCTTCGCCGTCCCGCTCGACCGCAAGATCGGTGCGCTCCTCGACGCCGACCGGGCGATGAACGCCGTGAAGGGCATCGCCTGGACCGAGTCCATGTACTCGGCGCAGCGCGAGGAGAAGACCTTCGCCGCGTCCGACGGCAGCTACACCGAGCAGCGCATCACCCACGTCGGCAGCGGCCTGGAGGCCAACGCGATCGACGGTGACGAGCACCAGCGGCGGAGCTACCCCGACAACGGTGGGCTGTGGGGCTCGGCGGGCTACGAGTTCATCCGCGCGATGGACCTCGCGGGCAACGCGGAGCGCGTGGCGCACGAGGCGGTGGAGCTGTTGAGCGCCCCGCCCCTCCCCTCGGGCATGCGCACGATCCTGCTCCACCCGAGCCAGCTCTACATGCAGGTCCACGAGAGCTGCGGCCACCCGAGCGAGCTCGACCGCGCCTTCGGCACCGAGGCCAGCTACGCCGGCACGAGCTTCCTGATGCCGGGCATGCTCGACAACTTCAGGTACGGCTCGGACCTGTGCGACATCGTTGCCGACGCCACCGCCCCGGGCGGGCTCGGCACGTTCGGCTGGGACGACGAGGGCGTCGCGGCGCAGCAGGTGCCGCTCATCAAGGAGGGCATCTTCGTCGGGTACCTCTCGTCCCGTGAGACGGCGCCGCGGATCGGGCGGCAGTCAGGCGGGGCGATGCGGGCGGACGGCTGGAACCGCATCCCGCTCATCCGCATGACCAACGTCAACCTGCTGCCGAAGCCGGGCATGAGCTTCGACGACATCGTGGCCGACACCGACGACGGGCTCCTGTTCGAGACCAACCGGTCCTGGTCCATCGATGACCGGCGCCTCAACTTCCAGTTCGGGACCGAGGTTGTCCGCGAGGTCAGGAACGGCAGGGTCGGCCGGCTGTTCCGCAACGGCACGTACACCGGCATCACCTACGAGCTGTGGCGCTCAATGGACGCCGTGGGCGACGCGAGCTCGTGGCGCATGTGGGGCACCCCGAACTGCGGCAAGGGCGAGCCCACCCAGACCGGTCACGTGGGCCACGGCGTCTCGGGGGCCCGGTTCCGCAATGTGCGGGTGGGGGTGATGTCGTGAGCGGCATGCAGCGAACCCAGGGTGCCGCCGCCGATCCGGAGTCTGCGCTCCGCATCGCCGAGGAGGTCGTGCGCCTGGCGAAGCAGGCCGGTGTCACCGAGGCCGAGGCGCTGGTGGTGTCCGGCGAGTCGGCGCTCACGCGGTTCGCCAACTCCGAGGTCCACCAGAACGTGGCCTCGTCCGAGGCGTCCGTGAACCTGCGGGTTGCCAGGGGCCGCCGCGTCGCCGTGGCCTCGTCGGGCCGCACGGATGCCGAGGGCCTGCGGGCCCTGGTCGAGCGAGCCGCGGCGATTGCCGCCTACGTCGAGGAGCTGGAGGACTGGGCGGGCCTGCCCGAGCCCGGCGCAACGAACGCCGAACCGGTCGAGGCGGCCTGGTCCGACGGCACGGGCGGCGCCACGCCGGAGCTCCGCGCCGACGGCGCCCGCGCCGTGATCGCCGCGGCCGACGCGGAGGGCGTGATGGCGTTCGGCTCGTTCTCGACCGACGCCGAGGCGTTCGCCGTCGCCAACTCGAAGGGCGTGCGGGCGGCCGAGCGCCGGACGACGAGCCAGCTGCTCACCGTGGCGATGGGCCCCGACAACGGGACCGGCTACGCGGAGGACTGCTCCGTGGACGCCACCGCCATCGACGGCGCGGCCCTGGGTCGCGAGGCGGCCGAGCGGGCGCGAGCATCGGCCAGCCCGGTGGACATCGAGCCCGGCGACTACCCGGTCGTGCTCAACCACTACGCGGTCGTGGACCTGCTCGACATGCTGGGCTACCTCGGCTTCTCCGCGCTGGCGGTGGCCGAGGACCGCTCCTTCTGGGAGGCCGGCAAGCAGGTCGCGTCGCCGCTGGTGACGATCACCGACGACGGCCGTGACCCAGCCGGGCTGCCCATGGGCTTCGACGCGGAGGGCGTCGCCAAGCAGCGCCTGTCGCTGCTGGACCGCGGCATCTGCCGCGACCTCGCGTTCGACGCCCAGACCGCGTCGCGCGCCGGCCACCACTCCACTGGCCACGGCCTGCCGGCGCCCAACCCCTACGGCCCGTTCCCGACCAACATGGCGATGGCGCCCGGCGAGGCCACCACGGACGAGCTGATTGGCGGGCTGGAGCGCGGCTTGCTGGTCACCCGCTTCCACTACACCAACCCGGTGTACCCCAAGCGCGTGGTGATCACGGGCATGACCCGCGACGGCACGTTCCTCGTCGAGGGCGGCAGGATCGTGGGCCCGGTGAGGAACCTGCGGTTCACGATGTCGTACCTCGACGCGCTCGGAGGCGTCGAGGCGATCAGCCGCGACCGGCGGTGCCTGCGCGGGCTCCTGGGCGGGAGCGTGGTGCCGGCGGTGCGGCTGTCGTCGTTCAGCTTCACGGGCGCCACGCGCGCCGAGTAGCCTCTTGGCTGGGCCGGGTGCGGCCCCCGACGGAGGACGAGACGTGGGGATCGGCGAGAAGCGGAGCGGCGACCTCACGGTCATGGCGGGCGACGACGGCTCGGTGTCGGTTGACGTCGGGTCGCGGTTCGTCATGGTTGGCGAGGACGACCTCGAGCGGCTGCTCGACAACCTCGCGGCCGACGGCGGCACGCTGACGCTGGTCGGCGGGAGCGGTCGGGCCGACGACGGCGACGACGCGCCGTATCGCGAGAGCGATCCAGGCATGAACGCTGCGGGCTGGGTCCAGGCGATGGCCGAGCAGCGGGGCATCCGGGTGCTGCGCGAGGCGTAGCCCCTCAGCCGCCCGCGCCGCGTCAATGTGCGCGCGTTCCACCGTCCGCGATGCCCAGGAACCGCTCCACGAGCTGTCGGCGCCAGGCCTCGCGCACCAGCAGCGTCCAGACGACCACCGCCGCCACCACCAGCGCCACGTCGCGCGGCGTCGGCAGCCCGAACGAGAAGAAGTCGCGCGCGGTCCCCGACACCATCGTCGCGATGAACGTGACCGCGAGGACGATCGCGAGGATGGCCGGGCGGCGATCGGCGGTCAGCGGCTCGGCGACCGCGAACCACGCCGTCGGCGGCTCCACGAACAGGATCAGCAGGAGCCCTGCGAACACCAGGAACGCCGTCAGCGCCGTCCGAGCGTTGTCGAGCGCCACGATGAAGCCCTGGCCGTTGGGGCCCGAGGCGCCGGCGAGGAACAGCGAGCCGTTCAGGACGAGGAGCCCGATGAGGCTCGAGACGATGGCCGCCGGCCCCACGAACGTGGCCAGAGTGCGGGTCAGCGAGGCGCGGAGGCGACGACCGGGCGCCGCCCAGAACGCGAGCAGCACGCTCGGGATGCCCACCGTGAAGATGGTGAGCGCCGAGGCGTTGCGCAGCTCGATCGGGAACGCGACCACCACGAGCGACGAGATCACCGCGAGGGCGACGGTCGCGATGCGGGTCAGGAACAGCTTGAGGATGTCCTGCATCCCGTTGAGGATCCGCTGCCCCTCCTCAACCGCCTGGGCGACGGCCGCGAACGAGTCCTGCATGAGGACGATGTCGGCGACGCCTCGGGTGGCCTGGGTGCCGCTGCCCATCGCGATCGCGAGGTTCGCCTTCTTGAGCGAGAGGACGTCATTCACCCCGTCGCCGATCATGGCGACGTAGTGGCCGCGGGCGCGGAGCGCGTCGACGAGGCGCTCCTTCTGGGCCGGCGTGATGCGGCCGAACACGGTCGTCTCCTCGGCGACCGCGCCCAGCCGCACGTCGTCGAGCACGTCCAGGTCGGCGCCCGACACGAACGCCGCATCCTCGATCCCCGCCTGCCGCGCGAGCGCCACCACGGTCTCGGGATCGTCGCCCGAGATGATCTTGACCCCGACGCCGTTCGCCCGGAACGAGGCGAGGGTCGCCGCGGCCTCGTCGCGCAGCTCGTCGCGCAGGGCCACCAGCCCGAGCGCCCGCATCCCCGCGGGGAGCGTGGCGGAGGCGTCGCCCGAGTCCGGGGGGAGGGCCGAGGCGTCCGGGTGCGTCGCGACCAGCAGGACGCGCAGGCCCCGGGCGGTCAGCGTCGAGAGCTCCGCGCGGATCGTGTCCCAGACCGCCTGGTCGGCCTCTCCCGAGGGCCCCGCGTGCGCCGCTCCTCCGCCGGCGAGGTACTGGCGCAGGAACTGGGGCGCGCCCAGCGCCACGATCCCCGGCCCCCGCCCATCGCCCGCGCCCACGTCCGCGAACGCCACGGCGCTCCACTTGCGCGTGGGCGAGAACGGCACCTCGCCCGACAGGGGACGGGGCGCGGCCGGCCAGCGAGCCGCGATCGCGTCGCTCGTCGTGTTGCCGGCCGTCGCCGATGCCGCCAGCGCCGCCGCCGCGTCGAGCACCTCAGCCTCGCTGGCATCGTCCAAGGGCACCACGCGATCGACCTGGAGCCGGTTCGCCGTCAGGGTCCCGGTCTTGTCGAGGCACAGCACGTCCACGTGCGAGAGGCTCTCGATGGCGTTCGCCTGCTGCACCAGGGCCCCGAAGCGAAGGATCCGGATCGCGCCCAGCGCGTACGCCACGGCGATCGAGACGAACAGGCCGTTCGGGACGAGGCCGGCCAGCAGGGTCGCGTCCGCGACGACTTCCCCGGGGTGGGTCGCCTGGACCAGGCCCCGCATGACCAGCAGGACCTCGAGGTACACGACCATCCCCAGGACGACGCGCACGACCAGATTGACCTCGCCCTGGAGCGGCGTCACGATCCGCCGGAAGGAGCGTGCGCCGGCGGTGATCTGGTTGGCGAAGCTCGCGCTGGCCACCTTCTCGACGACGTACCGCCCGGTGCCGGTGGTCGCGAAGCTGCCGCTGAACACCTCGTCGCCCGGGCGCTTGGCGACCACGTCGCTCTCGCCCGTGAGCTGCGACTCGTCCACGCCCACGCCGCCGCTCGCGAGCCGCCCGTCGAGCACCACCTGGTCGCCCGCTCGCAGCTCCACGAGGTCGCCCAGGACCAGGTCGTCGGGCGGCAGCTCGATCGGGGCGCCGTCGCGGATCGTGGTGGCCGTGGGCCGGGTCAGCAGCGCGATCCGGTCGAGCGTCCGCTTCGCGCGGATCTCCTGGACGATGCCGACGACGATGTTGACCGAGATGACCGCCAGGGACACCACGGCGTCGGTGGGCCGGCCGACGAGCACCAGCGCGATCCCGAGCAGGAACAGGATGTTGTTGACGAAGGTGAACGTGTTCTCGTAGAGGATCTGGCGGTAGGTGCGCGTGGTGGGCGGCAGCGCCACGTTGCCCAGGCCCGCGGCGCGGCGTCGCGAGGCTTCGCCTTCGGAGAGGCCGGTCGCTGGCGTGGCGGGCAGGTCCGCGTGCGCGGCGAGCGTGCCCGGGTGGAGCGGCGCGGCGGTGGTCATGGCGCGGCGAGCATACGCGGAGGAGACGTGCGGCCGGGCGCGGCGTTGCCCGGCCTGTCAGCCGCGGCCCACCACGGTGACCGCGCCGCTCAGCGCGTCCACCTCGACCTTCACGTAGAAGCCGTCCGTGCGGGTCAGGTCCAGCTCGTACATCGATCGCGAGGTCCGTCGAGGTCACCGTCGCTCCCGCGTCCGCCTCCTCCGCGCGGGCGGCCGCGGCCGCCTCGTCCGCGCTCAGCCTCGGCGCCGGCGGCGGCACGAAGAGCTCGTGGCCGCGTACGGGATGGGCGCCTCCTGACCGACTGGTGCCAGGGAGGCGCCCGCTACCGCCAGGCGGGACGCGCCACGTCCGGGTAGAGGCGTACCCGCCGGTACGGCTCGCGGCCGCGTGAGCGCGACACCAGGTTCGCGCGCTCGGCCATCTGGTGCTGCAGCCGGCGGACGTACGCGTTCTGGGGCGCCAGCTCGATCGGCTCCTGCTGCTTGATCACCTGCGTGATGGCCTGCTCGGTCTCGCGCAGGGCGGCCTCGCGCGGGTCGATCTCCAGCGCGAACACAGACGTCAGGCTGGCCTGCATCTGCGCGATCGTGTTGGCCTTGAGCACGTAGATGGGAAGGCCCCGATCCTCGGCGTCCCGGACGGCGGCGGGCTTCTGGCGGTACTCCGAGCGGAGCGTCATCACCACGTCGGCCTCCTCGGGATCGCGCGCGATGACGACCGGCAGCTCGAGGTCCTTGATCGCCTGCTCGAGTCGGCGGCGGCTGATGCCGTGCGGGAACACGCGCAGCGTGGGCAGCGGGCCAAGCTCCGCCGCGGCCGCGGCGGAGCCGAGTGTGGAGTCCTCGCCCTCCTCGCCGTCCCAGCCCACTTCGCCCGGCACCATGCGCGCGATCCGCTCCTCCTCCTTGGTCTCGAGCTCCGCGGCGTTGACCGGCCGCGTGCCCTCGTCCTCGTGGAGGGCGTTGAGAGCGTGCGCCGCCTCCGCCCGCCAGGCGCGCTGGCGCTCGAGCTCCCGGGCGTCGCGGGCCCGGACGTCGGGCACAGGCGCGGGGGCGATGGCGCCGGCCTCGGAGCGCTCGACGGGCCCGCGGTCGGCGATCTCGCCCGCCACGAACGCAGCCCCGGGCTGCACCGCGAAGTGCTCCCCGGGCAGGACCGTCAGACCCGGTCGGTCGCCCTCCGGGCCGCGGGCCCCGCGTTCGGATCCCCGCTCGCCGCCGGACGCGCCGCGGTTCGCGCGCCAGCCGCCCGACTGCCCGGGCCGGAACCCGGGTCGTGCGGGCAGCCGCTCCTCGCCGCCCGGGAAACCGGTGCGGTATGTGGACGCGCCGCGCCAGCCGGGGTCGCGACCCCAGGCGCTGGCACCCGCGCCGGTCAACCCGCTGAAGCGGTCGCCGGGCGCGACATCGCGCGCCGTGGGCCTGGGCCGAGACTGCGAGCGGTGCACGCCCTCCTCGTCTCGCCAGCGCAGCTCGGGCGCCACCGGGTCACCCAGCAGCATCGCGTCGACCGTCTCGGCGACGTCGCTGTGGGCCAGCACCCGCTCGCGGTCCTGGATCTCCACGATCACGTCGAACGTGGGCGGCGCCTTGCGCTCGAGGACCGACTTCTGGGAACGGCGGCGGCGGGCCTCCTCGTCGCCCAGGGTGACGCTCTGGATCCCGCCGATCAGGTCCGACAGGGTGGGGTTGAGCATCAGGTTGTCGAGGTTGTTGCCGTGCGCGGTGCCGATCAGCTGCACGCCGCGCTCGGCGATCGTGCGGGCCGCCTGCGCCTCGAGCTCGGTGCCGATCTCGTCGATGACGATGACCTCGGGCATGTGGTTCTCCACCGCCTCGATCATGACCTCGTGCTGGAGCGAGGGGGTCCGGACCTGCATCCGCCGCGCCTTGCCGATGGCGGGGTGCGGGATGTCGCCGTCGCCCGCGATCTCGTTCGACGTGTCCACCACGACCACGCGCTTGCGCTGCTCGTCGGCCAGCACGCGGGCGGCCTCGCGGAGCATCGTGGTCTTGCCGATGCCCGGGCGGCCCATGATGAGGATCGACTTCCCGCTCTCCACGAAGTCCGCGATGATCTCGATCGTCCCGTAGACGGCGCGGCCGATACGGCAGGTGAGCCCGACGATCTTGCCGTTGCGGTTGCGGATCGCGCTGATCCGGTGGAGCGTGCGCTCGATCCCCGCCCGGTTGTCGTCGCCGAAGCTGCCGATGTGCTCGACGACGAAGGCGATGTCCTTGTCGGTGATCTCGCGATCGAGCAGCGTCACCTCGGAGCCCGGGTAGCGGGCCTCGGGCCGCCGTCCCAGGTCGAGGACGACCTCGATGAGGGTCTCCCGGTCGGGCAGCGCGTTGAGGGCGGTCACGATCTCCGGGGGCAGCGCCGCCAGCAGGACGGCGAGGTCGTCGGTCGCTTCGCGGTGGCGAGCCTGGTCTCCCACGTTCGGACCTCCTGCGTTCGCGCTCACCGGACGCCGGCCGGCACGAGGCGCGGCTCGGCGACACGGACCAGGGTCTCCTTCATGAGGAGCGTGACAGTCGCGACGTCCTCGAAACCCTCCTCCTCCAGCCGGCGGTCCAGCGGCGATTCATAGGTGCGCACGGGTGCGATGACCCCCTCCCGGCGAAGCGCTCCCTTGTCGGCCCGCTCCGCGATGACGCCCAGCGCGAAGCGCGTCATAGGCGCTACGTCCGCCTCCGGTCGGGCGATGAGCTTGAGGTAGTGCGGCTGGTCCTCCTTGGCCACGCCGACCTGGAGGAAGGCGTCGAGCTGCGTGCCGTCGCGGCCGCCTCCCGGCGCCTCGAGCGCGTACGTGTAGACGTCGGCGAAGCGCAGGATCGGGACCAGCGAGCTGCGCGGAACCCGCCAGTCGCGGCCCTGGCGCTCGAAGTCCGGGAGGCGCACGCACTCGAGCCGCTGGACCGGGCCGGGGGTCACGGCCGCGTACAGGCGCGACAGCGCGACCGCGTCGAGCGGGGTCGTGGGTCGGATGCGGGCCGCTCGGGCCTGGGCGTCGGTCCACGGCGCGGGCAGCGCGACCGAGGGCTGGCGGAACAGGATCCGCTCGTCGCCGAAGCGCACGAAGCCCGCCTGCATGAACAGCTCCACGTTGTCGTCTGCGTCCGCGCAGGCGACGTGGAAGCGCGTGGCCCCGCGCTTGGCCCCGTCGCGCAGGAGGTGCTGCACCAGCCGGAACCGCACGTCGCCGGCGTCAGGCCCGCCGACCGCGTCGAGCTCCACGACGGTCCACTCGTCGCGACCCGAATCGCGCTCCACGCGCAGGAGCCCCGCGATGTGGCTGTCGCGCTCGAAGACGTACAGCGCGTCGTGGGGCTGGAAGGCGCCCAGGGGCAGACGGAACAGGCTGAACACGCCGATCGGCGGGCCGCTCACGGGCAGCCCCAGGGAGCGCGTCGCATCGGCCCCGCCCTGAGCGAGGCGGGAGAGCTCGCCGAGCGCCGCCAAGTCGGTCAGGCGCGCCGACCGAACCTTGCTGGTGCTGCGGGCCACGATCGGATCACCGTCCATGCTGCGAGCGGCGGGTCGGGTACTGGCGCCGCCCGACGCCCTCGCCCGGGTCCGCGTGCTCCGAGGCCATCGTGACGAGGAGGCGGTGGAAGCGCGTCTCGCCGGCGAGCTCCGGGTGGAACGACGTCGCGATGACATTGCGCTGGCGAACCGCGACGATCCGCCCGTCGGGCAGGCTGGCCATCACGTCCACGCCCGGTCCCACGCCCGAGATGACCGGGGCGCGGATGAACACCGCGTGGACGGGCGTGTCGCCCAGCACGGGAACGTCGAGCTCGGTCTCGAACGAGTCCAGCTGGCGCCCGAAGGCGTTGCGCTCCACGGTCACGTCGAGCAGCGGCAGGACGGGCGCCTCGCCGCCGACGATCTCGCGCGACAGCACGATCATCCCGGCGCACGTGCCGAAGATGGGCGCGCCGCTCGACGCCAGGTCGAGGATGGGCTGGGCCAGGCCCCAGCGGGCGATGAGCCGACGGATCGTCGTGCTCTCCCCGCCCGGGATGATGAGGCCCTCCACGTCGTCGAGATGGCTCGGCAGGCGCACCTCCACCGGCTCCGCGCCGATGGCGCGCAGCGTGGCCACATGTTCAGCGAAGGCCCCCTGGAGGGCCAGGACTCCGATCCGCATCGTCATCGCGCCGGCTCCCGCCGACCGGTCCGGCCTACCAGCCGCGGACCGCCATCCGCTCCTGGTCCGGGATGGACTCGAGCGCGATCCCCCGCATCGGCGCGCCCAGGCCCTTGCTGACCTCGGCGAGGATCTTGGCGTCGGTGAAGTGCGTGGTGGCCTGGACGATGGCGTTCGCCATGCGGGCCGGGTCCTCGCTCTTGAAGATCCCGGAGCCCACGAACACGCCCTCGGCGCCCAGCTGCATCACGAGCGCGGCGTCGGCTGGGGTCGAGATCCCGCCGGCCACGAAGTTCACGACCGGGAGCCTGCCCTCGGCCGCGACCTGCCTGACCAGCTCGTACGGGGCGCCCAGCTCCTTGGCCGCGACGAACAGCTCGTCCTCGCGCATGCCCTGCAGGCGGCGGATCTCGGCCAGCACGTCGCGCAGCTGGCGGACCGCCTCGACGATGTTGCCGGTGCCGGCCTCGCCCTTGGTCCGGATCATCGCCGCGCCCTCGCTGACCCGGCGCAGCGCCTCGCCGACGTTCCGGCAGCCGCACACGAACGGGACCTTGAAGGCGTGCTTGTCGATGTGGTTGCGCTCGTCGGCCGGGGTGAGGACCTCGGACTCGTCGATGTAGTCCACGCCCAGGGCCTCGAGGATCTGCGCCTCGACGAAGTGGCCGATGCGCGCCTTGGCCATCACCGGGATCGAGACCGCGCTCATGATCCCCTCGATCATGGTCGGGTCGGACATGCGCGCGACGCCGCCGGCGGCGCGGATGTCGGACGGGACGCGCTCGAGCGCCATGACGGCGACGGCGCCCGCATCCTCGGCGATCCTGGCGTGCTCGGCGGTGACGACGTCCAT
This sequence comes from Chloroflexota bacterium, assembly GCA_021783095.1. Classification (GTDB taxonomy): domain Bacteria; phylum Chloroflexota; class Limnocylindria; order Limnocylindrales; family CSP1-4; genus CAIXZV01. The sequence goes on along the minus strand of JAJXUG010000003.1, from coordinate 34,247 downwards.
GATGACGCCGCCCTTGAGCATCTGGGCGAGACCCTTCTTGGTGGCCCAGGTGGAGGTGTCGGTCATGATTGGTTGGGCTCTCCGGGAGGACGCGCGCCGGCCGTCCGACTGGCCCCGGGGTCTTCGCCCGTTCGAACCGGTTCGGTCCGGCGTTAGACGTCGATTATGGCACGGGCCCGCGATTCGCCCGCGCCCGCGTTCCCCGCGCCGACATGACGGCGGCCTCTGCGGAGGGCCCGGGCGTCCGGCTGGCTCGCTTCGCTGATGCAGCCAGCCCTGCGCTGATGCAGCCAGCGGGTCCACCGTGCGCTCCCCGCACGATTCATACCCGTGGAGGCTGAGCCGTGCCGTCACGAAGCCGATACGCCACGTCCGACGCACATCCCATGTCGCGCGCGTCTGAGGCGTGCCGTTAGTGCACGGTGGAGCCGCTGGCTGCATACGGGGCCGCGCGCAGTCGCCGCGGCGCGGGAGCGGCGCGCAGGCATGGGGGGCGTCCGGGGCCGACATCGATCAGGCAGGATTGAACCGGACACCGGATGGGCGCATCTGGTGGCTGTGATCGCGGGAGGTCGGGTCGTGGGGGTGGGGCGCGTGGCGAGTAGGGGGCTGGAGCGGGCCGACGCCGATGCGGCTCGCCGCGCGGCCTTCTTCACCTTCACCGAGGCACGGCTTGCCCGCGCCCACCGGCTGGCAGCCGTGATCCTGCGCGACCCGGTTGAGGCCGAGGACGCGGTGCACGACGCGGGTGTCCAGGCGTGGATTCACTGGTCGGACCTGCGCGACGAGACCCGCGCCGACGCCTGGTTCGACCGGATCATCGTCAACGAGTGCCGGGCAAGGCTTCGGCGCCGACGCGTCTTCCCCCTCAACCTCGCCCAGTCGCCGGACGGCGAGGATCCGGACGTCTGCGCGGCTGTCGTGGAGCGCGACGCGCTCCACGAGGCCCTGGCGAGACTCGACCCCGACCACCGGATCGCCGTCGTCCTGCGCCACCTCGAGGGGCTGACGCCGGCCGAGATCGCCGAGCGCACCGGGACGCGCGAGGGCACGGTGAAGTCCCGGCTCCACTACGCGCTGCGCGAGCTGCGGGCGTCGCTCGAGGCGGGCGAGCGCCTGCCGGGAGGCCGATCGTGACCGACGAGCAGCACATCGACGATGCGATCCGCAACGCGCTCCTCGCCGACGACCCGGGCGCGGTCCCGGTTCGGCTTCGCGCCCGCATGGCAATGGTTCCGGACGTGGCGGCCTCGGTGGTCGCTGCTCGGGGATGGCACGGGCACCGCAGCCGACTGCTCGTGCCGGCGTTGGTCGTCGCCGCGGCCGTGGCCGTGGCTGTCGCGACGAGCGGCGCCGTGCGGTGGGGAACGCCCGTTGCGACGAGTCGGCCTGCCGTTGCGCCGAGCGCACCCGCGAGTCCTGTGTTCGCCTCGCCCCAGCCGACAGTGGCGGCGACCCCGTCCCCGGTCGAGGACGTCGTCGTCCTCGACCCGTCGCAGTTGACCGAGGTCTTCGACGGCACGTTCGCGCTGAAGGGCCACCTCCAGTACGCCCTCCGCTTCGCCGACACAGTCGGCTGGCCGTTCATCATCGGCACAGATCCGACGAATCCGTCGAATGATCCCGCCTACTCGGTCCGCATCGTGGACATGCTCGAGAACGGCCACCAGATCGTGTCGCCCCAGCTGACCGACGCCGGCATCGTGTGGATGGAGACCTGGTACACGCGACCGCCGATCGACTGCACCGGGCAGACGGGGTGCGGGGCCTACGCGGGGCAGCCGATCTCCTGGGCACTGAACCTGACGACCTTCGGGGGCAAGACCACCAGGCTCGACCACGGTGTGGACACCGGCTGGCAGTACGACGGGGTCGGGTCGAGCGCCCGGGCGCCGGCGATGGCGGCGAGCGGTGCTCGCGTCGCGTACGCCGTCCCCCGGCCGAAGGATCCCGGGCATGCCGACGCGAGCACGATCGTCGTGCGCTCGCTGCCCGACAACCGCGTCACCAGCCGTCTGGATCGCGACGGCTACGTCCCGCAGCTCGGCGTCTGGGGCCAGGCACTGTTGTTCCGCGAGGCGGGGGGCACCGGCGAGCAGGGATCGGCTGACCCGTCGGACGCGTCGCTGTACCTGGTGCAGGCCGACGGCGCCCACCCGCAGGTCGTCGAGGACCACGTCGCGACGGCAGTCATCGGCGACGGCGGGATCGCGGGCGACGACCGGATCGCCTGGCTCTCGACCGACTGGACGGGCTCGCGCGTGCACCTCGTCTCGCTCGCCGACCAGTCGCGCGTGGACGTCGTGTCGGCCAAGTCGAGCGGCGCCACCGACGTCGTGGCGGTCCCCGCTACGCTCGCACTGGTCGGGAACGGGGTGGCCTGGGTCGCCGCGACGGTGGATCCGCTCGGCAACCGGCTCGCCAACGTGAATGCGTGGCACCCCGGCTGGGCCACGGGGCGGGCGGTGCCGATCCTGGGCGTTCCCGACTGGCTGGCGGGGAGCGACGGGCGGCTCCTGGTCTCCGGGCCGATCGTTGCCGCCATGGTCCAAACCCGTGTGGGCGCCATCACGCCTTCGGTGCTGTTCGGCCAGTCCGCGAGCGGCTGGGCGGGCGTGGACGAGGATCTTGCCAGCCGGATCGCGGTTGCCGCCTTCGAGTCCATCCGGGGTCCCGACGAGGTCGCCGACTTGGTGACCACCGAGGATCGAGGCGACGCCTGGCGGCTCGTCATCACCGGCTCAGTGCTCGACGCCAAACTCGACACGGCCACTTTGGACCCGGCCAAGATGACGATCGACGTCGACAAGGCGACGGGCCTGGTCACGGTCGTCGCCTCCGGGTGAGCCGCCTGCGCGAGCCGCCCAGCGGTCGCCGCGACGCCCGGCCCTGCGTTTGGGCCGCCCGCCGGTGCGCGCGACGACTGCCGCGGCCTCCGCGGGCGACGAATGCGCCGGGCGGTCGACGTGCTCGGCGGGGCGCCCCAGGAACCGCTGGGCGGCTTGGCGGCGGTTGGGCGGACTGGCCGATCAGCGCACCAGCGTGCGGACCACCCCCGACATCAGGGTCGTGGCGCGGCGAGCGCTTGTGGGCGAGAGCCGGGAGAGCGCCTCCACCAGGCCCAGGACGTCCTGGTCGGGCAGCCCGTCGAGCAGCGAGATCAGCCGCAGGATCGCATCGTCGGGGACTTCGCCGAGCAGACGCAGCGCGCGCGCGAGCTCGGTGGGCTCGAGCCGCGACACCAGCCCGACGGCCCGGTCGAACAGCCGGACGAACACGAGGAACGTGGCCAGCCACTCGCGCATGCGCACGAGGTCGCGGTCGGCCGGGGCGCGCTCGAGGGCGGCGGTCGTGTCGGCTAGGGTCCGCTCGAGGACCTCGATGATCGGGTCGCCCTCGCGGAGCTTGCGCTCGGCCACCACCCGGCCGAACCAGCGCCAGTGGTCGCCGATCGCCTGGTACGCGGTGCCCGCGGGCCCACGGCGGCCGACGCGGCGCGGCTCCGCGACCTTCTCGACGAGGCCCCACGCCTCGGCTTCGGCAAGTGCGAGGCTCGCGGCGCGATGCGAGAGACCCAGCGCCTCGCGGACCTCGCGCTCGGTGAGCGGTTCCTGGCGGGACATGAGGTAGGCGTGGACGCGGGCGATCGCCGGGGCCACGCCCCATGCCGCGCCCATGTCGCCCCATGCGTCGGCCAGGCGCAGCCGGATCTCCTCGGCGATGGGGCTTCCCGGGCGTTCCGGGGCAGCGACGACATGAAGGGCCGGGGCGGTGGTCACGCACGAATCCTACTCCGAGGCCGCCGCGGAACGTGCGAGTTCGCGATAGCCGATTTCGGGCCTGGACGGGTCGGGGAGGCCCAAGTGCCCCCCACCCGAGACTCGAGACACTCGGCCGATGCCGGACCGATGCCGCGGCGTTACTCTCGATCCATGCCGGCCCACCGACTTGACCCCGTCGCGCTCGACCATGCGTTCACCGTTGCGGCGCGTCGAGCCGAATCATGCGATTTGCCGTTCGTCATCCTCGGTGTCGCCAATGCCGCGGGCACGATCCGCGTCGAGGCGGCGACCGCCCCCACAGGCGACCGCCGCATCGGCAGTGACGCTGTGTGCCTCCTGGCGTCGATCACCAAGCCAATCGTGGCGACGGCGGCACTGCGCCTCGTCGAGGAGGGGCGGCTCGGGCTCAAGGCGCCGCTCGCCGACTGGCTTCCCGAGCTCGCGACCGGCGACGGCCGCGAGCGGATCACGGCCTGGCACGTGCTCTCCCACACGACGGGCCTCGACGACGAGGAGCTCGAGGCTCCGGTCCGGGAGGGCATCGACCGCGGCGAACTCCTGGCACGGACCCTGGCTCGGCCCCTGGTCACAGCCCCGGGCAGCGCCTTCCGCTACGCCACGTTCACGTTCGAGCTCTTGGCCCTCGCCATGGAGCGCGCGACCGGCCGCCTCCTCCCCGAACTGCTCAAGGAGCTTGTGCTCGACCCGCTGGGCATGGTCGACACGGTCTTCGACCCTCGCCAGGAGCGCGCCGACCGGATGGCCCCGGTCTCCATGGGCGCGTGGGACGGCACCCGTCTGCGGTCGCGCGAGAACCCGCTCGTCGCCGCCGCGATGCGGGACCGCTACACCGCGCTGCGCCTGGCGGGCGGCGGGCTGTGGAGCACGGCCGCGGACCTGCTGCGGTTCGGGCAGGCGATGCTCGGCGGCGGCGAGCTCGAGGGGGCGCGGATCCTGTCGCCGGCCTTTGTGGACCTGGCGACGCGCGAGGTCACGATCGACGGGTTGGGCCGAGCCTCCGACCGCCTCGAGGACGAGCACTACGCGCTGGGCTGGGGGACGCGCGGCCACGGGCACCCGGGGTCGGCCCGAGCGTTCGGGCATGGCGGCGCGTCCGGCACCCGGCTCTGGATCGACCCCGAGCGCGACCTCGTGGTGGCCTACCTCAGCGCCTCGTGGGGCATGCCGTCGGCCCTGATCGACGAGACCCTGTTCTCGGTCTACGCGGCGGCGCGCTGACACCCCGGGAGACGGGGAGCCAGAGACGAGCATGGCGCACGGCCGTCGCTGGAGGTCGTCGGTCTCGTCTTCAGCTCCGTTCGGGGCCGCCCGGCCCGCCGCCACGTCACCGGGCGGGTGGCCGATCGCCGGACCCACGAGCAGCGAAGCGGCGCCCGCTCGACGAACGCAAGGTTTGCTTGTGCATCAAGGAGTCCGGGCACAACCGTCCCGACCGGACCCGCGTCCCCGCCTCGAGGACTGGGCCTGACGCGCGGACTCGTGGACCGCCCCTGCGCAGTTGCCCCTCAGTCTGCGGGGAAGGCGGACAGGATCTCCTCGGCGGTGACCTCTGCGACAGGGCGCGCAATGCGCCCGAAACCGCGCCTCGACACGGCGACGACTGGCGTGTGGAGATCGGCACCAGCCATGCGCAGCGTCGACGCCTCGAGCGCGGCGATGTCCGACCCGTCGAGAGGCTTTGCCGAGCGCCACTTGATCGTCCCCACGCAGGCGATCTGCACCTTGTCGCCGGGCTCTTCGCGATCGGCGCCCACGAGGTCGATCTCGACCTGATTGTCCCTGGTCCAGAATCCCCCGAAGGTCCTCGCCCCGTTGAGGCGGTCATCGCCCGCCGCGGCCATTCGCTCGAGTGCAGACCGGACGATCGGCTCTACGGCGATGCCGGAGTAGTCCTGGAACGCGCGCGCAATGCGCCCGGCGCTCGTCGCCCCAATGCCGCGACCGATCTCGCCGCGGATCGGCTCGATGAAGCGGAGCCAGAAGCGCAGGTACGGGTCTGCGACCCGGTAGCGGCGTGCGTCGGACCCGGCGGTCGAGAGCGGGAGCGCCGAGGCGACCATCCCCTTGTCGGCGAGCGCGCGCAGGGAATACCCGAGGTTCTTCCCCTCGATGCCCGTCCCGACGACGATGCCCTTGTGCGTCCGCTCGCCGGCGCCGATGACGGACAGGACGGTACGGGCGGCGGTGGCGGCGGGCAGTTCGCCGTCGAGGATGCGCGCGGCCGCGGTGACGAACTCCGAGCTGGGATCAGCGAGCTCCCGGCGCAGGAGCGACTCGAGGCTCCCAGCGCGCCAGAGGTCGACGATCTTCGGGAAGCCGCCGGTGACGAGGTACGCGTCGATCGCAGCGTCGCCGCCCCAGCCCGTGATCTGGGAGACCTCGAGCGGGGAGAGCGGCTCGACGACGAGCTGGCGCGTAGGCCTCTGGAAGAGCGGGAAGCCGTACGTCGTGAGTCGGGTCATCATCGAGAGGTCCGACCCGATGAGGACCACGATCACCGGAAGCTTCCGCAGCTCGCGCCAGGCCTCCCGGACAGCGCCCTCCTGCGGGCTCGGCGCCGGGTTGCCGGCATCGTCCCGAACCTTGTCGCAGAGATCCGGGAACTCGTCGAGGACGATGACGGAGGGCCGCTCCCGAGTCGCGTTCGCCGCCGCTGTCACCAGTGCGGCCTGCCAATCGCTGAACGTCACGCCCGATGCCTGTGCGGCCGACGGCAGCGAGGAGGCTGCCAGGGCGTCGCGGAACCGCCCGAGTTCTCGCGTCTCGGTGTAGCCGTGGGCCTCGAAGAACACGCTCGGGCCGTCGTATCCCTCGAGCCATCGCTCGGCGAGCGCACTCTTGCCGACCTGCCTGCGACCGCGAATGGTGACCAGTCGCCCCTCGCCGGTCTGCCGGCACTCGTCGAGCTCGGACTGGAGGGCGCGGAGCTCCCTGCCCCGCCCAACGAACCTCGGCATCTGTCGACTCCAGAAGACTTAGACTCTAACCTGTTCAGAGTCGAACGCCGTTAGAGTATCCCTGCGGCGCGTCGCGTCAAGCCCCGGTCGGACGGGCTCGTCCGAAGCCGGCGCCGACTGCAAGCCAGCCCCCGGTGCGACGCGGTTGCCGCCCATCGCCCCACCTCAGAGCGCGGGTGCCCAGTCGACCGCCCAACCGCTCCACATGGAAAGAACCCCCGAGGTTTGCCAGTCCGCCAACAAGGCCGGACAGACGGTTGATTCCGAGCCCAGGCTGCGCCACAAGGGCGGGACGGTCGTGACCAGGAGGCGGTCCTTCGACGTTCCCGCTCGCGAGCACTTGCGCGGGCCCGGTCCTCCACCGATAGTGGAGAGGTGGCGGCCCGCCCGATGAGGTCGCACCACTGCGAACGGGGGGTCGAGGCGTGGCGAGCGAGCCGGTTGTCCCGACGGATGGGACCACGAGCGAGGACCGCGCCGCGACCGAGTGCGTCTTCTGCCAGATCGTGGCGGGCGAGGCCCGGGCGGCGGCCGTGTATCGGGACGAGCGCGTGATGGCGTTCCTGGTGCGCGAGCCGGTCACGCCGGGCCACCTCCTCGTGATCCCGAACGAGCACCACGCGTTCCTGGGCGAGGTTCCGCCAGACCTCGCGGCGCACGTGTTCGTCGTCGCCCAGCGGCTCGCGGGCGCCCTGCGCTCGTCGGGCCTGCCTTGCGAAGGCATCAACCTGTTCTACGCAGACGGTGAGGCGGCATTCCAGGAGGTCTTCCACGCGCACCTTCACGTGTTCGCGAGGACCGTCGGCGATGGCTTCAGTCTCGACTCGCCGGCCTGGCAGCGACCAGCGCCCGCCTTCGATGAGCTGGCGGCGAACGCAGCCGTGATCAAGAGGGCTCTCGAGTAGCGTCGGGAGCGGCGGACCGACGCCGACTGCACAGAGGGGCGGTCCGCAAGATCACGCGACGGACTGCCTTCCATCCAGTTGCCCTCTTGACACACGGCGTCCAGAGCCCTACTGTCTATCGAGGTGCTCATATGAGTATGCGAACGCTCATATGTGCGCTCTCGAAGCGGAGGATGCGTGGTCGCCAAGCGCGGCAGCCCCGGAGACGTGCGGCTGCTGGTGCGGATCGCGCAGCTCTACTACCGGATGCATCTCAGTCAGGCGCAGATCGGGGAACAGCTCGGGCTCAGCCGCTTTGCCGTGGGCCGGCTGCTGGACCGCGCGCTGGACGAGTCGATCGTCCGCATCGAGGTCGTGCATCCCGCCGCTCGCCTCGTTGATCTCGAGGACCGCCTGGTCGAGCGCTTCGGGCTCGCCGCAGCCCTCGTGGCGGATGTGCCCGCCGCCGCGTCCAGCGAGGCAGCGGACGACCTCGCTCGTGACGCTGTTGCGGAACTCGCCGCGGATTTCCTCGCGCAGCGGCGCCCCACGGGTGTCATCGGCGTGTCCTGGGGCCGGACGATGCTCGCCGTCGCGCGGCGGCTGCCGCAGGGCTGGACGTCGGCCGCCGCGGTCGTGCAGCTCAACGGGGCGGCGTCCCGCTCGAATCAGCCCACCCGCGTGGGCGAGATCCTGGAGCGCTTCGCCAGCACGTCTGGCGCCTCGTTCCACGGCATCGCGGCACCTGCGATCGTGGGCAGCGCTGCCCTCCGGGACGCGCTCGTGAACGACCCCGCGATCCGCGAGACCATCGACCTCGCTCGCTCGGCGACCAGCGCGGTCTTCGGGCTCGGCATCCCCGCCGCGGACAGCCCGCATCTCGCGTCCGGCTTCGTCGACGAAGCTGAGCAGGCCCGGTTGCGCAGCATGGGTGCGGCTGGAGACGTGATCGGCCGGTTCCTCGACGACAACGGGGTCATCGTCTGGCCCGAGCTCGACGCCCGCACAGTCGGCCTGTCGCTCGCCGACCTCGCACAGAAGCCGCTCCGGATGGGCATCGCCGCGGGCGCGGGGCGCGGTCCGATCGCGCTCGCCGCGATCAGGGCGGGCATCTTGAGCGTCATCGCCTGCGACGAGTCCACCGCCGAATGGGTGCTCGTCCATGGCTGAGTCCCACACCCCCGATCCCGCCGTGATCCGGCAGCTGGTCGAGCGCGCGCTCGAGGCCGTCGAGGCCGGGGGCCAGGCGGTCGCCGCGCCGAGCACGGGAAGCGTGCCGGCGGCGCCGGCCGGGACGCCCGCGCCGGCGCCCGTCGCGCCCGCCGGTGACGCCAAGACCATCGCGATCGGCGCCGACCACGGCGGCGTGGCCCTCAAGGCGGTCATCGTGAAGCACCTCACCGAGCAGGGGTTCGGCGTGACCGACTGCGGCACGAACCGGACGGAGGCGGTCGACTACCCCGACTTCGCCCACGTCGTCGCGCGCCTCGTCTCGACCGGCGCCTGCGCGACGGGGATCGTCATCGACGGCGCCGGCATCGGCTCCGCCATGGCCGCGAACAAGGTCCCCGGCGTGCGCGCGGCCAACGCCCACGACACCTCGATGGCGCGCAACGCGCGCGAGCACAACTACGCCAACGTGCTGACCCTCGGCGCGCGGATGATCGGCGAGGGCCTGGCCCTCGAGATCGTCGACACGTTCCTCGCCACCCCGTGGGGCGCGGAACGGCACGGCCGGCGCGTCGCCAAGATCACCCAGATCGAGCAGCAGTACCGCAGCCCATCGGCAGAGGACCCCAAGCGATGACCGCCCCGCCCGACGACCGCGCCCAGCTCATCGATGCGATCACGCGCCAGGTCATGGCCTCGCTCGCCGGGACCGACGGGTTCGCCGCCGGCCAGTGCGCCACCTGCTCGGGCGGTTGCGCCGCGCGCTGCGCGCCCAAGGTCGCCGAGGTGGTCGCGGGCGGCGCCTCGCGGGTCTCCTACTCGGGCGAGGCCGGCAACGTCCCGGCAGACCTGGCGCGGTACATCGACCACACGCTGCTCAAGCCGGACGCGACCGCCGCCGACATCGACAAGCTGTGCGCGGAGGCGGTCCAGTTCCACTTCGCGTCGGTGTGCATCAACCCGGCCTGGGTCGCCCGCGCCGCGGCGAGCCTGCGGGGCACGGGCATTCCGGTGGCGAGCGTCATCGGCTTCCCGTTCGGCGCCACGACAGCGGAGGTCAAGGCCCACGAGGCCCGCGCCGCCGTGCGCGCAGGGGCGCGCGAGATCGACATGGTCATCAACATCGGCGCGCTCAAGTCGGGGATGCTCGACCTCGTCCGCGACGACATCGCGAGGGTCACCGACGCCTGCCACGAGGCGGGCGCGCTCAACAAGGTGATCATCGAGACCGCCCTGCTCACCGATCGCGAGAAGGTCATCGTCTGCCAGCTCGCCAAGCAGGCCAGGGCGGACTTCGTGAAGACCAGCACCGGGTACGCGTCCGGCGGCGCCACCGTGTTCGACGTCGCGCTGATGCGCGAGGCGGTCGGGCCGAAGATGGGCGTCAAGGCGTCGGGCGGGATCCGGACCAGGAATGACGTGGAAGAGATGATCGCCGCCGGCGCGACCCGCATCGGGGCCTCGGCGGGCGTCAAGATCGTGACCGGAGAGGGAGGTTCCAGTGGCCGGTATTGACCTGCGGGCCTACTGCTTCCTGGACAGCCTCCAGGCGCAGTACGCCGCGTTCCTCGGCACCGTCGCGCAGGGCTTCCTGCCGCTGCCGGGCGACGCCTCGCTGTACATCGAGGTGTCCCCGGGGATCGAGATCAACCGCCTCACCGACATCGCGCTCAAGAGCACCTCGGTGAAGCCCGGGATGCAGATCATCGAGCGCTACTTCGGCCTGCTCGAGATCCACTCGCCCTCGCAGGCGGAGGTGCGGGCGGCGGGCGCCGCCATCCTCGCCGAGCTGGGCGTGGAGGAGACCGCGCGCATCAAGCCGCGCATCCTCTCGAGCCAGATCATCCGGCGCATCGACGACCACCAGGCCCAGCTGATCAACCGGACGCGGCACGGCCAGATGATCATCGGCGGCCAGACGCTCTACGTCCTCGAGATGGAGCCGGCGGCCTACGCGCCGCTGGCCGCCAATGAGGCGGAGAAGGCAGCGAGGATCAACATCCTCGAGGTCCGGTCATTCGGCTCGATGGGCCGGGTCTACCTGGGCGGCGAGGAGGCCGACATCGACGTCGCCTGGCGGGCCGCCGTGGCCGCCATCGAGGCGATCGAGGGCCGCGACGCCAAGGCGTAGACGACACACCAGCACATCCACCCGGCGGCCACCCGGCCGGCCGGAGCACGCAGCACACGGAGAGGGTCCGATGGCAGACGCACTGGGAATGATCGAGGCCCGCGGGTTCGCCGCGGTGGTCGAGGCGGCCGACGCGATGGTCAAGGCCGCCAAGGTTGAGCTCGTCGGCTACGAGAAGACCGGCGGCGGCTACGTGACCGCCGTCGTGCGCGGCGACGTCGCCGCGGTCAAGGCAGCAGTCGAGGCCGGCTCGCGCAGCGCCGCCAAGGTCGGCGAGGTCGTGGCCACGCACGTGATCGCCCGCCCGCACGCGAACGTGGACACCGTCCTGCCGCTGGGGCGCGCGGCCGAGGCCAAGGCCGAGCTCGGCGGCTGACGCGAGGCTGCCAGCAGGACCCCTCCGGGGGCGGCTCGGCCGGGCGACCGGCCGCGGACCGCTCCCGGCCCGGCGGGAGTGAACCATGCTTCTGGGACGGATCGCGGGGACCGTCGTCGCAAGCCGCAAGGAGCCCCTCATGGAGGGGTGGCGGCTGCTCGTCGTGCAGCAGCTGGGCGTCGACAACAAGCCCACGGGCGGCTATGTCGTGGGCGTGGACACGGTGGGCGCCGGCGTCGGCGAGATCGTGCTCTACGCGAGCGGCAGCTCGGCGCGCCAGACCGAGGTCACGCGGGACCGCCCGTGCGACGCGGTGATCATGGCCATCGTCGACACCTGGGAAGTCGGCGGCTCGGAGGTCTATCACAAGTAACGTGGTCGACGAACGCGAAGTCACCGACATCATCGAGCGGGTCCGCCGTCGGGTCGGCGAGCCCGGGCCGCAGCTGGCCCGCCGCATGGCGGTGCAGCAGGAGCTGGCCGCGCCGGCAGCGGCGCAGGTGGGCGACGGCGTGTTCGCCACCCTGAACGAGGCCGTCGCCGCGGCCCGGAATGCGTTCCGCGACCACCGGCTCGACCCCGACCGGCGCAAGGTGCTCATCGAGGCCGTGCGACGCGCGGCGCTCGAGCAGGCGGAGCCGCTGGCGCGGCTCGCCGTCGAGGAGACGGGCCTCGGGCGCGTCGACGACAAGATCGTGAAGAACCGGCTCGTGGCGGCGAAGACGGCCGGCCCCGAGGACCTCGAGGTGCTCGCGGTCTCGGGGCGCAACGGGATGATGATCACCGAGTGGGCGCCGTTCGGCGTCGTCGGGTCGATCACGCCGGTCACCAACCCGGCCGCGACGATCATCAACAACACCATCTCGATCGTGTCGGCCGGCAACGCCGTCGTGTTCAACGCGCACCCGTCCGCGCGGCGGACCTCGAACGCGGTCGTCCGGCTCATCAACCGCGCGATCGTGCGCGCCGGCGGCCCGGCGAACTACGTCACGTCGGTCGCGGAGCCGACGATCGAGAGCGCCCGAGCGCTCATGGCGCACCCCGACGTGCGGGTGCTGCTGGTGACCGGGGGCCCGGGCGTCGTCCGCGAGGCCCTCAAGACGGACAAGCGCGCCATCACGGCCGGCCCCGGCAACCCGCCGGCGGTGGTCGACGAGACCGCCGACGTCGAGAAGGCGGGCGCCGACATCGTCCGGGGCGCCTCGTTCGACAACAACATCGTGTGCACCGACGAGAAGACCGCGATCGCGGTCGCCTCGATCGCCGACCGGCTGGTGCGGGCGATGGCGGCCAACGGCGCCTATGTGCTCGCCGAGCACGAGCTGCGGCGCCTGGAGCGCGTGATCTTCAGCGAGCTCGGGGCGCCGGGGAAGCCCGGCCACGTCAACACGGCCTGGGTGGGGCGCGATGCGGCGCGCATCCTCGCGGAGATCGGCGTGCGGCCGTCCGTCGAGCCGCGGCTGCTCGTGGCCGAGGTCCCGGTCGAGCACAGCCTCGTGTGGACCGAGCAGATGATGCCGGTGCTCCCGGTGGTCCGCGTCCCCGACGTGGCCGCGGCGATCGACCTGGCGGTCCGCTCCGAGCACGGCTTCCGGCACACGGCGTCCATCCACTCGACGAACGTCGAGACGATCACCCGCATGGCGCGGGCGATGAACTGCTCGATCTTCGTGGCCAACGGGCCCAACTACAGCGGCCTCGGCGAGGGCGGCGAGGGCTTCGCCACGATGTCGATCGCCTCCCCCTCTGGCGACGGAATGACCAGGCCGCGGACCTTCTCGCGCGAGCGGCGGATCACCGTCGTGGGCGCGCTGCGGATCGTCTGACCGTGACCGAGTCACCCCGGCCCTCGTTCCAGCCGGCGCTGGCCCTGATTGAGCTCGCGTCGATCGCCGTCGGCATCGAGGCGGGCGACGCGATGGTCAAGCGCGCGCCCGTCGAGGTGCTGCGCGCCGGCACGATCCACCCGGGCAAGTACCTGGTCCTCGTCACGGGCGAGGTCGCCGACGTCGAGGAGGCGCTGGCGGCCGGGCTCGCGGTCGGCGAGCCGTCTCTCGTGGACTCGGTGTTCCTGCCCCACGTGCACGGCCAGGTGGTGGCGGCGCTGCGCGGCGTGCGGCGTGGCGGAGCCGGCGAGGCGCTGGGCATCGTGGAGACGGTGACCGTCGCGGCGACGATCCAGGCTGCCGACGCCGGGGTGAAGGGCGCGAGCGTCGAGCTCCTGGAGCTGCGGCTCGGAGACGGCCTCGGCGGCAGGGGCTACCTGCTGTTCGACGGGACGGTGGCCGACGTGGAGGCCGCGGTCGCCATCGCGGTCGAGCGGGTCGAGGACGGGCTGGCGGGAGCGGGCGCGGTGCCGGGCGGGCGGTCGCCGGTGGCGCGCGTGATCGCGCAGCTCCACCCCGGGATGCGCGCGGAGCTCGAGGCGGCGCCGCGGTTCGCGGACCGGGTGGGGCGGGAGGCGTAGCGGTGCAGCTCGCGCGCGTGACCGGGACGGTCGTGGCCACGATCAAGGCGCCCAACATGGAGGGCGTGCGCCTGCTCATCGTCCAGCCGCTGACGCGCAAGCTCGAGCCCACCGGCCAGCCGGTGGTCGCTGCGGATGCGCTGGAGACGGCCGGCCCCGGGCAGCTCGTCTACATCGTCGGCGCCCGCGAGGCGGCCGAGGCGATGCCGAACCGGTTCGTGCCCGTGGACCATGCGATCGTCGGGATCGTGGACGCGGTCGAGGGGCTGGGGCGATGAAGCTCGCGAAGGTCGTCGGCACCGTCGTCTCCACGATTGCCTCGCCGATCTTCGACGGCCGGACCCTGCTGCTGGTGGACCTGCTCGAGCCCGACGGGCGCGAGGCTGGCGGCTACCTGATCGCGGTCGACACGGTGGGCGCCGGCGCCGGCGAGACCGTGCTCGTGCTCGACGAGGGCTCCAGCGCGCGCCAGATCGTCGGGGCGGCGTACGGCCCGCTGCGAGCGGTGGTCGTGGGGATCGTGGACGCTGTCGAGGGACCTGCCGCTGCCGCGGCTACCTCGGCCGGGTCGAGGACATCGAGGCCCCCGCGCAAGCGCAGCACGACCGCGGGCTGACCGCCGGTCCGGCCACGCCCGTGGGGAGTGGTCTACAGTCGCGGCCATGACCGAACCCATCCACGCCGCCGCTGCCCAGGGCTTCACCGCCGGAGTCGATGCCTACGAGCGGGCCCGTCCCACGTACCCGCCGGATGCGGTGGGCGCCATCGTCGAGACACTGGGCCTGGCGCCCGGGCGCACGCTGCTCGAGCTGGGCGCGGGCACCGGCAAGCTGACACGCCTGATTGCGCCGTCGGGAGCGCGGATCCTCGCCGTGGAGCCGGTCGAGGCGATGCGGCTGAAGTTGCTGGACGTGGTTCCCGGCGTGGAGATGGTGAGCGGGACGGCAGAGTCGATCGGGCTGCCGAACGCCTCGGTCGATGCCGTCGTCATCGCGCAGGCGTTCCACTGGTTCGATGCCGCACGTGCGCTCTCCGAGCTGCATCGCGTGCTGCGGCCGGGGGGCCGCGTGGCCCTGGTGTTCAACATGCGCGATGAGTCGGTCGCGTGGGTCCTTGCGCTGGGCGAGGCGGTCCGACGGATTTCGTCCGGCGAGCCGCAAGTGTGGGACAGCTCATGGCGCGCCAGCCTCGGGCGGAGCGCGCTGTTCGGCCCATGGCAGACGGCGTCGTTCCGGCACGCGCAGGTCCTGACGCCGGAGGGCGTTCTCGAGCGTGCCGCGTCGGTGAGTTTCGTCGCGGCCGCCCCGGCCGACGTTCGCGCCTCCGTGCTGGATGAGGTCGCGGCCGCGCTGCGAGACGATCCGACGACGGCCGGGCGGCCCGAGGTCGAACTCCCCTACGAAACGGAGCTGCTGTGGGCCGAGCGCCGGACCATCAACCCGGGCAGCCTCGGCATCGTGGCCTCGGTCAATGCCAACGCGGGCGGGGTGCCGAAGGCACCGGTCGATTCGGCCCGCGTCGGCCCCGTCGGCCTGGACAACGACGCGCACACGGAGCCCGTGCCCGTCCACGGCGGCCCGGACCAGGCCGTGTGCCTGTACGCGCAGGAGGCCATCGAGCGGGTCCGCGCCGACGGCCATGCCGCGTTCCCGGGCGCGTTCGGCGAGAACCTCACGCTCATCGGGATCGAATGGGCGGCACTGGGCGAAGGCGACCGCCTCGTCATCGGCGAGGGCGAGGGCGCGCTCGAGCTGGAGTTTACGAAGCCGACGACGCCCTGCCAGACGATCGCCCACTGGTTCATCGAGCGGCGGATCGCGCGGATCAGCGCCAAGGTCAACCCCGCCGACACCCGCTGGTGCGCCCGGGTCCTGCGCGACGGCGAGGTGCGGCCCGGGATGCCGGTGCGGGTGGAGCACGCCGCGGCGCGACCGGACCGCGTTCCGCCACGTAGTCAGAGCACGACTACGCTGACGGGCGGAATCGGCAGAACACGCGGCTGATGACTCGCTGGCGGCGATTCCGGTCCGAGACGGCCAACTCTCGCCCGCACGTGCCGGTCAGGGCGCTTCCGTAGTCGTGCTTCGCGCATCTGGCGAAGACGAGGGCCGCGGCCGCGCGGCGATCGCACACCCCGGTGCCACGTCTCGGGTGGGTAGCCGGCAGTTCCGACGCCGCGCCCGCACGGCGGGGCGCAGTCGGCGCGGAGGCGAGCCGAGCGAGTCCGAGGCGCCGGTCAGGATCCCAGGCGCCGTGCGCGCTACCCTTGCGCCAACAAGACGGAGGATCGATGAGCACCAACCTGCCGACCACCCCGCTGCCCTCCACCCGCGAGGAACTCCTGGTGCTGCACCGCGAGGCGCGCCACCGCCGCTCGGCCGCCGAGCCCGGCAGCCACGAGTGGGAGCAGGCCACGGCCGAGGTGGGCCGGATCGAGGTGGAGATCGCGCGAGTCGAGAGGGAGATGACGCCGCCGCGCATGTGACGCCCGCACCCGCGTCGCCGGAGGCTCGTGACCAGAGCGGCAACGGGCCCGGTTCCGATTGCGCTCAGACGCGGGATGCCCGGCGCTGCTATGGTTCCAGCGTGGACGGGGTTGTACTCGTACTGAACCAGAACTACGAGCCCCTGAACGTCTGCAACCTCCCGCGGGCGTTCCGGCTTCTGTTCGGCTCGAAGGCCGAAGTGATCGAGTACGACCACCAGGAGATCCGCTCGATCCGCGCGGTCTACCGCGCGCCGAGCGTCATCCGCCTCCAGCACCACATCCGCCGGCCGCGGCCGCGAGTGAAGCTGACCCGGCGCGAGATCTTCGCGCGCGACCACAACACCTGCCAGTACTGCGGCAGGACGGGCAACGACCTCACGCTCGACCATGTCCTGCCCCGCCATCGCGGCGGCCAGCACACGTGGGAGAACCTCGTCGCGGCCTGCCGGCCGTGCAACCACCGCAAGGGCGGGCACACCCCCGAGGAGGCGCGGCTGCGCCTGCTCCGCCAGCCGTACGAGCCGCGGAGCGACCTCTACTCGCTGTTCTCCCCGTATCTCGAGGACACCCGCAACGAGGCCTGGCGCGACTACCTGTTCCTCGGCAAGAACTAGGCGCGGCAGGGGCCCCATGACGCCCGAGCCCGATCCGGTCGCGCCACGGACGCTTCCTGCGCGGGCGTCTGGACCGTCCCGCCCCGCCGACCCGGGCGACCCGGCTGATCTCGCCGCGCTCGTGCCGCCGGCCGTCACGGCGCTGATCGACCGGCTCGTCGCCGCCGGCCACGCCGCGTACATCGTCGGCGGGTCGCTGCGCGACGCGCTGCTGGGTCGCGCCCCGGCGGACTGGGACCTCGCCACGGACGCGCGCCCGGACCGCCTGGTCACCCTGTTCCCGGGCTCGGTCTACGAGAACAAGTTCGGGACCGTGGCCGTGCGGCGCGAGCACGACGTGTTCGAGGTCACGACCTTCCGCCTCGAGCACGAGTACGCGGACTTCCGCCGGCCCCACCGCCTCGAGTTCGGAGACGATATCGTCGCCGACCTGGCCCGCCGCGACTTCACGGTCAACGCGATCGCGTGGGGCCGCGGGCCCAAGGGCGGGGCGCCGATGCCCGAAGCCCCCGGGCCTGTCGACACCAACCACCTCGTCGACCCCTTCGGCGGGCGCCACGACCTGGCGCTCCGAACGCTCCGCGCCGTCGGGGACCCCGACGCCCGCTTCCGCGAGGACGCGCTGCGGATGATCCGCGCCGTCCGGCTGGCGGCGGCGCTGGGGTTCGATGTCGAGCCGGCCACGCTGGCGGCGATCACGGCGAACGCCCACCTCGCGCGCCACCTCTCGGGCGAGCGCATCGGCGCGGAGCTGGAGAAGCTGCTCGCCTCGCCCAGGCCGTCGATCGGCCTCGCCCTCGCCCAGCGCACCGGCCTGCTCGCGGTCCTCTCGCCAGAGCTGGCCGCCCAGCAGGGCATCGCGCAGAACAAGGTGCCGGGCGAGGACCTCTGGGACCACACGCTGCGCACGGTCGACGCCGCCCCCGCCGAGCGCCCCGTCGTCCGCCTGGCGGCCCTCGTCCACGACATCGGCAAGCCGGCCACCATCAGCGATGGCCGCTTCCCGCACCACGAGACCGTCGGCGCCGAGCTCGCGGACGCCCTGCTCCGTCGCCTCCGCTACCCGCGGACTCCCGCGGAGACGGTGGTCCACCTCGTCCGGCACCACATGTTCCACGTCGACCCCGACGCCACCGACGCGGCGCTGCGCCGGTTCATCAAGCGGGTCGGCGCCGACCACCTCGACGCGCTGTTCGCGCTCCGGCGCGCCGACGACATCGGCAGCGGGTTGTCGCCCGACGACCGCGCCACTGTGGCGTTCCGAGCGAGGATCGAGCGCGAGCTCCACGCCGCCCACCCGCTGGATCGCACAGCGCTCGCGGTGGACGGCGACGACCTGATGGCCGAGCTGGGCCTCGCGCCCGGACCGCGCCTCGGTCGCGTCATCGACGAGCTGCTCGACCGCGTCATCGCCGACCCGGGCCTCAACGAGCGCGGCTCGCTCCTCCTGCTCGCACAGGGCATCCTTGCGGACATGTACGCCGACAGCGTGGACACCCCGTGATCGAGGTGCTGCTCCAGGCGGAGCGTGCCCTGGCCGCGGGGCTGGTGGACCAGGCGGAGCGCCTGTACCGCCAGACGCTCGAGGCGGACCCCCGCAATTCGATCGCGGTCGTGGGGCTGGCGCGCGTGGCGCTCGAGCGCGCGGACGACGCCGGGGCGCTGCGCCTCGCGTGGCGGGCGCTGGCGATCGATTCCGAGAACGCCGCAGCAGTCCGGCTGGCCGCGCGTCTCGAGGAAGTGCTGACGACGCGGGGCGAGGCCCTGCCGAACCGGGAGGGTGATGCGTGAAGGTCCTGGTCACGGGTGGTGCGGGCTACGTCGGCGGCGTCTCGGTTGATGCGCTCCTGGCAGCCGGCCACGAGGTGGTGGTGCTCGACGACCTGTCCACGGGCCACGCGGCGATCGTCCACCCAGCCGCCCGGCTCGTCGTCGGCACCTACGCGGACGAGACCGCCACGCGCGAGCTCCTCAAGAGCGAGGGCGTCGACGCCATCCTGCACTGCGCAGCCCGCTCGCTGGTGGGCGAGAGCATGGCCAACCCGGCGAAGTACTACCGCGAGAACGTGGTTGGGGGCGTGGCGCTGCTGGAGGCGGCCCGCGCGGCGGGGGTTCTGCGGGTGGTCTTCTCATCGTCCGCGTCCACGTACGGGGTGCCGGACGAGACCCCCATCACGGAACAGGCGCCGCTCCGGCCCATCAATCCCTACGGCGAGTCGAAGCGCGCGTTCGAGGGGGCGCTGCGGTGGTACGGCGTGGCCTACGGGCTGCGGAGCGTGATCCTGCGCTACTTCAACGTGGCGGGCGCCACGGACCGCCTGGGCGAGGTCCACCGACCCGAGACGCACCTCATCCCGAACGCGCTGATCGCGGCCAGCGGCGGTCGCGCGCTCACGCTGTTCGGCGAGGACTACCCGACCCCCGACGGCACCCCGATCCGCGACTACATCCACGTCGCGGACCTGGCCGATGCGCATGTGGCCGCGCTCGTGGCCACGGACTCGGCGGACGCCCGGACCGGTCCGGTTGGCGGTGGCCCGACCGAGCCTGTCATCGCCAATCTGGGGACTTCGACCGGCTTCTCGGTCAAGGACGTGCTGCGCGAGGCCGAAGCCGTGGTCGGCAGGCCGATCCCGCATACGGTGGGACCCCGCCGCGCGGGCGATCCGCCGGTGCTCGTGGCCTCGAACGGGCGAGCCCGGGAGGTCTTCGGCTGGGCGGCGGGACGGTCGACCCTGGCCGAGATGATCGGCTCCGCCTGGGCCTGGCGGCGGGCGCACCCCGAGGGCTACGGCGACTGAACGAGGGTCGCAGCCCAGGGGCGATGTCCGGTCGGCGAATTCGGGTCGCGTCCACCGGGTGAGTTCATGGCTCGCGTCATGGGGCCACCCGATACTCGCCGGCGACACCGGCCGCATTGGCCATGCCCCAATCCCGCCGTTCCCATGCACCGGCGGCCCGCCGACCGCCTCGCAGCAGGATGGTGGCAGATCCAGGACGTCGTGACCTCGGGCGGCAACGACACCACGACCTGGCAGGTGTCGGTCTCGGGCTACCCGGTTCACCTGCTGGTGCCCTGAGCAGCGGCATCGCGTCCTGACCTCCCTCAGCCCTCGCGCTTCTCCGGCACGGGCCACAGCAGGAACAGGCCGATCAGCATCGCGATCAGCAGGGTGAAGATGCCGACCTGGTACGCGGTCTTGCCCAGCGTGTCGAAGGTCAGGAACAGGACCAGGCCCCAGAACAGGTTGCCGATGACCTGCGAGCCCTTGCCCACCAGGCCGTACAGGCCGTAGAACTCGCCGAGGCGGTCCGGCGGGCTGAGGCGGTACATCAGGACGCGGTCCGACACGTGGAGGCCGGCGAACCCGGCGCCGATCGCGAGCCCGGCCACCAGGAACGGGCCCTTCGCGATCAGGGTCGCGCCGACGGCCAGGGCCACCGCCCACAGCGCCAGCACCGAGAACAGCGTCCGCTTGGGCCCGAACCTGTCCACGAGGCGCCCCCAGATGAAGGCCGAGACGATCGCGGACAGGGTCAGCACCAGCAGCACCACGTTGGCCTCGGACTCCGTGAAGCCGACCGCCTTGACCGAGAAGATCGTCATGATCGTGACGCTGGTGTTGAGCGCGTCCGTGTAGAAGAACCGCGAGGCGAGGAAGCGCCCCAGGCCCGGGTACTGGTCCAGCGAGCGGATGGTGCGCAGCGTCTGCGACCATGCCGCGCCGAGCGGGTCGGCGTCGACCTTCCGCCGGCTGCCGTCCTCCTTGAGGAGGATGAACGTCGGCGCCGACAGCACCAGGAACAGGATCGGCGCGACCACGAACGTCATCTCGACCGAGAGATCGGTGAGGAGCAGCAGGATCGCGATGAACACGGTGCCCATGTAGCCGATGCCGGTGGATAGGCTCGCGATGCGCCCGCGGTTCTCGGGCGTGCTGACCAGCTGGAGGGTGGCGTCGAAGTAGATGAGGCAGGACTGGTACGAGAACATGGCGAGGCAGAACAGCACGATGCCCAGCGGCACGGGCACGAACGGGATGGCCATGGCGGGCAGGCAGGCGCCCACGGTGAACGCGAACAGGAACGGCAGGCGCCGCCCGTAGCGGTCGGAGACGGCGCCCAGGAACGGCGACACCAGCGCGTTGATGCCCACCGACAGCGCCACCGACAGGCCCAGCCAGAGGTTGCCGTTGCTGTCGCCGAGCTTGTCCACGAGGAACAGCGAGATCGCGCGCGAGAAGATCGCGTACGACCAGATCGTGTCCGCGAAGTCGTAGAGCGCCCAGCCACCTCGGGAGACCTTCCGGTGGTTGTGGCGGTCGAGCTCGGTCAGCTCGGTTGTCGCGGCGATTGCGGCAGTCATGCGACTCCTCGTGCGCGGGCGGCGCAGACGGCGCGGCCCGCGCGGGCCGGCCTCGGCGGATCATAGTGGCGGCGCCAGGCCCGGCATCGGCCCGATCCGCAGGGCAACGCGCCGACCTGCCGACCGTGCGTGGGGCGGCAGTGGTGGCGTTGGTGGCGGTGGGCCACCAAATCCCGCCCCGGCCCGGCGGCCCCGGCCGAATCGGTGGCGGTGGGCCACCATGCGGACGCGAACGGTGGCGGTGGGCCAACGGACGGCGGCGCCGGGGGCCGTGGGCCCGCGATTTGGTGGCGCTCGGCCAACTGACCGCGGCGCCGGCGGCCCGGAGCCCGCGACCGCACCGCGCAACGGCCGACGGAGCGTATCGCCCAGTATTGGCCGCAGGGTGGTAGGGTGAAACGGTGCCCCCGACGACGCTGACGCCCGCCATCCGGGACGAGATCGCCCGGCTCGGCCGTGCCGACATCATGGTCGGCATCCCGAGCTTCAAGAACGCCGCGACCATCGGCTACGTGGTCCGCGCGGCGCATGCCGGGCTGGTCCAGTACTTCCCGGACCTGAAGCCGGTCCTCGTCAACTCGGACGCCGGGTCGCCCGACGGCACGCAGCGCGTCGTGATCGAGACCGAGCCGCCCGCCTACGTCGAGTCGATCCTGCTCGTCCGGCCCACCAACAAGCTCGACCGCGTCACGCTCACCTACCCCGAGATCGACGGCACCGGCGGCAAGGGCGCCGCCCTGCGGGCGATCTTCGAGATCGCGGCCGCGCTCGACGTCCAGGCGCTCGTCGTGGTCGACAGCGACCTGCGCAGCATCCTCCCGGAGTGGATCGAGCTCCTCGCCGGGCCCATCCTCAAGGGCGGCTACGACTTCGTCGCCCCGCTCTACGCCCGCTACAAGTACGACGGAACGATCACGAACACCGTCACCTACCCGCTCACCCGCGCGCTGTACGGGCACCGCATCCGGCAGCCGATCGGCGGCGACTTCGGCGTCAGCGGGGACCTCGTCCGGCACTACCTGGCCCAGGACGACTGGACGCCCGACATCAGCAAGTTCGGCATCGACATCTGGATGACCACGACCGCGCTGACCGGGGGCTTCGCCGTCTGCCAGGCGCGCCTGGGCGCGAAGGTGCACGACCCCAAGGACCCGGGCGCGGACCTGGGCCCGATGTTCCGTCAGGTCGTGGGCACGATCCTGCGGCTCGCGGTCGCGCGCCCCGACGCCTGGCTGGACGTCAAGGGCAGCCACGACGTCCCTGCCTACGGCTTCGAGCGGATCATCGACCCGCCGCCGCTCGAGGTGAACGCCATTCGGCTGCTCGCCGAGTTCCACGGCGGCTCGCTGACCGCAGCCGACACGTGGCGCCGAGCGCTCGACCCGGCCACCGCGGCCACGGTCCTCGAGCTTGCCGCCGAGGCCGGGCCGCTGGCTGACGCCGCCGCCCGCAGGCTGGGCATCGGGGGCGAGGGCGAGACGGCGCACCCGTCCACGCTCGAGATGGCCGAGGCGCTCGCCAGCTTCCACTTCCCCGACGACCTCTGGGCGCGCGTCGTGTACGACCTGGTCCTCGCCACGCGCCGGGCCGAGCTCGACCTCTCGCAGCTCGTGGCGGCGCTGGTGCCCATCTACTTCGGCCGGGTGGGCTCGTTCGTCGTCGAGAACCGCCACATCGACACGACCGATGCCGAGGAGCGCGTGGAGCGCCAGGCGCGCCAGTTCGAGCTGCTCAAGCCGTACCTCGTGGAGCGCTGGCGGGTGCTCGATGCGGCGCAGGGCGGGACACCCCCGTCCCCGGGCGCAGCCCCGTGAGCGGGGAGCCGCTGCCGGCGCGGATCCTGATCCCGGTCGCGAACCCTCTGACCGCCGAGGAGCTGATCCGGATCGGCGCCTCGCTGCTGGAGCCGCGCACCGGCGAGCTCTCGGCGCTGGGGATCGTGGAGGTCCCCGAGGGGATGCCGCTGTCCGAGGGCGCTACCCGTGCCCGCCAGGCGCGGCGCCTGCTTCAGCGCGTGCTCGACTACGTGCCCGAGGGCACGACGATCCACCCGCTGGTCCGCATCGGGCGACACGCGGCGGCCGGGATCGTGGAGGCGGCAGCGGAGCAGGAGGCGGACCTGCTGATCTTCGGCTGGGGCGGCAAGTCGGCGCCCGGGCGCGACGGCAGCCCCGCGCCGACCATCTCGCCCACGATCGACGAGGTGGTGCGCGAGGCGCCCTGCGACATCGCGGTGGTCAAGCAGCGCGGCTCGCGCGAGATCCGGCGGATCCTCGTCCCGGTCCGCGGCGGCCCGCACGCCGAGCTGGCGCTGCGCTTCGCCGATGCGCTGGCCCACCAGCACGACGCCACGGTCGCGGTCATCCACTTCGTGCCCGCGGGCGTCACCGAGCCGGTCCGGGCCCAGGCCGAGAAGGCGCTCGCGGCGTTCGTTCGCCAGCACATCACCGCGCGCGCCGAGCCCGTGCTCCGCGAGACGCGCAATGTGCGCACCTCGATCCTGCGCGAGGCCGAGCATGCGGACCTCGTGGTCATGGGCGCCTCGGCGCCGCCCGGCGAACCCGGGACCTCCCTGTTCGGCGCCCTGCCCGAGGCCATCGCCCAGCGAGCCCGCGCGTCGGTCATCGTGGTCAAGACCCGCGAGGCGATCGGCCGCCACACCTTCGACGCCCTCGCCCAGAAGGCCGAGACCCTCGCCGCTGCCGACCGCCTCGCCGAGGAGTCGCGGGCCGTGCCGGCCAAGGTCGAGCGCTGGTTCGCCGAGGCCAACTTCCACCATGCGGAGTTCGCCGACCTCAGGCGCCTCGTCGGGCTCAAGACCAAGCAGGGCCTCACGATCTCGCTGGTGCTGCCCACGCTCAACGAGGCCGAGACCATCGGGCCGATCGTCACCCGCGCCATCCGCGAGATGCAGGAGCGGGTTCCGCTGCTCGACGAGGTGCTGGTCATCGACTCCGCCTCGACGGACGCCACCCGCCAGATCGCTGCCGACGCCGGGGCGCGCGTGGTCCAGCACCCGGACGTGCTCCCGCGGTACGGCTCGTTCAAGGGCAAGGGCGAGGCGCTCTGGAAGTCGCTCTACGAGACGAGCGGAGACATCGTCGTCTGGGCCGACACCGACGTGCGCAACTGGCACAGCCGGATGGTCTACGGGACCCTCGGGCCGCTGCTCGTCGAATCACGGCTCCAGTACGTCAAGGGCTACTACCAGCGGCCCATCGTCGAGGGCGGCGTGCTCAAGGAGGGCGGCGGCGGACGGGTGACCGAGCTCGTGGCACGGCCCCTGATCAACCTGTTCTTCCCGGAGCTGTCCGGGTTCATCCAGCCGCTTGCCGGGGAGTACGCCGGTCGGCGCTCGCTGCTGGAGCAGCTCCCGTTCTTCACGGGCTACGCGGTGGAGATCGGGCACCTCATCGACGCGCTCGAGAGGGCGGGCATCGAGGGGCTCGGCCAGGTGGACCTCGAGCGGCGGCTACACCGCAACCAGGAGCTCGAGGGGCTGTCGAAGATGTCGTTCGTGATCCTCCAGGCCGTCATGAAGCGGCTTGAGGAGCGGCGGCGGGCGCGGCTGTTCGCGGAGATGGGGCACACGATGAAGCTGCCGCGCTCCGGGCACGGGCGGCTCTCGCTCGAGGTCCAGGAGGTGGCCGACCAGGAGCGGCCGCCGATGATCCGCATCCCCGAGTACCTCGAGCGGCGGCGGGCCGCGGGCGAGGCCGCGGCGGAGTGAGGCGAGCACCGGCCGGGGACAGGCGCGCGCGGCGATGCGCGTCCTGATCGCTCCCGACTCGTACAAGGGCACGCTCACCAGCGTGGAAGTGGCGAAGGCGCTGTCCGAGGGCTGGCGGCGGGCGCGGCCCGGGGACGAGGTCCGGCTGGCGCCGCTGGCCGACGGCGGCGAGGGGACGCTGGTCGCGATCGAGGCGGCCGGCGGCTGGCAGCGACGCGAAGCGGTCGTGCGCGACCCGCTGGGCCGGTCGATCTGTGCACCCTGGCTCGTCCGCAATGACGCCTCGGCCGCCGTGGTCGAGATGGCCGCGGCGTCCGGGCTGTCGCGCGTGGCGGCCGAGGATCGCGACGCGACGCGCGCCACGAGCGCGGGGACGGGCGACCTGCTGCGCGCGGCGCTCGACGCGGGGATCCGCGACGTGGTGCTCGGGATCGGCGGCAGCGCCACGACCGACGGCGCTGCGGGACTGCTGGCGGCGCTGGGCGCTCGGGTGTCGGACGACCTCGCCACTGTCGACCTGGGCGGCCTCGACCCGCGCCTCGCCGAGCTGCACCTGCGCGTGGCGTGCGACGTGACCAACCCGCTCCTCGGTGCGCACGGCGCTGCCGCCGTCTATGGGCCGCAGAAGGGCGCCTCCCCGGAGGACGTGGCGCGCCTCGACGAGCGGCTGGCGAGCTGGGCCGATGCGCTGGAGGCCGCGACGGGCCGCGCCGAGCGCGATACCGCGGGCGCCGGTGCCGCTGGTGGCGTCGGCTTCGGCCTCCTGTGCCTCGCCGATCGACTGGGCTCGCTGGAGCTCCAGCCCGGCGTCGAGCTCGTCATGGAGGCGGCCGGGTTCGAAGCCGCGCTTGCCGAGGCCGACCTCGTGCTCACGGGCGAGGGGCGCATCGATGCCCAGACCGCGTTCGGCAAGACGGCGCTGGGCGTAGCGCGGCGGGCGAAGGCGGCAGGCGTGCCCTGCATCGCGGTTGGCGGCAGCGTGACGCCGGAGGGGATCGAGGCGCTGGCGGCGGTGGGCGCCCGGGCCGTCGGCGCCTCGGACCCGCCGATCTCGCTCGCCGAGGCGATCGCCGCGGGCGCAGCGCCGCTCGTCGCGTGCGGGGAGCGCCTGGCCCGAAGCATCTAGGCGAGCGCGGCGCGCGACGCCCCCAGGAGCTCGCGATGGATAGCCGGCGGATTGCCCGACTCCCACATCCACTCCGTCAGGATGATCGTCGCGATGTCATGGCCTGGGTCCACGCGCGCGGTGCGTCCGTTGGACAGCCGCCCTCTGCGCCGACGCGAACGAGCCTTGCGGGAGTCAGATCGCCGGCGGCGTACCATCGACTGCTCATTGGCCTCTGCGATGTGGAGACGATCTGGTGACACCCGCGAAGTCCCCTTCGCCGAAGGCGGCCACGACGGCGCAGCCCACGAGGCCCGCGGCCAGAAAGCCCGCGCCGAAGAAGCGCCGCGCGCCCGACCCCGCGAAGAAGTGGGCATCGTACCTGCGCCGGTATCGCCCCGGGCTCGTCCCGTTCGTGCTCGACGGGCTCACCGAGCGGTACGGGCCGCAGCACTGGGAGCGCCGGCTGGACCCCGTGAGCGAGCTGATCCTCACGATCCTGACCCAGAACACGGCCGACGTGAACGCGGAGAAGGCGTACGAGGCGCTGCGCGCCGCCTACCCGTCCGAACGAGCGCCGGAGGAGCACCGCCCCGGTATCGGCTGGGGCGGCGACGGCCTGTCCACCGCGCCCCCGCCCGACTGGTCTCGCGTTGAGAACGCCCCCCTGCCGGAGCTCATCGACGTCATCCGGCCCGGCGGCCTGGCGCCGCAGAAGGCGCCCCGCCTCCAGGCAACCCTCGCCAGGATCCGCGAGGAGCGCGGCGCGTACGACCTCGAGTTCCTCGCTGAGCTGCCGGTCCTCGAGGCGCGCGATTGGCTGACCTCCATCGACGGGATCGGCAAGAAGACCGCGTCGATCGTGCTGGCGTTCTGCTTCGGGGCGCCGGTGATGGCCGTCGACCGCCACGTGGAGCGGGTGTCGAAGCGCATCGGGCTCATCCCCGAGAAGGCCACGGCGGACCAGGCGCACGACCTGTTCCTCGAGCTCGTCGACGGCGAGCACATGTACGCCGCCCACGTGCTGCTCATCCACCACGGGCGGGAGACCTGCCACGCGCAGCGTCCGGCGCACGACATCTGCCCGCTCCGCGACCGCTGTCGCATGGTCTCGCCCAAGGCGCCCTGAGCACATCGGCTGAGCCGGCGGACGAGCCCGCTGTCGGGCCGATTGCCGCGTGCCACGCATCAACGGGCGAAGCGGGCGAGCTGTCGCGGGACGCACTGCGAACGCGCAGCGGCGCACCCTCGCTCCGCGTACGCTGTGGCCGATCGCCCCGCCATCGGAGCCACGATGCCCGACCTCTCCGTCGCCCTCGCCGACCTCCTCGCGGCCGATTTCGCGGCCTCGCCGGTGACTGCCTCCCAGGTCGGGAGGACCGAGTTCGACGAGCAGCTCGACGACCTGTCAGCCGATGCGTTCGCAGCCCGCGACGCCTCCGCCGCGGCGCTCCTGGCCCGCCTCGACGCGATCGCCGAGGACGGCCTCGCCCCCGACGAGGCGATCGATCGCGACCTCGCGCGGTCGGTGCTCCGCGGCCGGCTCATCGTGGCGCCGTTCGAGCAGTGGCGGCGCGACCCCGTGACGTACTCCGGACCCATCACGAGCGGCCTGTTCATCCTGTTCCTGCACCGGCTCCGGCCCGAGGCGGACCTCGTGGACGCGGCCGCTGCGCGCCTGGAGCAGGTCGGGCGCGTCGTCGACGCCGGGATCGCGAACCTCGACCCCGCCCTCGCCCACCCGCTCATCGTGGAGCGAGGGCTGGGCGCGGCGCGCGGGGGCGCCCGGTACGTCCGCGACCTCGTCTGGCGCGATGTGGAGGACCCGGCCGCGCGGGAGCGGCTCCGCACCGCCGGCGAGCAGGCAGCACCCCACCTCGACCGCTACGTCGCCCACCTCGAAGCGCTGCTCCCACGGGCCCATGGCAGCTGGCAGCTGGGCGAGGACGCGTACTCCCGCGTGCTCCGCGAGCGAGAGGTCCTCCCGTACGACGCCCGCTCGCTCCGGGATCGCGGCCAGGCCGAGCTGGAGCGCCTCGACGCCGAGATGGCCACCCTGGCCCGCGACGCCACCGGCAACGCCGACTATGTCGAGGTCCTGCGCGAGGACGACGCCAACCACCCGCCCACCGAGCGCGCCATGCTCGAGGCCTACACGGCGTGGACCGCCAAGGCGCACGACTTCCTGGCGGGGACGGGCCTCGTCACGCTCCCCGATGGCGAGGACTGCGCGGTCGTCCCCTCGCCCGTCTTCCAGCGGCCCGTCCTCGGCGTGGCGTCGTACATCGGGCCGCCCGCCTTCTCGGACCGCCAGCGCGGCCACTTCTTCGTCCCCTTCGCCCCCGACGGCGCATCCGAGGAGGAGGTCCAGGCCCGCCTCTCGAACAACTCCTACGGCGGCATCCCCACCACCGCGGTCCACGAGGCGTACCCGGGGCACCACTGGCACATGGTGATGCGCAAGCGGAACCCGTCCACGGTGCGGCGCGTGTACTCGACGCCGTACTTCAACGAGGGCTGGGCCCTCTATGCCGAGCGCGTGATGCGGGAGCGCAGCTTCTTCGAGGACCCGCTCCACGTCCTCCAGCACCTCAACGCCACCCTGTTCCGGGCCGCGCGGATCGTGGTGGACACCTCGCTCCACCTGGGCGAGATGAGCCACGACGAGGCCGTCGCGTTCATGGTCGAGCGGGCCGCCCTCCCCGAGCCCGTCGCGAAGGCGGAGGTCGGCCGCTACTGCGCCTGGCCGACCCAGGCCTCCTCGTACCTCACGGGCTGCGTCGAGATCCTCGCCATCCGCGAGCGGTACCTCGCGGCGCGCGGGTTCGCCGGCGTCAGCCCGGCGGAGGTGCCGGTGGGCGAGATCCGCGGCTTCCACGATGCGCTGGCGTCGTCGGGCTCGCTGCCGCTGGGCCTCGCCGACCGCGCGGTCATGGCCACGCTGCGCTGACGGCGCGCATCCCGATGGGCAACGACGGTCGCGACGGCTCGCAACCCCGCGTCCCGCTGCTGCTCGACGTCGACACCGGCATCGACGACGCCCTCGCGCTCCTGTACGCGGCCGCGAGCCCCGAAGCCGAGCTGGTGGCGGTCACCGCGCTCCACGGCAACGCGCCGGTCGAGGACACCGAGCGGAACACGCGCGCCGTCCTCGAGCTCGCCGGGTGCGAGGTCGAGGTGGCCGGAGGCCGTGGCGCGCCCCTGCTGCGCCCGCTCGAGACGACGCCCGAGACCCACGGGCCGCACGGGCTGGGCTACGCCACGCTGCCCGAGCCTGCGGGTCAGCGGTCGGCCCGCTACGGCCCGGACGTCATGGTCGACGCGGCCCGGCGCCGCCCCGGCGAGCTCACGCTCGTCACGCTCGGGCCCCTGACGAACCTCGCCGTGGCCGTGCTCGCCGAGCCCCGCCTGCCCAGCCTCCTGCACCGCTGGATCGCGATGGCGGGTGCGTTCCGCGTGCCCGGCAACACGACGCCGGTGAGCGAGTGGAACATCCACTGCGACCCGGAGGCGGCGCGGATCGCCCTCGGCGCGTGGCAAACGGCCGTCGACGCAGACGAGGCGCAGCCGCGGGCGATGATCATGGGCCTCGACGTCACCGAGGGCGCCCGGCTGCTGCCCACGCACCTTGACCTGCTGGCCGCCGGTGGCCGTGGCCCGGTCACCGACTTCGCCAGCGACGCGCTGCGCTTCTACTTCGAGTTCCACGCCCGGTACGACGGCTTCTACGGCGCCTTCGTGCACGACCCGTTCGTCGTCGCCGCGGCCCTGGACCCCGCCCTGGTCCGGACGGAGCCGGCGTCTGTCGACGTGGACGCCAGCCACGGCCCGGGCGACGGCCAGACGATCGCCGACTGGCGGCACACGACGGGGCGCCGTCCGAATGCCGATGTGGTGGTGGCGGCCGATGCCGAGGTCTTCCTGGCACGCCTGGTCGAGCGCGTCGGCGGGCTCGCGGCGGCGCGCAGCCGGTAGCGGCGGAGAGAGCACGCGCTCGAGCGGCGCCCGGCAGCGCCACTCGGCGCCAGCGCGGCGATGTCGGCAAGGGCCGTCGCCAAGCGGCCCGCCTTTCGGGACGTTCGGCCGATCCTGTCGCGCCCCGGCATGACGACGATGGAGCGAGATCGGAGGGATTCGATGCGCATCCTGCTCGCGGTTGACGGCTCGGTCTGCAGTGACCGGGCCACGGCGCTCGTCGCCTCGCTGACCCTGCCCCCGGATTCCGCGGTCCGCGTCGTGGCCGTGCTCCAGCCCTTCGTCGACGCCCTCGCGCTCTCGTACGCCGCCGCCGGCGACGCCAGCTCGAACCTCGCCTTTGAGGAGGAGCAGGACGCCCGTCGCCTGCGCGAGGCCATCGGGCGCGCCGAGACGGCCGTCCGACGCGACGGCCTCATCGTGGACGGGTTCCTCGTCCGAGGCCGTCCTGCATCCTCGATCGTGGACGAGGCGAGCGGGATGAACGCCGATCTCGTCGTCGTCGGGAGCCGCGGCCACGGCACCATCTCCACGATGGTCCTCGGCAGCACCGCCGCCGAGGTCGTCGACCACGCGCCGTGCCCGGTGCTCGTTGCGCGAGGCACGGAGATCGGCCGCGTTGCGTTCGCGGACGACGGCTCCGCGCAGTCTCGCCGGGCGGAGTCGCTCTTGGCCGGCTGGCCGATGTTCGCGGGTGCGCAGGTCGACGTCCTCAACGTGGCCGAGGTGGCCGTGCCGGTCGCCGCCGGCTTCACGCCCGGCCTGTACGACCAGGTCCTCGAGTCCTACACCCGGTCGGTCGACGCCGCGCGCGACTCGTCCGCGGCGGAGGTGCGTGCTGCGGCGCGCCGCCTCGCGGACGCGGGCCTCCAGGCGGAGGCGGTGCCGCTCGAGGGCGACCCGGCCGGCGAGATCGTCCGGTACGCGGCGGCCCACACGTCCGGCACCATCGTGATGGGGACCCGCGGCCACACCGGCCTGGCGCGTCTGCTCCTCGGCAGCGTGGCGCGCAACGTGCTGCTCCACGCACGCTCCTCGGTGCTGATCGTCCGCGCCGCCTCGTAGCCGGCGGGCGGGCAGCCGCCGGCGGCAGGAGCGCGCCGCTCAGTCCGCCGGCCGCTCGCCGCGCAGCGACACAACGATCAGGAGGAACCCGGTCTCGACCACGTCCACGCCCGCGATCAGCAGCGCGGTCACGATGGGCAGCGCGCTGCCCAGGAGCCAGCCTCCCGCAGCCGAGGCCGCAGCCACGGCGAGGAAGACGAGCCGGACGCCCCGGATGAGGGCCGCGAGGTCGCGGGCGTCGGCGGTGCCGGGGGCGACGTGGCGGCTCGCGTCGATGCGCCGGATCGCCTCGGCCAGGAGGCGCAGGGCGACCAGCACCATCGCGGACACCAGCAGGGCGCGGACGAGCGCCGGCGGCTGTGCGACCGCCTCGAACAGCCCGGCGTTCCAGCCCGCGAGCGTGCCCACCGCCATCGCCGCGAACCCCGCCACGACCCACGCCAGCCGGCCGCTCACCGCACCGCCTCGCGGACCTCGTCGCGGATGTCGCCATGGATGTCAAGCGCGAGCTCCCGCGCGGCGCCGCCCGCGATCCGCCAGGCGCGGACGTCCGGGAGGGGGGACTCGGGGGTCCGGTCGTCCCGATCGTCGGCAAGCGACACGAGCAGGTACACCGCCGACGGCCAGGCCGCCTCGCCGACATCGGTCGCGGACGGCATCGCAGCCGACCGGACGTGCGAGTGGACGACGCCCCACAGCTCCTCGCCCGAGCGGTCCAGCTCCGCGAGCACGGCCAGCAGGTCGTCGCGGTGCACGACATACCGCGACCGGGAGGTGGCCGCGTTCCGGCAGCGCACGTAGCGGAGCGCCACGCCGCCCTCACCCTCGAGCGCCGACCCGACGATGAGGCCGCACGACTCGTTCGGGCGCGCCTCGCGGGCGTGGCGGGCGATCGCCTCGGCCATGGCGCGCGGGAGGCGCACCCGCGGCTCGGGATCCGCGCTCACGCTCCCGGAGCTCGCGTGGAGGCGGGCAGTGGCGCCGCGGCCGTTGACGCGCCAGCAGAGGGTGTGCCGGGAACCCCAGCGCACACCGGGCACGCCGGGTCCCGCCGGATCTCGAGCTCGCGGAACTCGCCGTCGAGCGCGTCGAACAGGAGCAGCCGGCCGACGAGCGGCGTCCCCACGCGGAGCAGCAGCTTGATTGCCTCGTTCGCCTGGAGCAGCCCCATGATCCCGGGCACCACGCCCAGCACACCCACGGCCGAGCAGTTGGGCGCGAGCTCGGGGGGCGGCGCCGACGGGTACAGGCACCGGTAGCAGGGGCCCCCGCCGGGCACGAAGACCGTGAGCTGGCCCTCGAACCGGTACACCGAGGCGTGCACGACCGGGATCCCGGCCGCCACCGCGGCATCGTTGAGCGTGTACCGGGTCTCGAAGCTGTCCGTGCCGTCGATCACCACGTCGTAGCCCGCGATGACCTCGGCCGCATTGTCCGCACCCAGCAGCAGCTCGTGCGCCACGACGCGCACGTCGGGGTTGAGCGCGCCGATCGTCCGCGCCGCCGACGCCACCTTCGGCTCGCCCACACGGTCGGTGGTGTGGAGCACCTGGCGCTGGAGGTTGGACAGGTCGACGACGTCGAAGTCCACGATGCCCAGCGTGCCCACGCCCGCCGCGGCGAGGTACAGCGCCGCCGGCGAGCCCAGCCCGCCCGCGCCCACGAGCAGCACCCGCGACGCCAGCAGCCGCGCCTGCCCACCCGGTCCCACCTCGGGGATCAGCAGGTGGCGGCTGTACCGCTGGCGCTGGACGGGGGTCAGCCCGTCGGTCCCCGACGCGTCGCGGCCCTCGCGCTGCCACGCCTCGATGCCGCCCGCCATCGAAACGACGTCGGCATAGCCCATGGCGGTCAGGGTCGAGGCCGCCCGAAGCGAGCGCACCCCCACGGCGCAGAACGCGACGATGGGCCGGGCCGGGTCCGGCAGGAACAGCCCCGCCAGCTGGTGCAGCTGGCCGAGCGGGATGTGCAGCGAGCCCGGGATGTGGACGACCTCGCGCTCCGACGGCTCGCGCACGTCGAGCAGGAGCGCGGCGGCGCTTCGGCGGAGGGCGTCGGCTGCGGCCGTCGTGACCTCGCGAGCGGACGGGGCAGTCTGGGGATCGGTCGGGGTGGCGGGCACGGGACGATGCCTCCCTCGGGGCCCGGGCTTCAGCCGGCTTCCTGCCCCAGGGGCTTGGCGCCGACGTCCTCGAGCAGGTGCTGGAGGGATTCGAAGCTCAGCATCGCGCACTTGAGGCGCGCCGGGCTGATCTCGATCCCGAGCAGGTCCAGCAGGTCCGTGGCGGCGAAGTCCGCGACCTCGGTGACCGGCTTGCCCTTGATCTCGTCCGTGAGGAGTGACGCCGACGCCTGGCTGATCGCGCAGCCGCGCCCGGTGAACCCGACGCCCGTGACGACCCCGTCCTCCACCTGCAGCTGCATCGTGATCCGGTCACCGCACAGCGGGTTCGCCCCCTCGAAGGTGGCGCTGGGCGTCTCGAGCACCCCGAAATTGTGGGGGCGCCGGTAGTGCTCGAGGATGTAGTCGCGGTAGAGGTCGTCCATGGCTGATTCCGAGTGTACGCCGAGGGCGTGCGGGCGGTCTTGCGCGGGTCCTGCCGATGGTTCCGCGAGCCTTGAGGGGTCGACGCCGGCTCCGGCGTCCGCGCGCCGGCCGGCGGCCCACACCGCGCAACGCCGCACGGCAGACGCACGGCAGACGCACGAGCCGAGGATCGCCGGCCCGATGCCGGCGCGCTTGTCTGCCCACCGCCAACAAGAAACGGTTGGGCAGATCCGGGGGCGGGGCCGTAGTATCCACACCGCAACGTCGGGTCAGCGCGCGGCAACCACCGCCGCCGTTCCCGCGAGGCTGCGAGAGGAGCGCAGTCACGCACCTCGAGCATCGCCTTGGGCCTCCGGGCATCCGACACGGTCGGTGCCCTCGGGCCAATCGTACGGGGCCGGCGTGAAGGCCCCACGGAGGAGACAGCGCATGGAGATCAAGTCACGGGTGCTCACCGTCCTCGCGGCGGCGACCGTGGTCGTGGCCGCGTGCGGCGGCAGCGCCAGCCCGAGCCCGGCCCCGGCCACGTCGGCCCCGGCGTCGGTCGCCCCGGCCTCGTCGGCCCCGG
>JAJXUG010000031.1 GCA_021783095.1 Chloroflexota bacterium | reverse complement strand
CACGCCGATCGATCCCGCCAGCACGGCGATCTGCTTCTTCATCTCAGCCCCCTATCAGAACACGGACTCGGTCGCGTGCATGTAGAACAGATAGTCGTTGTCTGGCACTGGCGCGAGGCGCTCGAGCTGCATTCCCGTCTGCACCCAGGCAGGCTGCCCCATGAGGTTCAGGTTCTCAGAGAAGTTGGCGTTGAGGTAGTACGCGCGGCTGTAGTCGTCATGCGGATCCTGGCCCGCGATCGACCAGATGTTGGCGACCTGTTCGTTGTCGACCTCGAATTGGGCCTCCTCGTTTCCTCCGAGAGCGGCCTCCTCCACGTCGCCGACCCGGAGGCCCGGCACGTTCGTGTCCCATGGGTTGGTCCCGCAGATCGTCGGCACGAC
Organism: Chloroflexota bacterium; assembly: GCA_021783095.1. Classification (GTDB taxonomy): domain Bacteria; phylum Chloroflexota; class Limnocylindria; order Limnocylindrales; family CSP1-4; genus CAIXZV01. The sequence continues at coordinate 43,868 of JAJXUG010000031.1, read as the reverse complement.
CTCACCGCAGACGATCGCGAAGTCCCAGCCGTCGGCGTCGGCAGGCAGGTCGGGGAAGGTGGGGGCGATGCCGTATCGCCGGAACTCAATCGTCCACAGCCAGGCGTCGCCGCGCTGGGCCCAGGCGTGGAAGGCGTCGACATGGGTACGGCCATTGACCTGCCCGCGGCCAGCGTTATCACCACCAGAAGTACTGCGTGGCGCGGCGGTATGCGCCGCCGTAGCTGGAGTCGACGATCACCGCCGAGTACTGATTCGGATACCAGCGCCCGACTGAATTGCGGTCCCAGACGTGGCCCAGAGGGAATCCGCCCCTCGTGACGTCGTCGACCACCCAAGTCTTGCTGGAAAGGTACTCGGCGTATCCCTCGAGCGACTCCGGGGTCCCCTGCGTCGCGAAGAGGCCCGAGGTCCAAGAGTACGAGCCCCGCTTCCTGACGTTCATGGTCGTCGTCGCGACCCATGAGTTGGTTGCATGCGAGAAGACGCCAAGCTGCACGGTCGTGGGAACGACGGTGACATCCACGATCATGGACACCCGGGCCTGCTTTGTGTTCTGCAAAATGCCGCCAGGCGCCTCGTTGACCTGCGCGACCTCCTCCCACGTCCCCTCGAACTGGATCTCCGCATCCATGATCCGCAACCGTGCATTCGCTGCGGCTGTCGGCATGGGAATTGCCGCAGCCGAGAGGGACGCGACGACTGCTGCAAGTACGATGGTGCGTCGCAGATGCATGGATCCCCCCTGTCGTGCTCTGCCAGGTCAGACGTCTTGGTGACGCGATCGACCACAAGGTCGGCAGCTAGCCGCTGCGCAATCCGCAGTAACTGCGACTAGCCTCCAGCCAGATCGTGATCGTGTTCAACACCCGGCGACCGCGGTAGGGTCTCAAGTCCGCGGTCATCAGGACATATGGAACCTAGGCGGGAGGGTCGATGGCGGCGGGCGCCGCGCGAGAGGGGCCAACCCGCCTTGGAATCGTTGACCTCCGGACGCTCGCGGCAACGGCCATGCTCAACTTCGAGGGCCACCTCCTCGATGCTGCGGATGCGGCCCTCGAGCCGCTCGGTGAGGCGAGTCCCCTACCGCGGTCGCGGCCATGCCGACGGACCCCGCGGATGAGGACGCTCGCGGAGCGTCCGCGTCGCGTCGCGTCGCAGACCGAGGCTGCACTCGCTTCGAGCATCCCAACCCGTAGCCGAAGTCCAGCGGCGTCCAGTTCACCTGCGTCAGCAGGTTCTCGGCGAAGAAGGGAAGGACCGTGGATCACCAGCGCCTGATCGCTTGAGTGCGCCGACCTTTGTCCGGGCTCGCCGACGAGCGTCCGTTCGCGGCGAGGGGCACTGTCATCCTAATGACGCGGTCCGCAACGCGCTCCGAGACGCGGTCCGCAACGGGATAGTCGACAGAAGGGTGACGACGAGCGCGACACGGATTCGTGCTCGACCACGCGAGGCGCCGAAAGGCGACACGCTTCGCTCTACGCGGAATCGGGCGGTGTGGGCGAGCCGCTGCGCCGTGCCGGGATGGCTGGCATGCCGGATCGATGCCGCCGGCGGGACGGACCTCAATCCGTACACGATCACGTACGCAATCGGTGTTGGATCCGCCGCGCCCGGGCGCTAGGCTCCATGGTGCCTGGCGCTGGGGCCGGGCCCGGGACGAGCCCCGGACGATCGCCTGGCCTCGCCGCGGTCGCCGTACAGGGCGGAGCGCTTGGGACCCGAGCCCAGACGGAGCGCCGCGGCCGGGAGCTGGCCCGCGGCGCGGTGGAAGGACATGGCGATGGCCGCCTGCGGGCGGCAGGAGGTGGCGACGTGGCGGGTCGACCGGCGGACCGATGCCCGCATTGAGAGCCGCTCGGCATCGGGGGGCTGGGCAGGCAGTGGCCGCGCCTCGAGCCAGGGCGGGACGGCCCGCACCCTCCCGGAGCCGGGGCGCCCCGGGCAGGCGCCTCCCTGACCGAACGCGGGGTGCAGGGCGGACCCGGCTCGCTCTCTGCCGCTGCCGCCTCTGCGTTGCACTCGCCAGCGCGGTCGAGTCGGCTGCCAGGGGCCGCGACAGCCAGGCGCGGTAGACTGGCGGGCCTGTGAGGTCGACGGGAGTCCTGACGCTGCCATGAAGACCTTGCCCCGCACGATCGACGGCCTCCGCGGCCTGCGCGCCGCCGCCTGGGTCCGCGAGTCCACCGCCGGCCAGTACGACAACTTCGGGCCCGACGCGCAGCGCGAGCAGGTGGCGCGCGCGGTCGAGCGGTACGGCCTCGTCGACTCCGGCGTCGAGTGGGCCGTGGCCCACTCCGGCTGGAGGATCGCCGCACACCCGGCCTGGGCCGACATGCTCAGCCGCGCGGGCGCCAGCTTCGACGTCCTCGTGGTGGGCTACGCGAGCCGCTTCGCCCGGTCGCTCGAGGCCCACGTTGACGCCCGCCGCGCGTTCCACGCCGCGGGCGCCGCGATCCTGTTCGCCGACGAGCGGATCCTCTCGAGCGACGACGACGCCTGGGACGCCTGGGCGCGCGAGGTCGTGGAGGCCGAGTCGTACAGCCGGCGCCTCTCACGCCGGGTGCGGGAGGGGTACGAGGCGAAGCGCCGCCGGCTGGGCACGCCTGGCGGCAACCGCCCGCCGTACGGGTTCCGGCGCGAGGGCCGGCCGCCGGTGATGGTCGTCGACGACGAGCGCATGGCGGTCGTCCGGGAGGCGTACGAGCTCAGCGCCTCGGGAATGCTCGACCGCGAGGTCGCACTCCGGGTCGGCCTCAAGCTGATGCACGTGCGGGAGGTGCTCACGAACCCCGTCTACCGGGGCCGCCTCCACCGCGGCGAGCCGTCGGCGGCAGGCGCCGTCGTCGACCCCGCGCTGTGGGATGCCGTCCAGCTCGTCCGCGGCCGGTTCAAGCGCCGCCACCCCGGCTACCCGGTCAACCGCCGGGAGTACGCGCTGGCCGGGCTGCTGTTCTGCGCCGCGTGCGGGCGTCGCCTGACCGGCCACGGCGGTCGGTACCGCCACGTGGACCCGTGCGAGGCGTTCCTCGCCGCGCGGCCCGACGGCCCGCCACCGGCCTTCCCGATGGTCCGCGTGAACGGCCACAGCTACCCGGCCGGCACGTACGACGGGATCGTGCCGACCGTCCTCGCGCACGTCGCCGCCGGCGCTCGGGTCCGGTCGTCGGTGTCAGGCCTCCTCGAGGAGCGGGCCGGATCCGCCGACTCGCTCGCGCTGTCGCGGATCGAGCAGGCCCGCGAGGCCGCCCTCGCCCGCTACGTTCGCGACCGCGATCCGCTCGCGCTGGAGTCGGCAATGGCGCGGCTCGACGCGGAGGAGGCGGACGCCCGGGCCGCCGCCAGGCCCGTGGATCCTGCGACGACGCTCGCCTACCTCGCGGACCTGCCGCGGCTGTGGCGGGAGACCGCGCCCGAGCGGCACCGGAACCTGGCCGAGGCCATGTTCGAGCGCATCGAGGTCCTCGGCGTGAAGGAGGCCGTCATCCACCCGACGCCAGAGGCGATTGCACACGGCTGGCGCGAGGTGTGGGGAAATGCAGTCCTGACTGCCACCGACCGCAGAGGTCGGTATGGTCGGGGCGAGAGGAGTCATCACGACGATATCGATTGTGTCGCCGGGGGCGCCAGGGGCGACGAGGTAAACCTAACTGGTCGCCGAAGCGTTCGTTGGATGACTCGCGGGATGGGTCGTTGGATCGGTCGTTCCAGCGAACGATTCTCCCGGGCTCGTGTGGGGCAAGGTGTACGTTCGGCTGACGGGACGGCTGGACAATAGCCGTCACCGGGCATCGCAGCACTCACCCGGCCGCGCAGCCCCAACGCTCCGGTGTCCGCCACCGAGACGTCACAGGACGAGCCTGAGGGGGACACGACGCTCTGTTGTCAGGCGGGCCCTCGGCATCGAATGAGGAGGCGCGCCGTCCTCGACGACTCCGACCAGTGACTCGCCGACCCGCGCCCGGCCCGAGGAGCTCGTCACCTAGGGCTCGGCGAATACCCAAACCTCATCGCCCGGGAGCCGTTGCGGGCACCCCTACGAACAAGGACACGCTGCGCGATGTCCTCTGGCTGGATCCCGAGCTGCCCTGCGAGGTCAGCGGCTGCCCTGGCAATGGGGCCGATGATCAGCGCCGGCAGGACGCGGTGACGCAGACGCGCGATGAGCGCCTAGGGTCGCCGCATGTGCCCTGTCCCCCGAGCCCCACCGGCGCGCCCTCAGCCTCGGGCGAGCTCGCAGCGGTGCCGAGCCGGCCTCTGTCGCTGCTGGCGGCTCGCCTTGCCCGGTCATGTAGGGTCACACGTTCTCGGACGCGACGGGGCCGGCCCTCGGCGCCGGGCCCGTCAGCCCGGTGGGGTTCGGGGGCGGCGGGCACTGAGCCGCTCGGTGCGCAGGACGGCGACCTCTCGCCGCCGGCCAGAGTCCATCACAGGCGATCAGGCGATTCGGCACTTCCATCGGCTCTGCGAACATGACCAGCATTCCGACGCTGCCCGACCGGTGGACATGGGGGTCGCCTCCGGGCACAGGATCGAGAAGGGGGGCTCGATGCGTCGGCTCTCTGTCGTGATGGTGGCGGCCGTGCTGATGCTCGCGGCGCCGACCTCCAGCGCAGCCGCTGGGTACCACTTCACCTACCAGGACAAGGCACCAGCGCCTTTCCTCCAGTCACGAACCTACGTGGTGCGAGGCGCCGTGGATTCGTCCGGCGGCTGCACCTACACCTATCCCTCCTTGCGGGCTCCGGCTGGAGCCCCGAGATGGGAAGTGCGAACTCTCGGCATCGACCCCGAGCGTTGCGCGATGCTGGTAGAAGAAGGCGTGCCCCGCGAGGTCGAGGTGCCGAGCAACGAGGGCATGCTGTCCACCTCCGTCGGCGCCCCAGGCGGTGCCAGTCCCGCGGCAGCAACCTCGTCGGTGGCCTCGGGCTATACATCAGCGTGGTTCGAGGATGTCGCAGGCATCCACGTGACCCAGGACACGACCTACATCTCGTGGAACTACACAGGGTCCTGCGTCAGCGGCGGCAGCTCGTCGGGCCAGTGGAGCTGGGACTCTCTGTTCACCCTCGTGTCGAACGGCGGCACGAACTCGTACAACGGCTGCTCATGGTTCATGGGAGACACCTGGTCGAGCATGAAGACCATCAGCCTCCCCTGTCCCTGGACCAGCGTCTGGACCTACTACTACCACATCCGAACGTACGGATGGAAGGACGGGAGCGTGACCGCCAGTTACAGCGACAACTGGGCACAGAACGGGTGTCCTCTGCCGCTGTGGCCGCACTGGGGCTGGGCCAAGACCGGATAGGCGGCCTGGGCGGAGGGGATCGGAAATGCGCACCAACTGGCTCCTCGGCATCGCACTCGGGATCTTCATCGGCGGCTTCGCGCTCGAGGCGGGAATCCTCGCGCTCCTGGCCGCCTTCCCAGCTCTTGTCTGGGGGCTCCGTTCGAAGGCCAGGGCGGCAGCGATCAGCGGCCTTCTCGTCGGCAGCGGCATCGGACAGATCGGCCTCATCGGACTCGAACAGATGCGATGCACCAACGTGAGCGGGCCCGACTTCGGGTCCTTCTGCACCCCTCCCGACCTGACTCCTTACCTCATCGAGGCGCTCGTGCTCGCTGCCGTCGGCTTGGCGATCGGCCTCGCCACGGTCCGCCGGACGCTGAGCAAGTCCTGACCCGCGAGACGGCACTGGCGAATCTCAGCGGGTGCGGCCGAGGTGCCGTGCCCCGCAGAAGGGGAGAAGCAGCATGCGCAGGATACTCGTCGGCCTAGTCACGGGGCTGTCGCTCGCGCTGTCGACGGTACCCCCGGCGGCCGCCGCCGGGCCGCACTTCGTCTATCAGCAGCAGGGGCACCTGAGCCCGTTCACGAGCAGCCGAACCTACATCCTGCCCGGACGGCCAACGCCGACGGGCTGCGCTTATTCGTACCCGGAGATCGAAGTTCCCGCCGGAATTGACCATTGGCAGGTCCGCGACGTCGCGATCGACCAGGGTCGGTGCGTGAAGCTGGTCGAAGAGGGCGTGCCCACGGTCTCGGAGGCAGCCGCGACCTCCATGGCCAGCACAACGGCGTCCTTCGGCGGCGATGGCGTCCTCTCGGCCACGACGACGGCATCAGGGTATGCCCACGCCTGGTTCGAGAACATCTTCGGGCAGTCCCTGACGAGCGACACGACCTACCTGACCTGGGGCTACAGCGGCGGCTGCGTCACGAGTTCGAGCAGCTACGGCGACTGGGCGTGGAACTACGGCCTCGGCTGGGGACTGGTCTCCAACAGCGGATCCCGTTCGCAGGCATGCGCCCAGGTCTCGGCCACGACGTGGTCGACCTTCAGCGGCCTCCTTGGCTGCTACCAGTACTACTACTCGGTGACCGCCATCGGCAGGGGCAACGGATCGTTCACGGCGAACCGCTCAGACTCTGCCACCTGCGGACCCATCTGGGAGCACTTCGACTACCAGAAGACGACGTAGCGCGGGTTGCGACCAGGTCCTGTCGGCAGGACGGGTGCTCGGGCTAATGTCGTGTTGGCGAGCAGGGCTGCTTCTCCGGCTCATGTTCTTGGACACCATCAGCCTCGAGACCGTCGTGCCGTCGGGCAGACGCACTGTTGGCGTTAGATGGCGAGCACTGTTTACGCCTTCGGCGGTCCGGCCGCGAACGCGGTGAACCAGCTCGACCTCGCCACCGGCGTGCGGACTCGTGATCTGCCGAACTTCGCGCGCGGGCTGGTGCATACGTGGCTGGCCACCGCCGGGAGTCGATTGGCTCCGTTCTGGCCTGGAACCGGCCGCCCGGCGTCGGGAGCAGCTCGCCGAACTCCGGCTCGAGGCCGAGCACGCGCCGCTCGCCGGAGGCGAAGGGAGGGGACGTACGACCCGTCGCGGACGCGGGGGACGGCGAGGTCGATCGTGCCGACCCGCGTGTCCCAGCGCCGCTCGCGGTACCCGTTGCGGTGGTCACGGCGAGCCTCCGGGTCGCGCGCCCCCTTCGGGACGCCGGTCAGCTCGGTGACCTCGGCCTCCATCACCGCCTGGGCGAGCACCCGCACGCCCTCGCAGAGGAAGTCAACGTCGCCGTCGGCGATCGCCTTGCAGACCGTGTCGAGCATGGCCATCCTGTCGTCGGCCATCGTGGCGTTCTCCGTGTCGTCGGTTGTGACCCAACGACGCGAGGACGACGCGGTGGCCGTCTGGTCTCACGGCCCCGCTGTTACACCAGTCTGGGGACACGACCCGGGAGCGAGCTCCGCCGGCCGTGTCCCCGCGCACACGATGCCCGCCCGTGCGAAGCACGATCGGGTCCACGGGTGCCGGATCGGGTCCACGGGTGCCGGGACCACGTCGCCTACGTCACGCATGCTCGTCCAACTTCGTGCAGCCCTTCCTGTGGGGAGCGAACGCCCCCTGACTACTATGAGCCGGTCGGGGGTCCTTTCGGGTGAGTCGCCACCACACATCCATGCAAGACGCTCCATCGCGTCGATTGGTTGCTAGCCCTTGGTCGTCGCCATCGCGGCGCGTGGTCGGGTCTGGAGGTGCAGACCTGCGTCGACTTACGTCTCGGCCCCGCCTTGGCCCGTCCGCGTACTGGGCAACGTCACCATCAAGGACGACGCCGTCTATCGTTTGGCTTGTGCCAGTGCCCGCCCCACCCCGCGTGGAGAGCTACAGCCGCCGCCTGGCCAGGCGGGTCCGGGAGGGGTACGAGGCCAAGCGGCGCCGGCTCGGGACGCCCGGCGGCAACCGCCCGCCGCTGGGCTTCCGCCGCGAGGGCCGGCCGCCGGTGCTCGTGGTGGACGATGATCGCATGGCGGTCGTGCGGTCGGCCTTCGAGCTGAGCGCGTCGGGCATGCTCGACCGGGAGGTCGCCGCGCGCGTCGGCCTTCGGCTCACCCACCTCCGCGAGGTCCTGACCAACCCCGTCTACCGGGGCCGGCTCCACCGGGGCGAGCCGGCCGCCACGGGCCCCGCCATCGACCCCGCGCTGTGGGACGCGGTCCAGCTCGTGCGCGGCCGGTTCAAGCGCCGGCACCCGGGATACCCGGTCAACCGCCGCGAGTACGCGCTCGCGGGGCTCCTGTTCTGCGCGGGCTGCGGCCGCCGGCTGACCGGCCACGGCGGGCGCTACCGGCACGTCGACCCCTGCGAGGCGTTCCTGGCCGCGCGGCCCGACGGCCCCCCGCCGTCGTTTCCCATGGTCCGGGTCAACGGCCACAGCTACCCGGCGGCCACCTACGACGGCATTGTCCCGGCGGTCCTCGCGCACGTCGCGGCGAGCGCCTCGGTGCAGGCATCAGTCATCGGTCTGCTCGGGGAGCGGACCGAGTCGCTCGACTCGCTCGCGCTGGCCCGCGTCGCGAAGGAGCGCGAGGCCGTGATGGCCCGCTACCTCCGGGACCGCGACGCGCTGGCGCTCGAGACCGCGATGGCCCGCCTCGACCGGGAGGAGGCCGAGGCCCGCAGGTCGACGAGGACGGTCGACCCGAACGCGACGCTCGTCTACCTCGCGGACCTCCCGCGGCTGTGGCGGGAGACGGCGCCCGAGCGCCACCGCAGCCTGGCGGAGGCCATGTTCGAGCGGATCGAGGTCCTGGGCTGGGCACCAGGGAGGCGGTCATCCACCCAACGGCGGAGGCCGTGGCCCACGGCTGGCGCGAGCTTTGGGGAGACGCAGTCCTGACTTCCGATCACAGAAGTCGGTATGGTCGGGGCGAGAGGAGTGGCGCCCACGACTTGCGAGTGGTCGTCCGGGTGCTCGGACTGGGTCCAGCCGCGGACCACAGGATTCCCGCGTGACGGCCCGGCCGCGCACTCTCATCATCGAGGCAGCGGCGTCGATCGCCCGGCTGGTGACACGTGCCCTGACCGCCGAAGGCATCGCCTTCCACGCCGACCCCGGCGCCGGCAGAGCCTCCGACTTCGCAGAAGGGGCCGCTCAAGTCCCTCGATGTAGTTGGCGATCGACCGTTGAACGTTGAGCCCAGCGCCCCCGGCCGGTTGGGGATACCCGGGGGGAAACCGGCAGGATTGACGTTTGAGCGAGCTCGGCAATGGTGGTGGACGGTGCCTGCGGCCGCGGAAGGCGATGGCGGACCAACAGGGAGTCGCGGAACAACGCGTCCATCCCGTGCGTCCCTGGTGCGTGCCCCGGATGGCGATGCTTGACGTGTGCGCGCCTTCGGACGCAGGGGGACGACGATGAACGTGATAAGACCGGGGCTCGCCGGCCTCGTGATCCTGGCGCTCGCCGCCGGCTGCGGCTTCCCGCAGCCGAGCGCCCAGGCGGCCTCCCCGTCGCAGTTCGCCGCCGGCACGGCGGCGGTCCAGCCGACCGTCCCGCCATCCCCCGCGCCCTCGCCCACGTCCTCCCTTTCCGGCGCGGCCCGTTGGCCGAGGGTCACCTGCGCGCCGCCAGCCAGCGTGCCCCCCAGCTGGACCCTGATGTGCGCGAGCGCCGTCGCGGCGGCGGAGGCGCTCGTCGGCCCTGACCCGGGCACCGCGTCCATCGAGTTCGGCTACGGCCCCTGGTGCCCGCCGGCCGCGCAGGCCCCGAAGTGCCCCGGGTTGGAGCTCCCGAACACCGGCTGGGTCGCCTTCCACCGGCTGACGCTCGACCCGTCCGCGGTGCTCTGGGTCGTGGCCGTGCAGGCGGATGCCGCCGGCAGGGTGACGGCCTCGTGGGTGAGGCTGCCGTCGCCCTACGCGAGCCCGGCCGGATGACCATCTCGCCCCGCGCCTGCGCGTCGCCGGTCGCGGCGCGTCCCGTCTGGGCTGGCCTGGCCGTGCTCCGAGAGTCCTAACGGCGGAGCCGACCGCTCCGCGTCGCCGCCTCGCGGGACGCCCCGCAGCAGCCGCCCGATCGCAATCAGGTCCTCAACGGGGTATGCCTTACTGGCCGGCAGGCGGTGCCGACAGGTAGTGCTGGCCAGCGGGCGCGCGTCGCTCGATGCCCGGAAGGCGCCCGCGCCGAGAGTGGAATTGTGCTCGACCGGCCCCCTGAATGCGACGTGGCGAACGAGGCCTGTCGCGACACCATGAGGCCCGTCGCCACAGACGCCGCGTAGTCGGACGCACGCGTCGCCGACGCCGATCCTGCCGGCACAGGCGAGACAGCCAGGCGGCGGCCCCGTCCGGTCGATGACCTCGCCCACGGCGGCACCCGAGCGGCTCGCGTCCGACGTGCTGCCGCTCGGCGAGCGCGAGTCCCCGCATCCTGGATTGTGGCCGCGGTGCGGATGACGGGCTGAGCGAGACGCCTCTGCAGTCCACAGGGCCCGGCAGTCGAGGACCTCGATGGGGCCGCCAGCACCGCGGAAGTCCTCGCCGCCCGGAGCGCATACTCAGGCGGGTTGCCGGCGTGGTGCGCGAACACCTCGACGCCGGCTCGGAATGTCCGCCCCCGCCTCGTCGTGACCTCCGCGCCGGTTACGCCGATGAAGGGGCAACCGGGGATCGAGCGTCACTCGCCCTTCGCGACTTGTTCTTCTGCGACAGGGCGGACCCAGCCGCGCTCTTTGAGGTCCTGCCGAACCGCCCGTCGCGAAAGACCTTCGACGCCGCTTTGGCGGCCTTCTTGCTCGTGGCCATGACCTGAACCTCACTTCTTCGGCTTCTTGCCAGACACCTGCGTCCACGAACCCGCAATACGGCAGACGAAAGCAAAGCAAATCGCCCAGGCTCGAGGCCTGGGCGATCATGCTTACGTGGACGTTCAGACCCCGGAGTCTACGGACCGCACGGCTCCTGGTTCGGGCAGACCGCATCCGAACTGCCGGAGACCCCGGGCCCTTGCGCACCCGCAGACCCAACTTGCGCCTGGTGGAAGTGCGGCCCCGTGTAGGTACCGCCGGCCGCGACTGTCCTTGTCACGCCCGAGGCGGGCTGAACGGTCGTGTCCTTGGCGGGTGGTTGGGCCATAGTCGCAGGCGACTGTTGGGATGCCGTGGAAGTCGCACGCTGCGCTGAAGCCGCGACTGTCGAGGTCGCGAGCAATGCCACGGCTGCACCAAGCATCAACAGGATCAGGCGCGTTCGGATCCGTCTCATGGCCATCTCCGCTACTGGACGCACGACTCAGTGAGCCTTCGTCCACAAGTTGATCGCGTCATTCGTGTAGTTCTGGCTGTACACCGTGTTGCCGAAGTAGCTGGGCCACGACCCCGTGCACAGCTGCGTGACGAGGTCGATCTGGCACTTGCTGATGGTAACGGGCTCAGCGACTTGCCAGTTGTTTCCGGTGGCGTTCCGGAGGTACTGCATCCAATACATGCTGATCTGCGTACCTGTGTTCGCCGGACCGAGCATCGAATTCGGGTCGTATGCCTCGCCGCCCCACCACGCACCATCCCCGAGCGACCAGTCGGCTGGAATGCTAGCGGTGTGAGACACGCCTGTGTTGATGTCTGTGATGGTGTACTTCCATACGCCGGTCGATAGGTGCTCGAGCCGGAAACGGTAGCGATGGCCGATGACGGGCGCCAACGCCCAGCCATCCGCATCGCAAGGCACTCCTCCCGATATGTCCGAGCAGATGTACACGAAGTGCACATGTCCGTCGTTCGGGATTGGTCTCGATGAATCTCCACAGACCTGTCCAGCCGGCATGATGCATCTAGCCCAACCGAGTTGGACGATGTCGTATGGGGAGGCGCTCCTCTGCAAGTTAGCCGGTAGGATCGCTGATATCGAGCCCCCGTCCGGCGGAGACGAGCAGGGGCTGATGCTCTCGACGGTAGCGTCGCCGATCACTGCGTGGTAGTCGGAGGCCGCACCTCGAAAGACCAGCTCCTGATGGTCGTATGCGATCGGGTTGGCGCAGTTGTACGTGTAGGCCGCGGCCAGAGCGTTGGGTGGGTTGGCGACCTGCGGCACTGCGACGCCGCCAAGCAAAAGAAGCGCCGCCGCAGCGGTCAAGTACCCCTGACGCCGTTGCATCGAACGTCCCCCCAGGCGCTACCGAGAGCGGCAACATGAACGCCGACTCGTCCACACGAGCGTAAGCGTCCTTCGCAGCTTGTCAATGGGTCCTTCCGCCTCTCTCAACGGCTCTTCCGCGGTCGCAAGTCCTCTCTGCCTCCCGCAGACCACGCTGGCAACCATGCGTTGGCGCTTGTCGGCGGCCTTCGTGGGAACGTGCCCAACCTCGCGACCTACAGCGGGAAGTGGTTCGTCGACCGCGTGAAGGTCGAGCGCGGCAGGCGGCCGGACGCTCCAACTCCCTCGCCTCCGCCAGCCGCGGCCGTGTCTGAGGGGGCTCTGATCGATGGCAGACCGAGACGGTTCTTCGTCCTTTCGGCACATCCCGAACAGCGGCCGGCCTCCGAGAGCGCTCGTCTGTACACGAAAACGTACACAACTGACGTTGACCTTGCGGCCGGCGACGCGTAGTGTCGGCTCACCTCGTTCTTTGCGGAGCCTGGCGCCAGCGGCGCGGGGGCCGGCCCTGAGCGAGCCTCAACCGGGGTGGCCCTTGATCGTCCGAATCGGGCGCCCTTCCGAGCCGGATCCTCACGTGAGCCGAACGGAGTTCTTGCCGCCATGGCCATCAGCCACGTTGTCGACACCGGCCATGCCGACGCCCCTGCTCGCGCCCAGCCCTGCTGAGCCGGCCCCGCTGGCCGACGCGCCGTGACGGCGGCCCGCCGGCCGGGTCCCGGGATCGCGGCCTGGGCGGCGCTGCCCGAGCGCGACCGGGGCCTGCTGCTCTGGCTCGTCCACGGCGACGTCGTGACGGCCGAGCTCGCGGGCCTGCTCGCGTACGGCCACCGGCGCATCGCCCAGCGGCGGCTGGCGCGCCTGGTCGAGTATGGTCTGGTCACGGGGTTCTGGGCCGCGAACCTGTCCGACCCGGCGGCGCTCGAGGCCCTCGACGACCGCGTCCTGCGGGCGATCCCGATGCTCGCGGGCGTCGCCGAGTGAGCGCCGCGGGCCCGCGCGCCCCTCGTCGCGTCCCCGGCGCCCCGCGCAGGAACAGCCGCGACCGGGTCGCGACCGCGGCGCGACGAGGGGCGCGACACCCGATCCGCTCGTGGCGAGCGCGGGCGGCCGAAGTGCGACACCCCTACCGGGTTCCCGAATCCGCGCCTGCGCCGGGCGGGGCCCGCCGCCCGGCGCGGCCCGGCGATCCTCCTAGCGAGGCGGCCCTTCGGCTCATACTCGTCCGCCCCGACCGCGCAGCGCTGGCCGACAGCGGGAAGGTGCGAGACAATCCCGCCGTGGATCCCGTCGTCACCGCCCTCGCGCAGCTCGTCCGGGACCGCTGGACGAACGAGCGGCGAGCCAGCGCCGATCGTCGACGCGGCCCCCGGGCCGTCGGGGGCGACCCCGTATGAGGCGCCTGCCCGCGACGGTCGAGGAGCTCGCCGGCGCCCGCGCCGCCCGCTGGGTCCGCGAGAGCACGCCCGGCCAGTACGACCGATACGGCCCCGAGGCCCAGGCCGAGTTCCAGGACCGCGCGATCGCGAGGCTCGGCCTGGTCGACTCCGGGCTCGCCTGGCGGGCCGCCAGCTCCGGCCGCACGGTGTACCGCTCCCCCGAGATGGCGGACATGCTCGGCGCGGCGCAGCGCGGCGAGTTCGACGTGCTCCTCGTCGGCTACGTCTCGCGCTGGCAGCGCAACCTGCGCCGGACGCTCGAGCTGCTCGAGGACACGCTCCACCCCGCGGGCGTGCCCGTGTACTTCTGCGACGAGGAGATCCTCTCGTCGTCCGAGCGCCACTGGGACCAGCTCGTCGACGAGGCCAAGGACGCCGAGCGCTACAGCCGCCGCCTGTCGCGGCGGATCCGGGAAGGGTACGCCTCCAAGCGGGCGAGGGAGCGCGACCCGGGCGGCCGCCCGCCGTTCGGCTTCCGGCGCAACGCTGGGAAGCTCCTCGAGCCCGACCCCGAGCGCGCCGCGGTCGTCGCCCGGGTGTTCGAGCTCGCGGCCGCGGGGGTGCCCGACCGCGCCGTCGCCGAGGCGGCGTGGCTGCCGCTGTTCACGGTCCGGGGCATCCTCACCTCGCCCCTGTACGCCGGGCGGCTGCGCGACGGCGGGCCGGCGAACTGGCCGCCGGTCGTCCCGTCCGCGCTCTGGGAGGCCGCGCAGGCGGCCCGGGCCCGGCGGGCGACGAGGACGGGCCGCCCGGCGGACCCCCGCCGGCCCTACGCCCTGGACATGCTCCACTGCGCCGCGTGGGGAAAGCGCCTCACCGGCGACACCGGCTACTACCGCCACCGCGAGGCGTGCGCGCCGTTCACGGCCGCCCGCCCCGAGCACCGCGGTCGAGGCCGGTCACCGGGGCACGCGTACCGACGCGAGCTGTACGAGCAGGTCGTCGAGGGGCTCCTCGCCGAGGCCTCGCTGGGCGCCGGCGCGGTCGCGGGCGTGGTCGGCGAGCTGGGCCGGGCCGAGCCTGCACACCTCCGCTCGGCGATCGATCGGATCGAGCGCGAGCGCGGGCGCGCGACGGCCCGCTACCTGCGCGACCGCGACGCCGCGGCCCTGGAGCGGACGATGGCCGCACTCGACCGCGAGCAGTTGGCTGCGGAGCACCCCAAGCCCGCGGAGGCCGTCCCGGCCGACGTCGCCGTCCGCTATGTCAAGGAGCTGCCGGAGACCTGGCGGAAGGCCGACGGGGGCACCGGGCGCCGGCTGCTGGCGAGCGCGCTGTTCGACCGGATCGAGGTCCTGGGGATCCGGGAGGCGACCGTCCACCTCAGCGCCCACGCGGTGCGGCACGGCCTTGCGGCGGCGCTGCCGGCGGAGCTGGGAATACTCGTAAATGGTCGGGGCGAGAGGGATTGCCCCTCCCATACCGACTTCAGCGTCGAGCGGATCCGGCTGGTTCCCGCGCGAACCATGCGGGACGGATGGCACGCTGATGACTGCCTTCAGCGAAGGTAGTTCACGCCTCGCAAGCCTTTCCCGGGCAACCCAGGGACAGAGATGTATCTGGCGTTCTGGGGCAGGTCGAGGCGGGCCAATACACCCAATCCCACCACGACGAGTCGCCGGTGGGTATCAGTGAGTGAACCCTCCTGGAATGTGGGTGCGGAGAACAGACGTGTCGCATGCCTCCGACGTCAGGTGAACGACCAGATCCGTCTCCATGTCGGCCCGGACTTCAAAGGACCCTCGGCACGCAGTACCGTTCACGAGAAGGGTGTGGGGACCGGGTAGGTCAGTGCGGTCGATGACGACAGGTTGTCCCCGCTCGATCGTGTCACTGATCTGGGAGGGGGCGCCGTCAGACCCCGCATATCTCAACACCATCGTCTGTCCAGCGACCTTCGGGTCGCCTTCGACGTGGAAGTATCCGGGCGCGGGAATGGCCTCGGAGCCGTTCGTGAATGTGCCCCCAGGATTCGGACCACAGGCCGCGAACAGGAGAGCGAACGCGGCAATGCTCAAGGGGAGGATCAGGCGCCACAGACTTCTTTCGAACATGTCAGCCCCCAATGAGACAGTCGGGTTGGGGCGTTGAGCTGGCCACGCCGAGTGTCGGTACGAGGATGTCGATCCGAGCGCATGCTCGCCGCGAGGCCAGCCAGGCAGCCCAGCGACGATCAATCTCCGCGGAAGTCAAGCGTTGCCTCAGCACGGCGGCGGCGTCCTCGAAAGCTATTCCGTGGACGTTGAGGTCCGCCAGATATGCGGCTCGGACTTGTTCGTCTGGGATCTTGACCGGACCGACTACGCTCGCCTTCACCTGCCTAAGCTCGAAGAACCGTTCGAACCGCTCGCGAAGCCCGTCCATGCCGCCCGAAGCATCGAGTGAGGAGGGTGAGATGCCGAGGCTTCGCCACTGATCGACCGCGGCGTCCACCTCGGCGACATCGACCCGGATCCCCAGTCGCCGAGCCTCCCGCGAGATGATCTCCTGGTTGATCAGGGACAGCAGTACCTTGTCGTCGGCGACTCGAACGGAGCCGCCAGGGTCGGTGAAGACCGCCCGATACTCCGTCACCGACACCAACGAAATCGGGGCGCCATCCACAAGCGCGGCCACGCCGGGATCTGGATGCGGCGTATGGCTGCCTGCAACGATGGCAATGGCGAAGACGCCAGCGATGAGTCCGAGACCGGCGAGGAGCGTCCTGAGGCCAAGGAGGCGAGCGAAGCGGGGCATCGGTGAGCCCAGCGGCGCTTCCGGCTTCGTCCTGTCAGTCGTACTTGGTGCGATGTGAGTTGACGATGCCCCAGTCGTTGTAGCCCGGCTGTGTGCACCACAGGTTCGGGTAGTTGTAGTGATCCTCCATGATGTCGTTCGTGTGGAGGTTGTTCGGATCCGGATAACGATCGGGGGCACCGAACTGGTGGCTGTACTCGTGTCGAGCCGTCGCCCAAACGTTGTACTCGCGCTGCGCGGTGGTGCTGCCGTGCAGCTTGACGATCGTGTGGTTCCCGGATGCGCACCCGGCCGACCCTGAGCTCGCATTGTTCGTGAATGCGGTAATGACGTCGGCGGAACCCGGCCCGCCGATCTCATTCATCATCTCCTCGAGCAGCCCTCCCGATCCGCAGATCGGCCGTGACGTGTCAGGGCCGGAGTCCCAGGCGTAGAACGCGTATCGCTGGAAGTCGATTCCGAACTGCAGATACAGCGCGTCGTCGGCCGACTCCATTCGCGCCTCGGCCTGCGTCTGCCAGGCGTTGCCGTAGAAGGCACCCCACTCCTCATCTGCAGCCACCTTCGCCCAGACGACGTGGGACACGACTGCAACGGTGACGTCGCCGGCCATCTCGTTGACGGGCTTGACGTTGTACAAGGCGGCGAGGCGGTCGGCCTGCGCTCCCGTCGGTGCGGGAGGCATGGATTCGGTTCCCGGAACCCATGCAGCCTTGTCGGCGGCGACCACCGACCCTCCCCCAAGCGATCCGAGCATGAGAACAGCCGAGACAGCGGCGGTTGCTGCGCGGGTCCCGACGGTGCGCGTCATGGCGTCCCCCCTTCGTGACTTCGAGCCGGCTAGTCGTCCGACGGGCCGGTCCGGAGATGTGGGTTCGGACACTAGCCACGGTTCTCAAGTCGATGTAGTGCCAAGTGGCCCCGCCGTCCCCCAGAATCGCAGGCCGACGGCACCCAAGAGGTGCCCGCGCCTCGATTCGCCCGCGATACATGCAACGAACTCGAGTGCCGCATCGTCAGCGTCGAGGAAGCGGCCCTCACGGTCGAGCGTGGCCGTGGCCGCGAGCGTCCAGAGCGTGGCGCTCGACTCACGACCCGGCACAACCCCCACGTTCCTTCGCCGCCAAGAGAGGGGACCGGAGCCGCACTTGGATACGTGAGTTCCACGCCTCCGGCTACGTGTCGGGGCCGTAGGGCGGGGGGCCCTAGAGTCAGGGATGGCGACCAGGCAGACCCTAGCGGACCACGAGGTTGCGGACCTGCAGAGTCGCGCCTGGCTCGACACTCGTCACGTCAAGCACCAGATAGACCTCAGAGGTGATTATGGTCGGGGCGAGAGGAGTCAAACCGCCACCAGCGACCTTAGCGTCCGTTCAAGAATGCTGACCTGCGCGGTGATCGGCTGCGAGAGGTGGCTTGCGCGGGCGGGATGACCGAGGCAAACGTGTCGCCCCGGAAGCGGAATGCACCGGCGATGCGGGGTGTCGGGGCTTCAGCGCAGGGCCAGGAAGCGGCCGGGTCGCAGATTCAGTTGAGCGGTCCCCCGGAAGCGGGGCCCTCGGCGTAGGGTTCGAAGTTGGCCGCGCGCCGGCGCAGGCGACCGGAAAGCACCGGCTGCTGTCGCCGACGGCGAGGCAGCGCGGCTCGCTCCAGCCGCCCTGGCGGCTCTGTCGGGCGCGAATTTGATGAGGCGCCCGAGGACTCTCGGCACGGATCGACTCGGAATACCCCTCCGGTGCTTAGGTGTGGGTCTCGGGGAGCCTCAACCCTTCAGCGGGGGATTCCGCGCCCGCACGGGGTTGCATGCTAGTGAGGGCGGCGACGACTGACAAGCCACATCGCCCCCGCCGCAGAGGCGGCCGAGAGGCCCGCCATCCATGCCAGCTCTCGGAGCGCTACCTCGGGGTACCGGGTGCCCGGGATGCCCACCGCGACGCTGCGCTGATATGCCCACTCGTCTGCAGAGACGCCCTGCGGCGCCAGCGCCACCGCATCCTCCCACGAGACGAGGGATCCGTCGGGTGCTCGATACCGCTCATCGAGCACGAGAGGCTCTCCGACAACCCGTGGCGGAGACAGGACGTCGAGCGCCTCCGGAGTGATCCCGACCGTTGCCAGCCCGAGTCCGAGCAGGGCAATCGGCAACGCGACGAACGCGGCAGCGAGGAACGCGGGGAGCACGCGGGCTAACGCCGCTCCAATGAGGATCGCCATGCAGTAGCTCGCTATTCCGCGCGCGACAACGCTTGGCCCCCGAGTCCCGAACCCTGGCAGGGATGCATCGGCCCGTACGCCGGGGTGTGCCGCAGACCAGATGACAACGCTGGTGACGGACAGGATCACCAGTACCCCGAGGAATGGGAGCGCAGTGGCGACCCCCCGCTCGATCAGCCAGCGCGGACGCGACAGCGCCACGCTCCAGGAGAATTGCGCGGTGCCGACTTCAATCTCGCGGCCGACGACAATCACCCCGAGCAGCGCCCCGGCGAGCCCCGGGTAGAGCCGGTTCGCGAGTTCGAATCCGGCCGAGTATGAGGCCAGGCCGAGGAACGCCCGGTCGAAGCAGCCGGTTCCTGAGCCCACGTCGATGCAGCCTGGATTTGCGCTGTTGAGCACGAGGGCCCACAGCACAGATCCGGATGCGAGGACGATGCCCGAGGCGAGGACCATCGCCAGCTCGATGCGGCCGACTCGCCATGCGATGCGCAGCGCCGTCACTCGAGTGGCTCCTCGTCGCGAGCCGAGGATCTCGCTCGGCCGAGTTGCGCAAGCACGATGTCGCGAAGGGTCGCCGTTTGTCCGTCCCCGCTGCGGCTGACCGCCTCTCCTGTCGGGAGGAGCCCGACGACATCCGTGGGCGGCACGGATGCGGGCATGGCGATCAGTCGATATCGGCCGAGGATCTCCGCCAGCGCGGCGTCCATGGCGACCCTGCCCCCGGAGATGATGACGATGCGATCGCAGTGGTGCTCGACGTCGTCGATGTTGTGCGATGACAACAGGACAGTCAGTCCGCGCTCTCGCGCCGCTTCATGCGCGATGGCGAGGAACTCGACCCGCGCGAGCGGGTCCAAGTTCGCGAGCGGCTCGTCAAGCAGCAGGATATCGGTCCCCATCCCCATGGCGATGGCCAGCGACACATGGGCGACCTCGCCGCCGGAAAGCGTGCGGATCTTTGCCGAGCCATCGATCCTCAAGCGTTCAAGGGTCGCCTGCGCACGCGCCGAGTCGAAGCGCGGCCGCTCATGGGTTGCGATCGCGAGGTGGTCCCGTACGCTGAGGTCTCGGTACAGGGCCGGGTGCTGGGGCAGGTACCCGACCCTGCGGAGGCACCGGCCGCGATCACGAATCGGGTCCGCCCCGAAGACGGTCGCTGCGCCCGAGGTCGGCCGGATGAAGCCCATCCACGTCTGGATCAGGGTCGACTTGCCGGCGCCGTTCGGACCTACCAGGGCCGTGATCCCTCCCGGGGGCACGTCGAGATTGACACCGCGCAGCGCCCAGCGGTGGCCGAACCGGTGGGAGAGGCCCCTGGCCGCGAGCGGGAGTGGTCTGGCGCCGTTAGTCATGGGGAGACGACGTCGCTGCATGTTGGCACCTCGCCCTCGGCGAGATAGTCGGCGGCGCCGATGACAACGGGTGGTTTCGCGTCAATGGAGTCCGCTCTGTCGAGCATCCACCGCTTCTCCCACAAGAATCCTCCGTCCGGGCCGAGCGCGATCTCGAACCTGATGCGGGGCGCCTGCGAGGTTGTCGTGCTGAAGACCGTCACGCCCGCGAAATTGATCGCGGTGAGGCCCGGCTCGGCGCGAAGCACGGCGAGGATTGCCTCTCTCAGTGGGCGCGGTGCAACAGTCTCGCGCAAGTAGCGGCGGGATTCTCGGAGGACGACCTCAGCGGGCGGGGTTGGCCCGCCCTGCGACCGATCCGGCGGCTTGCCGAGCAGGAACGCCCGGAGCGCCGCGGGCTCGGCCGGGACCTGGCCGAGCTCGACGAGAGCCAGCCCGCCCGGTCCGTAGGACTGGTCGCGGTCCGGGCTGCCAGCATACCCGGCCCACTCCGCGGCATCGCTCGCTCCGAAGAACCTCAGTGGATCCTCATGGATGAGGAGCCGGCCGGACCCGTCGGCCGCGATCCAGATCTCCCGCCGATATGGCTGCAGGGCCTGGTACCGACCAGTCCCGCTGAGTAGGTCGACGCCCTCAGACCTCGTGTATCGGAATGCACGGCCTGTCGCGCTCGCGCACGGAAGCGCTGCGGCAGCCGAGGGAGGCGTCTGGCGCGAACAGCCTGCCATCGTGACGCTCGAGAGCCAGAGCAGGGCGGCGAACAGAAGGGGGCCTGAGGGCGAGAATGCACCCGCCCGCGGGCCCCCCGTGCCTAGCAACGGTCCGCCATCAATAGGGGGTCTTGGAACTCGAGATGTTGTCGTTGGCGCCCGGATACTTCGGATTGGTCAGATCATTCACCTCGTCGTTGTTCCAGATGACCAGGAGTACCGGGCCGCCGTAGTTGGCGTCGCGGTAGAACATCGCCTCATGCCCCGTGAAGTTGAAGGTATAGACACTGCTGACGCGGTTGTCCCAGTTGGCGAGCCAGAACAGGCCAGTCGTCCACTGGCTGTAATCGGGGCGAGCAGCCGCCCCGCCATTTCCGCAGGTGTAGGCGTGCGCCCCCCCTTGGTTGACGTCCTGGAAGACCTCATATCCGGGCAACGTCCCGCACCCTGCAGCCAGCACGCCCTGGGGAATTGCAAGGAGCGGCACGGCGACGATTGAGATCGCGACAAGCTCGGTGAGCACGCGACGTGCGAGCTTCGGCATATCCATCCCCCAGTCCTAGGTCGTCGCAACGACGGCGGCGACACCCGTATAGGCGTCCACGTCGACGATGTACGCGTGATCCCACGGTTGGTCGGTCTCTTCGGACAGCTCGATCGTCCAGACCACATGCTCTGTGCCGTCCGGGTCGACCCGTACCGCAAGGTCAGATGACTCAACCCTGGCGGCCGCCGCGCCGACGAGCGCTCGCGCGCTCGAGGCCGCCGTCTCCTCGGATACGGTCGGCTCACGCGGATCTGCCGCCGTTCGCCGGAGGTCGTGGAGTCGGAATACCGCTCCGGTCGCCGCATCGAGTTCGACGAGTCGCTCCTCTGGCATGAGAACGCCGTGGACGCGTCGCGACCAGACGACCCTATAGGTGTCCAGCCCGGGGCCCTTGTTGACGCTGACCACATTGGGAGCAAGCCCGGCCGTCGGGATGCCGTTCGCCTCGAGGTAGTCGGCGGCGATCTTCTTGGCCGCCTCCGGCGAGATTCCCTTGGCTCCTTGTCCAGTCGGCAGGTTGTCGGGGACGAGGAGCGTCAGAATGCTGCCGTAGTGCGTGTCGACTCTCGCCGAGAACCCGACGCCCTTGACCTCGTAGTATCGGCTCATGGCGCCATCGACAGGATCGCTAACGGTTGCTGGCGGTGATGCTGCGATGGCCGGCGTCCTCGCAGCCCCGTTCTGCGAAGAAGTCTCAACCGCCTTCATCACGACGTCGAGTGCCGCGGATTGTCCGATCGCCGTCACTCGCTGCGGGTCCCTGTCGGTCGGGCTAGAGCCGCTGGCCTGGCTTGCGATCGCCGCAACAAGCATGCCGGCGCCGGCAACGATGATAGCGGCGCGTGCTGAACGCGCGAAATGGCCTGTCTTCATCGCATCCATTCCTCGCTCACGATCCGTAGGCCGCAGGCTTGAGCTTGGTGCTGGAGCCCCAGACGACCGCGCTCGTCACGCCCTCGTACAGGTGGTACTTCGCCCAGACGGCGTCCTCTGCCGTTGCGCCTGCGGCCAGGACGGTCTGGCCGCCTGATGTCGTCGCGGTGAAGAAGGTTTGGTTCCAGAGCTTCCAGACCGCGCCATTCGGATAGATGTAGTCGCTGAAAGCGAGTGAGGAGTCGACGCCAACGTTGTATGCGCCCTGCTGCAGGCTGATTCCGCTGCTGGGCACGTTGGCGGTGTGACAGCCCCCGAAAAGCATGAACCTGACGTCATGCAGCTTCGTGAAGCCAGGGGTGGACAAGCACGCTGCCTTGCTGACACCGCACGTTGAGCCCGAAGGCAGGCTTGCCTGGTTGGCGTAGAGGTAGGTGTCGGCGGTGCCAACGACCATCTGCATCAGGCCCGCGTTGGCGTGGCCGTAGAACGCCCAGACGGCGTCGTCCCAGCCGTAGCTATCCCCGATCGCCGTGAGCGTACTGACGTTCGCCCTAAATGCGGAGTAGCCGTGCGCCCCCACGATCGAGACGAAGTCGACAGCCGACGGGGTGAAGTCAACGCCCCCCCCAGTTGCCGTAGAAGGAGTCCGCCCAGGGCGGGGTGTGCACGTCGGGATCTGCCGCGGCGACCCGCGCCGGGCCGGCCATCGCGCCCAAGAGGGTGATCGCGACGCCGGCCGCGACGGCAAAGCGCAGCCGCGCTGCCGCGGCAAGTCGGAGATTCACCAGTCCCTCCAATCTCCTGCCCCGGGGAACGCAGGCGGCGGCAGGCCATCGACTTGGCCCTGATCGACATGACAGCTCCGCTACGGCCCCCCTCTCACAGCGGCGACCAAGGCCACTCGGCGAGCAGTCTCCAAGTGACCCCATCTGTCGTGGTTGCGATGCCAGTCACCGCGCCGTCGGATGCGAATCCGACGAAGACCGCGGTGTTGCCCGGGAGCAGAGAGCCGCGGGCAGACACCCCCGTCACTCCTGCTCCACGCACGTCCTGACGAACAAGGGTCATGGCGTGGTCGTCGGTGGACCATGTGCCGGTGCCCGTGACCAGGCCCGATCCGTCCTCGCGCATGGCGATATCTCGAACGAACGTTCCCGAGGTGTCGGCCTCGTCAACGTGGCCGTTGGCCCGGAGTTCGGCTGTGCCGTCCACCAGGACCTCGACAATGGCCCAGTCCTCCTGGGGGGACGGGACCGCAAGCCATGTCCCATCGGAGGACATCCGGTACTTCGCTGTCTTGCAGAGGGCATAGCCGGTCCCTGGAGCGACCAGCGAGATTGAGGTGATTGCGGGCCGATCGGGCGGGCAGGGCGAGCGAAACGCCCGCCAACTGAGCCCTCCATCGTCGGTTGAGTACAGGGCGGGCTCGGCAAGCTGGTCCGGGGAGCGGGCCCAGCCGTGCCGATCGTCGATGAACGTCGGGTCGACCATCCGCCCGCTAACGAGTCCCGACCATTGCGCTCCGTGGTCGTCGCTGACGTACATGCAGGTCGTCGGCAACCGCCCATGGACATGGACTTCCAACGTGTCGTTGTAGTCGTGCTCCGGCACACAGCTCGTCGCGCCGATCAACCGGTCACCGGCCCAAGTCAGCGTCTGGAGAGCGGGGATCTCAGCCGTCGAGGAGCTCCACGTGGAACCGCCATCGGTCGTCCGCACGACGGCGAGGCGCGTGTCGCGCGAATGGGGCGCGGCGCCGACTCCCACGATGTCGACGCCATCGCGGGTCGCCACGGCGTACAGGGCTATGCCGGTCATTGGGCCGGGGCTGAGCGACACGCCTGCTTGGGTCGCCGTCCCGCCCACTCCTGCGGGCCCGCAGGCACCTAGGGCAACCACAAGAGACCAGATGGCGATCCCGGCTCGGCCCGTCAGCCCGCGACCCCGCGGCAGGTTGCGCGACTTGTCCCCCACCGGCCCCTCCGTCTCGTCGCCCTGCCCGGCATCATCGATCCCAGTGCGGCGGTACGAATCTGGTCAAGTCCGAATTGAGCGTCGAGTGCCCTGATTGAGACGCCCCCGAGTCGACCCCTGCGACCCCGAGGCTGCTGGCGGTTGGTGGGTCGGGGCCTTGGCAACGGGATGTTGAACTCCGTACAAGGCCGCCGCGGACGGCAGGGCAGGGGTGAGCCCGCCGCTGGGTGCGGACTCCACCTGCATTGCCGTTCCCCCTTGGGTCCTCGAGCCCTGCGGCTGCCGCCAGTCTCCCGGGTTCGCGCCACGCCGCCAATTGGGGGAATCCCCATCGGCCCCAAGATGTCGGCGTGGCAGCCGGCGTGCACCGGCGGAGGGAGATCCCCACTTCCAGGTCCGCCGCCGTCGTGGCAGCCTCCGCGCATGGACCGCCTCACCGGCGCGGAGTACCGGGCCCTAATCGCCGCCATCGACGAATTCCTCGGGGTCGAGCCGACGGGCGAGCAGGGGGAGTGCCCCTGGTGCGAGGCCATCCGCGCCCCGTGGGCCGGGGGCGCCGCCGAGGAGCACCGGCAGTGGTGCCCCTGGGCGAGGCTGGCGCCACTCCTCCGCCGGCTCACCGCCGAGGGCTGAGGCGCCGGCCGCCTAGCGCCCCGCGCCCGGCGGGTCCCCGCCCTGGTCGAGCCAGCCCTCGCGCTCGGCGCGCAGGGCGAGCTCGGTCCGCGTCGACACCGCCCACCGCTCGTACAGGCGCGAGAGGTAGACCTCGACGGTCTTGGTGGACACCCCGAGCCGGGCCGCGGTCTCGTCGTTCGACCATCCCTCCGCGACGAGGCGGACGATCGAGAGCTCGCGAGCCGAGAGCTCGGGCGCAGCGGTGAGGGCCGCGCGCTGGGCGGGCGGGAACGCCGAGCCGCCACCGGCCGCCGTCTCGAGCGCCGCGAGCACCTCGGCGATGGGCGCGGTCTTGAGCAGGAACCCGGCCGCGCCCCGCGCGTAGCCCGACCGCGCGTACTGCACGCGGTCGAACGACGAGAGGACGACGAAGGCCGGGCCACCGTCGCTCAGCTCCACGAGGTCGAGCCCCGACCCGTCCGGCAGCCGCACGTCGACGAGGACGACGTCGCAGCGGCCCTCCGCGAGCCGTGCGCGGGCCTCCGCGAGGCTGCCCGCGCTCCAGACGACCTCGACCCCCGGCTGCCGCCCGAGCGCGGCGGCGAGGCCGTCGAGCACGACCGGGTGATCGTCGACGACGCCGACCCGGATCACCGCGGCGCCTCCCACGTGAAGCGCACGCGCGTCCCGCCCGGCCCAGACTCGACCTCGAGCCGGCCGCCGACCGCCGCCGCGCGCTCGCGCATCGAGTCGAGGCCGAAGTGGCCCGCGCGCCGCGCCCGGGCGGCGGCGTCGCGGTCGATGCCCGGCCCGTCGTCGGCGACCGCAACCTCGACGGCGCCCGGGTCGACCGTGGCCGAGATCCGGACGGCCGAGCCCCCGCCGTGCCGCAGCGCGTTCCCGGACGCCTCCTGCGCGATGCGGAACGCCGCCATCTCGACCTCGGCGGGCGGCCGCCCGCCCCGCGCCGAGTAGTCGTCGACCTCGACCGCGACGCGGCGGCCCGGCCAGGCGGCCTCGAACGCCTCGCCGAGGTCCTGGAGCGCGGGGCCGACCCCGAGGTCGTCGAGGACCGGCGACCGGAGGGACGACGCGACCTCGCGCAGCTGGGCGGCGACGTCGCGCAGTGCCGACGCCTCACCCCCGGCCGCCGGGTTCGCCTCGAGCCGCCGGATGACGGCGGCGAGGTCCTGGAGGGGCGAGTCGTGGATCTCGCGCGCGACGCGCCCGCGCTCCTCCTCGGCGGCCGCGAACTCCGCCCGCCGCCGGACGCTGCCGACGACCAGCGCCTCGAACCCGCCCACCACGACGCGACGCGTGAGCGGGTAGGCCCCGATGGCAACGGCGAGGACGGCCACGGCCCCTAGCGGGGGCAGCCCGGCGAGCAGGACCGCCGCCGCGAGGACCGCCGCCAGGGCCGGCAGCCAGACGAGGTCGAAGACGCGCGGGCCGTCCGGGGCCCGGAGCCGGCGCCAGGCCGCGCCCCAGTCGGGCGTAGCCGACGCGCCCCACACGGCGAGCGCGCCCGCGAACGGCAGTCGCGCGGTGTCGAGCGGGTCGAAGGCGCCCGGGGCCGCGAGGATCGCCGCGGCCCACGCCGCGGTGAGGCCGAGGCCCGCCGTCAGTGCGACGGCCCGCTCGAGGCGGCCGGGGCGGAGCGTCGCCGCCGCGAGGCCCGACAGGGCGAACGTCGCGAACCCTCCCACGGCGAGGTCCCGCACGCTGCCGGTGTTCACGAGCGCGATCGACGCGACGGCCGAGCCCGCGCCGGCGATCGCGACGCCGACCGACCGGTGGCGGGCAAGGAGCGCGAGGCCGAGCAGCGCCAGTACCAGCCCAGGGGCGGCCCACTCCGTCGTCGCGCGAAGCGCGGCGTCGCTGCTGACGTCGGAGGTCTCGAGCCGGAGCGCCCCGCGCGTGACGACCATCGACCAGCCTCCGGGATCGGACGAGGCGTGCAACGCCGCGATCGCGTCCCCCGCCCTGATTCCGTCCCGCCACGGCGGCGAGCCCGGCACGACGTGCAGGACGACGCTGGTCGCATCGTCGGACCCGACTTCGGCCGACGCCGACCCGTACGCGGCGAGCGCGAGGCCGAGGGCGGCGGCGGCCAGGGTGGCCATCGCCACCAAGTACCGCAACCCCGTCAGCACTCTGCCCTCTCCGCCGCGCCGTGTCGACTGGGGATTTCCCCATCACCGGGAAGGGTACCGCCCCGTGTCAGCCCGGAGCCGCTTCCACGATCGTGAGGCCGCGTCCCGTCTGCGTCGCATGGGGTGATGGGAATGCCGCGTTCAGCCAGGGCCCTGGGGCTCCTCTTCTCGCTCGCGCTGCTCGCCGCAGCATCGCCCGCGCCAGCGTCCGCGGCCGCGGCCGCGCCAGTGCGCGCGGTCATGGACGGCCATGCGATCAGCCTCGCCAAGGCGCGCTCGCTCTCCTGCCACGACTTCGACTTCCCCGTCTTGACCTGCTTCCGGACGCCCGCCGAGATGGAGACCGCCGCCGCAGTCCGCGCCGGCTCGGGCCCCGGCGCAGACGGCGGCGCGGCCCCGCTCGCGGCAGCCTCCACGGGCTACGTCATCGTGTACGTCGACGGGTCGTTCGGCGGCAGCGCCCGGGCCCTGTCCCAGGACTACTCGTACCTGGGCACGATCGGCTGGAACGACGTGATCAGCTCCCTCCGGTCGTACGGGGCGACCGGGCACTTCTGCGAGAACGCCCCGTCGGGTGGCTTCGCCTATTACTTCTACCCGACGAGCTCGGTGTCCTACGTGGGCGACTACTACAACGACAAGTTCAGCGCGCTCTACTTCGGCTGACGCGCGCGCGTGCCGACAGGGCGCACAGCGCCGGGGCGGCCCTGACCGCTCAACTGACCTGCCGATGAGGTCGCGCAGACCTCAGCCCGGCCCCGAGCTGACCGGGTCCCGGGTCCCAGTCACCGCACGGGGATTCACGGATGGCGCATCGAACGCTCCGCATCGTCCTCTTTGTGAGGGGCACGACCCTCGATACGGCGCTCCGCCTCAACGCGCCCGGACGCGAGGTCACCCTGCGGAGCGACCTCGGCTTCGAGGCGAAGGCATACCTCGTCGACGTCAGGGCCGGGCGCCCCGGGTGGCTCGACTACCTCAGTGGCGGGACCGAAGGGGACCTGCCAGACCTGACGAACCAGTCGAACGGGTCGATCATCCTCGTCCGGGTTGACCGGGACGGCGGCCCGCGCGTCCTCGCGTTCACGTTCGGGAACGGCCGCACCCTGCTCGAACTGGACCGGATCGAGCACGACTTTGGCCTGCGTGTGGTCGTCAACAGCGTGAACCCGGACCGGCTCCGACGCGTCGAGACCAAGGTCTTCGAGGACCTCGTCCTGCATACGGCGAGACAGGCGAGCCGCCAATCGCCGACGGTGACGTTCAGCATCGACGACTCCCGCGACCTGGTGCGTGCCGTAGCGGGCGAGCCGCGCGACCGTGGATTCGCGAGGCGCATCGCCGGATCCGACAGCCTGGCCATGTCGAGCGAGGCCGAGTTCGGGGACCTGGGCGACCTCAGCGCCGACCTGCTCGACTTCTACGAGAGCGACACCTTCCGCGAGGACTTCGGCTTCATCGAGCAGATACGGCCCGTCCGCGACACCGTGGTCCTCGCGGAGCTCGACGCCGAACTGGAGATGATGATCACCGCCGGGCAGATCGCCGACCTGAAGGTGCACCTGGCTCCGCCCGAGATCATCGACTACGACGTCGTCGACGGCTTCATGTACCCAGGCGAGAGCCGGGGACGAGACGATCCCCACGCCGACCTCGATGTTGCCGAATTCCTTCTGTCGGTCGGACGCGAGAACGCAACCGTCGCGAACCTGAGGAGGTTCCGCGTGCGCGCCGTCGACCGTGACGGCGGCGAGTTCGACGTGTGGCCCGCGTACAACTGCCTCGTCGTCGAGACTAGGCACGCTGGGCGTCTCTTCATGCTCTCCGAGGGCCAGTGGTTCGAGGTGCACGCGGACTTCGCGGCGCAGGTGGACGGCGACGTCGCCGCCGTGGGCCGCCTCGACCTGGCCTGGCCGGACGGGCTCCCGGGCGAGGCCGAGCGGGAGTACAACGAACGCGTGGTCCTCGCGGACCCAGGCTTGGCACTCTTCGACCGGGTCGAGATCCGCATACCGGGCCAGCGGACGCCGATCGAGGCGTGCGACGTTCTCGGCGACCATCGCCTGATCCACGTCAAGCGCCGGACCTCGTCGGCGACCCTGAGCCACCTCTTCTCGCAGGGCTGGGTCAGCGCGCAGAACTTCCGGTGGGTCGCGGAAGTGCGCGAGCAGATGCGGGCCCGCCTCGCGGGCCACGCCCTTGAGGGTTCGATCCCGACCGGCGAGCCGGGCCCGGGCGAGTTCACCGTCGTCTTCGCGGTCCTGGCGAAGAACGCTGCTGCCCTGCCCGGGGACCTTCCGTTCTTCAGCAAGCTGAACCTGGCGCGTGCGGCTCGCGACGTCCGCCGGGCCGGCTACGAAGTGCGCTTCACGGCCATCCGGCAGGACAACTAGCTGGCGGGCTCCCTCAGCAGGCTCTCGAACGAGCTGACGAGCGGCCGGAGCTTCTGGTGGAGCTCGCGCATCTCCGCCCACGCAGACCGCAGCTCGGGATCGCCGATGTCCTCGGCCTTCAGGCCATAGTCGAGGGTCGCGAGGACTCCGCCCTCCCAGCGGACCTTGTATGCCAGCAGCTCCCGATCGTAGGTCTTCGCGCTCACCCGTCGGCCCTCCATGGGCGCAATGTCGCACCGGGTCGTGACAACTGCATGTCACGGGAACGCCGTCATCGAGACCAGGTTCGTCGCTACGCGGCGTTCATCGACCGCGGGGTCGGCGACGCCTCCGCCACTCGGCAGCGCGCCGTCGATGAGCGGAGGCGCGCGGCTGGCGCTTCGAGCGCGTCGAGGGTCCCTCGTGCTGGTCATCCAAGTGTCGCGGTTCGCAACGCGCTCCGGGACGCGATCCGTAACGCCATACCTGACAGCAGGGTGACGACGGCCGCGTCAGCGATTCGTGCTCGCCGGGACGCTGAGCCGAAAGCCGGGACGGCTGGCCTGGCGGGCTGGCGCCGCCGGCCGGAGCGAGAACGTACACGATCACGTACGCAAACTGGGTTGGATCGGACCGCGCCCGGAGCTAGGATCAAGGGGCCGCCCGGCGCTCTGGAGCCGGGCCCCGGTCGCACCCGGATGACCGCCTGGCCTCGCCGCGGTCGCCCGAGGAACGGGACCGGACGGCCCTGCGGGCCTTGCGGGCGGTGCCCGTGGCCGGGAGCGGGCCTGCGGTGCGACGGGAGGGATAGGACGATGACCGCCCGCGGGCGGCAGGAGGTGGCAAGGTGGCAGGTCGGCTGATGGACCGATGCGCGCACGGGGCGCCGTGTCCCCGAGTCGGCGCGGGCCGATAGCGGCGCCCCCCGGCCGGCTCCGGGTCGTCGCGTCGTCGGGCGCCACTCCGGGCCTTCACGGGGTCGCCTCGCCCTTCGAGGCCGCGGTCGCGGAGCTCGTCAGGGTGGCCGAGGCGTGCCGCCAGGCGGTGACGGCCGAGCGGCGCGCTAGACTTGCGGAGAGGTCTGCGCCACAGGAAGGACTCAACCATGGCCAGGCGGTCGACACGCCGACGGATCGGCGTCCCCGACGCCTTCCGCCGGCTCCCCATGACGGAGGAGGAGCTCGCAGGCCTGCCCTCGTTCCGCGTGATCCGCGTGTCGACCGAGGCCCAGGACTACCGCGGAGGGCCGGAGGGCCAGGCGCACGAGCTCGACCTCGCGGAGGAGCGGACCGGCGCAAAGCCGACCGGACTCGAGCTCCGTGACGCGTCCCCGGGCTGGGACGCCGGGCGGCTCGAGCCGGCCCTCGAGTGGGCCGCCGCGGGCCGGGTTCGGGTCGGGCTCATCCCCTACTTCAGCCGCTTCATGCGCGATCCGCTGCTCGCCTTCTCGTACCGCGACGCGTTCCACGCGCGTGGCTGCGTGCTCTACTTCGCGGACCGGCGGCTGCTGAGCTCCGACCCCGCCCGGCAGGGCGACTTCGGCGAGCTCGCGGTCAAGGCGCACATCGACAACCTCGATCGCGCACGAGCCATCGCCTCCGGCATGTACGCAAAGTTCCGCACGAAGTCCGACCCCGGCGGCCAGCCGGCGCTGGGCTTCAAGCGGCACGGCCGCCCGAGGCCGGTCCTCGAGCCCGACCCCGAGCACATCGCCGACGCCGTGACCCTCTTCGAGCTGTACGCCACCGGGCGGCACAGCGACGAGTCGCTCGCCCTCGAGGCCGCCCGGTTCGGCTTCGCGTCGCCCGCCACCGGCCGGCCGCTCTCCGCCAAGGGCATCGGCGAGCTCCTGCGCAACCCCGTCTACAACGGCTGGGTCGTCCGCTTCCGCGGCTTCGCCGACGAGGAGCGGGTCGAGGCTCCTTGGCGGCGGCGCGAGGTGGAGCGGCCCGACGGCACGGGCGCGGTCGAGGTTTGCCCGCCGGTCAGCGACGACCTGTGGGAGCGGGTGCAGGAGGTCCGCCGCCGCCGGTCGTCCGTCGGGGCGGCGGTTGCGCGCGCCGTGACCGACACGGCCACGGTCGTCCGGGTGCCCGGGGCCGGCCCGGCCGCCAAGGGCGTGGCGGACCGCGCCTACGTGCCGAACCTGGTGTGCGCCGCCTGCGGCGACCAGCTCTTCGGGCACACGACCGCGGGCGCGCGCCGGATGTACCACCCGCGGCCTCTGTGCGACGGCTGGCGCGAGGCGTCCCACGACGGGGCGAGCTTCCACGCCGACATCTACGAGTGGCAGATCGCCGCACTGCTCGCCACGGCGCGCCTCGACGGCGCGGCCAAGGCCCGCATCGTCGGCGCGCTCGGGCCGGCGACGCCGGTGCCCGACGCGACGGCTGCCCGGCGCATCGAGCGCGAGCTGCGGGAGCTGGCGATGCAGAACGCCTTCGGCCAGCTGGCCGACGCCACGTACCTGCCTCGCCGCGACGCGCTCCTCGCCCAGCTCGACGCCGCGCGCCGGCCGGCGGCGACCCGCGTCCACGTCGACCCCGAGCGGGCGATCGCCTACCTCGACGTGCGACGCCGTTGGCCATGATGAGTCCCGACCGTCGAGCGCGGCCCTTGAATGCAGCTCAAGCCGGGTTGTCGAGCCCCCTGGTGCACGAGCGGCTCAACGGACAGCGAAGGCCGATGGCCTCTGAGCAGCCATGGTCGCGGGATGGGCCGCGGGCTGCGACGTGTCGTCGGTCTCGCGTCCCTCCCGTTATGTGATGCGCTCCACGATCCGTAGAGCCTGACCGACATATCGATAGACCACGGCGACGCCATCATCCATTCCGTGCATTCTGTGGACATGACCGGGAGGCCGCACAGTTGTTGTTCGTACTTGTTCATCCGGAAGTACGCTTCACCGGGGTCGCGTCCCGGATCTGCTGGAAAAGCGCTGACGGCACAGGCTCCTCGGCAGGGTAGGTTAGGCGATCCGCTCCTCCATCTGCGGGACGGCCCGGGCGGCGACCATGGCGGCGATGGCGTGCCGGTCGGGCAGCGTGAGCCCGAGGCCGTTGGGGTCGCGTCCCGGATCTGCTGGAAAAGCGCTGACGGCACAGGCTCCTCGGCAGGGTAGGTTAGGCGATCCGCTCCTCCATCTGCGGGCCGGCCCGGGCGGCGACCATGGCGGCGATGGCGTGCCGGTCGGGCAGCGTGAGCCCGAGGCCGTGGGCGCCGGCGATCACGAGGTCCATGACCGCCCAGGCCATCGTGAGACAGCTCGTCTCACCCGGGAACCGCCCGATCACCTTGGTCCGCCGCCGGACCTCCTCCAGAGACCGCTCCAGCAGGTTCGTCGAACGGAGGCGCTTCCGCAGCCGGAGCGGGTAACGCAGGTGGACCGTGAGCGCGGGCAGGTCGTCGGCGAGGCACGCCGCGGCGGACGGGAAGTCCGAGCTGAGCTCACCGACGAGGACCCGCAGCCCGTGCTCGGCCTCGGCGGGCGTCGTGGCGCCATCGAGCGCCGCCCAGTACGCCGCGCGCACCCGGGCATGGAGCCCGGGTCGCTTGGGCAGCTTGGCCAGCACATTCCGAAGTCGATGGACACCACACCGGCCACGGTCGGCGTCGGGCCACAGCTCGCTGATCGCCCGGACCAGCCCGGGTGCCCCGTCGGACACGACGAGCAGCGGGCTGCGCAGGCCGCGCGCGATGAGGCCCCGCCCGAGGTCGGTCCAGTCCTCGGTGCGCTCGCGCTGGCCGAGGCAGACGTCGAGCAGCACCCGGTCACCGTCGGTCGTGAAGCCCCAGGCGACGAGGACGCCCTCCCTGGGCCCGTCGGGCCGGACGGGCAGGAAGATGGCGTCGAGGAACAGCGCGAGCAGGCGGACGTCGCCGAGGCCGCTGGCCCGGAACGCCCGGTACCGGTCGCGCAGCTCGCGGCACACGGTGCTCACGGCGGTCCGGCTGATCGAGCCCAGCCCCGCCTCGCGGGCGAGGCTCTCGATGTCGCGGTCACTCAGGCCCCGGACGTAGGCGCCGATGACGAGCGCCTCGAGCGGCCGGGTCCGGACGATCGAGCGCGTGTCGGGGATGACCCCCGAGACGAACCGGCTGAGCGTGCCGCGCACCTGGGGCATGGCGATCACGATCTCGCCCTCGGCGGTCTGGACCCGTCGCGGCCGGGTGCCGTTGCGCGATCCCACGGCGTCGGGGGTCCGGGCATAGCGGGCGCGCCCCACAGGAACGCCGCGAGCTCGTCCTCGACCGCCCGCTGGAGGATGAGCTGGGCGCCCAGACGCCCGAGGTCGCTCAGCTGGTCAGCGCCGGCGACGCCGCCGGTCAGCGCCGCCTCGATGGCGGCCTCGATCTGGACGCTTCGGGCTATTCTTCGATCCACGGCGTGGTCTCCTGATGCGAACTTCCAAGGTCCGCTTCGGAGCCTACGCCGTCTTCACTTTTACAGCGGTCTCAGGACGCGACCCTTCACCGGAGGGGTCCGACAGAGTGATCGGACTCCTGCCGGCGTAGCGATATAGGTTGTGTGTTGCGTCAGACTGAGTTGGACACTCGGCACTGTGATCCCTGCCGGGGCCCGACGAGGTGGTGACGACGTGGGCCGGAAGCCGTTCAGGACGCCGGACGAGAAGCTCGCCATCGTGCTCTCGGTGCTCAAGGGCGAGACCACCCAGGTCGAGGTGGCGCGCCGCCTGGGCATGAGCCAGACCACGATCGCCAAGTGGCAGAAGCAGTTCCTCGAGGGCGGCCGGGAGAGCCTCGCCCGCGGGGACAACGCGGTCTCGCTCGCCTCGAGGCGCGAGGTGGAGCTCGCGGAGCAGGTGGACGACCTGACGACCGCCCTGGGCGAGGCCTACGTGGAGCTCCGCGTGTGGCGAAAAAAGGGGGCGCTCTACCCGCGTACGAGGAGCTCGAGCAGCTGAGGTCCGAGGGAGCGGTCCCGGTCCGCCGGTTCCTCGCGCGCCTGGGCATCCCGAGCTCCACCTGGTACCACTGGCGGGCGGCCCACCTGCACGGCCGGACGGCCCGGCGCCGGCCGGCCCCGGTCGTCGACGCGATCGAGGAGAGGGCGGCCGAGCAGGCGCACCGCTGGTCAGCATGGGGCCACCGCAAGATCTGGGCGATGCTGCGCGCGGACGGCGTGCGCGTCAGCCGCAGCTCGGTCCTACGGGCGCTGGCGCGGCGCAACCTGCTCCTGCCGGCGCGATACCAGGCCGAGCGCCGCCAGCTCGCGGTCGCGAGGCGCGCCCTGTTCGTCGAGGCGCCCACCCGCCGCAACCGGGTGTGGCAGACCGACTTCACCGAGTACGAGACCAGCCGCGGCGGCACCTGGCGGCTGGCGCCGGTCGTCGACTACGCGACCAGGCTGTGCCTCGCGGTGCCGGTCTCGGGCACCACCGGCGCGCGCGACGCGATCGGCGCGGTCGAGGCCGCGATCGACGCCGCCGAGCGGCTCATGGGCCACTCGCTGCTCGAGGACTGTGGCCTCGGCCCCGAAGCCGTTAGGTCGACGAGCGCCTCCCACCTCCAGCGCCGTTGCCGGGCACACGCCACCCCGCGGTCGGCACCGGGCCGACGGCGTCGAGATGGGCTCGGAGGGCTCTGGACGCAAGCGCAGGCATCCAACTTCGTCCAGATGCCTTCAACTTTCGTCCAGAGTACGTTCAGCCGCGCCGCGTGGGCGGATAGGTGCTGCCGTCGAGCAGTGTCCTGCTGCCCAGGGGATTGGAAAGGCTCACGTCGACCCGGAACCACGGGTTCGCCTGGCAGTCTGCGTTCGGCAGGCGCGCGACGAGCAACGTGACGGTCACCGTCATGGCCGCCTCCTCTACGATGGGGGCGAGGAGGCGCGGACCGGGCGCCTGGCCGTTCGCGCAAGCCGCCTCGCGTGCCAAGACCGACAGCCGCGTCGCATCCGCCGCCGGCCTGGCGGAGGGGTCGGGGCGCCAGAGGGCGAAGCCGAGCCCGGCAGGCGCCTTCGCGGTCAGGTCGCACGACCCGCCCTCGTCGAAGAACCAGGACCCGTCCGCCTGCAGGGCCACGGTGGCGAAGGCCCAGCCGCGGCCGGACGACGCGACGAAGGTGGCTTTCGCGGGCGTGAGGGACACACGGCGCCAGCCGTCGCGCGGCAGGCCCAGCTCTGTCGCGGCCGTGGTGGCCACGTACGCGGCGAGCGCCCTGCCCTGCGGCGTGAGCGGCAGCACCTCGGCGAGGGGACCGAGCGCTGCCGACGGGAACGCCACGTCCGTGCCGCTGCACGCCATGGTCGCCGGCGCCGCGCTCGGGGCTGGGGTCGTGGGCGGGACGGGCTGGGTCGCGTCGCCGCCCCCCGAGGGCGTGGCCGCCCCCGCCGAGGCGGCCGGCCCGGACAACGCCGGCGACGGCCGGGCGGTCGGGCCGGGGCCGTCGGCGCATGCCGCAAGAGCGAGTGCGCACGCGAGCCCGATCGCCCATGCGCGAGCCATGGCGGCTCGGCGGCGCCGGGTCACGGTGTCCAGAAGTAGCACCCCAGGCTCGTGTCGATGTCCTGCGACAGGGTGAAGTTGGCGTTGGAGGTGTCGACGATGCCGATCACCCACGCATCGGTGGAGTTGTCTCGGTAGTACAGGGGGGAGCCGCTGTCGCCGCCGATCTGGGCGATGCCGGTCGTCGATCCGCCGTAGACGTAGTAGCCCCCAGTGTTGCTGTACCAGCGGACGTCGATGGACGACACGGTGCCGCAGTCGATCAGGTTGGCGTGTCCGCGCGAGTCGCAGACCGTCATGCCGGGGCTCGCACTG
The DNA here is from genome assembly GCA_021783095.1 of Chloroflexota bacterium. Classification (GTDB taxonomy): domain Bacteria; phylum Chloroflexota; class Limnocylindria; order Limnocylindrales; family CSP1-4; genus CAIXZV01. The sequence goes on along the minus strand of JAJXUG010000031.1, from coordinate 8,143 downwards.
CTCTCGCCCTTGACCGTGCGGCTCTCGCCGTAGATGCCGTATCCGAGGTTGCTGTCGATCATGCTGACGCGCATGGCGTCGTGGCCGTTGTTCACGTAGGCCGTAGCCTGCTCGGTGCCCAGCACGTGGTTGCCGGGGGCGCCCGGGTGGAGCCAGCTGTTCGAGCCGGTGTAGCCGCAGTGCCCGGACGTGACGAACTGGCCGTCACCGCCGATGATCGTCATAACCGGCCACCCGAGCGTGCATTCGTTGTAGTTGTCGATCGCCCCCTGGTACAGGCGGATGCCCGCCTTCACCGGCGCAACGCAGTGGTCCCGGTCGGTGCACGCGGTGTCGAAGTCGACCGAGGCGGCAGCCTGGACGGTGACGGGCGCCCTAAGGGCGGCCGTCAGGGCGGCCGCGCTGCCCTGCGCCGCCGCGAGATCGGAGGGGGCCACCTCCACCACGACCCGGCCTGCCCGCAGGTCGACTGACGCGCGCTCGAGCCGGATCCCGGGGAGCACGCCGTCCCAGAGCGTCTCCGTCCGTCGCAGCGCCACGTCGAGGTCTTTCTCGGTGAGGGCCCGGTAGGCGAACTTGAGCCCGCGGGTGACAGCGGGCATCCTGGCGGCGATCCCGGCCTCGCTCGCCTCGTCATGGGTCTTCAGGATCACGACGAGCTCGCCGTGCGACGCCGCGTCGAAGTAGGCGCCGCCGTAGCCCGGCAGCGTCCTGGCGTACGGGAGCACCGACGTCGACACCTCGTGGGCGAACCGGGAGCGCCCGGGCAGGTCCACGGCCGCCTCCTCGGCCGCGGTCATCGAGATGCCCCAGTCCGGGGTCCCGACGTCCCCGGCGCTTCCGAGGAGCGAAACCACCGTCGTGGCGTCCGCCGGGAGGCCGAGCGCCGCGCGCTCTGCCTGGGCGTTCGCCACGGCGGCAGTCGACGGCCCTGCAGGCGCCGCCGTGTCCGCCGCTGTCGCGGCCCGCGGGCTCACCGCGGCAAGAGTCAGGCTGATGGTCAACATCGCACCCGCGGCGCGTCGCATGTCTCCCTCCCGCCGCCCCCGCGGCGACTCGAGCGCCGGCCCCCTGCCGGTCGCGCCCAGTAGGGGCCGGAGGTGCGGCCGAGGCAAGGGCCGACCAGCCTCCAATTGCCTGCTCCAAGGTCCGAGCGGCGAAGCTTCTGCTCCTCCGCGAGGGTCGCGGCATCGACGGCCGGCGCCTCGTGGCCCTCGACCGATCCTGCCGCCAGACGACGCGTGGAAAGCCCAAGGCCTGGACATGCTCAGGCCGAGCGCGCGCTGGCTCTCGGCTTGCGCCCACGTGATCGTCACCGAGGGGCCGGAGCCACCGCCTCGCCGAGGCGCTCGACGGGCGCGAGGTCCAGCCGCTGGCCGGGGGCAGGGCAGGCTGACCCCCACCGTCCCGCAGCGTGCCGCCGCTCCCAACCCGACGCCAGAGAACGGAGACGACCAGCTGACCGGATTCAACCGGGATAGCTCCTCATGCCGTGACTGCACCGGCAGGTCGGGACCTGTGGCACTTGCGGATGCCGTCCGGACGGTCACCTTCGCGGTTGGCATTGCTGGCGTCCGCCGTCGTCACTCCTGAGTGCGCGGCAGGCACGCTGGGCGGTCGACCTCGCCGGGGTGAGCGGGATCGCAGGGAGGAACGAGCGATGTCCACGTGGAAGTCTGCATTGATCAGCCTCTTGGCACTCGCGATGGTCGCTGTCCCGGGGAGCTCGGTGGCCGGCGCAACGTCGCCTGTCGACCCCGTGAGACAGACGCCCGAGCTGATCCCGCACCCGGACCTCGAGCTGGTCGCCGAGGCGAACGGCTGGACGCTCGACCAGGCTGCCGCCCAACAGCAGGCCGCAGACGCGGTCGGGGCAATCGCGACGCGTGTCGCGAAGGAGAGGCCCGACGTCTTCGTCGGCTCCGCCCTGTCGGAAACCCCTGGCGGGCCGCCCACGCTCTACGTCAAGGGCCCGGCGGACCCGCTCGTCCGCGGCCTCGTCGCTGCGAGCGCGGTCAAGGTTCTGCTGGCCGACGACCAGCCCTTCTCGTTTGCCGAGCTCGAGGCCCGGAAGATCAGGGTCCACACTGCGCTGGTGCTGGCAGGCTTCAAGAACGTGGTGACCGGTGCGAACATCACGGGCAAGGGGGTCATCCCCGCAGCAGTGGCCGTCCAGTCCGGCCTTCCGACGGCGGCGGCGGATGCCCTGCGCGTGGTTCCGGAGGACCTCCGCTCGAGCGTCGTCCTGACCATCGCTGACCCGTCCGGCTTCCGGGACACCAACTCCGCCTTCGGCGGGATGTGGGTGACGAAGTCGGGGGCGAATGACGCCACCAGCGGCTGGACCGTTCGGAAGTGGAACGGCAGCGCCTACGTCTACGGTGTCACGACGGCCGGTCACGCCTCCGGCGAGAACGGGATCGTCCATCCCGGGTACGGCACGCACACCTTCGTGTTCCAGGCAGAGCATCGCGGCGAGTACGGCGATGTCGAGTGGCACACCACGAACGTCACTGAAGAGGCGCTCTTCTACGCCGACTCGGGCACCGTCCGCAACACGATGTACCTCGAGCCCCGCACGGGGATCTCGTTGAACGAGATCGTCTGCCAGTACGGACGGGCGTCGAACAGCCGGGACTGCGGCCTGCACGTCGACGACGTGTCCATCGCGTGCACGCTGTCCGGGGTCTACAACAACCGGCTCGTCCAGATGAGCGCGATCACGTCGACCCCCGGCGACAGCGGGGGCGGGTGGTCCTACGACTACAAGGCATACGGCTCGCAGAAGGGCTGGTGCAGCGGCAAGGACGCCTGGTCGGTCGCCGACCTGTACGACGAGGCGCTCGGTGTGGAGTTCCAGATCTTCGAGTGATGCCGCGGTGACGGCGCGACGCTTCGCGCGCTCTCTCGCCGCCGCCGCCCTACTGGCGGCGCTGCTGGCGGGTTGCGGCTCGTCCCAGCGGACCGCTGAGGTGAGGGCGTCGATCGCCGCGCCGTCCGGGGCCCCGACGCCCTCGCCCGTCTCCGCCACGCCATCCCCGAGTGGAGCATGGGGCCCGCTCGCGGTCATCCCGCCGCAAGACGGAGCGGACACGGCCCGGACCGAGGGGACGCTCCGCATCACGAATGCCTGCGTGATCCTGGACACCGCGGGCGGTCCCGTGCTGCTCCTCTGGCCGGCCGACCGGACGGCCTGGGCCGCGGCGTCGCATACGATCTCGTTCGCCAACTTCGACGGGACAACGGTCGTGGTCGGCGACGGGATGGCGCTCGCCCTTGGCGGCGGCGGCGACAGCAGCGCGGAGGGCGCCGCGCCCGAGGCCTGGCTGGCGGAGACCCCGTGGGTGGCGCGACCGGCGCTCTCGTGCCCGCTCGGTGTGCGCTGGACCGTCGGCGCGGTGATGCGTCCCGGCTGACGTGTCGATGGCGGTGCGCGCGGCGGCGGCAGCGACGCGACCACCGGACGCGCAGGGGGCCCCAGCCCTCTGCGTGCTGGTCGTGTTCGCTTCCTCGCCCATCACCCCATCGGCGACCGGTCCATCAGTCGCGCCCTCCGCCTCGGCTTCGGCCTCCAGTCTGGGGACCTCGGCCCCGGCTGTAGCCTCCTCGACGACCTCATCGCCGGTGCCCACCCCGCAGTCATCCCCAGTTCTGGGTGGGACGAATGGCGGTCTCCCCGCCAGTATCGACGGTCAGCCCGTGCTCCCATTGCCGGCGGCAGCTCGGGCCCTCACGGCCTCCACGACCGATCGACCCGTCCTCGTCGGCGGTTGGTTCCACAGGGATGGTCCTGCCTGGTGGTGTCCAGCAAGCGGCAACGATCCACCCTGGGGAACGTGCCTGAGATTCGCTCTGTATCAACAACCAACGGGCGTCATCGCTGACACAATCCGGGGTCCAGTCTGGTGGTACGGACAACCGCCGACCGAAACGATGCTCGTGTTTCTGGGCTCGTTGCTGATTGACCAGATTGGGCCCTACACGGCGAACCGCCCCGTCGTCCTGTCGATCCACACGCACGACCCCGCCTGCGTTCAAGGCCTCAAGATCCTCGGCGAGGATTGCCGTTCGCAGCCAGTTGTTGACGCGGTGATCTGGGCGGGAACTCCGAGGTAGCGCGTCCCCAGGGTACGACGATGGCGCCATCGTCTCGGGTCGGAGGTGCCGCCGGTCCTGCCACCCGTCGTCCTCCTCGGCGAGGATCATGCCGCCCAGTTGGATCACGCTCTGCCGGCCGACCACTCGCCTCCGCCGAATGGTCCACTTTGCTCACGCGCTACTGCAGGTTGGTCGAGCGGATCCTACGGCCGCGACGAGTACGAGGCGGTCGTGCCGTTCATCCTCGAGCGCGTCCGCCTGGGCGCCGGGGACGTCGCCGCGGCGTCGGCCGCCTACGCCCGCGGCGCCGGCGCCGGGCCCGACGGTGCCATGGTCGCGGGACGGGTCGCCGGGACGGTCGCGGGACCGGTCGTTCGGGCGACCCATTCGCCGGGCCCTCTCGTGCGGCAGGTGTACGTTCCGGTCGCGGGACGGCTGGGATGAGCCTCGCCTTCCGCACCGGGAGCGACGCCAACGCGCTCGACATCGGCCTGCTCGGCCGACGCGCAACTGTCACGCTCTTGAAGTCTATGGCCTGCCGGTAACCGTGATCGACCATGCGCAGTCCGTGCTCACTTCGACGTGGTACGGCGGGGCGGTGTTCGAGATGTACTCCGGCGCAGTGTCCCCGCCCGACCTCGCGCTTCCGCCGAATATCGTGATGGCGACGCCGTTCCGGTCCAGGAGCGTCGCGTGGAGCCTGCCGGACGACCCGGCGCCCGAGCAGTCGTACGTGTACGCGAGCGTGACGCTGGTGCCCGAGGCCGCGAACGGCCCCGATGACTGGCTCCCGCTTCCCCGCAATGCCAGCAACACCCTCGGCGAGGGCGTCACCGCGGTGGACGACGAGGGCGCAACGATCGTGAGGTTCGCCTGAGGGCTGGCCGAGCTCGTGTCGAGGGTCCCGCCCGGGTCCAGGTCCCAGTGCAGGACGGCGGGACCCGGCACGGCGTTCGCGGGGATCGCCAGGCGCATCTCGAGCTGCACGAAGGACCCGGACCCCAGCGCCGGTCCGATGACGGCGCAATTCAGCAGCAGGTATGCGGCGCCGGGCAGCTTCAGCGCCACGCCGCCGACGACCAGGCCCTCGGAGTAGGTGGGGCAGGGGTCGAGCGGGGCGGCCTGGGCGCCGAGGTTCTTGAGCGTCACGAAGTAGACGAGATCGGCGCCGGCGGCGACGGACGACGGCACGGAGAGCGCCGCCGACGCCGGCTGCGGCGAGGGCGCGGGCTCCTCCGGCGCGACTGGGGTAAAGGCGTAGGCGGTGAGGGTGGACGCGGCGGTTGGCGCATCGCAGCGGGGCACGCTTCCCATTCCCGGGCCGGGCGACGTCGGGCGCGCGTCCATGGGGGTTCCCCCCGACGGAAGGGTGACGACCAGGGATGTCACGACCGGGGTCGTCGTGCCGCACCAGTTCGACCACCACAGGTACGCCCCTGCTGCCCCGCCGGGCTCGAGCAGGACCGGGCCGGCCACGGCGCTCGTGTTGCCGCTGCCATCGCTGGACTCGCCGTGGTAGGCGATCGGCTTGACGGTCGTCTTGCCGGAGCGCAGCTCGACGAGCCGCGGGCTGCCGTGGATGACGCACGGATGCGCCCGCACGTTCTTCACGTTGAGCCAGCCGATCATCTGCCCGCCTCCTCCCTGCCAGCCGGCGGACGCGGTGAGCTCGCCGGGAAGACAGGTCGGCGTCCCCGCCGGGATCGCAGCGGGCGTCGGCGACGGGGCCGTCAGGGCCGACTGGTCGATCCAGGGGACGATGGGCCCGGAGGGCCTCGGGTCCTCCGTGGCGAGGCCGGGCGATGCGGTCGGTGACGTCGCGGCCGATGGTCCAGGCGTGCCCCTGCTCGCCCCCGAGGGCGTGGCCGCGGGCGAGACCCGGAGCACGAGACCGCCGCCCCACGCAACGACGGCGACGAACGCCACCGCGGCGGTCAGCACCGAGACGGCCCCGAGCGCGCCGCGCCATCTCGGCTGCGGGCGCCCTGGCGGCTCGACCCCGAGCCGCCCCATCGCATCGTGGAGGCGGCTGGGCGCGGGCGGCAGGCAGCCCGGTCCCCCGTTCGTTGCGTACGTCTGCACCCCGCGTCCGAACGAGCGCCCCGACGAGTGGCAGAGCGAGCGGTCTCGTCGCCATGGATCCGCAGCACCTCGACCCTTCCGTCAGGCGTGGTCCGCTCCTATGTGGCCGAGGTGGCCGGCGACCTGCAGCGCACCGCACGGCGTCGCTTGTTTGCCCCTGCCGTCCCACAGCCCCCTGCTGGGCGGCCGGTCTCGCTGTCATCCGAGTGTCGCGGTTCGCAACGCGCTCTGGAGCGCAGTCCGCAATGCCATACGCGACACCAGGGTGACGATGGGCGCGACGCCTATTCGTGCTCGCCGGCACACGGGGCCGAAACCCTACTCGCTTCGCTCTACGCAAGATGGCGCGGTGCGGACTGGCCCCCTGCAGCCCGGGGCGGCCGGGCCCGAGTGACCGCGCCCACCCCGTGGCGAGCCCTCGTCAAGTTGAGTGGAAATCACCCTTCCGCGATGACGACGATCAGGCTGCTGTCACCTCCTCCTCGGGATCGCTCGGGCGGGCGGCGTCGGCCGGGATGTAGATCCCGTCGACGAAGCGGGCGCCGCCCAGCAGGAGGGTCATCAGGGTGAGACCGCCGTTGAGCGGGCGCCAGCCGAGCTCGAGCCGCTGGGTGATCTTGAACACGAGGTAGAGCGCGCTGTCGCGCCGGCGCATCCGCTTGCTGACGTTCGTGCGCAGGCGCACGCCCGCGAAGACCGACTCGACCGGGTTGGACGTCCGCAGGTGCGTCCAGTGCTCGGCCGGGTAGTCGTAGAAGGCGGTGAGATCGTCCCAGTCGCGGAACAGGGTCTCGGCCGCGGGATCCTGGCCGCGGGCGTGGAGCCAGCGGGCGAGCTCGTCACGCCGCAGCTCGCACTCACGCCTCGACGGCGCGTTCCAGACCGCCCGGAGCCGGTGGCGGAGCTCGGGCTGGAGGCGCTTGGGCACCTTGTCGGTGAGGTTCATGGCCTTGTGGTTCCAGCAGCGCTGGTGCGCCGTGTCGGGGAACACCTCGCGCAGGGCGGCCCAGAGGCCCAGGGCGCCGTCGCCGACCGCGAGCATCGGCGCCTCGAGGCCGCGGTCGCGCAGGCCGCGCAGGACGTCGGCCCAGGACGCCGTGCTCTCGCGGTACCCGAGCTCCATCGCGAGCAGCTCCTTGCGGCCGTCGGCCCGGGCGCCGATCACGACGAGCAGGCAGCTGTGCTCCTCCTCGGCGCCGACGCCGAGGTAGATGCCGTCCGCCCAGCAGTAGGCGTAGCGCCCGGTGATCGGCCGGGCCCGCCAGACGGCGTACTCGGCCCGCCAGTCCTCCTTGAGCCGCAGGATCGTCGAGCTCGACAGCGCCGCGCGGGTCCCGAGCAGCTCGCGGAACGCGGGCTCGAAGTCGCCCGAGGACAGGCCCTCGAGGTAGAGCCGCGCGAACAGGCGCTGGGTCTCGTGGGTCAGGCTCCGGCCGCGGGGCAGGATCGAGCTGCGGAACGGCGGGATGTGCGCGGGCGTGTCGGCGACCCGGGGCGGGCGGACCTCGACCGCCCAGGTGCCGACGCTGATCTCCCGGTCGCGCGCGTAGCCGTTGCGGTACCCGGCGAAGCCGCCGTCGTCGGCGCGGTCGTAGCGGCGCCGGCCGAGGTAGGCGTCGACCTCGGAGTGGAGGGCCCGCTCGAGCATCCGCCGGGCGCCCTCGCGGGCGAGCTCCTCGAGCGTCTCGCCGACCTCGACCTGGCTCGTCGGCACGAGGGGCTCCTGCCCGTCGTCCGGCTCGCCGACCGGCGCGTCGTCGGGCGGCAGGATCGGGACGGCCACTGGTCTGGGGGCGTGGTACGGTTCGGCCACGGCGTCTCCTTCTGGGGCTTCAACAACACCGGAAGGGTACGCCGCCTCTTTGTGCCCTCGACCAGGGCGCCGCCGGGCCGGGCCCAGGCGGGCTGGTCGACGTCGGCCGAGACGGCCTCAGCGATTTCCACACATCCCGAGGCTAGCTCC
>JAJXUG010000120.1 GCA_021783095.1 Chloroflexota bacterium | reverse complement strand
GAGGCAGCGGAGGGACGATGATGAGCACGCGTGATCGAGTCCTCTGGGTGGCGGCCGGAGCCGCCTTCCTCGTCGGCGCCGTCGGTGTCGTCCAGCGGCTGCTGACCGGCCACACCGAGGCTGCCTACGGCTCATACGTGCCGTGGGGCCTGTGGGTCGGGATCTACACGATGCTCGTCGGCATGTCTGCCGGCGCGTTCCTCCTTGTCAGCGTGATCCTGGCGCTCCGGATCGAGCGGCTCGCCGGGATCGTGCGGCCGGGTCTGGTCGTGGCGGGGGCGACGTTTGCCGGCGGCATGCTCGCAATCTGGATCGACCTCGGTGACCCGCTCCTCGCCTGGCGCCTGTACCTGGCGACCGGGTTCACCTCGATCATGGGCTGGATGGCCTGGTTCTACGCCGCCTACGCGGTCGTCCTCGTGGTCCTCGCCTGGCAGGTGATCTGGCGCGGCCGAACGAGTGCATCCCCAGTCGTCCAGCGACTCGGTGTCATCGGCGCACTGCTGGCGGTCGTCTTCGCCGGCACCGAGGGCGCCCTGTTCGGAGTCGTGGGCGCCCGCGACTTCTGGCATTCGGGGCTGACCCCGATCCTCTTCCTGACCGAGGGGGCTCTCTCGGGCATCGCGCTCGTCACCTTCGTCGCGCTCCTGTTCGGCGCCGTCTCGGAGTCGGTCGGGCGCATCCTGGGCAGGATCGTCCTCGGCGCGCTGCTCGTCGCGATCATGGTCGAATTCGCCGAGTTCTCGATCGGGATCTACGCGTCGATCCCGGCGTATGCGGCGAGCGTCGATCTGGTGCTCACCGGCCCGTACTGGTGGGCGTTCTGGATCGTCCACGCCCTGCTCGGGGTGGTCATTCCACTTGCCCTCCTCGTCTTCGCGTCCGGGCGCCGGCTGGCGATCGTGGGCGCCTCCGCACTCATCGCCGCCACCGCCCTGTCGACCAAGCTGAGCCTGGTCATCGCGGCACTGGCGGTCCCCGAGTTCGAGGAGCTGCGGGGCGCCTACACTGGCCCAGGACTGCGGTGGGACTACTTCCCGACCCTCATGGAATGGCTCGTCGGTCTCTGGATCCTGGCCGTGGTCGCCATCGCCGTGCTGATCGGCGAGTGGCTGATGCGCCGACGACCGTCCGCGACCGAAGCCGTCTGACACGTTCGCGACCCAGGCCCGGCACGGCTTCCCTTCCGCCATGCCGGGCCTGGGCCGTGCTTCGGCGAGTCGCCCAAGTTCCAGGGCCGCTTTGAGCGGTCGGTAGCATCTGTTCGTGGACTGGGTCGCGGGTCGCGACCACCGCGTTCGGTCGAACCAACAGCACCGAGAGGAGCCCGAGATGACGGAGAGAGTCCGGACCTACCTGCCGCGTGTCTACCGTGACCTGCGCGCGGAGCACCCGGGCATCGCCGAGGCGTACGACGCCCTGGGTGACGCTTGCCGTCGTGCCGGACCGTTGAGCGAGCGGGAGCAGCGCCTGGTAAAGCTCGGCATCGCGATCGGGTTGGCCTCCCAGGGTGGCGTGCGCTCCCATGTCCGTCGGGGGCTGAGTGAAGGCATCGCCGCCGCGGACCTGCTCCACGCTATCGCCATCGCGGTCCCGACCGCGGGCTTTCCAGCCACGGCCGCGGCATACCAGTGGGCTCGCGAGGCGCTCGACGCCGAACCGGGCGGCCCCAAATGATCGTCGGCTGCAAGACGGCCGATGGGTCGCTGGTCCGATGTCAGGACGGTCGCTCGACCGGTTCGGCAGGATACGACCCTGAAGGGTGCCCGCCCGCTGCTCCAGCGGGCGGCCAGGACCAGCTGCGCCCGAGCAGGCGCATCAACCGGGTCAATGCGAGCAGCGCGGGCAGCTCGACCACCGGGCCAACGAGGATCGCCACCAGCACGAGCCGGTGACCGGCAAAGGCGGTGGCAGCCACGCCGCTGGGGATGGCCGCGGTCTACTGCTGCGACCCGCACTCGCCCTGGCAGCGCCCCTCCAACGAGAACACCAACGGCCTGCTCCGCGACTACTTCCCGAAGTCCACCGACCTGTCGGTGCACACCGCCGAGGACTCGGCCGCCGTTCAGGCGGAGCTGAACGCCAGACCTCGCCGCATCCTGGGCTGGGACAGCCCGGCGGAGCGTCTCGCCACACTCCTGGGACCACCGTCCGTGTTGCGACGTTGACTGGAACCCGCCTGATCATGCCCACCGTGTCGTGCCGAGACGACTGCCGTTGTCGCCTCCGAGCTGACTGACCCGCCCGGAAGCGGCGACAAAGCGCGGGTGGGTTGTCTTGAGTGTTGCCGTCGCGGTTGATGTCAGCGCGCTCGCGCACGCGTCGGAGCTCCGCACGTCGGGATTGTCACCGCGACATGGGTGTGACTGCACCGAACGGCCGGCTTCCGCTGCACGCGTCCGCAACGAGAGGCGACAATCGAGTGATGGCGCCACAGGAGGGCACCAGCTGCGCCGTGTGCGATGTCGTCGTGACCTGGAAGTCCTGGCGTGACTGGGAGCGTCACGTCAACTCGGCAGATCACCGCGAGTGCGTGATCGCGTCACGGCCACGGCGGAGCCTGCACGCCCCGCGGCGGTT
>JAJXUG010000030.1 GCA_021783095.1 Chloroflexota bacterium | reverse complement strand
CCTAGGTGGCTGGTGTGAAACGCGCGTTCTGAGGGGCTGACGGGCAGGCTCGGGCGCGTCCGGGATGAGGTCGCCCGGTTCGAGGGGATGATGTCGCGGAAGCTGCCTGGTGCCCGCCCCGGTTGCTGCCCTGCGTGGGCCTGCTGCTCCCTGCTCAGGCTGGCCGGACGGCCCAGCTTCCGCCGGACCCGGTGATCCCGAGCCGTGCCAGTCGCGCCAGGTTGACTGCGGCGGCGAGGAGCGCGAAGTCGGCGCCGACCTTGAGCCTGCCCCGGACGCGGGCCCGCCTCCCGCCGTGTCTCCGGCGCATGAGGTGCGCGAGCTTGCGCTCGACCTTGGGCCGCGCCGCCCGGTAGTCCGTCACCCAGGCGGGATCGCGGCTCGCGGCACGGCCCGCTGTGAGGTGCGCCTCGTGGGGGCTGACCTGGATCGTCCTGCCTCGCGGCGCGGTCGTGCAGCGCTCGACCAGCGGGCAGACGAGGCACGCCCGCCCGAACTGGGCATACGCCTCGATGCGACCTCGGATCGGGACCGTCCGGCCGGCCGGGCAGCTGATCGCCCCGGCCTCGAGGTCGATGGCGAAGTCGTCCTTGGTGAACTTGCCGGCGACCCCGCTCGCGGGCTGGACCTTGAGCCGGCTGACGGCACCCGCGGCATCGAGGGCGACGAGGACCTCGCCCGTCCCGTACGCCGCGTCGCCGTAGACCGTGGTCGGTGGTTCCGGGGTTGCGAGCTCATCGGCCAGCAGCCCGAGGGCGACCGAGGCGTCGCCGGCGTTGCCTGCTGAGACGGCGGTCGCGGTGACGAGCTCGGCATCGGGGTCGAGCGCGACGTGGCCCTTGTACCCGTCGAAGCTGTGGGCCTGCGTCTTGTGGCCGTGGCGGGTCTCGGGGTCGACGGTGCTGATCACCCGGTCGGGGGCGACCCGCCGGGCGATCCGGATCCGCCCGTCGGACCCAGCCTCCAGGTCCTGGCCCAGCACCGTGGCGAGGAGCGTGGCGGCCTCGGCGAGCGCTGGCGGCAGCGGCTCGCCCTCGAGGGCTCCGAGCACCGCCCCGCCGTCGCGGGCGAGCGCGTCGACCAGGGCCGCGCGGGCGTCCGCGTCGTCCCAGTCGGCGGCGGGCCTGCCGCCGGCGCGGTAGTCGTCGTCGCGGCGCAGGACCGCCCGCAGCGCGGGCTCCCGCTCGCCCGAGGCCCCGAGCACGCCCCGGATCGCGGAGCGGACGAGGGTGACGGTGTCCATGGTCGCGACCGCGTCGTACAGCGGCGTGGAGTCGAGCACCCGCCGGACCCCCAGGAGCCCCGCGCCCCGCGCGACCTCGAGCGTCCGCTCGAAGACCCGCTCCGGCCGCGCGGATCGGGCCAGGCGGGCCCGCATGTCGACGAGCACCGTGTGCGAGAAGCCCGGGTGGTCGAACGGCAGCCCGCCGCAGGCGTGCTTCCAGCGGGCGTCGAAGGTGAACCGCTCGACCGCCTCGCGGTCGCTGAGGCCCTCGAGGCGCTGGAGGACCATCACGACCGCCACGATCATCGGCGGCACCGAGCGACGGCCCACGTTGGCCGCGAACAGGTCGTCGAACAGCGCGTCGGGGAACAGCGCCTGGCCCTCGCGGGCGAGCAGGGCGTGGATCGAGTCCGGCCGGACCAGCGGCTCGACGAAGGAGCTCGTGTCGCGGAAGAGGTCGGCCTGGCGGGGCGCGGGTCCCTGCGACATCGGTGTGCTCCTCCCGGTCAGCTCGGCAACGGCTGCCGGAGAGAATCGTATCTGCGCCCGAGCCTGCCCGTCAGCCCCTCAGAACGCGCGTTTCACACCAGCCACCTAGGGGCGCACCGGACTCGGCGGAACTCCCGAGCGCCGTGCAGGAACGCTGGTCAGGCTCGGGAGCCGGTCCCCTCGGGTCACGGGGCTGCGGCGGGAGGCTCTGTCAGTCCAGATCCTGTGCATCGGGTCGCCGGCGACCACAGCGGGAACCATCATCGCCACCACAGGCCCCGACACTGGGCTCCATCCCATGCAGTATGCGACGAGGTTCCAGACGACCCATGCGACGTAGAACCAGCTCAGTGCGGCAACCGTTCGCTTCACCATGATCACAGCGTCGGGCGAATCCGCACGGGCGCCAATGGCGCCTTTGTACCGCTAGATCCGCCGAGGGGTCTACGAAGCGCGGCCCGGAGGCGCGGCACCAAGGTGGAGGACGCGTGTGCGCTGACGGGCCGACCAAAGGCAATCAGCTGAAGGCGGACGGCAGCTAAAGGCGGACGGCAGCGGCCGGCATCACGGCGTGCAAGGGGTGTCGCCACCCGAGCACGCCTTGTCCAGGCGAAGAACGCCCTTGCCATCGTTCACAGGGAAGTCTTGGTTGAGGACTGAGCCTCCCGTGTACGTCACGGTCCAGGAGATGATCTGGCCGACGACACCCGTCTGGCTTGAACCACCATTGATGTTCATGTTGTCGCTCGGGCCATATAGCACGCCTGCGACGAGGAGCACACCCGTACCGGCGAGGCCGATCGTGTGGTTCTGGTTGATGCTGCACGTCCCCATGATGGGGTTCGTGCCAGAGAAGCAGCCCTCATCGCGGGGCACTTCCATCGTGACCGTCAGGCCCTCGAGCGTCTTGATCAGCGTTGACGTCGCTGCACTAGTTCCCGAGAAGTCCACCGCGGGGGTCGCCCGGCACGAGTTCGCCCCGCAGCTCGAGCTGCCCACATTCAGGATCATGCCGACGGCGTTGTTCGGGTCCAATGTGGTCGTCTGCGGGAGTACCAGCACGACACCCGGTTGCGAGTCCACCAAGCCGCCTGCCAGCGTGCCGCCGAGCTTCATCCCCGCAGTGAATTCGTAGGCTCCGGGCATCAGGTAGGCGATGTCCTTGTTACTCGTCAGGCTGAACTTGTCCGTATAGATGCCTGGCTGATAGCAGGTCAACGTCCCCCCTGCAGGCGGAGTCAGCCATTGGGACGCGGTTGTCGCATCCGGGAAGTCCCCTGCCCAGCTGCCCGTGGTGCAGGGGACGGCACCGCTCGCCTGGGTAAAGCTGGTCGCATGCGTGAATTGTGCGATCGGGTCATTTGGATCCTGGAGCAGCGGCCCCGGACCGATGTAATGCCCGACGGGCTGACCAGTGAGGTCTTGGCTCCATGTCGCGTCGGGGGTTGCATACGAGCACCCCCCCAGCGAGATGTCGTCGATGTGGTCGATGACATAGCCGGACGCCAGCTGGATCAATCCAGCATTGGTCGTGGTCGCCGAGGTGTTGGTTCCGATGTCGCCGTGGACGACGTTCAGAACCGTGCCGTTGCCGTTCACGGCAAGGTCCTTGCACAGGTTTGCGTCGAGGTTGTTCGGCTTTGGCGCGGGCGGCTGGAGTGTCTCAACGGCGTAGGAGTGCCTCCTGTCGTTGACGGCTACCGACCCCTGCCAGACATTCCAGCCGTTCTGGCCGACAAGACGAGCGAAGGCCAATTGATAGTTCGGGAATGAAAGGGTCACCTGAAGCGACTGCTGATTTTTCGGCGTCGTCTTGGCTGGTGTCGTAATGAATGCGTGATAGCCCGTGCTACCCAGAGCACAATCACTGTCATCGACTGACGTGTCGCATGGAAGGCCGCTCAACCCGAACCTTCCCTGGAGAATGGCCCAGGCGTCCGAACGCGCTTGCTGCCGGACGCTGGTTGACTGCGTTCCGACGATCGTGAGTTGCTGCGCCCCAGCCAGAGCTGCAGCGTCGGCAGCCGCCTTCTCTGTCTGCTGTAATGAATAGACGGACGACAGGTCAATGGCTAGGGCTGCCATCGCCAGCAGCGCGATCATGGATCCGGCAAAGAGGACGAGGACCTGGCCCCGCTCGTGCGGCCGCTTCATTACGGCTTCGGCTCCAGCCGGTATTGAGCGCTCGTTGACAGCGTGATGTAGCAGCCGGTTGGATCACATGTCCCGAGCTGAGGCAGGAACTGCATTCCGGGAAAGAAAGTCGGCACTCGATGAGTCACAGCAATGTTCACCCAGGAGAACTGGCTGTTGTCGACCGGGTATGTGGTGTCAGATGTGCAGTTGGCGGAGAACGTCACCGTGACATTCGATGATGTCCAGGACGATGGCGTGTATCCGAACAGTGAGGACGTGCCGGCTATCGAGTTGGCCTGGGAGATGACTGCCGCAGAATTGGTGCAGGAGCCCTGCGTTGCCTCCCAGCGACCCGTATCTCGCACCACCTGTGTCAGGGTGTTCTGAGCCCAGAAGACAATCCCGAATTGGATGATCGCGGCAAGGATGGCAACGACAACCGGGGCCACCAGGGCGAACTCGGCCAGAGATTGCCCTCGACTTCTACGACGGCGCCGCGCATGGTCTTGTGCACCACGACGACTCATGAGCAGCACGGACGGCCCTCCCCCATGTTCATTGCGGGGTGGACGGCCGGACTCCTCAGGTGCATCGCGCTCTCCCCGCGCCGATTACCCTCGCAGCGGGGACAAGCGGCTCGAGACCCTCTCTGAGCTCTCGAACCGAACGCTGCGCGCCTCAAACGCGAGCGAAGTGTCGCCCGGGAACCTTGCATTGCCCCTTACAGGTGGGGTAGGACCCGGTGCGCGGCGACAACGAGATTCAGGACTCGTCCGGCGCCTCTCCCGAGAGCGAGACCGTGAACGCCGCGCCGCGGTCGGGCGCTGCGGGTTCGAGCACGAGTTCGCCCCCCATCGCCCGGCACAGCTCCCGCGACACGTAGAGGCCCAGGCCGCTGCCCTCGCCGGTGGGGCGTTCGGCGCCGCGCTCGAAGCGCTGGAACAGGCGTTCGCGGTCGGCGTCGGCGACGCCCGGGCCGTGGTCGGCGATGGTGATCGCGAGTTGGCCACGGTCCGGATCGGCCAAGACGCGGACATCCACCGCGGTTCGACCACCGTACGACACGGCGTTGTCGAGCAGCGCCCACAGGACCTGGTCCAGCTGGTCGTGGTCGGCCACCGCGAGCCAGCCGCCCGCCTGGTCGTCGAGCGTGAACGGGACCTCGGCCGCCCCGAGCGCCTCCCACGTGCGCCGGATGTGGGTCGCCGGGGCGAAGACCTCCTGGCGGGAGCGGAGGGCGCCCGATTCGATGCGGCTGACGGTGAGCAGCTGGCGGACCATGCGCGAGAGGCGGTCCGCCTGCTCGGTGATGATGCCGAGGCGGCGGTCCGGCGCCTCCGACTCGAGCTGCTGCGCGTAGCCCCGGATGCTCGCGAGGGGCGTCTGGAGGTTGTGCGACACGCCGCGCAGGAAGTCGTCCTTGGCCGCGTCGAGCTCGACCAGCTGGCGGTTCTGCCGCTCCACGCGCGCGTACAGCTCGGCGTTCCGGACGGCGGCGGCGATCTCGACCGCGAACAGCTCGAACAGGTCCTGGTCGGCCCGCTCCCAGGGGCGGGTGGCCGGCAGGTGACCGACGGCGATCCCCTGGGCCTCGCCGTTGGCGATCAGCGCGGCGCGCACGGGGATGGGCTCGCCGGGGACCGGCGCCTCGTACGGGATCTCGCGGGGGTCGATCAGCAGGATCTCGCAGTCGATCATGCCGAACACCCCCCGGGCGGCGTCGGCTGCGCGCGAGGCGAGCTGGTCGGGGGCCTCGCCGAGGGTGGTGGACTCCAGGATGTCCAGCACGCGGCGCAGCTCGCGGCCCCGGCGCGCCAGGTCCCGGGCGAGGCGGCCGTGGCTCTCGGCGAGGCGGCTCAGCTCGTCGTCCCCGGGCAGCTCGGGGCTGGTGGGCTCCTCGCCGGCCGCCGCCCGCTCCACGGAGTCCGCGATCGCCCGCAGGGGCGACGACAGCTCGGCGGCCAGGAGGAGCGCCAGCAGCAGCGCCAGGGCGACCGAGACGGCCACGGCGAGCAGCAGCACGCGGGCCATGGTGGCGCCCGGGTCGGTCGAGCCCACGAACAGCATCGTGACCGCCCCGAACCCGATCACCGGCAGCACCGCTGCGGTCACGAGGCCCAGCGTGAGCCGGACCCGGTACGAGAAGCGGCCCGCGCGGTAGGGCGGCGGCGAGGTGTCCGGGCGCCTGTCGAAGTTCACGCGCCGCCCTCGCGGCTCACGTGCGGGCCGGGTCTGGCGCGCCCACGAGCCGATAGCCGATGCCCCGGACGGTCAGGAGGTGCGCGGGCTTGTTGGGGTCGAGCTCGACCTTCTGGCGCAGCCGGCGCATGGTCACCCAGACGTAGCTCGGGTCGGCGTCCTCAGTGTCGGCCCAGCCGCGCGCGAGGAGCGTCTCGGTGGTGACCGTCTGGCCGAGGTTGGCCGCGAGGGCGTAGAGGAGCCGCGACTCGGTGGGCGTGAGCTGGACCGGATTGCCGGCGACGATGGCCTCGCGGCGGTGCAGCTCGAGCGCGAGGTTGGGGCCGAGCACGAGACGCTGGCGGGGGACGCGGTCGCCGAGGCGCCGGAGGACGCGGGTGACCCGTGCCCGGAGCTCGGGGTAGTGGTAGGGCTTGGTGACGTAGTCCTCGGCCACCTCGTCGAGGAGGTCCGCCTTGGAATCGGCGGTGTCGATGGCCGAGAGCACGATGATCGGGAGGTCCGCCCGCGCCTTGACCTCGCGGGCGAGCGTCAGCCCGTCCATGCGGGGCATGAGCATGTCGATGATGAGCAGGTCGGGCCACGCCGCGCCCAGCCGCCGCAGGGCCTCCTCGCCGTCGCGCGCGGTCCACACGTCGTAGCCGTCCGAGCGAAGCTGCTCGGCGAGGATGACGAGCAGGTTCGGGTCGTCGTCGACGATGAGGATCCGCGGCGCCGCGCCGATCGAGCGGGGTCCCTGCAGCACGAGAGGAGGATAGCGGGGCGCGGGCGCGCCGAAAGGGTCATTCGTTCGCCGCGCTGCTCCTGGCACCCTGGCGCCGTGCAGGGAGCGGCCCTGTCGGCGCTTCGTCCGCCCGGCGGGCCGCTCGGTGCCACAGATCGCGGGTTGCGCCGACGCTTGGGCGCACGGGCCGGCCAGCCCAGCGGTTCGCCCGCTCACAGGGCCGCTCCGTGCGCGTCGTGGCCGGGGGCACAACCGGCGGCGCCGGCTCACCCGCAAGCCGCTCGGTGAGCAGCGTGGGTCCGGGGCGGTGGTGCGAGCGAAACGGGAGCCGCAGCCCTGCCGTTCCGGGCCGATACACTCACGCTCCCATGTCCGAGCTCCCCATCCGACCCTACGACCGGCGCGCGGCCACCTTCGAGCCGTGGGACCCGCGGACCGCGGACGCCGCGCGCGAGCTGACCCGCCTGATCGACTCGGCGCGCCCGGGCACCGTCGTCCACCACGTCGGCTCCAGCTCCGTGCCGGGGCTCGGCGGCAAGGGCTACGTGGACCTGGGCGTCGAGGCGGCGCCCGACGAGATCCCGCTCATCGTGGAGGCTGCGGTCTCGCTCGGTTTCAAGCGCCAGACGGGGCCTGGCCGGTTCCCGCCGGCGCGCCCGCTGCTCCTGGGCGCGGTCGCCCACGGCGGCACGATGTTCAACGTCCACCTCCACGTGATGCCGACCGGCCGCCAGGAGCTGGCCGAGCAGCTGGGCTTCCGCGACGCGCTCCGGGAGGACGCAACCCTGCGCGACGCCTATGCGGCCGAGAAGCAGCGCATCGTGGCCGCAGCCGAGGCTGACCCGCACGGCACGAAGCCGGCCTACACGTTCCAGAAGGCCGGATTCGTCGAGGCGTCGCTCTACTGCCTCGGCCTTCGCCAGCCGCCGGCGGACCTGGGCGAGCCACTCGCGCCCGGCGCCACCATCGGCTTCCTGGGCGGCGGGCAGCTCGGCCGGATGATGGCGTTCTCGGCGCGGGCGATGGGCTACCGCGTCGTCGCGCTCGACCCCGACCCCGCCTGCCCGATGGCCGCGGTCGCGGACGAGATCGTCGTGGGGCGATACGACGACGTGGACGCCGCGCGACGGCTGGGCGCGATGTCGGACGTGGTGACCTACGAGCTCGAGCACGTGGGGCTCGACGCGGCGCGCGCTGCCGCGGAGGGCGCCCCGTTGCGCCCCGGCCTGGCAGCCCTCGCGGCGACGCAGGACCGCCTCGCCGAGCGGCGCTTCCTGCGTGACATCGGCGAGCAGACCGCGCCCTGGCGCGAGGTCCGCGGCGTGGCGGAGGCGCGGGACGCGGCGCGCGAGCTGGGCCTGCCGATGCGCCTCAAGCTCCCCGTGGGCGGGTATGACGGCCGGAGCCAGGTCCGCGTCACCGACGAGGCCGGCATCGGGGCCGCGGTGGTGGCCCTCGGCGGCCTCGACGGCCGCCCCCTGCTGGCGGAGGCCGAGATCGACTTCGAGGCCGAGGTTTCGGTGGTGGTCGCGCGGGGCCGCGACGGCCGCACGATTGCCTACCCGATCTCGCGCAACGTCCACGACGAGGGCGTCCTGGCCGAGAGCGTCGCCCCTGCGCCGTTCGCCGATCGCGATCCCGAAGCGGCCGAGCGGATCACCTACGCTGCGCGCGACGTCGGCGACTGGGTCGCCCGGCGTCTCGACCTCGTGGGCGTGATGACCGTGGAGCTGTTCCTCGACCGGACCGGCCTGCTGATCGTCAACGAGCTCGCGCCTCGGGTCCACAACAGCGGCCACTGGACCATCGAGGGCGCGGCCACGAGCCAGTTCGAGCAGCACCTGCGGGCGATCATCGGGCTGCCGCTGGGCTCAGTGGCCCCGCACGGCGCCGCCGCGATGGTCAATCTCCTCGGCACCGGTCCAGATCGCCCGGCGCGCCTCGCGGGCGTGGGCGCGGCCCTCGCGGACCCCGGCGTCCACCTCCACGTCTACGGCAAGCGACGCGTGTTCGAGCGGCGCAAGATGGGGCACCTGACGGTGGTCGACGACGATGCCGAGGCGGCGCTGGAGCGGGCGCGACGGGCGCGCGCGGCGCTGAGCTGGGAGGACTGACGGGTGGGCGAGGGGCCGAGGGTCGGGATCGTCGGCGGGAGCCGGTCGGACTTCCCCGTGCTCGAGAAGGCCGTGGCCGTGCTCGACGAGCTGGCCGTGCCGTGCGAGCTGCGCGTGGTGTCCGCCCACCGGACGCCGGACCACCTGTTCCGCTACGCGGAGACCGCCGAGGCGCGCGGCATCCGCGTGATCATCGCGGGGGCGGGCGGCGCGGCGCACCTGCCCGGGATGCTGGCGGCGAAGACGCAGCTGCCGGTCATCGGCGTGCCGATCCCCACCCAGCACCTCGGCGGCCTGGACTCGCTGCTCTCGATCGTCCAGATGCCGCGCGGGATCCCGGTCGCCACCGTCGCCATCGGCAACGCGGACAACGCGGCGCTGCTCGCGGCGTCGATCCTGGCGCTGTCCGATCCGGCCCTCGCCGAGCGGCTGCGCGCCCGTCGCGCTGCGCAGACGCAGTCCGTGCTGGACGATCCGTCGAACGAGGCGCCGCTCGAGGTTCAGGGCTGAAGGCGGCTTGGAGCGCCCCGCGTAAACTCGACCGCGTGATGGACGACGAGCGCTGGCAGCCCGGCATGCCCGTCCTGGACCGCCAGCCGGTCCGGGGCCTGGCCGCCACGGCCCCGACGTCATCGCCCGGCGCATCCGCGTCGCCCGTCCGCCAGCGCCCGAGGAGCGTGCCCGAGACCGCCCCGACGCCGCTTCAGAAGCACTTCGTCCTGCTGTCCGCCCCCGCGCTCGTGCTGGGCGCGATCGCGATCACCGCGCTCGAGATGGGCGCCGGCTTCGGCAGCCTGCTCGTGCGGGTCTGCGTCATCCTGGCCGCGCCGCTGCTCCTGCTGACCACGCTCGACGCGATGCTCCGGATCTGGCGCTCAGCGTGGGCCTGGATGCCGGTCGACCGCGGCCGAGGCCTGTTCCGCCTGGCGTGGCTGCTTGTCGCGCTCGTGTTCCTCGCCCTCATCATGGTCACCGTGGCGCTGGTGCTGGGGGTGATGGGGTGAGCGAACCGCTGCTCGACCGCGACGAGCTTGCGCTCCTCGCCTCCATCGGCCGGGGCCCGGACGCGCGCTCCACCGACATCCCCTCGGGCGGCGGCACGCCGTTCTGGCTGGAGCGGATGGTCCGCTACTGCTCCCGGTGCGGGACCAAGCTCGAGCCGGGGATCCCGCCGGGCGAGGACCGCGAGCGGATGCACTGCCCGGCCTGCGGGTTCATCGCCTACGTCAACCCGCGCGTCGTGGTGACCACGCTGCCGGTGACCAAGACAGGCGAGCTCATCCTGATCCGACGGGGGATCGAGCCCGGGTACGGCTCGTGGGCGCAGCCGGGCGGGTTCCTCGAGGTGGACGAGACCGTGAGCGAGGCGGCCGTCCGCGAGACGCTCGAGGAGACCGGGCTGTTGGTCCAGCCGGGCGAGCTGATCGGCCTCTACTCGCGGCTCGAGGCAGCGGTCGTCACGCTCGTGTTCGAGGCGGAGGTCCTGGGCGGGCAGGCGCACGCGTGCGCGGAGACGCTCGATGTCCGGCCCTATGCGCCGGCCGACGTGCCCTGGGCCGAGATCGCGTTCAAGTCGAGCTACTGGGGGATCCGGGACTGGCTCCGGCTGCGGCATCCCGAGGTTGACGTTCCGCAGGCGTTCTCGGGCCGCGTCGGGCTCTGACGCCGCCGTTGCGGCATCGCGCTGCCGCGCCGCCCCTCGTCGTTATGCCGCGTCGACTCGGCGCTACGCCGCGTCGACTCGCGGCGACGGCTTCGACTCGCGGCGACGGCTTCGACTCGCAGTCGACGTTCTCGAGTCCACGACGTCGCATCGTCGCCTGTACGTCGACGAATCAGCTGGCGAAGACCGCCCCAGGGCCGAAGCCAGTCGATTCGTCGACCCAGCGGCGACGTGTCGACCGATCCTGCGCAGTAGCGTCGACTGGCAGACGAACAAGCCGCGCCGCGCCCTGAATCTCGAGGCCGGCGCTCACGCGCCGGCCCCGAACGTAGTGGATCGACCCAGCTGAGATCAGGAGCGTCGGCGCTTCCCGATGCGTGAGGGGACAGCGAGCGCAGCTGCCGCGATGACGGCGAGCAAGGCGACGAGGGCGAGCATCCCCGTGCCACACGAAGCCGGTCGCGTTGCGCTCCTCTTCGCCATGTCCCCCTCCGTGTCGGTCAGCTGATGTCGACGAAGACGTTCTTGACCTCGGTGTAGAGCTCGAGCGCCTCCATCCCGAGCTCGCGGCCGATGCCCGACTGCTTGTAGCCGCCGAACGGCGCCTCGACGTGGACGCTGTTGTTGCAGTTGACCGAGATCACGCCCGAGCGGAGGGCCTTGACCGAGCGCAGCGCCTTGGCCATGTCGCGGGTCCAGACCGAGCCCGAGAGGCCGTACGGCGACGCGTTCGCCAGCCGGAGCGCCTCCTCCTCGGTGTCGAACGGGATGACGCCCACGACGGGGCCGAAGATCTCCTCGCGCGCGATCCGCATGTCGGGCGTCATGTGGTCGAACACCGTGGGCATGAGGTACGCGCCGTCGGCCAGGGCGGGGTCGGTGGGGCGGACGCCGCCGGTGACCAGCGCGGCGCCCTCGTCGCGGCCCGAGGCCACGTACTCCTCGACCTTCGCGCGCTGCTTGAACGACACGAGCGGGCCCATCTCCGTGGCGGGATCGGACGGATCGCCCACCTTGACGGCCTGCGTCGCCTTCGCGAACAGCTCGACCACCTGCTCGTGGACGGAGCGCTCGACGAAGATGCGGCTCCGGGCGCAGCAGTCCTGGCCGCAGTTGTCGAAGACCGCGTACGGTGAGGTCGACGCGAACTTCTCGAGGTCGGCGTCCGCGAACACGATGTTGGGGCTCTTGCCGCCGAGCTCCAGGCTGACCTTCTTGATGGTCCCGGCCGCTGTGCGCATGATCTCCTGGCCGGTGGTCGTCTCGCCGGTGAACGCGATCTTGCCCACGCCCTCGTGCGCCGCCAGCCCGCCGCCGACGACAGGCCCGGGCCCCGTGATCACGTTGAGCACGCCCGCCGGCAGCCCCGCCTCCAGCGCGAGCTCCCCCAGCCGGAGCGCGGTCAGCGGCGAGTACGAGGCCGGCTTGAGGATCGCGGTGTTGCCGGCCGCGAGCGCGGGCCCGACCTTCCAGGCGGCCATCATGATCGGGAAGTTCCAGGGCACGATCAGCCCCACCACGCCGATCGGCTCCCGGAGGGTGAAGTCGAAGCCGGGGCGGGTGACCGGGATGGTCGAGCCGTGGATCTTGGTCGTGGCGCCGGCATAGAACTCGAGCACCTTGGCGACCTGGGCGACCTCCCAGCGGGCGCCGCTGATCGGCTTGCCGATCTGCCTGGACTCCAGCTGCGAGAGCTCCTCCTCGTGGTCGCGGACCACCTGGGCGAACCGCAGCATCAGCCGCCCGCGGTCCGACGCGGCCATGCGGGTCCACTCGCCCTCGAATGCCGCCTGGGCCGCGGCCACCGCCCGGTCCACGTCCTGCGCGCCACCCGACGGGACCACCCCGACCACGCTCCCGCGGTGCGGCTCGATGACCTCGAAGGTCTGGCCGTCCGCCGCGGCGACGAGCTCGCCGCCGATCACCATCGCGTACTCGGTCATGGGTTCGTGGTCTCCTCGGGTGCTCGGTGCGCCGCCGGGTCGCGGGGGCGGGGGGGTCGGGCGCGGTGGGGCAGGGCCGGGATTCTATGCCGGGCGCGCGGGCCGTCGCGAGCCGTTCCTGACCGACGAAACCCCGCACGACTGCCGACCGGCCCCTCGCGGGCCATCGCCGCGGGACTAGCATCGCCGGAGCCGCTTCACAGAGGAGCATCCATGGCCATCAGGGCGCGGCACGTCTCGAGGCTTGAGCGCGGGCTGCGCGTCGTCTCGGAGGCCGTCAGCGGCCGGCACGTGTACGTGTGGCTGGGCGTCGTGGCGGCCGTCACGGCGATCGGGACGCTCGGCTACGTGGGGTTCTTCGGCTGGCCGCTGACCGACAGCGTGTTCATGGTCGTGATCACGCTCACGACGGTGGGCTATCGCGAGGTCCACGACCTGACCACGTTCCCCGAGCAGCTGTGGACGATGCTGCTCGCGGTGGCTGGCGTGGGGATCATCTTCGGCACGATCGGGATCGTGGCCGAGACCATCATCAGCGAGGCCGCGAGCGGCCGTCGGGAGGTCAGGCGGATGCGCGAGGCGGTGGCCGGGCTGCGGGACCACTTCATCGTCTGCGGGTACGGCCGTGTCGGGTCCACGGTGGCTCGCGAGCTCGAGCACACGGGAGCACAGCTGGTCGTGATCGACATCATGAGCGAGTCGGTCGAGCGGGCGCACAAGGCGGGCAACCTCGTGGTCGAGGGCGACGCCACCGACGACGCGACCCTGCGCGCCGCGGGGGTGGAGCGGGCGCGCGGCCTGGTCACCTGCATCGACTCCGACGCGAACAACGTGTACGTCACCCTCTCGGCGCGGTCGATCAATCCCGAGCTGTTCATCGTGGCGCGCGCGAACACCCAGGGCGCCGAGGCCAAGCTGCTCCAGGCGGGCGCCAATCGCGTGGTCTCGCCGTACACGAACGCAGGACGCCGGATCGCCGAGCTGGCGGTGCGGCCGCACGTCGCCGACTACATCGACGCGGCGCTGTCGCACGGCAACCTGACGTTCTCGCTCGAGGACATCGAGGTCAACGCCGACAGCCCGCTGATCGGGGTGACGGTCGCCGCGCTCCGCGAGCAGGGCGTGGTGGTCCTCGCGATCCTCCGGGGCGACGGCGACTTCGAGCCGAACCCGCCGGAGGCCCGCTCGCTCGCCGACGGGGAGCGCGTGATCGCGTCGGGGTCGAGCGAGGCGCTCGCGCTCATCGAGGCGCGCGCGTAGGTCTCGCGGCCAACCGCTTCGCTGCCTCTTCGCCGCGCGCCACCTCCGCCGCGTCGCCGAGGCGCCGTCTCCGGTTGTCCTCGGCCAGGCTTCGCGGCCGCTGGGTTGCGGGCTGGTTGCCGGGTGCCGCATGACCCGCAAAGGCCCGTCGCGAGCACTTGGCGCTGTCAATCCGCTGGATCAGCATTGGCGCGAGGGGTCGTTCGCGGAGATCCAGTCATGCGCACATTCAGACAACGCGGCATTGCACGGTTCGGACCACGCGCCGCCGTGGTCGCGCTCCTCGACCTCGCCATCGTAGTCCTGCTGGTGGCCCATGTCGCCGGAGGGATCGCCACTGGCGCGAGCCCAAGCGCCTTCGCTGATTCCGATCCCGTCCGCCTGCTGGGCCTGAGGCTGGACGACGTGTCGTGCCCCACGGCGCCGCTCGCGGTGGGCGAGGGCACCATGGTCGTGTGCCCTCACTGGACGGCGGTCGTGCCTGTCTCCGGCGTCGTCGAGGTCATCTCGGTTTACGGCCCCGGCAACTCGGTGGTCGACGCGTACGCCGGTCCGCTGCCGCGCGGGCTCAAGTGGGGCGATCCGCTGAGCAGGGCCTGGACGGTGCTCGGCCGCCCCAACCGCATCACGGGCGTCTACGGGACGCCGACCCTCGTCTACTTCTTCAACGACAAGCCGTACGGCTCGCTCGAGCTCCGCTTTGACGCTGACGAGACCCTGATCCGCGTGAACGCATCCCTCGTGCACTGATCCCGGGCCGGGCGATCGTTCCGGGGAGGGTGACCGCCCGGCCGACGGGGG
This sequence comes from Chloroflexota bacterium, assembly GCA_021783095.1. Classification (GTDB taxonomy): domain Bacteria; phylum Chloroflexota; class Limnocylindria; order Limnocylindrales; family CSP1-4; genus CAIXZV01. The sequence goes on along the minus strand of JAJXUG010000030.1, from coordinate 29,786 downwards.
GATCCACGCGCTCAGCCGAAGCTGCGCTATTCCGCCATGTGCTCCCGCTCGTCGGCGGCCATGGCGGCGCCCACGATGCCGGCGTCGTTGAGGAGTCTGGCCGGGATGACCTCGGCCCGGACGGTGAGGCGCGGGATGAAGCGCTCGGACCGCTTCGACACGCCCCCGCCGATGATGAACAGCTGCGGCCAGAACAGCTTCTCGATGGCGAGCAGGTGCTCGTCGAGGTCCGACGCCCACGCCTTCCACGAGATCCCGCGCCGGATGCGGGCGGCTGCGGCTGACCGCCGCTCAGCGTCGCGGCCGCGGATCTCCATGTGTCCCAGCTCGAGGTTCGGCACCAGCGTCCCGTTGTAGAACAGCGCCGACCCGGTGCCGGTCCCGAGCGTGATGAGGAACACGGTGCCGCGCCGACCGACGCCCGCGCCGAAGCGCATCTCGGCGACGCCCGCGGCGTCAGCGTCATTGATCAGGTGGACGGGGCGGCGGAGGACGCGCTCCATCGCCGCGTCGGCGTCGAAGTCGAGCCAGCCGGGATCGACGTTGGCGGCCGTCCGGGTGACGCCACTGGTGATGACGCCGGGGAAGCCGACCCCGACCGCGGTGTCAGGCGCGAGCTCGACCTCCTTGCCGATCCGCTTCACGAGCCGCGCGACCGACGCGATCATCGCCGCCGGTGTGGATGGCTGTGGCGTGGGCACGCGGTGGCGCTGGGAGAGCATCTCGCCCGTGTCGAGGTCGACGGCGGCCGCCTTGATGCCGCTGCCGCCGATGTCGACGCCGATGGCCACCCGCCGGCCGGCCACCGACAGCGCCGGGCCCTCGTGCGCGGGGGCCTTGTCGTCGGTCAGGTCGTCAGCCTCCTCGGGCTCGTCGGGCTCTTCCTCGAGCAGCTCCTCGGCCTCGTCGGCCACGACAGCCGTCTCTGACTCGTCGGGCTTGAACGGGACGGCGGGCTTGTCGACCGCCGAGACCGAATCTCGAGCCGGAACCGCGCCCTCCTCGGCCCCTGCTGCGCCCGACGGGTCCACCTTCTCGTTCTCGCCGTCCATTTCGCTCCCTAGCCTGCCCAGCGCGCCAGCGACCCGGCGCGAGCATCGCCCAAGACACGAAGCGCGCGGCGGCATCCGGGATGGCGATGATCGCGGGCGCGAATCGGCACATGGGCCACGACGGACCCATCAGGCGGGCGCCAGTGTAGAACGCGACGATCCTCGTCGTCCCGAATGCGTGGGCGGCCGCCGCCTTTCGGGGGCGGAGGCTGGTTACCCTGGTGCCTTGCACAGGGGCCAGCGGTCCGACGCGCCGGGGCCACGGGGCGGCCCAACGGGCGGGCGGAGCGCCGATCGGGCCACTCGGCGGCCCGGTCCGACAGCCGGGAGCCCCGCGGGCGGGCAGACGGGCCAGGGGCCGGCCCAGCCGCCCCTTCGACCGCCGGTAGGGCCGCGGGGTGGCCCAGGAGCGCGGGCGGCCCGAGGGGCGCGGGCGCGGGCGCGGGCAGCGGGTCAAGACCGAGGGGAGAGGTGGGGCCTCCGGGCAGCCGGCCAGCCTCCCAAGCAGCCGCCCGCGCAGCAACCCAGCGGCTCGCCCGCGACCTAGAAGTAGTTGACGGTGATCCCCCCGTCGATGACGAAGTTGGCGCCGTTGGTCCAGCGCGACTCGTCCGACGCGAGGTAGATGCCGACGTTGACGATCTCCTCGGGCTTGCCGAAGCGGCCGCTGGGGTTGCGGTTGAGGCGCAGGGCCTTGGCGGCCTCGTCCTTGAGCAGCCAGTCCATGAGGAGCGGGGTCTCGATGGGGCCCGGGCTGATCGCGTTGGTGCGGACGCCGCGGCCCGCGAACTGGACCGCGAGCGAGCGGGTGAGCGCGAGGACCGCGCCCTTCGAGGCGGTGTAGGCGTCCTGGGGCACGGAGCAGCCGAGGATCGCCACGAACGAGGCGATGTTGATGATCGACCCGCTGCCCTGCTCGAGCATCTGGGGGATCGCGTACTTGCAGCCGAGGAACACGCCCCGGGCGTTGACCGCCATGACCTTGTCCCAGGTGTCGACGTCGGTGTCGATCACCGAGTGGTCGGCCTCGGGCATGATCCCGGCGTTGTTGTAGAGGGCGTCCACGCGGCCGAAGGCCGCCACTGCATGCTGGACCATGCCGCGCGCGTCGTTCTCCTTGGAGACGTCGGCGCGCACGAACGTGGCCTCGCCCCCGGCCGCCCTGACCGCGGCGACGGCCGCCTCGCCCGCGGCCTCGGAGACGTCCGACACGACGACTCGCGCGCCCTCCCTGGCGAACAGCTCGGCAGCCGTCTTGCCCATGCCGCTCCCGCCGCCGGTGATGATCGTGACCTTGCCGTCGAGTCGCATCGTGGCTCCGCTCTCGGTGCTCTGGGGTGAGTCCGCACAGGTTAGCCAAGGCGCCGCCCCGCGTGGGCCGTGTTCCGGGCTTCGGCGTGCGGCGGGGCCCCGTGAGCATCTCGCTCTTGCGCATTGACGGGGTCGCTGGCACCCGTCAGCATCCGTCCCCTCGGTGAACCGTCCCGTCACCCAGGGGGGGTCCCTCGATGCGTCCCGACCACGTTCCGCGGCTTGCGCGGCTGGTGGTTGCGGCCCTCGTCCTGGGTTCGGCTGCCTGCTCGGCGGCCATCCCGTCGAGCGACGTCGGCACGACCTCCGTGCCGGAGGCAAGTGCCAGTCAGGCGCCACTCGTCAGCGGCGAACCCCCAGCGGCCGCGTCCCCGACGGGCGGGGGGCCCACCGCGTCCGCGGCCTTCGCCTCCGTGGCCCAGTGTCCGGCTGCGGTTGCGGGGTGCTGGCAGCGGCGTCAGCCGCGCTCGAGGTACCGCTCGCGATCCCAGTTGTGGACGATGGAGTCGTACGTCATCTGCTCGTGGCGGACGGCGTTGAGGTAGTGGTCCACCACCTCGTCGCCGAAGACCTCGCGCGCGGCCTCGGACTTCTCGAGCTCGATGATCGCCTCCCACAGCGCGCGCGGCATTCGCGGGTGGCCCTGGGCGACGTAGCCGTTGCCCTTGAACTCGGGCTCCAGTTCCAGCCCGTGCTCGATCCCGTACAGCCCGGCGCCGATCATCGCGGCGTACGTGAGGTACGCGTTCATGTCGCCGCCCGGGAAGCGGTTCTCCACGTGCAGCCCGCCGCCGTGCCCAACCAGCCGGAAGCCCGTGGTCCGGTTGTCGCGGCCCCAGACCACGTTCACCGGCGCCCAGGACAGCGCGGCATACCGCTTGTACGAGTTGACGAACGGCGCGATGAACGGGGCGAACTCGCGCGACAGCTTCATCATCCCGGCCATGAACTGCGAGCCCATGGTCGAGATGCCGTACGGGCCGGCCGGCTCGCCGTGCGCCGCGCCGAACAGCGGGCGGTCGTCGTCGAGCCCCCAGATGCTCATGTGCAGGTGGCCCGAGCTGCCGGTCCAGCGGTGGTCGGGCTTGGCCATGAAGGTGATGCCCCAGCCGTTGAGGTAGGCGATCTCCTTCGCGCCGTGCTTGAAGATCACCGTCCGGTCGGCCGACTCGAGCACGTGGTCGTAGCGGATGTTGACCTCGTGCTGGCCGCTGGCGGCCTCGCCCTTGCTGAACTCGATCGGGATGCGCGCCTCGGTCATCTGGTTGCGCAGCAGCCGGTGGAGCGGCTCGGCCTTGGTGGCCTGGAGCAGCTGGTAGTCCTCGTTGTAGTAGCCGAACGGCTTGGGCAGCGGCCAGCCGCGCTCGGCGAGGCTCTCCCAGCTGTCCCGCAGGACGTAGTACTCGAGCTCCGAGCCCGCCTTGATGGCGATGCCCATCTTGGTGGCCTTCTCGATCTGGCGCTTGAGGATGGTCCGCGGGCTGACCGGGACCTCCTCGCCGCTCTCCTCGTCCACCGCGTCGGCGAGGACCAGGGCCGTCCGCTCGAGCCAGGGCAGGACGCGCAGGGTGTCCCAGACGGGATCGGCGATCCAGTCGCCGTAGCCGGTCTCCCAGTTCATGAGCGTGAAGCCGTCGGGCGTGCTCATCTCCATGTCGGTGCCCAGCAGGTAGGTGCAGAAGTGGGCGCCGTGGTCGATGACCCCGTTGAGGAACGCCTGCGCCTGGACGCGCTTGCCGACCAGCCGGCCCTGCATGTCGGTGATGGCGACGACCAGGGTGTCGATCTCGCCCGATCGGACCATGCCCTCCAGCTCCTCGAGTCGCGGGTGCTTGCCGCGGGGAGCGTGGGCGGTGGCGGTCTGCGCGGCGCGGGAACGGGTCTGCTTGGGCATCGATGGCGGTCCTCTCGGCTCGGTGACGACGGGGAGCGGGGGTGCGGTCGAGACGGTGGCTGCTACTTCGCCGTCATCGCGCCGTCAGCAACCGATCACGGCCCCGGTGACGAACGAGGACTCGTCCGACGCCAGGAACAGCGCGACGTTGGCCAGCTCGCGGGGCGTGCCCGGACGGCCGATCGGCTGGAACGAATCGATGGTGGCGTAGACCTCCTGGAGACCGCCCAGCATCTCGGCGTGGGCGCAGTTGATGGCGCCCTCGCCCCCGGCTGGGACGCGGGCCTCCTCCTCGGCAAAGCGGATCGCGCTCGCCCGGCCGATGCCGGATCCGGCCCCGGTGACGATCGTGACCTTCCCCGCGAGTCGGTCGCCCATGCCTGCCGTTCCTCCTGCCGCGCCCGGGCCAGACGTCCTTGCAACAAAGTTGACACCCCCTTGGAACCTGCGCTCACTGCGCTCGTTCGAGGGGGCGGTCGCGCGGAGGGCGCGATCGTAGCGCCATTTCAGCGGCGCAGAAGGAGGGTTTCAGCGCATGGCCGCACCGCCCGCAGGGGCACCGCCCGCGAAGGCAGGGTCACGGGACGAGGATCGTCCCCACCGGCTCGGGTACGCCCAGGAGCTGCGACGCGGGATGAAGACGTTCCCCAACTTCGCAGTCTCGTCACGACCATCTCCATCCTGTCCGGCTGCCTGACGCTGTTCCTGTTCGCGATGAACACGGGCGGCCCGGCAGTGATGACCCTCGGCTGGCTGGTCGTCGGCGCCTTCGTCATCGTGGTAGCGCTCGGCATGGCCGAAGTGGCGTCGAGCTAGCTCCGGGCCGCAGTCGCTGGAAGAGCGGGAACCACGCCTACGAGGCCGGAGCGGCCTCCATGTCGACCAACTCGAGGTCCCGCCCGATGGCGGCCAACGCCCAGGCGCGGGCGCCGGAACCTCCCCGACGCACCGCACTGCCCGGCGCCGCGCTCCGGCGTCGCTGGCCCGGCTATGCTGGCGAACATGGACCACGCGCCCGTCGTCCTCGACATCGCCGTCGCCCTGCTTCTCGCCGCGGCCCTCGGCTGGGCCGCGCGGCGGGCCGGCCTCCCCGCGGTTGTCGGCTACCTCGCGGCAGGGCTCGCCATCTCGCCGTTTACGCCCGGCTACGTGGCGGACCGCGAGCAGATCCAGCTGCTGGCTGACATCGGCGTGGTCCTGCTGCTGTTCGAGGTCGGCATCGAGGTGGACATCGGGCGCCTGCATCAGGAGCACCGCGGCCTCCTGTGGGCGGCGCCACTCCAGATGCTGGTGACGGCGACCGCAAGCACGCTCCTCCTGCTCGCCATCGGCTCCTCGCCGCTCGGCGCCACGCTCATGGGGCTCGCCGTGGCCATGTCGTCGTCGGTGGTGATCGTGAACATCACGCGCTCGAGGCGGCGGACCACGGACCGCGCCACGGAGCAGGCGCTGCTGGGCTGGAGCGTGCTCCAGGACCTCGCCGGGGTCACGGCCACCGCGATCGTGCTGGCCGCGTTCGGGGTGGGCGGCCGGTCGCCCGTCGTCGCCATCGGCGCCCTCGTCGCGTTCGCGCTCGTCGCCGTCGCCGCCGGCCGCGTCCTGCCGCCCCTGCTGGTCGCCCTGCGTCCGACGCCCGACCTGTTCCTCATCGTGTCGGTCGCGGTCGGCCTGCTGCTGGCCTCGCTGGGGGCGGTCCTGTTCGAGGTGCCGATGGCGCTGGCGGCATTCGTCGCCGGGCTCGTGCTCGCCGACACGCCCGAGACCGCCGAGGCGCGCCGCCGCCTGCTGCCGTTCCGCGACCTGTTCGCGGTGCTGTTCTTCGTGGCCGTGGGCTCGCTGATCGACCCGGCGCGACTGCTCGGGGCCCTGCCGACGATGGCGCTGCTCATCGGGCTGGTCGTGGTCGCGAAGGCCGGCGTCGCCTTTGCGCTCGCGAGGCTGGCGAGGATCGGGGCGCGGCCGCTCCAGCTTGCCGTCGGGCTCGGCCAACTGGGCGAGTTCGGTTACGTGCTGGCGGGGATCGGGGTGACGGCGGCCGCGCTCACAGAGGACCAGTTCACGGCGATCCTGGGCGCCATCGTGGCGACGATTGCCGGCTCTGCCGTGGCCGTCCGGGCAGCCGGGAAGGCGCCCGCCGTTTCGATCGAAGCCGGAGCCTAGGCCGGCCCGGACCGGCAGTCGCCGCTCCAGCCAGGGCGCGAGCCGACGCTCGGCCCCGAGCCGCAGTCGCGCCCTGGCCCAGCCGCGCACTTGCCCCAGATGCTCGCGTGACGGCCGCTATCTGCGCCGTTCCCGCTGGATGGCCTGGAGCGAGCAAACGCGCCCGATATGGCTGCGTCTGTTCTCAGATGGCCCCAGCACGGGCCTTGTCCGACGAATGGTTGGATACGGGCCGCCTCGCGAGCATCTGGCGGAAACCTTCGGGTCAGGCCCGTGCGCGGCCACGCTCCGAGGTGGCCGGTTGCGGCAAGACCCCGGGCAGGGTCCGCACGACGGTCATGTGCGAGGAACCCGGAGACGCCGCAGCAGAGCCGAGGCCCCGCGCCGCGAAGTTCAGTACATGAACACCGTGTCGGACGGGAACGCGAAGTCGAAGGCGCTCGCCGGGAGGACCGCGTTCGGTGCGTAGGAGGTGGCCGTCGCGTCGCGGCTCACGACGCCGCCGATGGACTCCTCGACGCGCAGGATCACGCCGTCTCGGCGGTCGACAGCGATGCGGATCAGGAAGTCCGGGCGGTCGCCCACGCGCTGGATCGTCCGCGGGTGCGCGCACTCGAGCACGACGGCCTCGCGACCGGCGACGTCCATGGTGCCGGTGACCTCGCAGGCGCCCGTGGCCAGGACGTTCTGGCAGTAGCCGGCCGGGTGGAGGAACAGGTCCGGCAGCGACTCCGCGGGGAGCGGCGTCACGGGTTCGTACACGCGGGATCGACCCGGCAGGCCGTCGCTGCCGAGGCCGCGGACCCGACGGCGCACGGGCCGCCGCGTCCCGACACGGCGTCCGGCGGCGAACGTTCGAACCGTCTCGCCGTCGCTGAGCCAGACCTGGTAGTTGCTGGCGGTCCCGTTGGCCGGCACCGACGTCAGGACCTTGGCGTGGCCCGGGTGGCGCAGCGTGACCTCGCTGACGAGCGTCTCCTCGCCGCGGGCCGTGGTTGCGCGCTCCTCGATGCGCATCCGGAGCGTCGTGAACCGCAGCTCGGCATCGCGCATGAACGTGAACAGCGCCTCGACCGTCGGCAACTCACCGCTCAGCGCGGTGACCTCGGGCCGGCGGGAGGATGAGCCGACGGGGACGGGGAGGGCCGCAGCGCGGTCCCAGGCTGAGGCGGACATCCGCGCGATTGTAGCGGCGCGGCCGCGGATGTCGACTGGTGGGCCGGCGGAGCGGGATCGATGCCTCGTGCGGTGCCGCGCGCTTGACGGCCGGTGCGGCACGCAGTCCCATGGCGCCGTGCACCGCCGCCACCGCGCCTCCCTGCTCGCCGCCTCGTGGCTGATGGTCGGCGTGCTCGCGGGGTGCGGTCCGGCCGCCGTCGACCCGCTTGCCACCTTCAGCGGCGCAACCCTGACCATCGACGCGCGGGACCTGACGTTCGACCCGGTCATCGTGACGATGCCCGCGGGGGAGCCGCTGCGCCTGGTCCTCAACAACCACGATGCCGGCGTCGAGGACAATCTCCACGTCTTCCAGGGGGCCACCGACTTCGGCACATCGCCGTCGGTGATCGGGCCGGGCCTGACCGCGATCGAGCTGCCTGCGTTGGCCCCCGGCAGCTACCAGTTCGAGTGCACGCTCCAGCCGGACATGATCGGCACGATCATGGTCGTGGCGGGTGCCACGCCGGGGCCAACGCCCGCGGACGACAGCGCGGCCCCGAGCGATTCGGTGCCGCCGGATGCGACCACCCCGCCGCCTGCGACGAAGACGCCACGCGAGAAGGAGACGCCCCGCGGGACCGCCGCGCCCGGTGCCACCAAGTCGCCTTGAGCCTGGACAGCGCTCCCGGCCCGGACCGTCGCCGACTTGGGCGACCAGCAACCGTCAGCCGCCGGCCCCGCCCCCCAGCCCGGGCTCGGTCATCTTGGCCGGGTCGAGCAGGTCGTCGAGCCGCTCGGGCGCGATCCCCTTCTCGAGCGCGAGCTCGCGGATCGTCCGCCCGGTCTTGAAGCCCTCCTTGGCCATGGCCGCGGCCGCGTCGTAGCCGATCTCGGGCGCCAGCGCCGTGGCGAGCATCAGCCCCTGCTCCACCAGCTTCGGCCCGCGTTCGGTCGCCTTGAGGCCCTCGACCAGCTTGATGCGGAAGTTGCGCGCCGAGGCCGCGAGCAGCGCGATCGATTCGAGCAGCGCCTGCGTCGTCACCGGCAGCATCACGTTGAGCTCGAGGAAGGAGCCCGTCTGCCCGAACGCCACGGTGGCGTCGTTGCCGATGACGCGGGCCACGACCATCGTCAGGCTCTCGACGATGACCGGGTTCACCTTGCCCGGCATGATCGAGGAGCCCGGCTGCGTCTCGGGGAGCGCCAGCTCGGCGATGCCGGCGCGCGGGCCCATGCCCATGAACCGGATGTCCGACGCGATCTTCCAGAGGCCGAGTGCGACGGCCCGGAGCCCGCCGTGCGCCGCGATCACTGCATCGAGCGCCGCCTGCGCGTGGAAGTGGTTCGGCGATTCGCGGACGAGGAGCCCGGTCAGCTCGGACAGCTGCCCGCAGGCGCGCGCTGCGTACTCCGGGTGGGCGTTGATGCCGGTGCCCACGGCGGTGCCGCCCAGCGGCACGACGAGCAGCTCGTCCCGGGCGGCCTGGGCTCGACGGATCGCCTCCTCGACCTGGCCCGCGTACCCCGCGAACTCCTGCCCGAGCCGGATCGGCGTCGCGTCCTGGAGGTGCGTGCGGCCGGTCTTGACGACGTCCCAGAACTCGGTCGACTTGGCCGCCAGCGCGCCCTGGAGGTCGATGAGGGCCGGGATCAGCTCCTCTTCGATCGCCACCGCGCCCGACAGCTGGAGCGCCGTCGGGATCGTGTCGTTCGAGGACTGGCACTTGTTGACGTCGTCGTTGGGGTGGACCTTCGCCCCGCCCAGCCGTGCCGACGCGAGGTGGCTGATCACCTCGTTCATGTTCGTGTTGGTCGAGGTGCCCGAGCCCGTCTGGTAGATGTCGATCGGGAAGTGCTCGTCCCAGCGGCCGTCGGCGACCTCGCGCGCGGCGGCCGAGATGGCAGCGCCCTTGCCGGGGTCGAGCAGGCCGAGGCCGACATTGGTCTCGGCGGCCGCGATCTTGACCAGGGCGAGCGCGCGCAGGAAGCGGCGCGGCATGCGCTGGCCCGAGATCGGGAAGTTGAGGACGGCGCGCTGGGTGGAGGCGCCGTACATCGCATCGGCGGGGACCTCCATCTCACCCATGGAGTCGCGCTCGATGCGGGTGGCCTTGGCCGTGGCAGTGGCGGTGGCAGTCTCGTCGCTCATGCCGGCGATGGTAGTGCGGCCGCGGCGGCAAGGGGACGGGCCGGATGGACTGGCCGGAGGGTGCGAAGCCGCGGCCTGCCAAGCACAGTCCAGCGCCGCGATGCCGGGGCGGATGCGGGCGTCCCACCGAGCAGTGGCTCGCCGAGCGTGGTGTCGAGCGGGCGCGGTGGCCATTCTCAGCGCATCGGGCGGCTTGCCACGAGCCCCGCGACCGATTCGCCGCGAGCCGACCGATCCGCGCCCAAGTATCCTTCGCCGCGTGACCGTCCCTGCCGTCGACTTCCGCACCGCCATCGGCCAGTTCGCCACCGGCGTCACCATCGTCACGACCCTTGATGGCGACCGCCCCGTCGGCATCACCGTCAACGCGTTCGCCTCGGTGAGCCTCGAGCCCGCGCTGGTCATGATCGCTCTCGACCATCGCCGGTACATCGTGCCGGCCATCGAGGCTGTGGGCCGCTATGCGGTCAACGTGCTGACCGAGGACCAGCAGTGGCTGTCCGACTGCTTCGCGGGCGCGAACGTGACCCCCGACCGCGCGGCCTTCTGCGGCGCCTCGTGGCACCCGGGCCAGACGGGCCTGCCGCTGCTGGGCGGAGCCATCGCGTCGATCGAGTGCCGCGTCGCGGAGCGGATCCCGCTCGGCGACCATCTGCTGTTCGTGGGCGCGGTCGAGGCCGTGACGGTCCAGGAGCCCGATGGCCCGCCGCTGCTGTACCACCGGCGCCGATACCTGCGGATCGAGCGCGCCTCCACAGCGCTGGTCACGGGCAAGCCCGAGGGCAGGCCCGACACCGCGAACGGCGATCCCGCCCGGCCCTATCCGGAGCCGTCGGACGCCAGCCCCGGCACGGAGCCCGCGGATGCCGGCAGCCGGCCCGGGCGCACGCCCGACTGACAACGGGCGAGGCAGGCCGGCGATGCCGCAGGTGCGCGCCAACGGGCTCGACGTCGCCTACGAGGTGGTCGGCGAGGGCCCGCCTCTGGTCCTGCTCCACGGCGCGTCGTCGGGCGGTCGGCTCGACTTCGGCCACCAGCTCGCCCGGTTCCGCCGGGACTTCACGTGCTACCTCCCCGACGCGCGCGGCCACGGCGGCACGCGCTGGGACGCCGCAGACGGCTACTCGTACGCCTGGCTCGTCGACGACGCCCTGGCCTTCGCCGACGCGCTCGGCTTGGGGGCGTTCCACCTCGCGGGCTTCTCGATGGGCGGGGCGACGGCGCTGGGCGTGGCCAGCCGGCAGCCCGAGCGAGTGCTCACGCTCGTCGTCATGGGGATCACGCCCGACCGCGAGCCGCGCACGTCGGTCGCGCGGCGGCTGTTCGACCCCGACCGGATCAAGCGCACCGAGCCCGACTGGGCGGCCGTCCTCGACCGGCGCCACGACCCGGTCCAGGGCGAGGGCGGCTGGGAGCGGCTGCTGCCCGTGATCGCGGCCGCCATGTCGGAGCAGGACCTCCTCGGGCCCGCCGAGCTGCGCCGGGTGGACGCGCCGACGCTGGTCATCGCCGGCGACCGCGACCCGCTCGTCCCCGTCGACCACGCCTGGGCGCTCAAGCGCCAGCTGCCCGATGCGCGGCTGCTCATCGTCCCCGACTGCCCGCACGAGGTGACGGCGCGGCGACCCGGCATCGTGAACGAGGCGCTCGCCGGGTTCTATCGTTCGACCGAGACGACCGCAGCCGCGCGGGCGGAACGCTGCGCCGCGCTCGCCGCACCGCCGAACCACTCGCAGCAGGAGGCACCGCGATGACCGAGGACGCCAGCAGCCCAAGCCTGGTCCAGGTCGCGTTCCCGGCGGGCGATCCGCCGCTGCCCGGCGTCGGGCTCGTCACTCTTGACCAGCCCAGGGCGCTCAACGCCCTCTCGTACGCGCTGCTGGCCGAGCTCGACGCGGCACTCGCGGCGCTCGACGCTGACCCGGCCTGCCGGGCGATCGTCATCACGGGCGCGGGCGATCGGGCGTTCGCGGCGGGCGCCGACGTGCGCGAGCTGTCCGCCGAGACCACCGCCTCGCTCCACGAGGCCGACCCCTTCTCGGCGATCGATCACGTGGCCACGCTGGCGACGCCGACGATCGCCGCAGTCCGCGGCTTCGCCCTCGGCGGTGGGTGCGAGCTGGCGATGGCGTGCGACATGCTGGTGGCGGGCGACGATGCCAAGTTCGGCCAGCCCGAGGTCCTCATCGGGATCATTCCGGGTGCGGGCGGGACGCAGCGGCTGGCCCGGGCCGTGGGGAAGGCCCGCGCAATGGAGCTGGTCCTGACCGGCCGGCGGATCGACGTCGCGGAGGCCGATCGGCTGGGGCTGGTCACGAAGGTGGTGCCCGCGGCCGAGACGGTGCCCGAGGCCCTGGCCCTGGCGGCGACGATCGCCTCGATGCCGCCGCTCGCCGTCCGCGCCGCCAAGGCCGCCCTGAGCGCCAGCGCCGAGCTGCCGCTGGCCGACGGCATCCGCCGCGAGCGGGACCTGTTCGAGGCGCTGTTCCTCTCGGAGGACCAGCGCGAGGGGATGGCGGCGTTCCTGGACAAGCGCAAGGCGATCTGGACGGGCCGATAGGGTCGCTTGGGGACGAAGCGCCAGGGGCGGGGCTGGGAGCGCAGGTCCCGCGAAGGGGCCTGACGGGGGTGCGATCAGTGCGAGCGCCTCGCACGAGCGTCGCGGTGCAATCGACCCGGAACGGCGCCAGAGCCCCCGCTCAGGGCGTTCTGCGCAGACTGCAATGCGCCACCCCGCGCCTCCTACAATTCCCCGCATGCCCACCCAACCGCAGCGCACCCACCACGAGGCCTGGATCATCGACGCCGTCCGCACCCCGATCGGGCGGTACGGCGGCGCGCTCGCCTCGGTTCGGCCCGACGACCTCGCCGCCCTGGTCATCCGTGCGATCGTCGAGCGGACCCCGCTCGACCCGGCCCTCGTCGAGGACGTGATCCTGGGCTGTGCGAACCAGGCGGGCGAGGACAACCGCAACGTGGCCCGGATGGCGTTGCTGCTCGCCGGGCTGCCGGTCGAGGTGGCGGGGCTGACGGTCAACCGGCTGTGCGGCTCCGGCCTGCAGGCGGTCAACTCCGTGGCGCACGCGATCGGCGCGGGCGACGGCGAGGTGTTCATCGCGGGCGGCGTAGAGTCGATGAGCCGCGCGCCGTACGTGATGCTCAAGCCGGAGGCGGCGTACGACCGCGGGGCGCGCCAGCTCGAGGACACGACGCTCGGCTGGCGGTTCGTGAACCCCAGGATGCGCGAGGCATACCCGCCGATCTCGCTCGGGGAGACGGCCGAGTGCGTCGCCGAGCAGTACGGCGTCTCGCGCGAGCGCCAGGACGCGTTCGCCCTCGAGAGCCAGCAGCGGGCCGCGGCCGCGATCGCGGCCGGCCGGTTCGCCGACCAGCTGGTGCCCGTGAGCGTGCCCGGCAAGAAGGGCGCGGTCACGGTGGTGGACCGCGACGAGCACCCGCGCGAGACCTCGCTCGAGGCGCTGGCCGCGCTCCGCCCGGCGTTCGCCAAGAACGGGACCGTGACCGCCGGCAACAGCTCGGGGATCAACGACGGCGCCTCGGCGCTGCTGCTGGTCGAAGCCGAGAGGGCGCGCGCGCTGGGACTTCGGCCGATGGCGCGGGTCGTGTCGACGGCCGTCGCGGGCGTCCACCCCGATGTCATGGGGATGGGCCCCGTGCCGGCGATTCGCAAGGCGCTCGCGCGGGCGGGTCTTGCCGTGGCCGACATCGACCTGTTCGAGATCAACGAGGCGTTCGCGAGCCAGTCGGTGGCCTGCGCCGACGAGCTGGGGTTGGACCTGGCGCGCGTCAACCCGAACGGCGGGGCGATCGCGCTCGGCCACCCGCTCGGGGCCTCCGGCGCCCGCCTGATGACGATGCTGGTGCACGAGCTGGTGCGGACGGGCGGCCGATTCGGGCTGGCGGCGATGTGCATTGGCGTGGGGCAGGGGATCGCGACGGTGGTCGAGCGGGTGGAGGGGTAGGTCGCTCGCCGCGCTGTTTCGCGGCCCTCGTCCCGCGGCACCGATTCTGCGCCGCGTCTCGCGGGCCACCAGGCGGCCCTGCCGTCGCCTCGCCCGCCCGCAGGGCCGCCGCACGGCCCAGGCGTCGGCTGGCGCCGCGCGCACGGGGCGTTCGGGCCACCAGGCGGCCCTGCCGTCGCCTCGCCCGCCCGTAGGGCCGCTGGGTGGCCTGAGGAGCGGGGCGATGGGGGAGGCGCCGCGGGGTCGGGTATTCGGCTGGGTTTGGGGATTTCGCCATGGGTGTGGACGAAATCCGTTGCGGTGCGTACGATCCATGCGTTCCGGGCCGGGAGGTCCGGGGCCCGCGACCCGAAGGAGAACCCGCTGTGATCGACGCCCAGCCCTCGATCGTCAATCTGACCGCCGCCGCCGCGACCAAGCTTCGCGAGCTGACGAAGGAAGAGCCCAGTCCCGCGATCGGCCTGCGCGTGTACGTGTACTCGGGCGGCTGCTCGGGCTACCGCTACGGCATGATGCTCGAGGACCAGCCCACCGCTGACGACAACGTCCTCGAGGCGAACGGTGTCCGCGTCTACGTCGACAGCAACAGCGTGCCCCTCATCAAGGGCTCGTCGATCGATTATGTCGACACCCTGATGGGCGCCGGGTTCACGGTCGTCAACCCCAACGCGGTCTCCGGCTGCGGCTGCGGTTCCTCGTTCCGGACCGCCGAGGATGAAGGCTCGCCGCGAGCCTGCTCCCACTGACCGCTCGGAGGTCGCGGGGCGCCCGAGGCGCCTGAACGACTCGAACCGCCCCATCCCGATCCCGAGCCGCCGGGCCACCGGCGGCTCGATGATTCCCCGGCGCGCAACGCCATCGGCCCAACACCCGCCCTGGTCGGCGCCGCAGCCCGGCTGCTTGGCGAACGCAATGTGGTCGATTAGGCCGCGCCCCTCGCCACCGCGTCCCCGAATCGCGACCCGGCTTACTCTTCGGCCCGTGCGCCTTCCGCTCTTCCCCCTCCACGCCGTCCTGGCGCCGGGCATCGCCCTGCCGCTCCACATCTTCGAGGAGCGCTACCGCGTCATGGTCCGCCGCTGCCTCGACTCGTCGACGCCCTTCGGCGTGGTGCTCATCCGCGAGGGGTCCGAGGTTGCGCTGCGCCACGGCGTGGCGACCGAGCTCGCGATCGCTGGCGTCGGGACGTTCGCGGAGATCCGCGAAGCGAGCAAGTACGCCGACGGCCGCTGGGACCTCCTCGTGGTCGGCACGGGCCGCTTCAGCGTGCTGGAGGTGGACGCCGCCTCGGAGCCGTACCTGGTGGCCGACGTGGAGCCGCTCCCCGACGCGGTGGGCGACGAGGAGGTCGCCGAGCGCCTGGTCGCGCGAGTCGGCGCCCGGTTCATCGAGTACCTGCGCGAACTCCAGCCGCGCGACGGCGAGCTGGGGCTGCCCGTCGATGTCCAAGTTGAGGTCGAGGTCGACGACGACCCGGTCGAGGAGGTGGCGGCCGAGGTCGAGGTGGACGCCACCGAGGACGTCACGGTCGAGTCGCTCCGCGTGCCCGACGACCCGTCGGCGCTGTCGTTCCTGCTGACCGGCATCGTCCAGGCGGAGCTCAACCGCAAGCAGGCGCTGCTCGAGGCGTCGACGGCCGAGGAGCGCCTGCGCGACCTCGACGGCCTGCTGCGCCGCGAGCTTGACCTGCTCGACCGTCGCCTCGGGCTGTACATCCCCGACCGAGCCTCGCTCTCCGACCGCCTGAACTGAGCGGAGGGCGGCCCCGAACCGCAGCAGCCCGCCTTCGGGCCGACAGCGGCCCTGCTGTCGGTTCCCCCGCCAGGCGGGCCGGCCCGTGCTGCCGCGCGCCCGACGCGTGTCGATTCGGGCGCACGGAGCGGCCCGCCCGGCGCTTCGTCCTCCGGCAGGGCCGGTCCGTGGGCGCGCGCAGGTCAGGGCGCCCCGGAACAGGGCGCCCCGGAACAGGGCGCCCTGCGGTCCACGCGCCCAGGTGACCGGGGTCGGCGCTATGCCGTCAGGCGGGACCGGGAAGCGGAGCGGCGCTCCGCACCGACGGTGACGGCCAGCACCACGAGGGCGCCCACGGCCAGCCACGCGACCAGCACCGCCACGTCCACCCCCACCGAGGAGCCCACGCTCTCGATGCAGGCGCGGATCGCGTCGACGGCCCACGAGGTGGGCAGCAGCGGCCGGATGAACGCGAGCGGCCCCGGCAGTGCGTCGACGCCGAACGGGTAGCCCGACGCCGCAACGCCAAGACCGGCCAGCAGCAGCGCCGCCACCCAGCCGCGGAGGCCGAACGCCGCCGCCAGCGCCCCGATCACCATCGCGAAGGCCGCCGCTGCCAGCAGGCTCACGGCCAGGAGCATCGGGAGGCGCGCGATGGCGACACCGACGCCGAGGTCGAGCCCGGCGACCATCAGCCCCGCCGCGACGAGCCCGGCGACCGCCGCCAGCCCGACCGCGCCTGCCGGCCCGGTCCACCGGCGCCGCCCGCGGCCCATCGACGGCACGGCCAGCAGCGCCGCCAGGGTCCCCAGCCAGAGCGCGAGGACCATCGCCAGCGGCGCGATCCCCGCCGGATTGCCGTCGGCGGCCGTGGCCTGCACCGTCACTGGGTCGGCCACGCGCGCGGCCACCTGCGAGCGGTCGGCGGTGCCCGTTGCGGGCATGGAGCCGGCCGTCGTCGTGAGCGAGTCGGAGACCTTCGAGGCGTCGCTCGAGAGCGACGTGCCGTCGGTGGCGAGCTGACCGGTCTCCGCCTGCACCACCCGAGCCCCGTCGAGGGCCTGGTTGATGGCATCGGACAGCTGTGTTGCGCCGCTCGCCGCGGTCTTCGTCCCGGACGCCAGCTTCGTGGCGCCGGCGGCCGTCGCGTCGAGGCCGGACGCCAGCTTGCCGGCGCCGCTTGCGAGGGCGCTCGCGCCGGTCGAGAGCTGGGTGGCGCCCGATGCCGTCTGCGAGGCGCCCGAGCTCAGGCCCGAGACGCCGTCGGCGAGTTGCGGCATGCCGGCCGCGAGCTGGCTGGTTCCGTCGGCGAGCTGGCTGGCGCCGGGCGCCAGCTGCGCGGCGCCCGCGGAGAGGGCAGACGCCCCGGCGGCCGACGAGGCGATCCCGGATTCGATCGCCGGCGCGCCTGCCGCGAGCTGGGACAGCCCGCTGTGCAGGCTGTCGGCGCCGCTGGATGTGGATGCCGCACCGACGGCGACGCCCGCGGCCGCAGCCGATGCCTGGCTCGCGCCCGTGGCGACGGTCGCCGCGGTGTCGCGCACGGCTGCCGAGCCGTTCGCGATGCCGGTGAGCGCGGCACACACGGTTGCGCCACCGCCCATCCCGGAGCAACTGGCGGCAAGCTGATCGACCGAGCCTGTGTACGCATCGACGGCGCTCTTGAGGCCGCTGACCCCGGTCGACACACCGGCCGCGGCCGCCGCTGCCTGCGAGGCGCCGGTGTCGAGGTCGTGGGCACCGCTCGCGAGGCTTGCCGCGCCGGCGTCGAGCGCCTGGACCTGGCTGCCGAGGCCGGTGGTGTTGCCGGCCAGCGTCTGGAGCCCGGCCGAGAGCGACTCGATGCCCGAGACCGTCTGCGACACGCCCGCCGCGAGGCCCGAAGCCCCGGAGGCGAGCTGCGAGGTCTGCGCCGGCAGCGTCTTCGTCTGCGCGTCGAGGGCGGTGAGGCCGCTGGCGAGCGACGATGCCCCCGTTGCGAGCGCCGAGGCGCCGGAGGCCGTCTTGCTGGCGCCTGCCGCGAGGGTGGAGGCAGCCGAGGCGAGCTGCTTCGTGCCCGACGCGAGCTGGCTGGTGGCATCGACGAGGCTTGCCGTGCCGCTGACCGACGCCGACGTCCCCGACGCCAGCTTGTCGAGCCCCGACACCATCTCGCCCGACACCGCGTTGATCCCGCTGGCCGAACTCGCGAGGGAGGTGGCGCTGCTCGCCACGTCCTTCGCCGAGGAGGCGGCGTTCGTGACGTCGCTCTGGGCGGTGGACACGCCGAGCAGGACGTCCTCGACGTAGGAGGCAGTGGCGTCGCGGGTCGCGGACGCGGTGATCGCGTCGCTCACCGAGCGCGCGACCGCGGTGGCGACGTTGCCGCCACCGCTCCCCGTCTCCAGGCGCAGGGTCGCCGAGGGCGTGCTGCCGGACGTGCCGGCGCGGATCGCCGCGATGTCCTGCGAGAAGTCGGTTGGGATCGTCAGGACGGCGCTGTACTGGCCGGACGCGAGCCCCTCGGCCGCTGCCTGCGCGTTCGTGGCGGTCCACGCCACGCCGGTTGCGCCGAGGCCGCTCGAGGTCGGGTCCGAGGCGCCGGACGTGCTGCTGGACCCGCCCGCGACCAGGCCGTCGCTGATGTCCTTGCCCAGCGCGAGCTGCTTGGTGGAGCCGTCGCCTGCGGTGACCGTCGTTCCCGTGTCGGCGTTGACGACCGCCGCCTGGATCGTGACGGCGCCGGGCTGCGGCTGCCATGCCCAGGTCACCAGCCCCGCGAATGTCACCGGGACCAAGATGGCCAGGCCGAGCGCCGCGGCCGCCCGGGCCAGCGATCGTTGCGCCCCGCCGGGGAGCGCCCCGCCGGGGAGCGCCCCGTCGTCGAGCGCCGGCTCGAGCGCCGGCTCGAACGCGACGAGACGAGCCTCCGGGACAGCCTCGTCAGCCGTGGTCGATCCGGCAGCAGCCGCCGCCATCGCCGTCCCGACCAGGGCCGACTCGGCCGAGCCGCCGGCCACCGCGGCCGAGGCCGAAACGCCGCCTGCTGCCGCGGCCGAGACGGCGCCCGGGGCCGAGGACGAGGCGGCGGAGGCGGAAACGCCGGCCGCCCCCGCGGGCGCCAGCACCGGCCCGCTGAACCGAGAGCCCGACGGCCACCACGCCCGATCGCCCACCAGCGTCGTGATGGCGGGCACGAGGATGGAGCGCACGACGAACGTGTCGATCAGCACCCCGATCGCGACCGCCACGCCCACCTGGAACAGCACCACGAGCGGCGCCGTGGCCATCGACCCGAACGTCCCCGACAGGATGAGCCCGGCCGACGTGATCACCGAGCCGGTGTGGCCCGACGCGATCCGGATGCCGTCGCGGATCGAGCGGTGCTCGCTCTCCTCGCGCACCCGGCTCATCAGGAAGATGTTGTAGTCCGATCCCAGCGCGACCAGCAGCACGAACACCATCAGCGGCAGGTAGAAGCTGACGCCGGCGTGGTGGAGAACGTCCTGGAACAGGAAGGCGGACAGGCCGACTGCGGACAGGTACGAGAGCAGGACCGTGCCCACCAGGTACAGCGGCGCCACCATCGCGCGGAGCAGCAGCACCAGCACCAGGAAGATGCCCAGGACCGTGATGACGCCAACGCGGTTGAAGTCGTTCTCGAGCGTCGTCTGGACGTCGGCGAACTGCGCGGTCGGGCCGCCCAGGTAGGCCTGCGCCCCCGGCCCGAAGCCGGGAGCCGCGGCGGCGAGGGACTGCTGCGCGTTGCGGACCGTGTCGAAGGAGGTCGTGGCGTACGGGTCGTCGGCGCTGACCAGGTAGAACCGCGTGGCCGTGCGGTCCGCGGAGATGAACGCGTTGACCGCGTCGGTCACCTTCTGGGCGTTGTCGCCGCCCAGGCCCAGCGGCACGAACAGGTCGTCGGCGCGCGTCGCGAACACCGACGCGAGCGAGTGGAAGGCGCTCGGGATCGCCGCGAAGGTCGCCTTCGCCTCGCGCTGGAGCTCCAGGGCTGACGACGTGTTGGCCAGGCTCTTGGGCGAGAGCCGGGAGTCCGGCTGGCTGTCGAAGTGGACGGCCAGCGCGTTCATGGCATTCGCGGTGTCGACGGCCGCGGTGGCCGATGGCTTGGCGGCGAGCGACGCCGCGCTCCGGACGGCGTCGCGGTACGCCGCCAGGGGGAGGACCTCGGGATACGCGGTGGCCAGCTCGTCGAGGTACTTCGCCATGAGCGAGGCGTCTGAGTTGCTGCTGCTGCCGCTCGCCACGGCCGTGGGGGCGGTGAGCGCGGCGGCGAGCGTGCGCAGCTGCGTGGCGACGACGGTCTGCTTCTTGACCCGCGCGACGAGGTCCAGCGCGGCGGTGATCGACCCGCGGGCAGCGCGGTACTCGGCCCGGCCGGCGACGTCGGGGTAGGACGCGCCCAGCGCGCCGACGTAGTTGAGCGCCTGGTCCAGGCCGTCGGTGAGCTTGGGGTCCAGGAGCGAGGAGCTCGACCCGCTGGCCGCGGCCGATGACGACGACGAGGACGACGAGGACGACGAGGACGACGAGTTGGCGGAGAACGCGTCGCCGATCGTGCCCAGCTGGATGGACGGGCGGAAGCCGTCGGGCACCTTGCCGTCGCCGTTGGGCGTGACGAGGCTCGTGACCTGCGACACGCCGGGGCTGGACTGGAGCGCCAGGACCGTGTCGCGCAGCCGGGCGAGGCTGGCGGGGGCGAGCATGTCGCCCGAGGGGCTCTCGATGAGGCCCGTCGACTGGACCAGCTTCCCCTTGCCCAGGTGCGCCGCCACGACGTCGAACCCCTGCCGCGCGTCGGAGCTGGCCGGCAGCTCGGCGAGCGTGTCGAAGTTGGTGTGCATCTGCTGCACGAACATCGCCGGCAGCCCGAGCGCCACGATCAGCGCCAGCGTGATGACGCCCGGGTGGCGCGAAACCCCCGCGGCCAGCCTCGCGAAGAACCCGCCGGGCTCGCCCTCGGCCGCGGGTCGCGTGTGCATCGGCCAGAACAGGTAGTGGCCGAAGATGCCGAGCAGGGCGGGGGCGAGCGTGAGGCCGGCGACGAGCGTGATCGCGATGGCCACCGCGATCGCGGGTCCCGTGCTCTTGATCATCTCGAACTGGCCGAACGCCATCGCGCCCAGGCCCACGATGACCGTCGCCGCCGAGGCGCTGATCACCGCGCCGATCCGCCGGACGGTGGTCCGCGAGGCGTCGTGCCAGTCCACGCCGCCGCTGACCTCCTCGCGGAACCGGCTGATCAGGAAGATCGCGTAGTCCGTGCCCACGCCGAACACCATCACCACGAGGAACGTGTCCAGCAGCGAGCTGACCTTCCAGCCGGCCGCCGCCAGCAGCCCCAGCACGCCCCGCGAGACGACGTAGGCGCCGGCGATCGTGACCAGCGGCACCATCGCCGCGAGCGGCGCCCGGTAGATCAGCAACAGGATCACGAGGACGAGGATGATCGTGACCCTGGTCGTGCTGTCCGTGCCGGCCTTGACCGCGTTGAGGTAGTCCGAGGTGATGCCCGCGGTGCCGGTGACGTGGACGACGAGGCCCGCGGGCGCGGTCTGCGCGATGTGGGCGCGCAGGTCCCCCACGACGGCCGACGCCGCATCCCCGGCGGACGACACGTTGAGGTCGATGAGCAGGAGCTGGAGCTGGCCGTCGGGGCTCTTGAGCATCGACTCGAGTTCGGGGCGAGAGGTCGCAGACGCGGTCCCGGTGACGGCATCGCGGAGTTCAGCGGGCGCGTCGGGGCTGCGGACCCAGGCGGCAGTCGCCTCGAGGTAGGCGGCGTCGGCGTCGGTGAGGCCCGTGTCGCGCGAGAACGTCAGCGTGGCGCTCGAGGTGGCCGTCGCGCCCGGGAACGCCTTCTCGATCGCGTCATTGGCAAGCGACGAGGGCGCCGTTGCGGGGAGGAACGCGGCCTGGTCGGAAGAGGCGCTGTCGGCCAGCGAAGGCGCCAGCTTGACCGAGGCGACCATCGCCACGATCCAGGCCACGACGATGAGGTATCGCCAGCGGTAGGTCCTCGAGCCCAGGGCTTCGAACACGTTCTGCCTCCACGGTCGGCTGCCTGACGCGTCGACCTGCGGTGATGGGAATCGGCGGGGTTGCGGCACGGGTGGCCGCTCCGGTAGGATACGAAGGTGGATCGGATACGTCAATGTATCGAATACATCACCGTATCGAGGTCGAGACGCCGGTGACCGAGGTCAGGGAGCCGTCCCGCACCGCGCGCCGCGAGGCCACGCGTGAGCGCGTGCTGGATGCGGCGCTGGAGGTGTTCGCGGAGCGCGGCGTGATCGGCTCGTCCGTCGAGGACATCTGCGAGCGTGCCGGCTTCACCCGCGGTGCGTTCTACTCGAACTTCGCCGACAAGGCCGAGCTGGTCGATTCGCTTGTGGCCCGCGAGCACGCCCGGGTCATCGCCAGCCTGGACGCGAACCTCGCCCTGACCCTGGCCGACTTCGCCGCGGCCGACAACGCCGCTCCCGGCGAGGAGCTGGGCGCGATGGCGCCGGTCGTGGAGCGGATCCTGCGGGCGATTCCGGTGGACCGGCAGGTCGCGATGCTCCAGACGGAGCTCGAGATCAACGCCATCCGGCAGCCCGGTGTGTCGGGCGAGTTCCGCGACGCCGACCAGCGGTTCCGGGCCCGCATCGCCGAGTTCATCGAGTACGGCACGCGGTTCCGCAACCGCGAGCTGCTGATCGCCGCCTCCGACGTGGCCGACGCCTCGATCGCCGTCGTGGAGCGCAGCGTGCGGCGGGCGCTCCTCCAGGGCGGGGGAGCGGACCCAGACGCGATGGCCCGCTCGGTGCTGCCGCTGCTGCTGCTCGCGGTGTCGAAGCCGGTCTCGGAGTAGCCCAGAGGCAGAACACGACGGTGTCGAAGGCGCGATCCGGCGCGTCGAGGCGCATGGCGTCGCCGATCCGCAGGTCGACGGCGCGTCCAGCCTCAGCCGCCTTGGCGCGCGACTGGGCGAGCATCGCGCCGCTGGCGTCGATCCCGGTCAGGCGGACATCGGGCGGGTAGTGCCGGATCGTCAGCCCGGCGCCGATCCCCACCTCGAGCGTGTCGCCGCGCGCCATCGACCCGAGCCACGCTCGCGCGTCCCCGAACAGCCAGCTGCCGTCACGGGGCGTGAGCTTCGTGCCCCGCCGGTCGTAGATGGCGCTGATCCGCTCCGTCTCGGGGTCCACGATGGCGATCCTACGCCACGGGCCCCCGCGCGCTTCGCGCTGCGGGCGTCACCCCGGCGCCGGGCGCGGCGTCTCTGGCGCCGTGAGCATCGATCGACGCCGCCTCGCCCTCCGGGCCATCCTCGCCTTCATCCCGCTCGCCGTCCTGGCGACCGGGCTGGCCGGGACCGTGTACCTCGTCGCGCAACAAGGTCTGCGGTCGGGCGCGGATTCGCCCCAGCTCCAGCTGGCCGAGGATGCAGGGCATGCGCTCGACGCCGGCGCGTCGCCCGCCACCGTGACCGGTCTCGCTACGGTGGACGTGGCGCGGAGCCTCGCGCCGTTCGTGGTGGTGTTCGGCCCCGACGACAAGCCGCTGGCCTGGGGCGGGCAGCTTGACGGGGCGGCGCCTGCCCCGCCGGCGGGCGTGCTCGACCACGCCGCCATGGGGACGCCGAATCGCGTGACCTGGCAGCCGCGAGCTGGCGTGCGCCTCGCGACGGTCACCGTGCGCTGGAGCGGCGGCACGGTCCTGGCAGGGCGCTCGCTGCGCGAGGTCGAGCGGCTCGAGGACCAGGCGCTGCTCCTCGTCGCCGCGGGCTGGGCGGGGACGCTCATCGCGCTGGTTATCGCGTGTGCGGCGGTCGCCTGGCTGGGCGAGCACTTGCGCGAGGAGGCCCGCGACCACGGCTGACTGGTGGTCGCCCACCCGCCCAACCGCCCTTCCCGTGTCGCGAGTCGCGTGAGACTCATAGCCGAGGCCCCGGAGCGCAAGACGCTGCTCGACATCCGGAATTCGGACGCCGCCCACGCAGGGAGACGACGAGGGTGAGTCTGGCGTGACTCACGCCCCGCGATCGCGGCCCGCCGTCCGCCCTTTCGGTGCAACCGCCGGGTCGCCGGTAGGGTTAACCCCCTCATGCCGCGATCCGTGCGCTCCATCCCGTGGCCCTGGCTGTTCTTCGCGCTCGGCGCCATCTGGGGCTGCTCGTTCCTGTTCATCAAGCTCGGGCTCGATGCGCTGACGCCCGTGGGCGTGGCGTTCGTGCGCCTGGCCATCGGCTCGGCCACGCTGCTGGCCATCGTCCGCGTGACGGGGACCCGCCTGCCGCGCCGACGCCAGACGTGGGGCTACATGGCGATCGTGGGGCTGCTGTTCTGCTCCATCCCGTTCACGCTGTTCGCCTGGGGCGAGACCCAGGTCTCCTCGATCCTGGCCGGGATCATCAACGCCTGCACCCCGCTCGCGACGCTCCTCGTCGTGCTGGCGGCCTTCCCGGAGGAGCGGCCCACCCGCCAGCGGATCGTCGGCCTCGCCGTCGGCTTTGTCGGCGTGCTCGTCGTCGTGGGCGTGTGGGAGGGTCTCGGCGGCGGCGAACTGCTCGGCGTCCTCGCCTGCATCGGCGCGATCACCTGCTATGGCCTGGCGTTTCCGCTGACCCGTCGCCATCTCGTCGGGACCGGCGATGGCCCGATCGCCATCGCGGCCGGGCAGGTCACGCTGGCGGCCCTGTTCCTGGTGCCGGTGGTCGTCGTGGAGTGGGCGCTGGGCAGCCCCATCGTGACGGGCCCGCCGTCGGCGGCGACCGTCCTCGGGATGCTGGCGCTGGGCGGACTGGGCTCAGGTGTCGCGTACGTCCTGAACACGCACATCGTGGGCGTCGCTGGCGGGACGGCCGCGAGTTCGGTGACCTATGTGACGCCGCTGGTCTCGGTCGCCGCGGGCGCCCTGCTCCTCGCCGAGCCGCTCAACTGGCACGAGCCCGTGGGCGGGGCGGTCGTGCTGCTCGGGGTGGCGATCAGCCAGGGGCGAATTCCGCTGCCCGCACTGCTGCACGCCAGGCCAGCGGCGCCGCAGCCCTGAACGCTCGCTCCGCGAGGATCCAGGTCCTTGTCATGCGATCGCAAGAAACGCTGCGCATCATTGCGGGCATCTCCTCTCTCCTCCGCGAACGAGGCCCCCGGTCATCGACCATCGGGGCCTCGCTTCGTGTCTGGCGGCCAGATGCTCCCATTCGTCGTACTATCCACCGTATGGGAGCACCTCACGCCGATCCCACCACCCGGCGCATGTTCGCGGCGTTCTTCCGCGCCGCCGCGCTCGTGGAGCCGCTCCAGCGCGAGATCGCGGCGCGCCACGGCATCGCCCTCGGCGACCTCCACGCCCTGCGCGTGCTGGAGTTGACGGGCGCGGTCGCGGTGAGCCACCTGGGCGCCGAGCTGGGCCTGCGCCGATCGTCGGCGACGAACCTCGTTGACCGCCTCGAGCGGGCTGGGCTGGTCGAGCGCTCCACCGACCGACAGGATCGGCGGGTGACGCTCGTGAGCCTGTCGAAGGCGGGCCTCGAGGCGCTCGAGAGCTTCGACATGGTCCGCCAGAGCGACCTCGTCCGCCGCCTGCTCAGCCTCGACGAGCGAGAGCGCGCCGCCTTCGCCGACCTGCTCGACCGCATCACTGCCCCGACCGAGGAGATCCCCGCGTGACCCCCGCCCAGCCCAGGCCCCAGCGCCGCGCCGCCCACATCGACTACCGCTGGATCGCGCTCTCGAACACGACGCTGGGCATCCTCATGGCCGCGCTGAACGCGAGCACGGTGCTCATCGCGCTGCCGGCGATCTTCCGCGGCATCGGCATCAACCCGCTCGCGCCCGGCGAGACCGACTACCTGCTGTGGCTCCTGGTGGGCTACACGCTGGTGCTCGCGGTCATGCTCGTGCCCGCGGGCCGGATCTCCGACATGTACGGCCGGGTCCGGCTGTACAACGCCGGGTTCGCCGTGTTCGCCGTCGCGTCGATCGCCAGCTACCTCGTGCCCGGCAGCGGCAATGGCGCGGTCCTCTGGCTCATCGGCGCGCGCATGGTCCAGGCGGTGGGCGGGGCGTTCCTCATGGCCAACTCCGCGGCGATCCTCACCGACGCCTTCCCGGCCGACCAGCGCGGCTTCGCGATGGGCGTGAACCAGATCGCGGGCCTCGCCGGAGGGTTCCTCGGCCTGCTGCTGGGCGGCGTCCTGGCCGAGGTTGACTGGCGGGCGATCTTCCTGGTCTCGGTGCCGTTCGGCGTGATCGGCGCCATCTGGGCGTACCTGATGCTCCACGAGACCGCGACCATCCGCCGCCACCAGCGCTTCGACCTCGTGGGCCTCGTGCTGTTCGCGGTCGGCCTGTCCGCCGTGCTCATCGCGTTCACCTTTGCGCTCCAGCCCTCGGGCGACGCGA
The DNA here is from genome assembly GCA_021783095.1 of Chloroflexota bacterium. Taxonomy (GTDB): domain Bacteria; phylum Chloroflexota; class Limnocylindria; order Limnocylindrales; family CSP1-4; genus CAIXZV01. Next base: position 3,954 of record JAJXUG010000030.1, on the reverse strand, counting down.
CCACCGGCTGGACGAACCCGTGGATCCTGGGCTCGGTTGCCGGGGGCGTCCTGGTGCTGGTCGCGTTCGTCGTGGTCGAGCTGCGCGTCTCCGACCCGCTCTTCCGCATGGACCTGTTCCGCACCCGCCGGTTCGCGACCGGCAACATTGCAGGCGCGCTGTCCTCGATCGCCCGCGGCGGGCTCCAGCTGATCCTGATCGTCTGGCTGCAGGGGATCTGGCTCCCGCAGCACGGCTACACCTTCGACCAGACGCCGCTCTGGGCGGGCATCTACATGCTGCCGATGACGGCCGGCTTCCTCATCTCGGGGCCGCTGTCGGGGGCGCTCTCGGACCGCTTCGGCACCCGCCAGTTCGCGACCGCCGGCATGCTGCTCTCGGTGGCGGGCTTCATCGGCATGATGCTCATCCCGGCCAACTTCGACTACCCGGTGTTCGCCGCGCTCCTCCTGCTCCTGGGCGTCTCGCAGGGCGTGTTCGCCGCGCCCAACACCGCGTCGGTGATGAACTCGGTGCCGGCCGCGTTCCGGGGCGTGGCCTCGGGGATGCGCGCGGCGTTCCTCAACGTGGGCCAGAGCCTGAGCCTCACGGTCATCTTCACGCTGGTGGTGCTGGGCCTGTCGGCGAACCTGCCCGCGGCGCTCGTCAGCCACCTCACCGCGGCCGGGGTGCCGTTCGCCATGGCCAGCGGGCTGTCGCACATCCCGCCGATCGGCGCGCTGTTCGCGGCGTTCCTGGGCTACAACCCGATGGGCATGATGCTGCCGCCGGACCAGCTCGCGGCCCTGCCTGCGGCCACCCGGACCGCGATCCTCGACACCTCGTTCTTCCCGCAGCTGCTCTCGGGACCGTTCGTGGACGGGCTGCGGGTGGCGTTCAGCGCCTGTGCGGTCGTGTCGCTGGGCGCGGCGGCGGCGTCGTGGTGGAACGGGCCCGAGCCGGACCTTGCTGACGAGGTGGCCGCAGGCGTCGCTGGACTGCGCCCGTCCCACCCGCATCCCCACGTCCCGGTTGCCGAGGCGATGCTGGAGGCCGCGGTGGGCGAGGCCGTCGTGGAGCCCGAGGGAGACTGAGCGAGGGGCGGGCGGGCCGCACCCGGGTCGTGTGCGTTCCATCCCGCAGTCACGGCAGGGCGGGCAGCGCGCAGGAAGGCGCCGATCGACCCTGACCCATATCGCCCCCACGAGGCGCTTATCCGACCGCCGGCGCCCAGGGGGGCCACGTTTCGCAACCTTCAGCGCCCTAACCGCCTCTCGGGGGCGATATGGGCGTTTCACCCGAGATACGCGCCTCCCGGAGGCGTTTGGGGGGTCGACACCCGGTGGCGCAGGCGCGGGCGAACGCGCGACGAGGACGAAACGCCGGGTCAGGACGATGCACGGGCTGGGATGGGGCCGGGAACGGGCACCGAGGCCCACAGGAGCATCGGTCACCCGTCCTCAGGCATCATCGCGCCATGCGAATCGCTGACTTCAGGGTCGAGATCTGGATGAACCGGTGGGAGACCCGCTGCCGGTACAACCTCGCCGAGACCTGCGTGGACTCGGTCACCGTGGCCGAGCTGCTTGCGCTCGCCGGGCTGGACACGGCCGACCTCGCCGCCGAGCTCGCGCCGATGCGCCTGGGCTACGGCGCCATCGAGGGGTCGGATCGCCTGCGCGCCGCCATTGCCGCTCGTTACGACACGGTCACCCAGGACCAGGTCATCGTCGCCCACGGAGCCATCGGCGCCAACCACCTCGTCTACGAGGCGCTGGTCGAGCCGGGCGACCTCGTCGTGAGCGTCACGCCCACCTACCAGCAGCACGTGGCGGTCCCCGAGAGTCTGGGCGCGACCGTCCGCCAAGTTCGCCTGGACGAAGCCGGTGGCTGGCGGCTCGACCTCGACGAACTGGCCGACGCTGCCCGGGGCGCGAAGCTGCTGACGGTCACCAACCCCAACAACCCGACGGGAGCGCTGCTGGCGCCCGATGACCTGGCAGCGATCGCGGCCATCGCGGGTCGCGAGGACGCCTGGATCCTCGCCGATGAGGTCTACCGCGGCATCGACCAGGACGGCCCTGGCACCAGCCCAAGCTTCGCCGACCTCTACCCCCGCACCATCGCGATCGGCAGCATGTCGAAGGCGTTCTCGCTGGCAGGCCTGCGCCTCGGCTGGGTCATCGCGCCGCCGGAGGTCCTCGAGGCGGTCAGCCGGCATCGCGACTACTCGGTGATCAGCGTGGGCATGGTCGACGATCTGCTGGCGGCCATCGCACTCGAGCACGCCGACGCCATGCTCGCCCGCAACCGCGCGATCGTCCGGGGCAACCTCGCGATCCTCGACGGCTGGGTCGCCGAGGAGCCGCGCATCTCCTACGTCCGGCCGGCCGCCGGGACCACGGCCCTCCTGCGCTTCGACGCGCCGATGTCGTCCGACGCGTTCTGCACGCGCCTGCTCGAGACCGAGGGCGTGCTCCTCGTCCCCGGCAGCGCCTTCGATACCGATGGGGTCGTGCGCATCGGCTACGCGAACGACGCGGCCGTGCTGACGGCCGGGCTTGAGCGGACCTCGGCCTTCCTCGCTACGCTGGGCGCCTGAACTCGGGCTGCACGCCTGGCGGGTCCGAGGGCGGCAGCGTATGGAGGCGGCGATGGGCGAGTTCGACGTGGTGTCGGCCCCGGGCATCGAGGCGCGCGTGTACGAGGCCGGCGATGCCACCGGTGGAGCGGGCGTCGTGGTGCTGCACCCGTGGTGGGGCCTCAATGCGGACGTCATCGCCTTCGCCGACCGGCTTGCGGCGGCGGGCTTCGCCGCGGCGGCCCCGGACCTGTACCACGGCGACGTCGTGGACACGGTCGAGGCGGCCGAGCAGCGCGTCAGGAAGCTCGATGGGGCCGAGGGCGTGGCGATCGTGCGCGCCACGGCCGAGGACCTCGTGGCGAAGCTCGGAGACAGCGGGCGGCTGGCGGTGCTGGGCTTCTCGCTGGGCGCCTCGCTCGCGGTCGCAGCGCAGCACCCAGCGCTCGCCGGGACGGTCCTCTACTACGGCACGGGCGACCCGGCGGACGCCGGCGGCACGGCACCGATCCTGGGCCATTTCGCCGAGGCGGACCCGTACGAGGACGACGAGTGGGTCGCCCAGTTCGCGACCCAGCTGCGCTCGGCCGGGCACGAGGTGACGCTTCACCACTACCCGGGCACGGGCCACTGGTTCGCGGAGCCCTCGCGCGACGCGTTCCGCCCCGAGGCCGCCGACCTCGCCTTCGAGCGCACGCTCGCCTTCCTCGGCAGAGTCCTGCGCGGCGACTGATCTCCCGAAGGCCGGAGCGACTGGGGGTTCTGGCCTACTGCCACGCCGACCCTTGACCCTGCGGGACCATGTCGACACCGCAGGAGCGTTGACACGGCAAGACAGGGGGTCGAAGTGCGAAGCAGGCTCATTCCGACAGCCGCGGTACTGGCGGTCGTGATCGTCGCCTTCCTGGCTGGCACCGTCGTCGGCTCGGCCGGCTTCATCGGCGTCCGCGTGCCCACCTCGGTCGGCGACGGGATGGTGGGTGAGCAGGTGGTGACCCTCTGGGGAGGGGACACGGCCTACGGGGCGACGAAGTCCGTGGCGTGGCGCGACGCCACGGGTGCGGAGCACGATTCGGGGTGGCCGGAGTGCCTCTCGACGGCCGGCGCGGTCACCGGCGTTCGGTTCCAGGGCGCGATGGTCTGGCACGACACGGTCGGGATGGGAACGATCCTCTGGGTCGACTGCTCGGGCCGCTAGGTGTCCCGAGTCCGCCGGCCCCCCGCCGGCTGAGTCGCGTCGCTTGAGTCGCGTCAGGGTCAGGAGCGCCTCCCGCGCGCACGGGCCACGCTCAGGGTGCAGAACAGCAGCGCGACCAAGACGGGAGCGCCTCCCGCGCGCACGGGCCACGCCGCGGGCCCCCGGCCCGGGCCGGCGCCCGCGCACGAAGCCGCCC
>JAJXUG010000119.1 GCA_021783095.1 Chloroflexota bacterium | reverse complement strand
TTCAAGATCATCAACTCGCAGTGGGTGGTGAACGCCTACGTGATCACCTTCGCCGGGTTTCTCCTCCTCGGAGGGCGCGCGGCGGACATCTTCGGGCGTCGCCACGTCTACCTGGGCGGTCTCGCGCTGTTCACCCTGGCGAGCATCGGCGCCGGCTTCGCCCACTCCGGCGCACAGCTGATCACGGTGCGCGCCCTCCAGGGGCTCGGCGGCGCCGTGCTCTCCCCGGCCACGCTCACGATCATCCTCACCACCTTTCACGGACCCCGCCTACCCAAGGCGATCGGCGCCTGGAGCGCCGTCGCCGGCGCGGGCGGAGCGGTCGGGGGCCTGCTGGGTGGGCTCTTGACGGGATGGTTCTCGTGGCGCTGGGTCTTCTTTATCAACGTGCCCTTCGCCGTCGTGGCGGCCCTGCTCGCGACCACCTTCCTGCGCGAGTTGCGCAATCGTGAGGCGAGTCACAAGCTCGACGTGACCGGAGCGCTGCTCGTCACGGTCTCACTCGCCGCGGCCATCTACGGCGTCGTGACGACCGCGACGACGGGCTGGGGCAACGCCGCGACCATCGCCTGGATCGTCGGCGGAGCGCTCGGCGTCGCGCTCTTCATCGTGTGGGAGTCGCGCGTGGCGACGAACCCGCTGGTGGCGCTGCGAATCTTCCGGTCGCGCGCGGTCACGACGGCCAACCTCGTGATGTTCCTCGTCGGCGGCTCCTTCTTTGCGATGTGGTACTTCCTCACCTTCTACTACCAGTACATCCTCGGCTACGGCGCCGTGAAGACGGGCTTCGCGTTCTTGCCGATGGCGATCGCCATCGTCGCCGGCGCCCAGCTCAGCTCGCGGGTGATCGGCCGCTTCGGCGTGCGCCACCTGCTCGCCGCGGGCACCTCGAGCGCCACGCTCGGCTTCCTGTGGATCGCGTTGATCGGCGTGCATTCGCAGTACGCGAGCGCTATCTTGGTGCCCTCGATTCTGTGCGCCTTCGCGATCGGGCTGCTCTTCACCCCCCTCGCGACGGCCGCCACGAGCGGGGTCGACCGGTCCGACGCCGGCCTCGCGTCGGGCGTGCTCAACACCAGCCGCCAGGTCGGGGGTTCGCTGGCCCTGGCGGCGCTCGGCACGGTCGCGGCCGATCGCAGCGCCGCCTTCGTGAACCCGACCTCCTCGGCCGCCCTCGTGGACGGCTACCAGTGGGCCTTTCACCTCTCGGCGGGGATCACGCTCCTGGCACTGCTCGTGAGTCTCGCGGTGCCCCACGGCCGTCCCGAAACACGTGCCGTCGCCCCGTCGCTCGCCAGTCCCGCCGAGTAGTCTCGCCGGTGACGGAACAGTCGGCGCTGCGGGCCAACGAGGGCTCGCCGTAGCCGACGCAACCTCTGGAGGGGTTAACACATGAACATGGGAGAGAAGAAGGCGGTGCGCCACATCGGCACACTGCTCGGGACCGCGTCGCTGATACTCGGCACACTGACGCTCGGCGTCGCCGCGACGTCGTCGGCCGCTACGGCGAAGTCGTTCAAGGCCTGCGTCGTTACCGACACCGGCGGCATCAATGACCGCTCGTTCAACGCCTCGGCGTGGAAAGGTATGCAGGACGCGCACGCGAAGAACAAGAACATCCAGATCTCATACCTTTCCTCGACGTCCGCGGCCGACTACGTGCCCAACATCAACACGTTCATCCACAAGGGCTGCGGCATCATCGTGACCGTGGGCTTCTTGATGGACAGCGCCACCCAGGCCGCGGCCAACGCGCACCCGAGCCAGAAGTTCGCGATCGTGGACGATGCACCGCTGGGGCTCAAGTACCACAACGTGCTCGCGCTGCAGTACGAGACCGACCAGGCGGCCTTCCTCGGCGGCTACCTCGCCGCGGCGAGCACCAAGACCGGTACGGTCGCCACCTACGGCGGCATGCAGTTCCCGTCAGTCACCATGTACATGAACGGCTTCGTCGCCGGCGTGCGCTACTACAACAAGGTGAAGGGCGCCGCGGTGAAGGTCCTCGGCTGGACCCCGGCCAAGGGAACCTGCTCGCTCGCCAAGTGTGACGGTACCGGCACCTTCGTCGGCAACTTCACCGACCAGACCGCCGGCAAGACCCTGACCGCCGGTGACTTCTCGGCCGGCGCCGACATCGTCTTCCCGGTCGCCGGGTCGGTCGGCCTCGGTTCAGTCGCCGCCGCCCAGCAGGCCGGCGCGGGCCACAGCATCATGTGGGTCGACAGCAACGGCTGCATCTCGGACAAGGCGGACTGCTCGTGGTTCATCGGCACCGTCGCTAAGGGCGTCGAGCCCTCGGTGCGCGATGCGGTGCTCGCCGCCGCCGCAGGCAAGTTCAAGGGTGGTACCTACCTCGGAACGTTGAAGAACCAGGGAACGGCGCTCGAGTACGGCGGGATCTCGGTGCCGTCGTCGCTCAAGTCGACAATCGCGGGCATCGCCCGGGGGATCATCGCGGGCTCGATTTCGGTCAACCCCAACAAGTACCCGGCCAGCTGATCAACCGCGTGGCGTAGCGGTTCGCCGCACACGAAGGCCCGGGCGCTTGCGGCCCGGGCCTTCGTCGTGGCTACGATGGGCGCTTACGGCAA
>JAJXUG010000075.1 GCA_021783095.1 Chloroflexota bacterium | reverse complement strand
GCGCCTCGTCGAGGGTGTTGGTCATGGGCTTGTCGCAGATGACGTCGAACCCGCGGTCCAGGGCGGACAGGGCGTAGCGGTGGTGGCTGTCGTTGGGGGTCATGATCGCGACGACCTCGGCGCCGTCCGGGCGCCCGCGCTCGGCGTCGAGCATCGCGATCGCGTCGGGGTAGGCGCGGGACGGGTCGATCCCCATGCCGACGGCGGCGACCCGGGACCGCTCGGGATCCGACGAGACCACCCCCGCCACGAGCGCGTAGCGTCCGTCGAGCCGGGCGGCCGTGCGGTGCATGGCGCCGATGAAGCTGCCCGGGCCGCCGCCGATCACCGCCAGGCGGAGCGGGCGGCCGAGCATCTCGATGACCGGGTTCGCGTCCACGGGGGCCTCCATTCAGTGACTGGCCGCTCTGCCGACCGGGTCAGGCCGCCCTGCCCCGTCGCCTGCCATCGCGAGGGCACCAGCACCCTGCCGCGAGCGTGGGGTCTGCTCGGCATCCCTATTGTGCAACCCAGGCTCTCGGCAAGCCGCATCCGAGCCGCCGCAGTTTCCATCGACGGGAGGACGCCAGGTTCGAGTGGACCACGGCGGCCAGAGCCTGGTGCTCGATTTCGAGGCAGGCACGCGGCTCGTCCCGTGCGGCGGCCGAGCGCCCAGTCGGCACCACGCTCGGCTCCGCGATCAGCTTGGGCGGGCATACTGACGCGAGTTCGCCAGCAGTCCCCTTGGAGCGACGTCGATGACCGTGCGCGTTGACCTGAACATCTCCCTGGACGGGTTCGCGACGACGACCGGCCAGACGCCCGAGAACCCCTTCGGAGACGACTGGGGGCGCCTGGTCGAGGCCTACACCGCGACCCGCACGTTCCGCGCCCGGGTGCTGCACGACGCGTCCGGCGAGGGGACGGCCGGCGTCGACGACCAGTACGCGCAGGCGTACTTCGCCGAGGTCGGGGCGGAGATCATGGGCGCTGGCATGTTCGGGCTCCACGCCGCCGGGGGCGACCCGGACTGGCGCGGCTGGTGGGGCGACGAGCCCCCGTTCCACTGCCCGGTGTTCGTGCTCACCCACAGGCCGCGCCCGGCGCTCGAGATGGCGGGCGGCACGACCTTCCACTTCCTCGCCGCGACGCCCCGCGAGGCGCTCGACCTCGCGCTAGGGGCCGCGGGCGGCAAGGACGTGCGGATCGGCGGCGGCGCCACCGTCGTGCGCGAGTTCCTCAAGGCCGGGCTAGTCGACCGGCTCCACGTCGCCATCGTGCCGATCCTCCTCGGCCGCGGCATCCGCCTCTGGGACGACCTCCGCGGGTTCGAGGACGGCTACAGCGTGACGTCGGAGCCCGCCGAGAGCGGGGTAACGCACCTGACCTTCTCGCGCTGAACGGTCATCCCTGGACTGTGCCGGATGCCGATCAACCTGAATCCAGGATGAACCGCATCCGGCCGGGGTCTGCGGCGATCGGGCCGGCCCGGACACCGGCGCCGGCCTGATCATCAGACGATGGCGGTGGCTACTCCTCGCCGTCGAACTGGTGGTCGACGTTGGCGCCGGAGGCGTCCGCATGGCCACCGGGGCCGTCCTTCTCTGCGCCAGTGGCCTCAGCAGCCGCACCGGCGGCCTCGGAGGCCTCGGCCGTCGACTCGGCCGCGCCGGCGACGTCCGGCGTGGTCTGGTCGCCTCCCTGGATGGTGTCGGTGTTGGTCGCCTGTGCCGGCTCGGCGGCGACCGGCTGGGCGGCCGGCTGGGTGATCGGGGCGGCTGTCACCGGCGCGGCCGGTGCGGGGCTCGCGGCGAAGGCGCTTGCCCCGCCGGAGATCAGGAGCACCGCGGTCGCTGCGAGCGCCGGGGCGCGGAAACGGTCGAGCTTCATGCTCAGCCTCCTGTGGTGATCGGATCACTTGCCCGATCGCTCGTCGCACCTTGCGCTGCGGACCGTGAATGCCCAGCGAATCTTCGATTCACACTCGATTCATCTGGCATTCACGGTGCCGGCCCATAGTGGGGCCGTGAAGATCCTCATGCTCGAAGACGACCAGCGGCTCCGCGCGATCGTCATTCGCCGCCTCGTTCGCTCGGGGCACACCGTCGACGTCGCCGGGACGATCGAGGAGGCCCGGTGGCTCCGGTCCGAGACCAGCCACGACGTGCTCATCCTGGACGTCATGCTCCCGGACGGCGACGGGTTCGGCTTCTGCGGCGAGCTCCGGGCTGCCGGAGACTGGAGCCCCGTCCTGATGCTGACCGCGCGCGACGCGGTGACCGACCGGGTCCGGGGCCTCGACGTCGGCGCCGACGACTACCTGGTCAAGCCCTTCGCGTTCGCCGAGCTCGAGGCGCGCCTCCGAGCCCTCGACCGACGCGGGCCGACCGATCGGCCGACGACCATCGTCGTTGGCCGGCTCGAGATCGACCCGGCGTCGCACCGCGCGACGATCGGCTCGCGCGAGCTCGAACTCACCGGGCGCCAGTTCTCGCTCCTCGAGTTCTTCGCCCGCCGCGCTGACCAGGTCCTCACCCGGTCCCAGATCCTGGACCAGGTGTGGGACTGGGCCTTCGAAGGCGATCCCCGGATCATCGACGTCTACGTTCGGGCGCTCCGCCAGGTGCTGGGCGAGGAGTTTGGCGGGCCGTGGATCGAGACCGTGCGCGGCGTCGGGTACGCCCTGCGCCCGGCGCCGGCCGGCGGGCCGCCGGCATGAGCATCCGCTCCCGCCTCGCGGTGAGCTACGGGGCTGGCGTCGTCCTCACGCTGCTGATCGTGGGCGTCTTCGTGTGGTGGCAGATGGGCACGGCACTGCGCGGTTCGCTCGAGGCCACGCTGCAGACACGCGCGGCCGGGGTCCTGACCTCGCTCGAGAACGCGGGCCAGGCCGGGCTCCAGGAGTCGGACCAGACGTCTCCGGGCGTCTTCGTGGCGCTGTTCACGGCCACCGGCTCGCTGCAGGACGCGACCAGTGATGCCCCGCCCGGCGTCCGGCCTGGCGATGGCGTGCTCGAGACCGGGGGGCGCCGCTACCTCATCCGGACGCAGGCAACCCCCGGCGGGACCCTCGTGGTCACCGGAGCCGATCTCCAGCCGATCGACGCATCCCAGGCGGCCCTGGCGCGGCTCCTCGTCGGGGTGGGCCTGTCCGTTGGCGCAGCGTCCCTCCTCGGCGGCTGGCTGCTGGCCGGGCGGGCGCTCCGGCCGGTGGATCGGCTCATCATCGATGCGGCGGCCATGGGGCCGTCCAACCTCGAGCGGCGGCTCTCGGAGCCGGCCCGGATGGACGAGATCGGCCGCCTGACGCGGACGCTCAACGGGATGCTCGACAGGATCGCGGAGTCCGTCGAACGACAGCGGCTGTTCGTCGCCATGGCGTCGCACGAACTGCGCACGCCGCTCGCGGCCCTGCGGGCAGAGCTCGACGATGCCGACCGAGTCGACACCAGCCTCGCCGAGTTTCGCCAGGCCGTTCAGGACGCCCAGGGCGACGTCGTCCGACTCAGCAGCCTGGTCACCAGCCTGCTCGAGCTCGCCGCGGCGCGTGAGGACGTCGAGCGGATCGACCGCCGACCCGTTCGCCTCCGCGAGGTCGTCTCGGCCGTCGTCCGCAGTGTCGATCCGCTCGTCCGGAAGGGAGGCGCGACGATCGGGATCGACGCGCCCGACGTCGTCGTCCGGATCGATCGGACGCGCGTCGAGCACGCACTCGGGAACCTGGTGGGCAACGCCCTGGCATATGGCGGCCCCGGCAACAGCGTCGAGGTTCGGTGCCTGGTCGAAGGCGCCCGAGCGGCTCGGACGCTGACGGTCGACGTCCTTGACCGCGGCCCGGGCCTCGGCAGCCACCCGCCGAGCCGGTTGTTCGAGCCCTTCGTCCGCGGAGCCACGGGGACGGGCTCGGGCCTTGGCCTGGCCACCGTCGCGAGTGCCGTGCGGGCGCACGGCGGGACGTACGGAGCCGACAACCGGGATGGCGGGGGCGCGCGCTTCTGGTTCACGATCCCGGACGTCGACGACGCTCCGGCGCCGCCGGATCCACGCACTCCGATCGTCCGCCGGGATGCCTGACGACCCGGCGCATGGGCGCGGGGCCGTGACGACGCTCGCCTGATGGGCCCTCCGCGAGGCTCGGCCGGCCGGCCGGTCACCTCAGGAGCGCCACGAGCACGGCGACGTTCACGGCGATCGCGGCCAGGGTGTTGAACGCGGGCCACGTCCCGAGGAAGAGGCCGATCCCGGCGAGCGAGACGACCGCCGAGCCCAGGGCCAGCGGCCGCAGGGTCCCCGCAGGGACCACCACACCCGCCAGGGAGAGCGCCGCCGCGACGAACCCGACCAGCGCGAGCGCCCAGAAGGTGCAGGCGACGGCGGTCGCGGCGTCCGCGGAGAGCGCGGGCATGAGCCACGACCTCGCCGCGTGCCAGTCGCCCGTCGGCCCGCCGGGCCGGGCGGCGATCCACGCGAGCGCGGCGATCGCGCCGCCGTGGCCGAGGCCGTGGAGGAGGAGGACGGCCGGCAGGGCCGCCTGGATGGTCTGGGTATCCACGGTGCTGTCTCCTGGGGGTGGTCGCTGCCGGCGCCGGGTCAGGCCCGGGTCGGGAGGGCGGCGGCCGGCCTGGCCGTATCGGTCGCGGGGCCCCGGCCCGCGGCGGCGAGCCGGCCGAGGCGCACGGTGACGAGCGCGTACCAGACGACCAGCACGAGCACGGACAGCAGCGAGAGGGGGATGCCGACGACCGGCAGGAAGATGCACAGCCCGAGGAGGGTGCCGACGAGCAGCACTCGCCCCGCGACGTGCCATCCGGCCGTGCGGAGCATGGCCGCGGCCGCCAGCAGGCCCCCGACCGACGAGATCACGTACCCGAGGACGAACCCGGTCCCCATGTCGAGGTAGCTCGCCAGCATGCCCTGGCCCGCGGCGAGGTACCCGGCGCGAGCGGCCTCGGTTGAGGCGGCGGCGTAGCCGCGGGCGAGCGAGAGCATCTCGAACGCCGTGTTGGAGCCGATGAACAGGAACCCGCCCGCGAGCCACAGCGGCGCGGCGAGGGTCATGAGGGACTCGTTCCCGCGCCGCAGCAGGACCCACAGCGAGACGACCGCCGGCACCAGCAGGACCTGCTCCACCATCATGACCAGGTCCATGCTCAGGAGGCCGCGCACCGGGTTGGCGTTGAACAGGCCGAACCAGTCGGCGACGTCGCGGCTGGCGGGCGGCGGCCAGGCGATGAACAGCAGCACCTGGAGCGGGATGCAGGCCGCGGTCAGGGCGGCGCCGGCCGCGCCGGCGAGGAACAGCCCGCGCCAGCGCGGGTCGGTGGAGCTTCGGTTCATCGGGGGCCTCCGTGCGGGTCGTGGGGGATGCGGGAGACCGCCACGAGCCCGAGCCCGGCGTCGCGCACGCTGCGCAGCAGGCCGTGCAGGCCTGCCTGGTCGAGGGGCGGGGTGCTGAGCCGGGACGTCCCCGGCGCCGTCGCCGCGAGGCGCTCGCAGCCGAGGTCGCGGCAGCGTCGCTCGCCGATCTCGGCGTCGAGGGTGATCTCGTAGCGGTCCATGGGGGCATGGTCGCCGCGCCGGGCGCCGCGAGCGCCTCCCGAACGGGAGGGTGGGCGCCGGATCCGCGACCCTCCCGAAGCGGCCGGCCACAACCGGGCGGCCCGGTCAGAGCAGGCCGAGCTCCTGGCCGCGAACGACGGCCCCGGTGCGGCTCGTGGCCCCGAGCTTGGCCAGGACGTGGGCGACGTGCCACTTCGCCGTCCCCGCCGAGACCCTGAGCTCGCCCGCGAGCTGGGCGTTGCGGGCGCCGGTCGCCATGAGCCGCAGCACGTCGAGCTCCCTCGCGGTCAGCGACTCCACGAGCGCGCCGTCAGGCCCGACGAGTACCGAGGTCCCCCGACGGACGGCCGCTCGGGGCGCCTGATCCTCCCGCAGCGCGGTGCGCACCCTCGCCACGAAGCCTGGCGCCACGTCCGCCACCTCGCCGAGCAGTGGCAGGAGCGTTCTGCCATCGTCCACGAAGCGCCGGACATAGCCGCCGGGGGACGCCAGGCGGACCGCGTGCGACAGGTCGACGAGCGCCGCCTCACGGTCGCCGGCGACTCGCGAGGCCGAGGCCGCAAGGACCAGGGCCGAGATCAGGTCGGGCACGGTGCCCCAGGCCTCGAAGGTCGCGCGGGCGGGCCCCAGGGCCCGCAGCGCGTCCCCGGCCCGGCCCTCGGCGAGCCTGACCCTGGCCACGGTCGTGTCCGCCGACGCGCGGAGCATGGCGAGCAGCGGCGACCCCTCGGGCGCCTCGGTCCGGGCGTCGTCCGCCCATCGGGAGGCCGCGGCGAGACCGCCCTGGGCCAGGCGGACGCGGGCCTCCGTCTCACCGGCGAGCGACGGGAAGGCCAGGGCGGGCGCCGGCCCGCGCTCGAGGACGGCCAGCGCCCCACGGGCGTCCCCCGTCGCCTGCCGCGCCAGCGCGATCGCCGGCAGCGCCCAGCCGAGCACCTCGCGCCCCACCCCGAGCGACTCGGCGGCGGCCAGCCCGCGCTCGAGCTCGCCACGGGCCTCGACGACGTCGCCGCCCTCGAACAGGGCGATCCCGAGCGTGAGGCGCGCGGGCCAGGCGACCGCCAGCGGCTCGCCACCCGGGCCGGGGTGCGCCGAGAGCACGCGCCGGGCCACGCGCTCGGCCTCGTCCCGTCTGCCGGTCGCGACGAGCGCGTGCCCGAGCGGATTCACGGCGGGCAGCACCGCGATCGGGAGGCCCGACGCCTCGGCGGCATCGAACGCCGCGCGGAGCGTCTCGAGCGAGCCCGGCACGTCGCCCCGGGCGAGCTGCGCGAGCCCCGCCGCCTGGAGCCCCAGGGAGCGGAACAGGTCGTCGTCCCCGACCAGGTCGATCCCGTCCCGCGCCAGCGACTCGGCGTCGGACCGCATCGTCGTGCCGACCAGCCCGAGCAGGACGAGCAGCCTCCCCCGGGCGGCCGACCGGTCGTCGTGGCTGGCAGTCGCCCGCGCGGCGACCGCCGCTCCACCGGCGAGGTCGCCCGTGTAGAAGCGGGACCACGCCTCGAGCGACGCGATCTCGAGGTCGGACTCCCGCGCGTCGAGCGGCAGCGCCGCGATCCACCGCTGGAGCGTCCGCAGCTCGCCGGCCTCGAACACGGCGCGACCCTCGCGGCCGACGAGGCGGGTCGCCATGACCGGATCATCCGCATCGAACGCCTGGGTCAGGGCTTCGCGGCCCCTCCCCGCAGCCTCGAGCCAGGCGGCCGCTAGGGTGTGGAGCCGCCGGCGCTCGTGCACCGGCAGTCGCGAGCGGAGGTAGTCGGCGAACAACCCGTGCATCCGGAACCAGCGGCCCTCGCCGTCGAGCGGCGCCAGGAACAGGTTCGCGCGCTCCGCACGGTCCAGCAGGGCCGCCGCGTCGGCGCTGCCGGTCATCGCGGCGAGGAGTTCGGCGGTGAAGCGCTCCGCAACCGCAGCGGCGGAGAGGAGCCCGCGGAGCTCGGCGTCGAGCCCGGCCATCACCTCGTCGCCGAGGTAGTCGATCAGGTGCCGGTGCGTGCCCGAGAGCGCCTCGGCGGCGGATCGCGGGCCATCGGCGGCCCGCAGCGTGATCGAGGCCAGCTGGAGCGCGGCCGCCCAGCCCTCGGTGGTCCCCACCAAACCGTCGACGAGCGACGCGTCGGGCGCGATCTCGGCATCCTCCAGGAACTCGCGCGCCTCGTCAGGGTTGAACCGCAGGTCGTCGGCGCGGAGCTCGACGAGGGCGCCGTGGGCGCGCAGGCGGCCGAGCGGCACGGAGGGATCCTCGCGGCCCACGAGCACGATGTGCCCGAACGGCGGCATGCGGTCGACCAGCCTTCGGAGCAGCTCCATCGCCTCCGACGTATCGGCGAGGTGGCAGTCGTCGAGGACGATGACGAGGTCGGAGTCATCGGTCGCCACGGCGTCCACGACGAGGTCGGCGAGGGCGCGGGCGTCCGGCGACGCGCCGGGCGCGATCGCCTGCGAGAGCGACGCGGCGCGGGGTCGAGCGTCAGCGAGCGCCGAGAGCACGTCGCGTGCAAGCCGCGCAGGGTCGCCGGCCGCGGCGTCGAGGCCGACCCAGGCCATCGGGATCGCCCGGTCGACGATCCAGCCCGCCACGCTGACCGACTTGCCGTAGCCGGGCGGTGCGGAGACGAGGGTCAGTCGCGTGGTCGGGTCAAGCGAGGCGTCCAGCCGCGCCGAGAGCCGCGGTCGGCGGCGTCGGGCCGCGAGCCCCGGGGGCGGACCGCCGCGCGCCCGTGCCGGGCTGGGCTGAGCGGTCGAAGTCATCGCGACGAGTATCGCTCCCCGGCCGCCCGTAGTCGACGACCTGGGCCTGCGCGCCGGCGATGGAGCCGTCGGGCCGGCGGTACTCCACCGTCACGCCGTCCACGAGCATCCGGTGGAGCGCCCGGTTGCGCTCGATGAGCGTCGGCCCGGCCACCCGGGTCAGCTTGCGGAACGCATCGTCGACGGCCGCGGCCGGCAGCCCGGGGTTCAAGCGCGCGAGCGCGGCCCGCAGCCGCCGCTCGAGGACGACGTCGCGGTACCCCGGGTCGGAGCGCTCCGCGGCCGCCGTCCCGGCCGCGATCTCCGGGCCGTGGAGGACCGCCCAGCCCAGCCGGCCCAAAACGGCGAGCGCAGCCTCCTCCACGATCGACTCAGTGAAGGTTGTCACCGTTCGGGCTCGTCCCAGAGGGTCGCTCCGTCAGTCCTCGACGCCTCGCTCTTCCGAGCCGCGCGGGAGCGATGCGGGAACTTCGGCCCCGGTCCGTACTCCACGCCGGGTCCGCGCTGCTGGGCGGACGTCTTCACGAGGATCTCCCGCCGCACGAGGTCGTCGATGATGGCGTTCGCCGGGTGCACGGTGACGTCGAACAGATTCTGGATCGTCCGGTTCGTGATCTTCCCGTACTCCACGACGTGGGCGACGACCTTCCGGTCGGTGTCCGAGATGCTCCGCACCTGGTACGCCACCGCTGGCCCGAGCGCGGCCAGGGCGGGGCCCGACAGCTTGTAGGCGCGCCCGGCGCCGCCTCGCGCTGGGCGTGTCCGCTCGATCATCGCGGGCGGGTCCACCGCGAGCCGGCCGAGGATCGTCGCGGCCTCCGCCTCCGACCGCTGGAGGAGCGGCGCGACCGTCAGCGGCGTGACCACGCGGGTGGAGCACAGGCGGTACAGGACCAGCAGCGCGTCGGTGTCGTCCCGCTCCACCGACGGCAGCGACGCCACGTACCGCGCGATGTGCACGTTTGGCGCGCCGCCGACCATGCGGACGGCGACCTGCCCCGGATCGCTCTCGATGACCGGGAGACCGCGCCCGGCCCGGATCAGAGAGATGTAGATCCGGTCGATCCCGCGCCCGAACTCCTCCGCGAATCCGAGCTTGCGGGCGGCGTTCGCGAGCGTGCGGTTCCGCGGCTTGGGCGGGTGGGTGAGGATGTTCTCTGGCGTCACGCCCGACACGAGCGGCCCGGGCGACGTGACCGCGAAGACCGCCGGCGAGTGCTCGATCGCCACGGCCCCGGGAAGCCGGTAGTCGCGGTGCACGAGACCGTTGGCGATCGCCTCGCGGACCGCCAGCTCCGGGAAGTCCTGTAGCTGGATCTGCTGCCCGTCGGGGAGGTTGAGGGGCGCGCTGTTGAGCCGGGTCCGCACGACCTCCATCACCCGGGCGAACGATGTGACGAGCGGCCCCTCGAGGCGCTCGGAGAACGTCGGCTCCCCGCCGGGCGTCGGGCGGAACTGGTAGACGAGGCGGGGCCGCTCCGCCTCCGCCGGCAGCAGCAGGAGCGCACCCGCGCGGTTCAGGCGGTCGCCGGCCAGCAGGTCCAGGGCCCGGAGCAGGTCGAGGTCGGTCAGGGAGACGAGGCGCCGGCGCTCGTCGGGCAGCGCGGAGAGGACCGACCTGACTGCCTCGAGCGTGGCGGCGGAGACGTCGCCCGGCGCCCGATCCGACCCCTCGGCGGACCAGTCGTGCCCGAGCCGCTCCTCTCGCAGCCGCGTCGCCTCGGCGACCGGCATGGGCTGGCACTGGTTGCCGATGCGCTGGTACGGGCGGCCCTTCGAGTCGGCGTAGACGTCGACCCCCTCGGGCACGCGGACGACGAGCAGGCGCACGCCGCGGTGCACGAGCTCCTGGACCTCGACGAGAAGACCCGGCTGCGTCGAGGCGTAGACGGACTGGCGGAGGCGGTCGATCGCGAGGCCAGTGCCGACGAGGGCCTCCGGGCCCGTCCGACGATCGGCAACGCCGAGCACGATCGTGCCGCCGGCGCCGTTCGCGAAGCACACCGCGGCCTCGGCGATGTCCCGCTCGGTCTCCTCGGGCAGGCGCTTGTCCTGCTTGAACTCCAGGGTCTGGCTCTCGAGCTCCGCCGGGGTGCGCCCCCTGTCGAGCTCGGCCAGGATCCTCGCGACGTCGACGGCTACCATCCCCTCGTGGGCAGTTTCGCTGGAGTTTAGCTAGCCTGCGCGTCATGCGCAACTGCTAAACTCGGGACAAACCCGCCGTCCCGGCACCGCCCCAGAGCGCATATGCGGAGGCCGACACCGGGATCTGACCCTGCAGCCGCCGAGGGGCGGGCGCAGTGCGTCTCGCCGACGCCTGAGGCACCGCTACCCTTTCGCTGTCATCGCGCGACGATGGAGTTGGCCGACAGCATCCAACGAGAGGGCAGGTCTTGGGCACCATCGCAGTCCACGAGTTCGTGTCGCTCGACGGCGTGTTTGAGGATCCACGGTGGACGTTCGACTACGGCTTCGACCCCAGGATGGGCGAGGCGATCGGCGCGATCACGGGTTCGGCCAGGGCGATCCTGCTGGGGCGCACCACGTTCGAGATGTTCGCGCCGGCCTGGTCGACCCGCACGATGGAGGATGACCCCGGCGCCCCGTTCTTCAACGAGTCCCACAAGTACGTCGTCGGCTCGCGGGAACCGAAGGCGGCGTGGAGTCCCTCGACCCGCCTCGGCCCGTACGACTCGGACGTGATCCGCAGGCTGAGGGACGGGATGGACGGCGCCATCTATGTCAGCGGCAGCGGCACCCTCGTCCGCGCCCTGCTCCGGGACGGACTCATCGACGATCTCCATCTCTTCGTCTACCCGGTCGCCATCGGCAAGGGCAGGAAGCTCTGGGGCGAGGACGGCGACCCGACCAAACTCGCGCTCAAAGGACACGAGGCGTACGAGAACGGAGTCGTCCACCTGACCTACGGACCTGCCTGACGCGACGAGGTAGTCGTGACCCTCGCACCGGGCGACGCGTGGTCGGTGCCTGCCTCGTGCTGGTTGGCGCCACGCGGCCGGCCACTACGAGGCCGGGATGCGGGGCACGGTCACCGTCGCCGGCTGAGGGCCGGCTCCGGCTGCCGCACCCTGAAGCGCCGCAGGCGCAGGGCGTTGGAGACGACCGTCACCGATGAGGCCGCCATGGCGGCCGCCGCGAAGATCGGGTCGAGCAGCATCCCGTTGACCGGGTAGAGCACGCCCATCGCGATCGGGATGAGGACCACGTTGTAGCCGAAGGCCCAGAACAGGTTCTGGCGGATGTTGCGCATGGTCGCCCGCGAGAGCGCGATGGCGGTGACGAGGCCGCGCAGGTCGCCCGACATGAGCGTCACGCCCGCGGACTCCATGGCGACGTCGGTCCCGGTGCCCATCGCGATGCCCACGTCGGCCGAGGCGAGGGCCGGGGCGTCGTTCACGCCGTCGCCGACCATGGCGACGGCCGCGCCGTCGGCCTGGAGCGCCTTCACGGCGGCCGCCTTGCCGTCGGGCCGGACGTCCGCCACGACGCGGTCGATGCCCACGGAGCGGGCGATGGCCTCGGC
>JAJXUG010000074.1 GCA_021783095.1 Chloroflexota bacterium | reverse complement strand
TCAGCTCGCGGACGAAGAGCTCGGCCCGGCGGGCCATCGCCACCTCCAATGCTCGGGAGGCCCGCGGCCGGGCCTCGGGGAGTGCGATTACCTCCCGAGCATTATGAATCGGGGCACTAGCGATGGGGTGACGTGCGGGGCGCGCGGCCCGCCAGGCGCCGCGACTACACTCGGGGCGCGTCCACCACGACCCGCAGGAAGACACGGGGGCACCCCATCACGGCGGCCTTCTGCGCAACTGATGGATAGCGACCAACTCGACGTCCGCCGGCCCGAGTGGTCTGAGCGATGGGGTCGACCCGGGTGGCAGCTGCTGTTCACGACGGCTGGCGGGCGGCTGCGCGACGGCGACCCCTTCGCCTCCATCGCTTCGGTGCGTGCGCGGGCCGTGCAGGAGCGCTTCGTCTCGCAGGCCTGCCTCTCCTTGACGGCGACCCCGGATGGCACCGCAGATCCAGCCATCGAGCTCTGGGCCTCGCTCGCCAGGAAGATCCTCCAGCGCGCGCGCCGACCGCCCGTCTCGGAGCGGGCAGCCTCCGTCCTCCAGGAACGCCTCGCGGCGCGAGTGGACTGGAGGGCCCCAGTGGCGCTCAACCGAGCGATGGCCGGGCCACGGCAGCAGGTGGCACTCGCGGATGAGTACGAGCTCGACGAGACCTACGAGCAGCCGCTCTGGGACGAGGTCGAGCGTGTCGCCCCCGGGCTTCGCCGATGGCTCGTGCCGCAGGCGCCGGTCGAGGCGCTCGCGGCGGCGGTCCTGCCGCAGGAGGTGGCCGCCCGGTGGGTTGACTTCGTGTACGCGCCCCCGTGGCTGGCGCGCGGCGCCGTCATCGAGATCGACGGCGAGGGCCACTCCCGCAAGGAGGGGGTCGACCGCGAGCGGGACAAGGCGGTTCGCGCGTCGCGGCTCCAGCCGAGGCGATACGCGGGCCGAACCGCGCTCGACCCCGCGGGGGACCTGTTGCGGTTCCTGGCGATCGAGGCCCGGCACCTCGCGGGTCCCGTCGATCCCCTCGCGCTCGTCGCGCTGCACGGTCCTGGCACCGTCACCCGGCTCGCCCTCGCCTTCGTGGAGGCCGTGCGGGCGGGCTGGCTGCCGCCGGGCAGGCCGTGGAGCATCTCAATCTCCGACGAGGTCGGCGTCGCCGGCGACCTGGTGGGCGCCGCTCTCGACCCCCTGCGAGCGATCGCCGACGTCTGGGGCCTGCGGGTCGTCCCTGACGAGATCTGGGTCGACGGGAAGCCGTGGGTTGTGGAGGCAGGGACGGCGGAGCGGCGGACTCGACCGGGAGCAGCGCCTGCCCCGCAGGTGAAGTTCTCGTTCGAGCCCACAGTCCCGTACTTCGCTCGGCTGCCGGGGTTCGACGCCCTGCCCGAGATCGTCGTCCGCGGGGTGGGCGTCCCGGTCGACCTGCCATGGTTGCCGACGACCGCGACCGTGCGCCCCCGCCTCGCCGCGAGCGTCGACGTCGAGGCCCCGCTGACCCTGCTGCTGCGCGACCTGTTCGGCTATGAGCGCTTCCAGCCGGGGCAGCTGCGCGCCATCCGGCGAACGCTGGAGGGGGAGGACACCGTCGTCCTCCTTCCGACCGGATCCGGGAAGAGCCTCATCTACCAGCTGGGCGGCCTGCTCCTGCCGGGCACGACGCTCGTCGTCGACCCGCTCGTGTCGCTCATCAAGGACCAGGCCGAGCGGCTCCAGCGGTCCTCGATCGAGCGGGTCGCGGCCCTGCACTCGAGCCAGGCGAGGACGCCCCAGGAGCGGGACGAGATCCTCCGCTCGGTGGCCGACGGGTCGGCGCTGTTCGCGTTCATCACCCCCGAGCGGCTCCAGGTCCAGCGGTTCCGCGACCACCTGCGGGCCGCCACGCAGCTCCAGCTCGTGGGCCTGACCGTCGTGGACGAGGCGCACTGCGTGTCCGAGTGGGGACACGACTTCCGGACGGCGTACCTGCGCCTGGCGAGGACCCTGCGCGAGCGCTGTGCCGATCCCGACGGCGAGGCGCCCCCGCTCCTCGCGCTCACCGGGACCGCGTCCCCGACGGTGCTCCGTGACGTCCTCCGGGAGCTCGAGATCGACGGGAGCCGCCCCGAAGCGCTCCAGAGCCTGCCGTCCCACGACCGGGCGAACCTGCACTACCGGCTCGTGAAGACCGAGAACGCTGCCCTCCGGGCGGAGGTGATCCGCTGCCTCGTCGACAGGGTCCCGGAGTTCCACGCGGTCGACGCCGCCCAGCTCGTGACGCCGGCGGGCGACGGGACGCTGTCGGGGATCGTGTTCGCGCCGCACATCAACGGGGACTACGGGACCGAGGCGCTGGCGAAGGCCATCAGGGACGCCTTCAGGGGACGCGGCATCACTCTGGAGGCGGTGACCTACTCGGGGAAGCCGCCGAAGGGCCACAGGCGGCACGAGTGGGACGCGCTCAAGAGCCAGGCGGAGTTCGACTTCAAGAGCAACAGGGCGACCATGCTCATCGGGACCAAGGCGTTCGGCATGGGCATCGACAAGGCGAACATCCGGTACACGGTCCATGCCGGGTTCCCGGCGTCGGCGGAAGCCTTCGCCCAGGAGGCCGGGCGCGCCGGGCGGACGCCAGGTCAGCAGGCGGTCTGCATCCTGGTCGCGGCCAACCCGGACGCGGAGCTGGCCCAGCACCTCCTCGACCTCGAGCTCCCGGCCGAGACCAGGGCGAAGCGGGTGGCGGCCGTCGCCCGGAAGGACGCCTCCGACCTGTCGCGCCAGCTCTACTTCCTGGCGCACTCGTACCCGGGGCCGACCGAGGAGTCCGAGCGGGTCTCCGAAGTGTTCGAGCAGCTCAGGACCGAGGGCGGTCGCCCCGGAGCGGCGGTCACGCTGCTGAACCCGATCGCCTGGACGCAGGAGTCGGCCGGCGAGGACGACAGCGACCACCTCCTCCGGTCGCTGTACCGGCTCTCCATGCTGGGCGTCGTCGACGACATGACGGTCGACAACGACCAGGTGAACGTGTACCTGGCCGACTACACGCGGGAGTCTGTGGACGCGGCGTGGCTGGACTACGTCATGCGCGTGGATCCCGGCAGGGGGACGGCTCATGAGCGGCGCCTCGCCCTGGCGCCGACCGAGCTCAACGCCCGGGTCGACTTCCTCGCCGCCGCGCTGGTCGAGGTCGTCTACAGCGTCGTCGCCCGATCTCGGATCCTCGCCCTGCGGTTCATGCACCGCCTCGCATCGGGAGACCCGGACCCGAAGCACCTCAGGAGCGAGATCAACGCGTACTTGAGCCAGGGTCCGGTGGCGATGGTGCTCAGCGAGGCCGTGACCGGGGACACCAGGATCGTCGACGTGGCGCGCTTCGTGCGGTCCATGGACCTGGTGCCCATCGCGGACCAGCAGCACCTGGTCGCGGAGTCGGCCCGGCAGCTCGAGGCCTACCCGGACCACCCCCTGCTCCTCGTGGCGTCCGCACTGGGCGAGGCGAGGTCGCGCCTCGGGGACGAGGCGGCCTTCGCCAGCACGGCCTCCCGCGCGATCGACCAGCTTCGCCGCTATGAGGTCCCCGACGGCGACCGGGCGACGGCCGTGTCGTGGCTGGTGAGGAAGGTCACGCGGGAACAGCCCGGCAAGCGGGCGTGGGTCCGCCACGTGCTTCGGACCTGGTACGACGCCGAGTACTTGCCGTCGATGCTCGAGCCAATCGAGGACGCGGTCCTCGAGGATGCGGCCGCCGGCGACTGGGACCCAGGCATCCTCGAACTCGTTCGCGCCAAGCGCCTCCAGCGCCGCAGCGGGGAGGTCAAGCAGATCGTCGACCGGGTCGCCCCGGTCCCCGCCGAGAGGTAGCACCGTGGCCGACATCGCCGATCGCACACCCGCTGGCGTGGACGACGCCGTGGATCGGGTCATCCGCTCCTTCACCGACGCCGAGCTGGCGCTCCGCGAGCTGGTGGCCTCCGCCGAGTCCTTCAAGGCCGCGTCCGCGACGATGGAGTCCGGGCGCGACGAATTGGCGGCGTCTCGGGCTGCCCTTGCATCGACGACTGAAGGCCTCGCGCTCCTCCTGGCGTCCGTCGCCACCAGCGCCACCCAGCTGCAGGATGCTGCCGCGGCGCTGCGGGCGGTGGACCAGGATCGAATCTGGGCTGGGTTCGAGGGGACGGATGCAGCCCTGACGATGCACGACCAGGCCGCCAAGGAGTCGGCGGCCCAGATCGACGACCGAGTGGCGGCCGGGGTTGCGGCCGTCTCGCTTCAAGTCGCTTCGGTGCGCGAAGAGCTGGACGCATCCATCGACCGTGGGCCGGCCGCGACCAAGGTGGAGATCGAGAGCTCAACCTCGACGCTTGGTGCCCAGCTGCACTCGGTGGTCGAGGCGTCTGCGGCGACCGTCGGTGACCGGATCGACGCGTCCGAGAAGGCGTCAGCGGATGCCATTGCGACGGCGCAGGCCGAGCTTCGGGCGGCACAGGTGGAGCTGGCCGATCAGCTGAAGTCCAGCCTCAGCCGCGTCGAGCGACGTACAACGCAGGTCCTTGTCGCTGCGGTAGCCGCGGCCGTCTTCGCCCTCGCGGCTGTCATCGTCGCCGCCCTCCTCTGAACGTCGGGATCCGGCCCGGCCGCGGAGCCGGCCATGCGGCTACCGGACGCGCACCCTCAATCAAGCGACCGGTAATCGGCTCCGGATCCGGTCAGGAGCTCGATGAGCGCAGCCCGCAGCTCAGCGTTGCGGCCGACGCCTCGACGGCACGCCTGATTGAGCGAAGGCCAGCTGCTCGACCTCCTCGCCCCATGGATCGATCGACCACATCCGCTGGCGGTTGCGCATCGCCGCGCGGAGACCGTCGGAGACCGCATCGCGCTCGGGATCGATCGGCACCTCGCCGGTCAGCAGCTCGACATCCCGGATGTGACCGTAGTCCGGCGTGCCGTCGACGGCATTCGGCATCTCGGAGATCTCGTAGCGGTAGCCGCCGGTCACCCGGGCGATCGACCAGGCGCCGTATCGGGGCAGGTGCAGGAACACCACGACGTCCCCGACCTGCATTGCGCCGGGCTCCGTGGGAAGAAGGCGGCGATTGCCGCGCCAGGCGTCGCGCTGGTGGTCCTTGAGAGGACTCCCGCCGCGGCGCAGGCGCGCCAGGAGCTCGAGGTCCTGATCGGATCGATATCCCCAGCCCTGCCGCAGGCGACCGTCGCGAAGCTCGCGCCACATGAACTCGCGGCGCGATTGGTCGGTCCGTAGTGCCCAGTAGCGTGACATCGAACCCCCAGCTGACGACAGTGTCGCCGTCGTCGTCAGCCTACCTTGCGACCTAGGACGGTGATCCCCGACCTCGTAACCCCTACCAGCGGCCCTCGTCCGGCCCGTGGGCGCTCCAGCCCTCGAGGTAGGCCTTGAGGTCCTCCGGCTTGGGCTCCCTGACCGTCGGAAGCAGCTGCTCCGGGTTCCGGATCGGGTCGGCTGCGTCGAGCCTCCGCTCGGCGAAGTCGAGGTGCGCGAGGAGCTCGTCGCGGCGCGGCCCGTCGAGCGTTTCCGCCGCCTCGCGGGCGGCCGCGAGGAACGCGCGTTGCCGCGCTACCGCGTCCCACGACCGGGATGCCGCCTCGAACGCCTCCCAGCGGGCATGCTCGTCGCACCTGGTCCTCGCTGCCGCCATGGCGCCCTCCCGCCGGCGCCAGCGCTCGGCTGCTGCCCGCTCGAGGTCCCTAGCAGGAGACGCTCGACAGCGAGTGCTGGTACAGCAGCTTGCTGCCACGCCATGCCGACAGCACCATGAGGATCCGGTGCCGCACGGTGCAGACGTACCAGTTCTGCCGCCAGGTGCTGTGGTCGCGCCCATCGGTGGCGACGCCCACCGAATCGGTCGGCCACTCCTGGGCGGTCACCCAGGCCCCGTCGACGTATTGCTGCGCGTAGCTGTCGATGGTGAGGCGATCCGTGCCAGTTCCGCCGCCCGCGAAGATCTCGCCGCGCATGGTGATCTTGCCGGCGGCGTCGCACTCGTTGACCTGGGCGCTGACGTGGAAGGACGTGTTCGGGCGTGGCGTGGGGGTCGGCGCCGGCGTGGGCCTCGGCTTCGGGGTCGGCGCCGGCGTGGGCGCGGGCGCGGGCGCCGTGTAGCTGACCGTGACGGCGCCCTGGGCGCCTGCCACCTGCATGCCGACGAGGACCGCGGCGAGGTTGATGAACGGCAGGATGGCCTTGGTGAGCGCGAGGCCTATCTTGATCTCGAGCATCCCGGCTGTTGCGGCGCCGAGGGCGAAGGCAGCGGACGCCTTGACCAGCATCCCGGTGACGGTGGTCGCGAGACCGCGGAGCTCCGAGAGCGCGGTGGCTGCGTCGTTGTTGACGAGCGCGGCGACCGCACCCGCGGCCTGCGGCATGACCCTGATCGCGATCGTCCGGATGTCGTCGCCACTGAGCCCGCACGCTCCGTCGGCACAGGCCACTCCCAGCACCAGACCCACGACCATGACCGTGAGGTCGTAGGAGAGGCTCGTCATCGTCGGCACTGCGGTGAGCGGGTTCTCGCCAGTCGCGGCGGGGGCATGCGCGAGGAGCAGGGCTCGCGAGCCGCCCGGAACGAGCACAGCCCCGCTGGAGCCGCCTCCGACGCACGCCATGTCGACAGGGATGCCGAGCACGGCCGGTGGACAGTCGAGCGTCGGGCCTGGGCCCGGCACCCAGGTGGCGGTGACCGAGAACCAGCCTCCGAGCCCCATGGCGTTCAGCACGAACGTCACTGCGCCCGGCAGCTGAAGGCTGTCGCCGATCGAGGTCCTGTTGACGAGGGCGACCGTCACGTCCTTGCCGGTCGTCGACGCCGTGAAGGAGCCGGCCACGAGCGGCGTCGTGGAGGTGATCGACCAGGGCCCGCCCGCGGCAGCGGCCGGCGTTGTCGGCAGCGAAGTGGCGAAGATAGCCGCCGCGAGCAAGGCGGCGGCCAGCCTGCGGGTCATGGCGTCACCTCGATCCCCACGGTCGTGCCGGACGAGCCTGGGACCAGGACGATCTCGCCGGGATTGCCGCTCGCCATGAAGTCGATGGTGGTCGCCCCCGCGCTGGTCCGCTCGCTGACGTCAGCGGCCCAGCCGGCCAGCGCAACCTTGTAGGCGGCAGCGAGGGTCTGGACATCCTCCGGCGCCGAGAAGGTGGCGAAGAACGTCCCGGCCGTGGCCCCGGCATCCGTGAGGGTGCCGCCTGCCGGCACCAGGCGGGTCGGGAAGCCGTCCGGCAGCGCGGATGCGGGCGGCAGCGTGGCGACGAGCGGCGAGCTCGACGTCGTCGGCGGTTTCGAGGGCGGCCCCTGCGTTCCCGTCAGGATGGCGCTGATCCGGACTGGGTTCGTCCGCACGATCTGGGCCTGCGCCGACGAGAACAGGCCGCTGCCGTCGAACAGTTCGATCGTCGCGCTGTCTGCGGTGCGACTGGGATCGGCGGCGACTCGCCACCGTGCGTCCGACATCGCCGCGTAGAAGGCCGTCGTTGCGTCGAACGAGAGCGGGCTCGCCCAGGCGAGCAGGCGCGAGGCTCCTGCCCCGCTGCCAGCCGTGATCTGGGCGTTCAGCAGCGTCGAGCCGGCCGGAACCGGGAATGACCGCGCCTCGGCGTCCAGCGAGGGCGCCGGCATGTCGGACGCGAGGACCGGGGGCAGGGGGCTGAACCGCGCGGGACTCGGGGAGGGGCTGGGGGATGGGCTGGGCGAGGGCGGGGCGCTGGGCGGGGGCGCGCTCGCCGTCGGCGCTGAACTATAGGAGAGCCCCGAACTTTGAGCGGGTGCGCCGGTCGGTCCGCTGGGCCCGCACGCCTCCACCGCGGTCATCAACAGGACGGCCACGATAGCCCGTGCCCCGCGAACCATCAATCCTGTCCTCCCCGGGCCCGCAGCGTCCGAGCCGCGACGCAGGTCACTCTAGCGGGCGCCTGGTGGCGGTGTAGGGCCGAGCGGCCCGACGAGCGATTGCGGCAACCGCCGGGCGGTTCGCTCGCCGTTGACGAGACACGTCTGGGACTCCATGCCACAAACAGAGAGCTGCAAGAGCGATGCGAGGAGGACGCGACGCGGATGCTGTCGGGGCCAAAACCGGTCGACTCTTGGGACGTCGGCGCGTCCTCGCGTGGAGGTGGACGCCTTCATGGTCCTCCGGTAGATCACGAGGCCTGACAGTGGGGCCAGTTCAGGTGAGTCGGATCATGCCCGGCCCCGGCTCCGCGCCCGAAGGACCGATCACGCAGGGCCGCTCAGGCCGGCCCGCGTCCAGCTCGCAGCGGGGCGACCGGGGGCAGATCACAACGCCGTCCTTGTCGAAGAGGGGCACGGCGGTGTTTGCGGCTGGGCCGAAGACCGGCGCGGCGCGGGATGCCTGGCCTTGTGGCGGTCGATCCTGGGTCGCATCAGACGCGCTTGCAGCGGCATGAAGCCGGCGCCCCCGGCCAGAGCGCATGCTTCGACGCAGGGCGGGACACTGCGCCCAGAAGATGCGGGGTGCGCTCATGGGCGGTTGGTGGCAGGCGCTCGGCGACTGTCCGTACGTCCGGGATACCAGCGACGACATGGAGCACGCGATGTGGGTGGTCAAGGGCGACCGCCCCACCGGGCGCCTGCCCATGGGCTCGATACTGGAGCCGACGCTCATGGGCGAAACGGGCTGGGCCGGGCCGATCGACGAGACGCTTCGCGCGTTCCATGCCGCGCACCCGAACCGGAGGCGGATGCAGGTCGTGTGGCGGCCAGACCGCCCGGTGCCTCCATCCCCTTACCGCGAGCAAGTCTGGGTGCCCGTTGAGTCCCTCGTCCGCCTCGGTGCGGGCGCGGCCATCGACGTGCGCGAGGCGGGCCCCTGGGACGAGAACGTGATCGAGGTCGTAGCCGTCGAGTCGTCGCTCCGGGACCCCGACGCGGAAGTTCGCGTCGTCGGCTACGGAGGCGACGGCGTGGTGGTACCTGTGCGGTTCGCGAGGGGCGAATTCAGCGAGGAGGGCTTCTCCCTGCCGCGGGTGCTGGTCGCGGGCGGGCGCCACCCGACCGCCCCCGCCCCCGCCCCCGCCCCCGACATCAGGGCGCCGGTGGCTGATGCCGGTGGCGGGTGCAGCGGCTGTGTCTTGCCGGTCGCCGTGGCCGTCGTCGGTGCGGCGCTCGCCTGGTCGTTCATCTTCAGCCCCCACAGTGGGCCGACGTCTCCGCCCGGCCATTACGGGATCGACGACCAGGCCGGCGCCCTATCGGGCAACGACACGGAGTCGAATAGGCGCGCCGTCGTCGGGGAGCTCGACAAGATGTACGCCCGAACGAAGGTGGGCGTCTGGCTGGTGTTCGTGCCCCACAGCTCAGGCGGGGACGCGTGCCGCGCGATGAGCTCACAGAGCCTCGGGAGCCGAGACCTCCTGGTCCTGTTCGACATGGGCGCGAGCCAGTGGCAGAGCTGCAACGGCAGCGCGGTGCCGCTCACGGGGGCCGCTGTGAGCCAAGCCCTGCAGCAGGCTTGGGGGATCGACTTCACGGACAAGGTGATTCGCTTCGTCGAGATCCTGGACGGCGACCTCCCCGCCAGCTGACGCGTGACGCTGATGCGACTGGTGCGCGACCGCCTTGTCGCCGCAGCGGCCCCGGCCCCGCCCCGCCGGACCGATCACGCACGGCCGCCCAGACTGGCCCGCGTCCAGCTCGCGGCGGGCGACCGGGGCCCGATTTGATCGGCTGCGGCACGAGAAACGCTCACCAGTTTGTCCGCTCTCCGACCCCCCAACCGACTCCTTCGCGGCGGGTCCGGCTACCGTTGGACGAGGGTCACCGTCCACGGGCACCCGACGTAGATCTGGAGCGAGTAGGTGCCTTCCAGATCCCGGTAGAGCTCGTAGTTCGAGGCAGGCTCGATGAAGGTCTCGCTCACGCCGTCCTCGCCGGCTGCGAACTCGCCCGCGCGGTTGAAGAGCTGGGCGGTGATCCCGCACAGGCCCTCATCGTCGAAGGGTGTGGTGATCTCCCACTCCATGGCGTAGTCGCCCTTGGGGAGGGTGACGGAGGTGCTGATCCCCTGGCCCTGTGCGTGGGCCTGCCCGGTCCACGTCCTCGAGAACGCCGTCGGCTCCGGCGTGGCCGTCGCGGCCGCGGCACCGGCCGGCTGGCCGCCCGTGGGAGCCGGCGACTTCGGGGCGAGTCCCAAGCCGAAGGCCCCGAGCCCGACAAGTGCCACAACAGCGATGAGCAGGACCTCGGACGGCCGCCAACGGTGGCCTGACGCGGGCGCCGCCGGGGAAGCCGCTCGCACCGCCTCGCCAGCCAGTGCGTCAGGACCCGAATGCCGCTCGGCGATGGCCGCCAGCCGGTCTGCGTAATCCTGCTCGCTGATGGTGCCGGCGCGCCGCATCTCGTCGAGGCGCGCGATCAGCCTGGCCTTACCCGGACCCGTGCGCTCACCCTGCGGCATGTGCTTCCTCGCGGCGATTGGTCCCTCCGAGATTCCGGGTGGCACCACCTGGGCGATAAGGGCCGGATGACCCACGCCCGCAGCCACTTCTGCCGGTTCTCCCTGCCTACCGGACCGCGCGCGGCTGACCCTGCGGCCCGATGAGGGCTAGCGCGACTTCCCCGTCCTTCGCGCCGGCGCCGATGGCGCTCAAGGATCGGTCCGGGGGGCTGGGTGGTTGGCCGCGGTAATCCCGCACCCTCGCAGCCGGGGGACCGTCATCCCCTACTGGCGCGCTTGGGCTGCGCTCTCGTGCCCCTGGCGAGTGTCGCGCGCTAGGGGCGCGGACTCCAAGTCTCCCGGGCAGGACCTGCCCACCGGCCATGACGCACACTTCGGCCCCCGCTCCGCGCGTTCGCTGCGTCGTGACAGCCTGACGGACGGCGTCGGGGGCCACTTGCGAGTCGCCCGTTCATCGGCGATTTCTACGGCTCAAGGAACCGGGCCGGCGCACGGTAGATGGGCGCCCTATGGATGCGGCGCCGACCCTCCGACCGCTACGCTTGCGGAGAGCGGAAGAAGGGAGACCCGGGTGCCCACCCATAAACCGACGCCGACCAGCCTGCGCGCCCTGAACCGCGATCTGGCCAATCGGCCTGGTCGCCTATTGCTGCTCGTCGGCGAGGATCGCGAGGTCCTTGCCCACGCAGTGGCAGCAGCATGGGGGACGCAGATCGATAGTGCGGCTGAGCGCTATGTCGCACTCGGCACATCGGTCGTGGATCCTCGGCAGTTGATCAATGACGCCGGCGTTGTCGCGGATCTCGACGTGCTCTTCTGGGAACCCACGTACCACCTCGAGATCCAGACGTTTCTGCGCGGGGTGGCGCGCAGCCGACCAGTCGCCTTCGTGTGGCCGGGCGAGATCGACGGAACCACCGCGCGTTACTCGGAACCCGGGCGCAGGGACTTCTACGAAGCCGAGCTCGAGGACGCAATCGTCCTCCGAGCCCGTCATGGCACATTCGGCGACGAGCCGGTCTACACGATGGAGACGGTGGGGGCATGAAGTACGGCGAGCTCATCGCGTTTGAGCAGGTCGATGAAATCAAGGTCTTGAGCGCCGCGAGCGACGAGGACCAGGCCCGCAAGGACGTGCGGACCTACGTGATCTCGAACGCGATGGCTGGTCGGCTCAAGGATGTCGTGTTCCCGGCGACGAGGGCCGCCGACGCCTGGGCGCCCGCACGACCGCACAGGCGGCCGTCCTGGTCCGCGAGCGGCGGGAGCCGGCGCGGTGAGCGAGGCAGGGCGCCCGGTGCCGCCTCGGACCGATCCCCTCGCCGCCGCGCTCGCGTTCGCGGTCCGGGAGGCGGTGCGCCTCGAAGCGGAGAGGACGGCGCCCTTGCCTGTGTCGCCGAGCAGAGCGAATGTCGTCGCCATGAAGCCGAAGCGCGAGGAACGGGTGGCATGACTGCGCGCAGTCTGCCCCGCTCGCTCGAGGACCTCCGCGGCCGCCGCGCCGCGCGCTGGGTCCGCGAGTCCACGGCGGGCCAGGCGGACAACTTCGGGCCCGACGCGCAGGCGGAGCAGCAGGCCCGCGCCATCGAGCGCTGGGGCCTGCTCGACACGGGCGCCGCCTGGCAGGTCGCCCACTCCGGACGGACGATCGCGGCGACCGGGCAGTGGGCGGAGATGCTCGACGGGGCGGGCCGGGACTGGGACGTCCTGGTGGTCGGCTACGTGTCCCGGTTCGCCCGGGACCTGCGCACCGCGGTCAACGCCCGCCACGACCTCCACGCCCGGGGCGCGGTCATCCTGTTCGCCGACGAGCGGGTCC
>JAJXUG010000118.1 GCA_021783095.1 Chloroflexota bacterium | reverse complement strand
GCTGCCCCGTGCCATCGGGGGAGACGATCAGCGGCATGTCAGTCGCCCGCCAGCGACACGCCCGCGAGCGTGTACGGCGCGTTGCGCCAGACGGCGAGGAACTCGTTCCAAGTGCCGCTGGAGCTGCAGTCCGCGGTGAACTGCGCCGTGACCACGTCGCCCGCGGCCACCGGGATCGCGTGCGCCTCGGCGTGCCATGTGATCGACCAGTAGCCGCCCGGCACCGCGACCGTCTGCGAGGCGACCACGGCCGAGTTGACGAGGATCGAGAGGGTCAGCGGCACGCCGCCCACGCCCGCGTCCGTCACCTGCGCCATGACGCCCACGACGGACGCCGCGCCGATGACGAGCCCCGAGTACGGCGACGCCGACTCCCGGTAGGACACGGGCCCGAGCTTCGGCACCCCGCTCCACCCGGCCGGGGGCGAGTCCCCGGTCCCGGCATAGGCCACGGTCCCGGCGGAGGAGGTGCCCGACTTGAGCAGCGCCGCGAACAGGTCGGCCGGCGCGACGTAGACCTCCAGCGGCGTCATCTCCAGCGCCACGTCGTAGAGCGACCCCGCCGCGGCCTGCGAGACGGTTCGGCTGAGGATGCGGTACCACCACGGGACGTCCAGCCCGTCGGTGAGGTGGGTGAGCGAGGCGCGGACGCGCATGCCCGCCCTGAACTGGTTGACCGCGGACGGCGGGAGGCGGGCCGACACCGACACGCGCAGGTGCGGCGCGCCCATCGTGGACAGGATGCGGTCGGCCCGGGCCGCGGCCTTGGCGGCCGACTTGACGTTGAGCGAGGGCGCCGTGGTGTCGCGCATGCCGTAGGCCGAGGACGTCGCGGCGCGCTGGCGGTAGACGGCGCCCCCGTCGAACGGCATGTAGAGCCCCGAGTAGACGCGCGAGTAGTCCCGCGTCAGCGTGGCGTCCTGCCCGACCGGCCACCACTCGGCGAGGTCGATGAGCGTCGGGTCGTTGGTGAGCCCCGCCGTGCCCGTGTAGGCGGTCGAGGTGTCCCAGTCGTACCAGGCGGTCGTCAGGATGCCGGTACCGAGCGTCGCCGTGAGCGGCCCGGGGCCCATCTCCTGGGACCACCAGTTGCGGCCCGACGCCGCGGCGCAGTCGGAGGCGACCTGGTCCGCGGACTGCCCGCGGTAGTCGCACGCGTCCATCGCGACGGGCGAGGCGGTGGAGACGTAGGTCGTCCAGTCGTCGAAGTCGGACGACGCCTCGGAGGCGCCGAGCAGCCACTGCATGCGCTCCACGTCCGTCTCGGCCGGGCGCTTGGACGCGGTGCCCGACAGGACCCGGCGCCCGAAGCCCACGTTGCGGTCGATCATGCTGAGCGACAGCTGCCGCTCGGTCACCGTGTCGCCGCGGGAGACGGTCAGGGACCCGACGTGGCCAGCCCAGACGACGATGTCGCCGGGGATGGAGTCGTCCGTGATCTCGACGTGCGTGAGGCCGAACATGAGCGCCCCGAGGGTGCCGTCGGCGTCGTCCGCGACCAGCGTGCAGTTGCCGACGGACCCCTCCTCCGCGCTCTCCGACACGGACCACGAGTCGGTGCGGAAGTGGTCGGTGACCTCCTCGAGCAGCCCCTGCCCGCGCCACCACACGCGCGCCGTCACGTCGCCACCCCGCCCGCGTTCCGCGCGCCGCCGAAGGAGCCGTTCAGCCGCCCCCACCGGGCCGCGACCGCGGACGTGCGCTGCACGCCGCCCGCCGAGATGCTGACGGGCACCGTGACGTCCACGTTGACGGTCGGGGGCTGCTGCGCGCCCACCGCGGTGGTCGTCGCCCGGATGGCCTCGACCTGCGACGCCGCCTGCGTGGCGCCGTCCCGCTTCAGCTCGGCCTCGATCCGGGCGAGGTCCGCCGTCTTCTGCTTGGTCGTCTCGGACGACGCGGCCACCTTGCGCGCCTCCGCGAGCTGGTCCGCGACCCACTGGCGGGGGGCGATCTTGCCCGACACGGCAGCGATGGCCGCGTCGAGCTTCGCGAGCAGGCCCTTGTCGCCCGAGGCCGCGACCGCCGCCCGGTCCTTGCGGAGGGTGGCGAGCGTGCCCTGCGTCGTGGCGACCGAGCCCACGCCGCGCGAGATGTCGTCCGCCGCCTTCACGGCCGCGGCGACGATGGCCGCCGGGTCCTTGGACGACTTCAGGATGCCCATCTGCCGCTCGAAGTCGATGTGCAGCGAGTCCAGCCGGGCGGCGGCCCTCGACGCGATGGCCGCGAGGTCGATGCCGTTGGCCCTCAGGCTCGCCAGGAGGGCGTTGGTCGGCGCCATCTCCTCGTGCGTGTCGCGCCCGGCGGGCAGCACGCTCCAGTTGGGCGGCATGGCCTCGTGCGTGTCGCGCCCGGGCCCGGCGCCCATGTTGCCCTGCGCGGCGAGCAGGTTGGAGACGTTGACGCCGGCCGTGCCGACCTGCTGCCACGACAGCGAGCCCAGTGACTGCCCCTGCGAGCCGGTCACGGACGCGCCCGACGCGCCGGGCGAGGACTGGTCCCGGAGCGCGTAGACGAGGTTGTAGAACGCCGGGATCGCGAGGATGCCCGCGACGCCCGCGAGGATGCCGGCCGCGCCGAGGCCCGTCCCGGCCGCCGCCTCGCCCGCCCCGCTCGCGCCGAGCGCCCCGGCCGCCTTGGACGCGATGCCGGCGCCGCCGTTGACGACGCCGCCGCGGACGTTGACCACGGCCGCGTTGATCCCCAGGGTGTCCTTGAGCCACCCCTTGAGCAG
>JAJXUG010000073.1 GCA_021783095.1 Chloroflexota bacterium | reverse complement strand
CTCGTGCGCCGGGGCGGCCCTGCTGGAGCGCGAAGCGCCCGGTCGTCCGCCGCGTGCCACCGATCGCCGCCCCGTCCGTCGGCCGGTGGCACGGGGCGGGCCGCCCGGCGGGCGCAGCTCCGGCAGGGCCGCTGGGCGGACCGGCCGCGGGGGTTGCGACCGGCCGCATATGCCGGCGACCGGCCGCGCGGGGGGGGTTGCGACCGGCCGCACATGCCGGCGACCGGCCGCAGGTGCCGACAAGGAGACAGATCGCCGGACGGGACGGCGCGGCGGCAGGAGAGCCGGGCGCGGAGGCCCCCGACTACGCGTTCGGCTGGATGACCATGAGAAGGTGCCCGTCGCCTGTCCCGGGCCCGCCGAGCGCGCCCAGCTCGCCCGCGATCACACTGAACCGCACGACCGCATCCTCTCGCAGCCGGTAGTAGACCCACGACCCGCGGCGCTCGCTCGTCACCCAGCCGGCCTCACGCAGCACCTTGAGGTGGTGGCTGACCGTGGGCTGCGCCACGTCGCAGCAGGCGTTGAAGTCGCAGGCGCACACCTCGGCGTCGTCACGCGACAGTTGACGCAGGATCGAGAGACGGGTCGGGTCTGCCGCGCCTTGGAGCAGGAGGGCGTCGGGATCGGTGATTCGCTTCATGCCGAACGTCATATTGACATATCTCGATACAACTGGCAACCTGAACGCATTGACATTCATCAATACGACGTCCTGGAGGCCACACCAATGCCCTTCTCTCTCGAACTGGCGAAGCTGTCCGTCGAGGAGCGCCGCCATGAAGGCGACCAGAGCCGACTCGTCTCCCTGGCGCGTCGGATCGCCGCGTGCTGCAGGCCGGCGACGCTGCGGATGCGCATCGCGGCCGCCGTTCGCGCTGCGGGCGACGTCTGCTGCCCGTCGGACCAGGAGCGCCTGATGCGTGC
Source organism: Chloroflexota bacterium (assembly GCA_021783095.1). Classification (GTDB taxonomy): domain Bacteria; phylum Chloroflexota; class Limnocylindria; order Limnocylindrales; family CSP1-4; genus CAIXZV01. Next base: position 11,741 of record JAJXUG010000073.1, on the reverse strand, counting down.
GATCCGTGCTGCCAACGGCCGCTGACCGCCGTACCATCACAGCCCCAGGAGCCATTGCGTGACGACCGAAGCCATCCACGACGAAGTCCGGGCACACTACGCAGAGGCGGCGACCAGGGCCAGCGAGGGAGCGTGCTGCTCCTCGAGCGACGAGATCGGCCCCGAGCTCTACTCGGCGCTCGAGCGCGCGGAACTGCCCGAGGCCGCGGTCCTGGCCAGCCTGGGCTGCGGCAACCCGATCGCGGTGGCCGAGCTCCATGACGGCGAGCGCGTGCTCGACCTGGGGTCCGGCGGCGGCATCGACGTCCTCCTCTCGGCCAAGCGGGTCGGCCCCACCGGCCGCGCCTTCGGGCTCGACATGACCGACGAGATGCTCGCCCTCGCCCGGCGCAACGCCGCCGCGGCGGGAGCCACCAACGTCGAGTTCCTCAAGGGCCACATCGAGGCCATCCCGCTCCCCGCCGAGAGCATCGACGTCGTGATCAGCAACTGCGTGATCAACCTCGCGGTTGACAAGCCCGCGGTGTTCCGCGAGATCGCGCGCGTGCTCCGCCCGGGCGGGCGCATGGGCGTGTCCGACATCGTGGCCGACGACCGGCTGAGCGCCGCTGAGCGGGCCGAGCGCGGCTCGTTCGTCGGCTGTATCGCCGGAGCGCTCTCGTTCGCCGAGTTCGAGGCGGGGCTGGCCGCGGCGGGCCTGGTCGACGTTGAGGTCACGCCCACGCACATGGTCACCGAGGGCATGGCGAGCGCCATCATCAAGGCGACGAAACCGGAGCTCAGTGGCGTGTCCGGGCAGCCGAAGTCGGCGCCCCGCGCCAAGCCGAGGATCGCGCTCGAGCTGCTTCCCCTCGCCGAGTCCGATGGCGCCTGCTGCGGTGGTGGCGGCTGCTGCTGATGGACCTCGATCGGGCGACGTCGGGGACGTGCCGGCGGCCGGCCCGCCGATCGAGGGCGCCCGGGAGGCGCTCGCGCTGGGCGTGGTCGGGCGCGAGCGGGGGTGGGTGGTCGCGGCGGCCGCCGAGGAGGCGGCCCGCGCTGCGGCCCTCCTCGAGCTGTTCCTGCTGACCGGGACGGCGATCGCCCGGTTCCCGCGACTGGGCTACGACGTGGTCGCCCGGTCCGAGGCTGCCGCCGCCGTCGGCGAGTCGATTGAGTTCACCACCATCTGCCACGACGCCGGTGCTCCCATGCGGAAGCTGCTCGGGTGGCGAAGCGACGGCCGGGTGGCGGCCGATGTCCAGGCTGCGCGATGATGCGCCCGACGGCGCGACGACGAGGGCGTCGGGAGAAAGGACTCGCTGCCATGGCAGATCTTCGGCCCAGGCGGATCGCCGATCTCATCGCGCCCTACCGGGTGGCGCCCGGGCGCAGGGTGCGCCTCCCGCGGGACTTCCCCACCGACGCGTCCGGCAAGTTCGGCCGGGGCGACTCGCGCGAGGCGAAGGCCGTCCTCGAGAGCGGGGTCCAGCTGCTGACCGAATACCAGGATCGGCTGGCGGCGCAGGACACGTACGGCGTGCTCGTGATCATCCAGGCCATTGACGCCGCCGGCAAGGACGGGACCATCGGCCACGTGATGAGCGGCGTCAATCCCCAGGGCGTCGAGGTCACGAGCTTCAAGATCCCGTCGGACGAGGACCAGGACCACGACTACCTCTGGCGCTACTCGCGCGAGCTCCCCGGCCGCGGCTCGATCGGCATCTTCAACCGCTCCTACTACGAGGAGGTGCTCGTCGTCCGGGTGCACCCGGAGCTCCTCCAGTTCGAGAAGCTGCCCGTCCGCTCGCGGCGCGGCGACATCTGGCGCCGGCGTTTCCGCGAGATCAACGACTGGGAGCGCTACCTCTCGGACCAGGGCTTCAAGATCGTCAAGCTGTTCCTCCACCTGTCCGAGGACGAGCAGCGCCGCCGGTTCCTCGACCGGATCGACCAGCCCGAGAAGAACTGGAAGTTCAGCGCAGCCGACGTCAAGGAGCGGGCGTACTGGGGCGACTACCAGAAGGCGTTCAGCGAGGTGCTCTCGAACACGAGCACCCAGTGGGCGCCGTGGTACGTGATCCCGGCCGACGACAAGCCGTACGCGCGGATGATCGCCTCAGCCGCCATCGCCCACGCGCTCGTGCAGATCAACCCGCACTACCCCAAGGTGACGCCCGAGCAACGGGCGCAGCTGGAGACGGCCCGGGCGACGCTGGCCTCCCACGAGCCTGACGCCGACGCTGAAGCACCGCTCGAGGGCGGCACCGCCGCAGATCCGGCCGCCCCGCCTGCGGAGCGGTCTCGGCGCAAGTCCAAGGCCAAGAAGCGCTCGAAGCGGTAGGCCGCCTCAGGCCACGCGGCCCTCCGGGCGAGGCGCGCCGCCCGCGCCCGGCGCCGGCATCCGCGCCACGACGGCCAGCCCCGCGGCGCACGCAAGGCAAACGGCCGCGGTCCCGAGCATCGCCACCGGCAGGCCGACCGTCACCGAGAGCACGCCCATCAGCGGCGGATACACGACGGCGCCCACCACCGACGCCGCGACGATCACGCCGCTGACCGCGGCGGCGCGATCGGGGAAGCGCTCCCCGCCGAGCGCCACGATGAGGGGGTAGATCGGGCCGGACGCGAAGCCGACCACCACGAACAGGAGGATCGACGCCTCGATGCTGGGCACCGCCACGGCACCGACGAGCGCGACGCCCGCCACGAGCGACGCCACGATCGCGAGCGTGGCGTGGTCGAAGCGGTCGGCGAAGCGGCTGCCCGCGAACCGGCCGGCCGCGAGCCCCGCCCAGAACAGCCCGAGCGCCGAGGTCGCGGTCGCCGCCGGCGCCGCCGCCAGGAACCGCACGAGCCAGTTCGACACGCCGATCTCCGACGCGACGTAGCAGCCGATCGAGACCGCGAGCACCACGAGCGGCAGGGCGAGCAGGCTCGAGCGCTGGCCGCCGTGCGCGCGGTGCGGCCGGGCACGGCCGTCGGCGAGGTCGGTGACGGCGAGCAGGGCCGCGAGCGGCAGCGCGATGACGCCGCTCGCGACGATGACGCCCTGCCACGGGAAGCCGATGAGGTCGCGGGCCGCCAGCGCGAACGGCGCCCCCAGCGCGCCCACCGAGTAGAACAGGTGCAGCAGGTTGAGCCGGCCGCCACGGGCATCGTGGTACAGGTCGAGGATCATCCCGTTGCCGCCGCCGTCGATGGCGCCGGACCCGACCGACCGCACGACGCCGGCCACGAGGAACATGCCCCAGTCGCCGGTCAGCCCCTGGGCGATCAGCCCGAGCCCGGTCAGCGCCACCGCGACCGTGTAGATCGGGCGTCGGCCCACCCGCTCCGTGACCATCCCGCCGAGCACGGATCCGCCCGCGTACGCGATCGCGGTGACGAAGTAGAAGAAGCCGAGCCCGACGTCGGTCTGGGCGAACCCGCCCTCCACCTCCCGGGCGAGCGACGGCACCAGCAGGCCGCTCCAGCCGAGGAGCACGAACGACGAGCAGCCGAGGATGAACGCCGTCGACCGGCTCTTGAGCAGGATGGGGATCACGCGACCGATCGTATCGGGGATCGTTCTGCCCGCGAGCACCCCGCAGGCGCCAGCGCCGGGGCGGGCGACGCGAGGCGGGGCTACTCGTACCGGAGCGCGGCGATCGGGTCCAGCCGAGCCGCCTGCCGCGCCGGCCAGACGCCGAAGACGATGCCCACGCCGAGCGAGAACCCGACCGCCAGGGCGATCGTCGAGGGCGACACGTTGAGCCCCCAGCCCGCGATCGCGCCGATCGCCGCCGACGCCCCCACCCCGACCACCACGCCGATCACCCCGCCGGTCAGCGAGAGCACCAGCGCCTCCACCAGGAACTGCACCAGGATGTCGCGCCCCCGCGCCCCGACCGCCTTGCGGATCCCGATCTCGCGCGTCCGCTCGCGGACCGACACCAGCATGATGTTCATGATGCCGATCCCGCCCACGAGCAGGCTGATCGACGCGATTCCCGCCAGCAGCAGGGACAGGATCCCGGTGATCGTCCCGAACGCGGACAGCAGCTGCGCCTGGTCGATGATCGTGAAGTCGTCGGCGGCGCCCTGGGCCAGGTCGTGGCGCTGGCGGAGCAGCTCGCGGATCGCGAACTTCGTGAGCGGGATGTTCTCGGGGTGGACCACCGACACCGAGATCGCCGAGAGTGACTTGCCGGCGACGAAGTAGTCGCGCAGGGCGGGCAGCGGCACGAGCACCTGGTCGTCGAGGATGCCCTTGGGCTGGAGGATGCCGACGATCCGGAAGGGCACCCCGCCCACGGTGATCGACGAGCCCACGGCATCGGCCCCGAGACCCAAGTCGTCCGCCGTGGCCGAGCCCAGCACGGCAACCCGCAGGCCCCGGTCCAGCTCGGCAGGCGAGAGGAAGGCGCCCCGCCAGATGTCGTAGGCGCGGACGGTCGCGAACTCGGGCGTGACGCCGGTGATGGACGTGGTGGTGTTGCGGCTCCCGGCGACCACGACGGCGACGGTCGATGCCTGGGGCGCGACCTCCGCCACCCCGGGGATGCCGGCGATCGCCGTCGCATCGTCGATCGTGAGGGTGGTGGCCGAGCCCGCCGCCCCGCGCAGGAACCCGGTGGTGCTGGCGCCGGGGCTGACCTGGAGCAGGTTCACCCCGAGCCCCTCGATCAGGTTGGTGATCCCCGACGTCGCGCCCTGGGCCACCGACACCAGCGCCACGATGGCGCCCACGCCGATGATCACGCCGAGCATCGTGAGCAGCGCCCGGAGGCGCGCCGACGCCAGCCGCGAGATCGCGAGCGGGACCAGTTCCAGGATCACGCCTCGAGGCCCAACCGCAGGCGCGCCGTGACGCCTACTGCCCGGACCCGGCCGGGGCAGGTGTTCGGGTGCCGCCGCCGGGGCCTGTGGGGAACGTCGTCACGAGGTCCTGCGCGTTCGCGACGCCCGTCACCACCTGCGTCCCCGCCGCGATCCCCGACTTGACCTCGGCCTGGGTGGAGGTCATCAGCCCCACCTCCACCGGCACCGTGTGGACGCTGCCGGGGCCGTCGAACACCTCGACGGTGTAGGCCCCGGGCTCGCCGCCGATCGCCGACGCCGGCACCGCCACCACCCCCGACGCCATCGCCGTCGTCACGTCCACGTCGGCGGTCATGCTGGGCGCGACGCCGGCCGGCGCGCTCGGCAGCGAGATCGTGATGCTGTACGAGACCACGCCCGACGCGCTCTTCGTGGCGCCCGCGAGGTCCACCTCGGACACAGTGCCCTTCGTCGACGCTCCCAGCGCTCCGATGGTCACCGCTGCGGGCTGGCCCACCTTGACCGCGGGCAGGTCGCTCTCGGTCACGGACGCGTCGACCTCCACCTCGGCGCTCCGCAGCGTGATCACCGTGCCCGAGACGACATCGCCCGGCTGGATCGTCACCGAGGAGACGGTGCCCGCGATCGGCGAGGTGAGGGTCAGGCGATCGAGCGTGGTCTGCGCGTCGGACACCGCGGTCTGCGCCTGGGAGACCGTCGCCTTGTCGGCGGCGACCGCGGCGGCGGTGTTGACCGTGGTCGCCCCCGTGTAGGCGAGCTGCGCCGACTGCACGTTGAGCTTGGCCGTGTCGACCGCCGCCGCGGCCTGGGTGTCCGCCGTCGATGCCTGCTGCCTCGCCGTCGCCAGGGCACGCGACGCCTGCTCGACGGCCGCCTCGTCGGCGGCGATGACTGTGCCGGGGAGACTGGCCGCCTGGTCGTCGGCGAGCCTCTGGTTCGCGTCGGCGAGCGCGCCCTGGGCCTGCGACACGGCGAGCCGCCCCGCCGCCGCGGTCTGCGACTGCGCGGTCTGCGCCTGCGAGAGCTGCCTGTTCGCCTGTGTGATCGCGAGCTTCGCCTTCGCCTTGGTGCTGCTCGAGACCGGGGACGAATCGGCGTCGAGCTTCGCCTTGGCCGCTGTCAGGTTGAGCTGTGCGGTCGCGAGCGCGGCCTCGGCATCGGCGGTGTCGGCCGACGCGAGGACGTCGCCCGCCGCCACGGCATCGCCGGGCTTGACCTCGACGGTCTTGACCGTCCACGTCGCGGCGGCGACGCTCGACGGCCCGCTGCCGGTCGACGAGGGCCTGGGGTTGCGCGTGGGCGCCTGTCCGAACGCGAAGGCATACGTCTCGACCGGCTGGACAGACCCGGTCACCGAGACCGTGTCCACGACGTCGGTCGTGACCGCCGTGGCGGTCAGGTAGGTGGTCTGGGGCGTCTGGCCGCCCAGCACGTGGGTCAGCCGAAGGCCGGCGACGAGGGCGATGCCGACCACCACCACGCCGCCGATGACGACGCGCTTCCTCACGCGAATTGCACCCCTTGCTGGCCCCCGGCTGGCGAGCCTGGCGACTCGGTCTGTCGCGGCCACGCCGGGGACACGATACCCCCGGCATGAAGCCGAGCCGGCGGCGCAGCGAGCAGGCGCTCGGGGCAGGCAAGGAGGGCTCCCTCTCGCGATCGGGGGCGTTCCATCGCCATCTTCAACGTTTCAGGGCAAGATGGTGCGCATGGACACGCGTCGCGTCCCGGTCGCCGAGGGCGTGGAGATCGCCGCCGACACCTGGCCTGCCCCAAGTGCCGCCCCGGACGTCCCGACGTTCGTGCTGATGCACGGGCTGGCGTCCAACGCGCGCCTGTGGGACGGCGTGGCGGCACGTCTCGTTGAGCGGGGCTTTCCCGCAGTCACGATCGACCTTCGCGGCCACGGCCGCTCCTCCAAGCCCGACGGCCCGTACGACGTCCCGACCGTGGCCGACGACGTGGCGGCGCTGATCGCCGCCCTGGGGCTCAGGCGCCCCGTCGTCGCCGGGCAGTCGTGGGGCGGCAACGTGGCCATCGAGCTCGGCGCCCGGCACCCGGCGATCACGCGCGGCATCGTCTGCGTGGACGGCGGCTGGTTCGAGCCGTCGCGCGCGTTTCCCTCGTGGGAGGCCTGCCGCGAGGCGCTGGCCCCGCCCCGCCTGGCCGGCCGCCGCCTCGCGGAGATCGAGGGCTACATCCGCGCGGCCCACCCCGACTGGCCCGAGACGGGGATCGCGGGCACGCTCGCCAACTTCGAGCAGTTCCCGGACGGGACGGTCGCGCCCTGGCTGACCTACGAGCGGCACCTGACCGTGCTCCGCGGCATGTGGGACCACCACCCCTCCCGGCGGTACGCGCTGGTGACGGCCCCCGTGCTGCTGCTGCCCGCCGGCGCCGACAAACTCGACGACCGGGCGCACGGCCGGATGGCGGCGGTCGAGGAGGCGCTCGCCGGGCTGCCGAGGGCGCGGGCCCACCCGTTCGACGGCGACCACGACCTCCACGCCCAGCACCCCGTCGCCGTGGCGGACGTGATGGCCGACGCGGTCGACGACGGGTTCTTCGCGTGAGCGGCCGGACATGAGCGGCGACCCGCGCATCCTCGCGATCATGGGCTCGGGCGAGACTGCGCCCGCGATGGCCAAGGTCCACCGCGCGCTGTTCGACCGCTTCGGCCGCCAGGTGCCGGCGGCTATCCTCGACACGCCGTACGGGTTCCAGGAGAACGCCGACGACCTCTCGGCGCGGACGATGGAGTTCTTCGCCACCAGCGTCGGCAACCCGGTCGAGGTGGCGTCGTTCCGATCGAGCGACGTGGACGCGGTGACCGCGGCGACCGCCCTGGCCCGCATCCGGGCGGCCCGCTATCTCATGGCGGGGCCCGGCAGCCCGTCGTACGCGCTTCGCCAGTGGGCCGGCGGGCCGGTCCCCGGAGCGCTCGCGGACAAGCTCCGGGCCGGCGGGATCGTGACGATGGCGAGCGCCGCCGCCCTGACGCTGGGCGTCGTGTCGATCCCGGTCTACGAGGTCTACAAGGTGGGCGAGCCGCCGCACTGGCTCGAGGGGCTGGACCTGCTCGGCGGCGCGACCGGGCTGCGGGCCGCGGTCGTCCCCCACTACGACAACGCCGAGGGCGGCAACCACGACACCCGCTTCTGCTACATGGGGGAGCGTCGCCTGCGGATGCTCGAGGGCCTGCTGCCGCAGGACGTGTTCGTGCTGGGCGTCGACAGCCACACGGCGCTGGTGCTGGACCTCGAGGCCGGTTCGGCGTCGGTCGCCGGGCTCGGCGGGGTGACGGTCCGCGTGGACGGGCGGAGTGCCCGGTTCGAGGCCGGCGCGTCCATCGCGATCGCGGCCATCGGCGAGGCGGCGCGCGGTCTGGCGGCCGGGCAGTCCAGCGAAGCGGTCCACACGGCAGCCCTGGCGGGTTCGGATTCCGCGGAGCGCCCCGTTCGTCCCGCGGCCCCGATGCGCCAGGAGATGCAGGAGCTGGAGGGGACGTTCAGCGCGGCGCTCGACGGGGGCGAGGTGCGAGAGGCCGTGACCGCACTCCTGGCGCTCGACGAGGCGATCAACGCCCGCGTCCGCGCCGGCGAGGACAGCCCCGACCTCGACAACGCATCGGCGACCTTCCAGGCGCTCGTCGTGCGGCTGGGCGAGCAGGCCGGCAACGGCTCCCGCGACCGGCGAGCTGATCTGGCGCCGCTGGTCGAGGTCCTCCTGCAGCTGCGCGACACAGCCCGGGCGTCGAAGGACTGGCCCACCGCCGACCTCATCCGCGACCGCCTGGCCTCGGTGGGTGTCGAGGTCCGCGACGGGCCGTCGGGCTCGGAGTGGGTGCTGGGCGACTCCTGAGCGTCACGGCAGTCGTTGCCGCTCGATCGACCGTCGCGCCGGTCCCCCCGTCGGCTCCCCTCGCGTGCACCCAGCGGCCCTGCCGACGCGGGAGCCGACGGGCTGTCCGCTCCGTGCTTCCGTGTGCACCTCGAGGCATCGAAGGGCGGCACGGGGCGGACGCGCCGGAGCTCGGCCCGCCCGTAGGGCCGCTCGGTGCACGTCGAGCGCCGAGCGGGGACACGGCCAAGCCGCTCAGGCGCACCACCCGCTATCCTTCGCGCCGCCACCATTGCCCATCGCGGGCCCCCGCTTGGAGTCACTCCGTGTTCTCGTTCCTGCGCCGCCTGTCCCCGAGCATCCCGTCGATCGACGTCGCCGAGCTCGACGCCCTTCTCCAGCAGAATGCGGTCCGCGTGCTCGACGTGCGCGAGGATTCGGAGTTCCGCCGGGGCCACCTCCCGGGCGCCATCCACGTCCCGGTCAAGCGGCTCCCAGACCGCATTGCCAAGCTCCGCCGCGACAAGCCGTACGCGGTGATCTGCGCGTCGGGCAGCCGGAGCACGAAAGCGACGAACTACCTCCTCGAGCAGGGCTTCGAGGGCGCGGTCTCGGTCAAGGGTGGCACCAGCGCCTGGGCTCGGAGCGGGCGCGCGATCGTCCGCTAGGACGACGAGCGGAGGTCAGCCCTCCGCCGCCTCCTCGAGCGCCGACCGCAACTCGCGCAGCGCAGCCTCGATCCGCGCCAGTCGCTCCGGCGGCGCGGTGGACAGGCGCAGGGTCAGCCAGTCCAGCGTCCGGCCCCGGGCCTCCGAGAGCAGCCGGTCCCCCTCCTCGCTGAGCGAGAGCCGCACGCGGCGGCGCGAGGCCGGGTCCGCCGTGCGCGCCATCAGCCCGTCGCGTACCAGCCGCGAGACGAGCTCCGACGCCGACGGCATCGACGCGCCCAGGTGCTCGGCCACGCTCGAGAGGTCCGTGCCCGGGTGCCGGCGCACGTAGAGCAGCGCCCGGAACTGCGGGACCGACAAACCCTCGACCCGCCCCTCGCGCATCCGAGCCCGGATCGCCCGCATGACCGGCGGCACCGACTCCAGCACGGCCTCTGCGGTCGATCGCGCGATCCCGGCTGCCTCGGGTGACGTCTTCACGTGGACAGGATAGAATGTTCGTAACCCGAAGTGTGACGGACATTCGCAGCCGATCGGGCGGGAGGCGAGAGCGTGACGGCACTGGCGATCGAATGCGCAGCCCTGACGCGCCGCTTCGACGAGGTCACCGCCGTCGACGCGTTGACGCTCAACGTCACCGACGGCGAGGTGTTCGGCCTGCTCGGACCCAACGGCGCAGGCAAGACGACCACGATCAAGATGCTGATCACCCTGCTCGACCCGACCTCGGGCGCGGCCAGGGTGGCCGGCCACGACATCGTGCGAGACTCGCGGGCGGTCCGCCGGTCCATCGGCTACGTCCCGCAGCTGCTGTCCACGGACGGGACGCTCACCGCCCGCGAGAACCTCGACATCTCGACCCGCCTCTACCACGTGCCGCGCGGCGAGCGCCGCCAGCGGATCGACGACGCGCTCGAGTTCATGGGCCTCGCCGACGTGGGCGACAAGCTGGTCCGCACGTTCTCGGGCGGGATGATCCGGCGCCTCGAGATCGCCCAGGCGATGCTCCACCGCCCGGCGGTCCTGTTCCTCGACGAGCCGACCGTCGGCCTCGACCCGGTGGCCCGGCGCGCCGTCTGGGAGCACGTCCGCCGGCTTCGCGAGCGTGACGGGACCACCGTGATGCTCACCACGCACTACATGGAGGAGGCCGCCGAGCTCTGCGAGCGCCTGGGGATCATGCACCTCGGCAGGCTCGTCGCCCTCGGGACCCCCGCCGAGCTGGCGGCCCAGGTGGGCCCGGGAGCCACGCTCGATGCCGTGTTCACGCACTTCACCGGCTCAGGCCTGGAAGAAGGAGGAACGTTCCGTGACGTCGCTCGAACGCGCCGCACCGCACGCCGCCTCGGCTGAGCCCGTCGCGCCGGTCCGCTTCCTGCTCGATGCCTGGACCGTCGCCAGCGCGGAGCTCCGCAAGCTCGCCCACGACCCCACCGAGGTGGCGACGCGGGCCGTCCAGCCGATCCTGTGGCTGGTCGTCTTCGGCCAGGTGATCGCCCAGGCCCGCGTCATCCAGACCGGCAACGTCGGGTACATGGACTTCCTGGCGCCGGGCGTGCTCGCGCAGAGCGCCCTGTTCTCCGCGATCTTCTTCGGCATCGCGGTCATCTGGGAGCGCGACCTGGGCGTCCTCCACAAGTACCTCGTCAGCCCCGCCTCACGCGAGGCGCTCGTCACGGGCAAGGCGCTGGCGGGCGGGCTGCGCGCTCTCGTCCAGGCGTTCGTCGTCTACCTCGCCGCCGTGCTGATCGGGATCCACCTGCGCTGGGAGCTGCCGTCGCTCGTCGGCGTGGCCCTGGTGGTGGTCCTGGGCGCCGCTGGCTTCGCCACGTTCAGCCTGATCGTGGCGTGCCTGGTGCGGACCCGAGAGCGGTTCATGGGCATCGGGCAGGTGCTCACGATGCCGCTGTTCTTCGCGAGCTCGGCGATCTACCCCATCTCGCTCATGCCCGGCTGGCTGCAGGTGTTCGCCCACCTCAACCCGCTCACCTACCAGGTGGACGCGCTCCGGGCGCTGATGATCGAGGGAAGCCCGTCCACGTACCCGATCGCGCTGGACATCGCGGTCCTGGCGGGGACGGTTGCGGTGCTCGTGGCGATCGCGTCGCGGCTCTATCCGCGCCTGGCGCAGTAGGTCGAACGCTCCCGGCGGCGCGGGCCGGCCGAGCCCCCTGGCGTTGCTGCCGGCGTTGCCGCTCCGCCGCGCGCCTGCTGCTCTCGTGCCGGGCACGGCGGCGCGTCAGCCCGCTCCGCCGCGCGCCTGCTGCGCGGGGGCCGGGCACTGCGGCGCGTCAGCCCGCTCCGCCGCGCGCCTGCTGCGCGGGGGCCGGCTCTGCGGCGCGTTAGCCGCTCCGCCGCGCGCCTGCTGCTCTCGTGCCGGGCACTGCGGCGTGCGAAGCCCCAGCATGCCCGCCAGGCGGGCGGCTTGAC
>JAJXUG010000029.1 GCA_021783095.1 Chloroflexota bacterium | reverse complement strand
CCGAAGCGCCGTCAGCTCGTCCCCGCGCGCGCGGGACGCGGCCCGCAGCGACGCCAGCTCCGAGAGCGCATCGCCGAGCGCCCGGTCCGCCTCGCCGAGCGCCGACTCGAGCTCGAGGTCCGGCTCCGGGACGGCCTCGGCCAGCGCGCGCCGGCCCGCTGCGATGTCCGCCTCGGCGGCAGCGCGCTCGCCCGCGATCCGCTGTCGATCGCGCGCGGCAGCGGCAACCTCGCCCGCGGCCCGCGCCTCGCGCAGCCCCAGCTGGGTCAGCGTCGCGCGCGCGGCCTCGTGGCCTGCCCGGCGCTCGCGCTCCAGCTCCGCGCGCGCGGCCATGCTCGAGGCGATCTGGCCCACGGTGGACTCCGCGGTCTCGAGCGCCTCGAGCGCCCCGTCGGACTCTGCGTGCAGCGCGTCGCGGCGCGCCTGCGCCCCGGCCTCGCGCCCGGCGGCCTCGTGCCAGCGGGCGTGGGCGGCGACGATGAGCGCCGCGGCCAGCTCCTCGCCGGCGGTCAGGCGCGTCGCCTGCTGCTCCGCCAGCTGGCCCAGGCGGCGCGCCTGCGGGCGCAGCTCGGCGAGGATGTCCTCGACGCGTGCGAGGTTGGCCTCCGCCTCGGCCAGCTGCTCCTCGGCCTTGCGCCGCCGCCGCTCGTGGCGCCGGACCCCGGCGACCTCCTCGAACAGGGGTCGCCGCTCCTCTGGCCGGAGCGCCAGCGCCTGGTCCACCATGCCCTGCCCGATGAACAGGAATGCGTTCTCGGCCAGGTTCGCCGAGTCGAGGAGGTCCTGGAGGTCCCGGAGGCGGACGCGCTGCTTGTTGAGCAGGTAGTCGTTCTCGCCCGACCGGTACAGGCGGCGGCCCAGCTCAACAATCGAGTACTCGACCGGCAGGAGCGCGTCGCTGTTGTCGAGCACGAGCGTGACGTCGGCCATGCCCTGCGCCGAGCGCCTCTCGGAGCCGGCCCAGATGACGTCCTCGCTCTTGCGGATGCGGAGCGAGCGGCCCTGCTCGCCCAGCGCCCAGCGCAGCGCGTCGGCCAGGTTGGACTTGCCCGAGCCGTTGGGACCCACGACGGCGCTGATCCCTGGGCCGAACTCGACGAGCGTGCGCTCGGCGAAGGACTTGAAGCCCTGGACCCGGAGCCCCAGCAGCCGTGCCGGGGCGTTCACGAGAGGTCGGTCGGGGCGGCCTTCGCGGACGCCGTCGCATCGGCGGAGCCAACACCCTGGGCCGGGCCGGCGTCCTTGGCGGCCTCGGCTTCGACTTCCTGCCGGCCGGCGTCGCCTCCGGCGTCGGTGGCGGCCTCGCCAAGCGCCACACCGTCAGGGCTGGCGTCAGCATCGTGCGCGCGCCGCGAGGCCTTGGCCGCCAGTCGCTCGCGACGGATCGTCTCGAGCGCCTCGGCTGCGGCCTGCGTCTCGGCGATGCGACGCGAGGCGCCCTCGCCCGCCCCGAGCACGCGCCCGTCCACCTCGACCTCAATGCGGAAGTGCTTCTCGTGGTCCGGCCCGACGGCCTCGACCAGCCGGTAGATCGGCCGGTCCCCGGAGGTGCGCTGCGTATGCTCCTGGAGGCGGCTCTTGGGACTCTTGAGCGAGGTCAGGGCCACCTCGGCCGTGAGCTCCTGCTCGGCCTGCGCGTGGATCCAGTCACGGGCGACGTCCCAGCCCAGATCCAGGTAGATCGCCCCGACGAGCGCCTCGAACGCGGAGGCCAGCAGGGACGGCCGGACCCGGCCGCCGCGCTGCGCCTCGCCCTCGCCCAGCAGCAGGAACCCGCCCAGCTCAAGCCTCACGGCGAGCCGGGCGAGGCCGGGCGTGCTGACGATGGCGGCACGTCGAGCGGACAGGATGCCCTCGTCGTCGGAGGGGTGGCGCCGGTAGAGCGCCTCGGAGACGGCGAGGCTGACGACCGCGTCGCCAAGGAACTCCAGCCGCTCGTTATGCCCCAGCGGTGAGTCTGGGTGCTCGTGGAGCCAGCTGCTGTGGATCAGGGCCTGCGCCAGCAGGTCCCGGTCCCGGACCGGTAGGCCCAGCCGCTCGATCAGCGCCTCGGCCGGGTGCATCTCGCCCCGGTCCGACGGTGTCAGGCCGAGCGCTCGTCGATGTACTCGACGGCGTCCTGGACGGTGCGGATCTTCTCGGCGTCCTCGTCCGAGATCTCCGTTCCGAACTCCTCCTCGAGGCTCATGATGAGCTCGACGAGGTCCAGGGAATCGGCATTGAGATCATCGACGAACGACGCCTCGGGCGTCACTTCCGACTCGTCGACCCCGAGCTGCTCGACAACGATCTTCTTCAGCCGATCGTACGTCGTGGCCACTGGCTCCCTCCTGGATTGGGCTATCGCCTGCTTGCATTGAGATCGCGGGCCACACGCCCGAGTACGCCGTTGACAAGCCGACGCATTGGGTCACCCGAATACGTGCGAGCCAGCTCGACCCACTCGGCGATTGCCACCCGGGCCGGCGTCGCGGGCGAGTGTAGCACCTCGCAGATGCCGCAACGGAGCAATGCGCGGTCCATCCGGGCCAGCGAAACCACCGGGTATTGAGGGGCGACCTCGGCGATCCTGGCGTCGATCGTGTCGCGGTGCTCGGTCACGGCGGCGACCAGCGCGCGGGCGGTGATTCCCGCCTCCGGGTCCTGCTCGAGGGCCAGGTGGCGCTCCAGGACGGCCTCGGCCGTGCGCTGCCCGAACTCGGCCTCGAACACGGCCGCCAGCGCCAGGCGACGACCGGCGCGCCGGCTCCGGACCAGCTCCTCGTTCGAGCGATCCCGCCGCTGGCGACGGGGCTCAGCTCCCGACACCGTCCACCAGCACGGTCACGCCGCCGAGCTCCATGCCCAGCAGGCGCACCACGGCGGCACCGGTGGCGGCGCGGACCTGGGCGGCGAGCGGCACAAGGCGCTGGCGGGGGCGGGCGACGACCCACAGCGTGACGTGGACCTGGCCGTCGCGGACGCGAATCTTGACCGGGGCGCCGCGGAACCACGCCCGCCACCGCGGGCCGCCGCGGCCGACGCGCAGGACGCCGGGCACCTCGAGGGCCGCCAGCCGAACCGTCTCCCGGATGACGCCGGGGCCGACCGTGAGCGCAGCCATGGCTACTTCCCCTCCGCCACGCGCAGCTCGACCGCTTCCTCCGCACGTGCCTGACCGTCGACGCCCAGCGACTCGGCGATCTGGGCGTTGACTCCCTCGCGGATCGAGCGCGCCGTGGCCTCCATGCCGTACCAGATCATCCGCCGCTTGGCGCTGCCGTGGGTGATGAGCAGCGTGCCGTCCACGCCGAGCAGGGGCGACCCGCCCACGACCTCGGCATCGAACTTCTTGACCAGTCTCTCCCTGGACGGCAGGAACAGCAACCCCGACAGCCGGCCCCGAAGCGAGCCGCGGAACTCGGCGCTGACCAGGTCGAAGATGTACCGCGAGAGGCCCTCGAAGAACTTCATGACGACGTTGCCGAGGACGGCGTCGCACACGACGACGTCGGCGACGAACTTGGTCAGGTCGCGGCCCTCGACGTTGCCGATGAAGTTGAGGTCCGTCTGGTCGATCAGCTCGGTTGCCTTCGCGATGCGGGCGTCGCCCTTGCCCTTCTCCTCGCCGATCGAGAGCAGCGCCACCCGCGGCGTCGGGATGCCCATGACGCGCTCCGCGAAGATGGCGCCCATCCGCGCGTACTGCGCCAGGTTCTCGCCTGTGGAGTCTGGGTTGGCACCGATGTCGAGCAGCAGGAACGGCTTGCCGCCGGGCAGCTGCACGGCGAGCGCCGGTCGGTCGATGCCCGGCAGCGTGCCCAGGATCAGGACGCCCGCGGCCATCCCGGCGCCCGTGTGGCCGGCGGTCAGGACGCCGTCGGCTTCCCCGCTCTTGACGAGCTCCGTGGCAACCCGGATCGACGACTGCTTCTTGCGCGCGAGCGCGCGAGCGGGGTGCTCGTCCATCCCCACGACGTCGGGGCCGTGGACGAAGCGAACATTCGGTGGCGCATCAGCGGCGAGGCTCCGCACGAGCGGCTCGTCGCCGACCAGGATGACCTCGTCGGCCGGATGCTCGCGAGCCCACTTGACGGCGCCGGGCACCACTTCGGGCGCGCCGTAGTCGCCGCCCATGGCGTCGACGGCGATGCGGACGCCGCTCCGGGCGGATGAACCGGGCTTGGGATCCTGCGTCGCGGCCACGACGCGATTAGGCCTTGTCGCCGCCCTCGGCGCCCGGCGTCTTGAGCACGACCGCCTGCCGGCCGTTGTACCACCCGCAGGCCGGGCAGACCCGGTGCGGCAGCTTCTGCTCGTGGCAATGCGGGCACTCGACGAGCTGCGGCAGGGTGAGGGCGTGGTGGCTCCGCCGGTCCATCTGCCGGGCGTGAGCGACCTTTCGCTTCGGAACACCCATGTCGGTCTACGCTCCTGTTGAGGCTCATCGCGCGGATGGCCCCGCGATGGTGTCTGGTTGCTGTCGCCTGTGTCCCGGGCGCACGAATGCGCTCACCGGGGCGGTGGGCCGAAGCGGGAGTGTACCGGGTCCCGGCACGGTCCGTCGAACCATGTCCGTCGAGCTCCGTCCGCCACGTCCGCCACGTCCGCAACCCGTAACCCACCAGGTGCACACTTCGCGTCCTTCACAACAGTTCGTCACCTGCCGGACGCCGAAACGACCCAGGATCGCCCGCCAGGCCCAGCCAATCGGTCAGTTCGTAGCCTGGGAGGCGACGAAGCAGCGTGGCCAGCTGCGATTTGTGTACCTGCCGGGTTACGGGTTGCGATAAGCCAGCCGTGAGCGACGGGTGCTTGGATAGCCCCCATGACCTCCACGCACCTCCAGCGGGCCGCTGACCGACGGACCGGCAGGCTTCGTGCCGGGCTGGTCGAGCAACTTCGTCAGCTTTTGGCCGACGCCGGGATCTCCATACGGCAGCTGGCTGCCGCCGCGGGCCTGACCTACCAGTACGTGGCTCGCATTCTCGCTGGCACGGAGAACCCGACGCCCGAGGCGTACGGACGCCTGGCCGCGGTGCTCGGCGCCGACCTCGGCATGCGCCTGTACCCGAACACGGGTCCCGCGATCCACGACCGCCACCAGGCGCCCATCCTCGAGTGGCTCCTCCACGCGCGACACCCGCGCTGGGAGGCGTTCACGGAGCTCGCCGTGACGCGCCCAAGCCGTGGCTGGATCGACGTCGCGTTCCACGAGCCGCGCGAGCGGGTGATCGTCGCCACCGAGATCCAGGGCGCGCTCCACCGGCTCGAGCAGCTGGTCCGCTGGTCGGCGGCAAAGGCGGACTCGCTCCCCTCCTGGGAGGGCTGGGAGCGCCTGCACGAGGCCCCGGCGGTGAGCCGCCTGCTTGTCGTCCGGCGAACGAAGGCCACGCGGCAGGTCGCCCACGACTTCGCGGCACAGCTCCGCGTCGCTTATCCGGCGCACCCGGACGACGCCGTGTCTGCCCTTGCGGGAACGACAAGATGGCCGGGACCGGCCCTGGTCTGGGCGGTCATCGAGCACGGCGCTGCGCGACTCGTCTCGGGCCGCTGAGGGAGAAGCGTTCGCCCTAGTCCTCGACCTCGTCGTCAGCGACACGGAACGCCCGCAGCGCCTCCAGTCTCGGGTCGATGGGGCCGTCGCCGTGAGCGTGACCAGGCGTGAGGCGCTCGCCGCACTCCTCGCACAGGCCGGGACAGTCGGGCTCGCACAGGGGCGCGATGGGCTCGGCGAGGCTGATGGCCTCAGCCACGAGCGGCCGAAGCTCGAGGTCGTGGTGGTCCGTGAGGCGCGGCGTCTCGGGATCCTCGCCCTCCTCGAGCGTGACGGGGAGCCCGCTCGCGAGGTCGATGGTGGGCAGGACCTCCTCGGCGAGCTCGACGTGGACGTCGGTCACCGTCGGTCGCAGGCAGCGGGCGCACTCTCCGGCGAGCGCAGTGTCGAGATCCGATTCGACCACCAGCCCCCGATTCGTCCGGAGGAGCCGGATCCTGCCCGAGACCGGGCGCACGAGGACCAGATCCTCGCCGAGGTCCACCTCCACGTCGTCGATGCGGTACTCGCGGACGGCGCCGGCCGGTTCCGCCAGCAGGCCGGACACGTTGAACGTCAGGGGGTCGCCGTGCGTGTCGACTGGGTACGACGGGTGGGACTCGCCCGCGCTCATCGCCGGGCCAGGTTCCCGAGCCCCTCGTCGTCGATCGGTCCGCCGGGGAGCGGGGCGCCGTACTCGGGCGCAGGGCTGGCCTCGGCCTCGGCCTGGGCCTCGTAGGCCGCCCGGCGCTCGTCGAGCATCGCGATCCCGCGCTCGATGCCGCGCAGGGTCCGATTCACCTCGGCCTCGAGCGCCGCCATCACGCCCGCCGCGTATTCGTCGGCGCCATGGCGGACGTTGTCCGCGTCGTCGTCGGCCTCCATCAGGATCCGGCGACTCTCCGCCTCGGCGGCCTCGGTCAGCCCGCGCTCCCCGATGAGGAAGGCAGCCTGCTCCTGGGCGCGGGCGACGATGCGCTCGGCCTCCTCCTGGGCCTTCTCGATGATCCGCTCGCCCTCGGTGTTGATCCGCTTGGCGGCACGGACCTCCTCGGGCACGGCGACGCGGAGTTCGTCGATCAGGTTGAGCGCCTGCTCGCGGTCGACGATCGCGCTCTTGGTCAGCGGCAGTGGCTTCCCGTTGGCGATCAGGGACTCCAAGCGCTCGACGAGGAAGATGATGTCCAGCGGTCGGCTCCCCAGGCTGTGCCCCGGGGCGGGGCGTCTCGGGAGATGATTATGGCACGCGGCCGAGGCGGACTCCTAGCCTCCGTGCGCCGCCCGAGACGCGCCCAGCGCCCCGGCCAACGCCTGGGCCGCCGGCGGGGGCAGCATCCGCGACACGTCTCCCCCGAACTGGGCGATCTCCTTGACCAGGCTCGAGCTGATGTAGCTGTGCTCGAGCGAGGTCATGAAGAAGACGGTGTCCACGTCCGGCGCGAGCTCACGGTTGTTGTGCGCGAGCTGCATCTCGCTCTCGAAGTCCGAGATGACCCGCAGACCGCGGACCAGTGACGAGGCCCCGGCCTCGCGGCAGAAGTCGACGGTCAGGCCGTCGAACGTGCGCACGTCGACGCGGCCCGCGAGTTCAGGGTCCGCGGCCACGACCTCTTCGATCACCGCGACGCGCTCCGCAGCGCCCAGCAGCGGCTGCTTGCGCGGATTCGCGAGGACCCCGACCACCACGCGGTCGAAGACGCGGGCGGCGCGGCGCATGACATCGAGGTGGCCATTGGTGATCGGGTCGAACGAGCCCGGGTAGACCGCGACGCTCACGATTCGTCCGCCTCCTCGCGCTCGGGCGGCGCCGAGTCCCGGCGCCGGTAGAAGGTCAGCGCCGTCTCCCCGAAGCGGCGCTCGCGGACCGATGCTAGCAGCCCGGCCCGCGGCGGCGGGGCGTCGCGCCAGAAGTGCTTGGCGACGACGACGCCGTGGGGGGCGAGGTGCGCGCCCAGCAGCTCGAGCGCGTGGGCCAGCGCATCGGTGTCGGCGTACGGCGGGTCCAGGAGCACGACGTCGAACGGGCCAGACGCGGCGGCGCCCGCCGGGTCGGCCAGCCACGCGATGGCGTCGCGCTTGACGACCAGGCCCTGGGCCGTCAACGCCGCACGCCGAAGGTTCTCGCCGATGACCCTCGCCGCGCCGCCGTCCTTCTCCACGAACACGGCCCGGGCGGCTCGCCGCGAGAGCGCCTCGATCCCGCCGGCCCCGCTCCCGGCGAACAGGTCGAGCACGACCGCGCCGTCGAGCTCGGGCTCGATCACCGCGAACAGCGTCTGCTTCACGCGGTCCGCCAGCGGCCGCGTGCCGGGCCCGGGCGCGGCGAGCCGGACGCCCTTCGCGGAGCCCGCGATGACTCGGCCCGCGTCCGCCATGCCGCTCCCCTCCCTGCCCTACGCCGCACTCGCCGGGTCGCCGGCGAACACGCGCGCCAGCCAGCCGGTCTCGAGCTCCCGCGCGAGGTCAGGCAGGTCTGCGGGGAGGCGCCCCTCGTCGTCGACCAGCGCCTCCGCGTGGAGGCGGGCCAGCGAGGCGAGCTCGCGGTGGTCGGGGTTTGTGAGGGTGGCCACCCGGAGCCGCGGCAGGCCGCTCTGGGCGAGGCCCAGCACGTTGCCCTCGCGGCGCAGCTCGAAGTCGCGCTCGGCGAGCTCGAACCCGTCCGACGTGGCGGCGACCGCCCGCAGGCGCTCGTGCTCGGTGGTGCCCTCGGCGGCCTCGGAGACGAGCACGCAGAAGGAATCGGCCGTCCCGCGCCCGACACGGCCCCGAAGCTGGTGGAGCTGCGCCAGGCCGAAGCGCTCCGCGCCCTCGATGACCATCATCGTGGCCTCCGCGACGTCCACGCCCACCTCGACCACGGTGGTGCCCACCAGCACGTCGAGCTCGCCGTCGCGGAAGCGGGCCATCTCCCGATCGCGGTCCACAGCCTTGAGCCGGCCGTGGACGAGGCCCACGCGGAGGGGCGCCAGTTCGCCCCTCAGCCGCTCGTACTCGGCCTCCGCCGCCGCGGCCCATGCCGTCTCAACGTCCTCGTCGGGGAGCTCGTCGTCGCCAGCCCAGCCCTCGTCGTCGGCCTCGGCGCCGCCCGCGCCGTCCTTGGCGTCCGAGCCCGCCGCCGGCCCGATCCGGGGCACCACGACGAATGTCCGGTGGCCGGCATCGGCCTCCTCGCGAACCTTGCGCCACGTCCCCTCGAGCTCGACCGGTCGGCGGATCCCCGTCCGGATCGGGACACGGCCAGCGGGCGCGCCGCGCAGCGTCGACACGTCCAGGTCCGCGTAGATCACCTGTCCCAACGTGCGCGGGATGGGCGTGGCGGTCATCAGCAGCACGTGCGGCTGGCGCCCGGAGCCGCCCTTGGCCTCGAGCGACCCGCGCTGCTCCACGCCGAAGCGGTGCTGCTCGTCCACGACGGCCAGCCCCAGGTCCGCGAACGAGACGCTCTCCTGGAGCAGCGCGTGCGTGCCCACGACCACCGGCGCCTGCCCCGACGCGATGGCCTCGAGCGCGTTGCGGCGCGCTTTCGCCTCGAGCGACCCGGTGAGCAGCGTCACAGGGATCCCCAGGTCGTCGAGCAGCGCGGCAACTGTGGCGAGGTGCTGGCGCGCGAGCAGGTCGGTTGGGGCGAGCATGGCCGCCTGCCGGCCAGCGAGCGCCGCTGCCGCCAGCGCCCAGGCCGCCACGGCCGTCTTGCCGGAGCCGACGTCGCCCTGCACGAGGCGCAGCATCGGCGTGGCGCGGGCCAGGTCGGCCCGGATCTCGCCGATGGTCTGCGACTGGTCGGGCGTGAGCGGCGCTTCGAAGCCCAGCTTGCGGGCGAGCGACGCCTCGAGTGCCGCCCGAACGGCCGCATCGCGCGCGTCGTCCACGGCGATCGGGGCGGCGAGGTCGCGGCCGCGGGACCGGCGGCGGGCGACCATGCCGATTTGGAGGGCGAGGAGCTCGTCGTAGGCGAGGCGCAGGAGCGCGGCGTCGCGCGCCTCGAAGTCCGGCGGGTAGTGGACGCTCTCGAGCGCCTCGCCGATGGGCGGCGCGGCGGCCTCGCGGCGGAGCTTGGGCGGGAGGTACTCGGGGTAGGCGCGGCCGTCGCGGTCGAGCGCCTCGCGCATGGCCGCGCGCAGCCGCGCCGCGCTCACGCCGGCCGTCAGCCGGTAGACCGGCACGATCCGCCCAACGTGGAGCAGCGACACGGCCGACGCCGGCTGGAAGTCGGGCCCCTCGATGACCATCGTGAAGCCGCGCCGCTTGAGCTTGCCCGACACGAAGATCTCGTCGCCCTCGTGGAGCCGCCGCTCCACGAACCGGCGGCCGAACCAGGTCGCCTCGGCGGCGCCGGTGTCATCCTCGAGATACGCGGTCGTGACCTGCACCTTGCGCCGCCACGTCTGCTGGACTCGCACCGCCGTGACCCGGACGCGGGCCGAGACGACCGTCCCGTCGGGCACGTAGTGGAGGTTGGCGAGCTGCATCAGCTCACGCAGGTCGTCGTACCGGCGCGGAAGGTGGAACAGGAGGTCGCGCACCGTCTCGATGCCCAGGCGGCGGCCCGCCCGGCGCAGCGGTCCGGCCGCCGCCAGCCCGGACAGCGCCAGGGGGAGGGAGAGGCGCTCGACCGGATCGACGGGGATCGGCACGGCCGCGCGCGCGGTCGTGGAACGCAGCGATCGGCTGCCGCGAGCGGGGCCGGGGCGCCGACGCTCGCTCACTCGGCCGAGATCAGATACCGGTAGTGGGGCTGGCCGCCGTGGAGGACCTCGACCTCGGCGCCGGGCGCGACCTCGTGGATCTTCGACGCGAGCTCCTCGGCGTCCTCGAGGCTGCCCTCTGCCCCGTAGTACACCTCGACGATCTCGAACCCGCCCTTCATGCGACCGAACGCCGAGATCACCGCGCGGTTGGCGTCGCTGTCGAGCGCGAGCAGGCCGTCGTCGGGATCGAGGACCATCGTCTGGCCCTTCTTGACCTTCTTGCCCGACACCGTCGCGTCGCGGACGGCCTCGGTCACCTGAACCGACAGGATCGAGCGCGCCGCGGCCGTCATCGCCGCCGCGTTCTCCTGCGCGTCCTGCGCCGGGTCGAGGCGCAGCAGGGCGGCGACGCCCTCGGCGCAGTTGCGCGTCGGGACGATGTGGACCACGCGATCCGTCATCGAGGCCACCTGCTTCGCCGCCAGGATGACGTTGGGGTTGTTGGGCAGGATCAGCAGCTCGTCGGCGGGCGTGGCGGCCACCGCTTCGAGAAGCTCGCCCGTGGAGGGGTTCGCGGTCTGGCCGCCGTGAACCACGCGGAAGGCGACGTACTCCTTGAACCCCTCGGCGGTCAGCGCGAGGCGCTGCGCGAGCCCCTCCGACGGCGCGACCACGACAACGCCCAGCGGCATGCGCGTGGCCGGGACGAGCTCGACGGTTGCGGTCTGCGCGGAGGCGGCCATCACGCGCGCGAACGGGTCGCCAAAGCTCGAGCCGGGCGAGGCTGGCATCGCGGGCATGGCGGGCGCGAACGCCCCCGACGCTCCCTCGATGAAGGCGGCGGCCCTCGCCTCGCGGACGTCGCTCGCCTGCCCGTCGAGGTTCTCGACAGTGACGCGCGTGAGGGTGCCCACCGAGAGGCCGTACGCGATGACCGCGTCTGGGCGGTCGTTGTGGACGTGGACCTTGGCGACCGCATCGTCACCCCCGACCAGCACGGAGTCCCCGATGGTCTCGAGGTGGGCCCCGATCGCCTGGGGGTCGAGCCGCTCGCCGGGCCGCGCGTGCACGAGGTAGACCGTCTCGTAGCCGTAGGTCGTCTCCTCCCCGATCCCGGGGAGGACGGGCGTCGACGCGGTGGCGCTGGTGCTCGACGGGCCGGGGCGAGCCTGCTCGCAATCCACGGGGAGGCCTCGGACGGCCGCGAGCGCGCCCTCGAACAGGCGGAACAGGCCCTGCCCGCCGGAGTCGACCACCTTGGCCTCGCGGAGGACCTCGAGCAGCGTCGGCGTCTTGGCAACCGAGCGCTCGGCTGCCTCGACCGTGGCGTCGAGGACGTTCTCGGCCTCGTTGTCGCGCTCGGCGGCGGCGATGGCAGCGGCGGAGGCCTCCCGGATGACGGTGAGGATCGTGCCCTCGACGGGGCGCTGGACCGCCGCGTAGGCCTTCTTGGTCCCGGCGTCGAGGGCGTGCGCGAGGTCGAGGCCGTTGAACCGGCGCTTGCCGTCGAGCGCATGGGCGATCCCGCCGAGGATCTGGCTGGTGATCACGCCCGAGTTGCCGCGGGCGCCCATCAGCGCGCCCTGCGCCACGGCGTGGGCCACGCGGCCGGCATCGGCGTCCGGCCCGACGTTGAGCGCGTCAGCGGCGTCGAGCGCGGCGCGCACGGTCGCGAGCATGTTCGAGCCCGTGTCCCCGTCCGGCACCGGGAACACGTTGAGGGCGTTGACCTCGTCCACGTGGGCGGCGAGGTTGGCGACCGCGCTCCGGAAGGCCGCGAGGAACCGGGTGCCGTCGCAGGTCCGGCGCGGCATCAGGCGAGGTCCCTCGTGGGCGGCGTCACGCGACGTCCGTCCCGCTCGCTGCGAGGTCCGAGGGGCCGGGCTCGCCGGGGGTGGCGGGCGCCCCCCGGAAGGGCGCGATGCCGTGCTCGTGGCGGAGCCGACCGATCTTGATGGCCACCCGCTCGGGCTCCCGCCCGACGGCATGGCGCAAGGAGTACCGCACGGCCGATTCGACCTGGCGCGCCACTTCGGCCACGGGCAGACCGTAGGCCACGAGCAGGTCGAGGTTGACCACGAGGGCTGGCTCGAGGGTGACGTGGAGCCCGGGGTTGCCGAACCCGGCGCGGTCCAGGAGGCGTCCGAGCCGTCCGCCGCCGGCAAAGCCGGAGACGCCATAGACCGACAGCACGGCCGACCGGACCAGCTCGCGCACGGCGCGCCTGGTCACGAGCGAACGGCCGGGTCCGGGTTCTGCGGTCACGCGGGCGACGTCCTCCTCGCGGGTCGCGGGCCGACGCGCGCCGGCCTGGTCGAGTCGCATCGGGGCGGCTCCCCCGAAGGCGTGTGCTACGATACCACCCCGTTTCTGCCGGGCTAGACCGGTGCGTCGTCGGCGTGCCGACCACATTTCCGAGGATCCAACCAGACTATGGCTCGTGCCTGCGCAATCTGCGGCAAGGCGTCGATGGGCGGCTTCAACCCCCAGTCGTCGGGGATGAACCGCGTCCGCGCCCATCGCCGCTACCAGCCGAACCTCCAGCTCACGCTGCTCGCCAAGGGCGGAGGCACCGAGAAGGTGCTCGCCTGCACGCGCTGCCGCCGCACGCTGACCAAGAACGTCCGCTAGCCCAACTCGGCGGGTCCTCCCGGAGCCGGTCGCCTCGCAGCGGCCGGCTTCTTCGCGTTCTGGCCGGCGGGCCCGCGGTGCGCCCTGCGCCACGGCTGCGCTGCGCGCTGCGCGACTGGACCGCCAGTCCGAACTCCCGACCGCGAGCGTCACGCGCCTGGACCGCCAGTCCACCGGCGGGTCGAATCCGACGCCCCCGGCCCAGCGATTCGAGCGGAACGTGGACCACGACCCCAGACCCCGGCACCCGGAGGCCAAAGGCTCGGACTAGCAGTCCAGCCCGCGGGGCCCGGACCACGGGTCCAGCCCGGGGCGCCGCGACAGGGCCGGACCGCGGCGGCCCGAGCAGGGAGGCGCCGCGCGGCGCGGCGACCGCGTCAGGGCAGGATCGGGATGGCGCTCGCGTCGGCGGCGGCCCCGAGCGCCGGCATCCCCCACGCGTCCTCGATCGTCCGAAGCACCGAGTAGTGCGTCATCGGCCCGTCGAACCGGCTCCCGGGCGCCATCCCAGGCGTGGCGACGACCGTCGCGATGTGGCCGCCCCCGCCATCGTTGGAGCTGCCCTCGTCCCACGTGACGATCAGCAGCGACCCCGAGGCGAACGCCGGGCTCTCGAGGATCGAGGGCAGGAAGGCGCGCAGGAAGTCGTCGCCGGTGCGCACCGACGAGCTGTGCATGTCGTTGCGCTCGTTGGGCACGATCAGCTCGAAGTCCGCGGCGGCCGGGTCGAACGCGGCGAGCCCGGTGATCCGCGCACAGCGCGACGGGTTGCGGCTGATCGACGTGAAGCTGATCGCCGGGTTGTGCTTGCGCGCGTAGTCGCCGGGCTGGCCCGGTCCGTCGGCCACCGCGCCGGCCGAGACCACGGTCGAGCAGTCGCCCGGGAATCCCTGCTCGTACACGTGCCACGTCCGTCCCGCCGACTCCACCTGGTCGAACAGGCTGGGCGCGTCGAGGTCGTGCACGCCGTCGTCGTGGACGCCCTGGGTGCCGCCGGACACGAGCGCGATGTAGTTGGGCTCCGAGGGGTGGGTCACCGCGTGCATCCCGGTGACCAGGCCGTATCGGGCAGTCAGCCCGTTGAGGTACGGGGCGTCGCCGCTGCCGACGATCGAGCCGTACTCCTGGTTCTCCATGATGACGAGGTACACGTGGGCGAAGCCCGGGGCCGAAGAACCGCTCGGCGACGCCGTGGAAGCCGATCCCGAAGCCGACCCTGAGGGGCCGGAGGCCGAAGGCGAAGCCGCCGAGGCGGGCGCCGGGCTCGAAGCCGAAGCTGATGCAGCCGACGACGCCGAGGGCGATCCTGGTGTCGCCGTGGGCGCAGGACTCGTCGTGGCGGGCGCGCATGCCGCCAGGGCCACTGCCAGTGCCGCGAGCAGCGCCGTCGCGTGCCGGACGCTCATCGGTCTGCGGTGTCGAGCCAGATCGTGAACGGCCCGTCGTTGACCAGCTCCACCGCCATCTCCGCGCCGAACTCGCCGAGCGCCGTCCGGACGCCCTGCGCCTCGATCCCCGCCGCCACGCGCCGCCACAGCTCGATCGCCACTTGCGGCGCAGCCGCGTCGGTGAACCCCGGTCGCCGGCCGCGCCTCGTGTCCGCGTACAGCGTGAACTGGCTGACCACCAGCGCCTCGCCCCCGACATCGAGCAGCGAGCGGTTCGTCCTCCCGTCCGCATCCTCGAAGATGCGCAGCTCGCAGACCCGGCGCGCCAGTGCGTCGGCCGTCGCGGCGTCGTCATCGTGGCCCACGCCCAGCAGGACCAGCAGCCCCTTGCCGATCGACCCGACCGAGCGCTCCCCCACCCTGACCTCGGCCCGGGTCACCCGCTGGAGCAGCGCGCGCATGCCGGCTAGACCAGCGTCGCCGCGCGAGCCGCCGAGGCGATCGAGCGGATCCGCACCACCTCCGCCGCCATGTCGTCGGCGCGGTAGAGCGCGGAGCCCGCGACGATCACGTCGGTCCCGCCCCGGCCGATGACCTCGGCGGTCGCGGCGCGCCCGCCGCCGTCCACCTGTACCTCGTTCGCGCCGCCGGGCGCCAGCCAGCCGCGCGCCGCGAGCAGCTTGGCGTCGGCCACGTCGGCCATGAACGACTGCCCGCCGAACCCGGGCTCCACTGTCATCACGAGCACGATGTCGAGGAGCTCGCGGTACCCGTCAAGCGCGCTCAGCGGCGTCCCGGGCTTGACCGACAGCCCGGCGGACCGCCCCGCCTCGCGGATCCGGGCGAGCGCGGGCGCGATCTGCGGCGCGGCGACCTCGACGTGGAACGTGATCGAGTCGCAGCCCGCGTCGAGGAACTGCTCGGTCCATCGGCCCGGCTCGGCGATCATGAGGTGGGCGTCGAAGGGCAGCGACGTGACCCTCCGGAGCGCCTCGATGGTCTTCCAGCCGAACGTCAGGTTCGGAACGAAGTGCCCGTCCATCACGTCGAGGTGGATCCGGTCGGCGCCCGCGGCATCCGCCCGGCGCACCTCGTCGGCCAGCCGTGCCTGGTCGGAGTCGAGGATGCTCGCCGCGATCAGCGCCTGCGGCCGGCGTGCCGTCACGGATGCGCCCGCGCTACGAGTGTTGGTCACGCGCCACCCTCCCCGTCTACCCCCTCGCCCGCGCCGACCGGCGACGGCTCGCCGGCGCGCTCGCCGCGGAGCGCGGCCGCCGACTGCGCGACGATCCGCTCGCGGCGCCTCTGGACAACCGCTGGTGTCGGCTGGCCCTGGTGCTCGGCGGCCAGCTGGCCGCATGCCGCGCCGATCTCGGTGCCCCGGTTGAACCGGATCGTGACCGCGATCCCTGCCGCCCGGACGCGCTCGGCGAACCGCTCCACGACCGGGATCGGCGACCCCTGCCAGGGCGTGTGGGCGACCTGGTTCATCGGGATCAGGTTCACGTGGGCGAGGTCGCCGCGGAGCAGCTCGGCCAGCGCGTCGGCGTCGGCGTCCGTGTCGTTGATGCCCTCGATCATCGTCAGTTCGTACGTCACGCGACGGCCGGTCGCGTCGGCGTGCTCGCGGGCGGCGCCCACGACCTCCTCCACGGGCCATCGCCGGTTGAGCGGCACCAGCACGTCGCGGAGCGGGTTGCGCGCGGCGTGAATCGAGATGGCGAGCGTGAACTGCGGGCCGAGCGCCGTGAGCCGGCGGATGCCCGGCACGACCCCCGACGTCGAGACCGTGATGTGCCTCGCGCCGAGGCCGAAGCGGGCGGGGTCGTTGAGCGACTCGATCGCCTCGAGCACCCGGTCGAGGTTCATCAGCGGCTCGCCCATGCCCATGAACACGACGTTGGTCAGGTGCTTGTCGTCAGCCGCCAGGCGGCGCTGGGCCGCGCGGACCTGGTCGACGATCTCGGCCGTCTCGAGGTCGCGCTCCATCCCGAGCTCGCCCGTGGCGCAGAACGGGCAGCCCACCGCGCAGCCGGCCTGCGAGCTGATGCACAGCGTGTGCCGCTCCCGGGCGCCGGCTCGGGCCGGGTAGTGCATGAGCACCGACTCCACCAGCAGCCCGTCGGACAGCCGGTGGACTGCCTTCTCGGTGAGCGCCCCGTCAGTGAGGCGGACCTCGGTCTCGGCCATGGTGTCGAAGCGGAAGGCCGCGGCCAGCTGCTCGCGAACGGGTGCCGGCAGCGTGAGGACCTCGTCAAACGAATCCTGACGGCCTCGCCAGACCGCGTCGAGCACCTGCCGGGCGCGATATCCGGGCAGCCCGTGCTCCTCGGCCCAGGCCGTCAACTCGCCGGGGGCAAGGCCGGAGATCCCGGGCCGCTCGTCGCGGGGGCGCGTGGCCGACGGCGCGGGCCGGAGGCCGAAGAATGGGGTGATGTCGGGGGGCTGCGTGGTCATCACCGCTGATTCTGGCATGGACGGGCGCACAGGGGCGGGCGACCGCCTACTGCCCCGGCGGGAAGCTGCCGTAGATGATGGCCCCGGGCCCGCCGAACCCCTGCTGCATGCCGCCACGAATGCCTGCACCTGCGGCTCGGCGGCCTCGCGGGCGCTCTCCTGCGAATGCCCGGGATAGCGCCGCTCGACCGTGGCGCCAGCTGCGCAGGCTCCCGTCCGACCCCTCCTCGGCTTGTCGTGCCGTAGCAGGACCAGCGTAGAGAACCCGGGCCGTGCGCGATGCGGCCGCACGACCGGACGGAGTGCGTCGTGCGGAGGCGCCTCAGGCTCAGCCGTGGCTGCGGCGGCGTCCCCGGAGCCAGTCGGCTCCGGGCACTGGGCGCCTGCCGGGCGCCGTGACGCGCTCGATGACGAGACGCCCCTCGGCCGTGGCGAGCGCGGGCTCCGCGCCCTGGCGGACGAGCGCGCCGGGGATGTCGTCGGGCTGCCCGGGCTCGACGCGCGCGGTGCCCACCATGAGCCGCTCGCCGTCGAGCTCCGCGTACGTGCCCGGCCAGGGCTGGTAGGCCCGGACCAGTCGCTCGAGCTCGACGGCAGGGCGCCCGGGATCAAGCCGGCCGTCGGCGCGCCGGAGCAGGCGGGTCAATGTCACGCCTTCGGCAGGCTGGGGCACGGCAGGCAGCGCTCCGTCCAGCCAGGCGCCGAGCGAGCGGTCCAGCAGCGCCGCCGACAGCTCGGCGAGGCGCGCCTCGAGCTCGGGCGCCGTCTCCCGGCCGGTCAGCGGCACACGCTCCTGCGCCACCAGCGGCCCCGTGTCGAGCCCGGCGTCCATGCGCATGAGGCTGACGGCCGTCTCAGCGTCGCCCGTGGCGATCGTCGCGGGGATCGGCGAGGCGCCACGCCAGCGGGGCAGCGCCGAGGGGTGCAGGTTGAGCGCGCCGTGCGGCAGGTCGAGCAGCGCGGGCGGGACGATCTGGCCGTAGTCCGCGAGGACGGCGAGCGACGGCCCAAGCGCCAGCACGGCGCCGATCGCCTCGGGCACGCGGAGCCGCTCGGGCGTGAGGACCTGTCCGATGCCCAGCTCCCCGGCAAGCGTCCCGATGGCCGTCGGCGTCAGCGCGGCGTGGCGGCCGACCGGCCGGGCAGGCGCCGTGACGACACCGACCAGCTCGATCCGCGGGTGGCGCGCCAGCCGCCGCAGAGCGGGGGCCCCGAACGCGCCCGAGCCCAGATAGACCGTCCGGACGCGATCGCCCGCCGGCCCCCGGCTCACGCGAGCGCCTTGGCGGCCCTTCGGCTGCGGGCCCGCGGCGTGGCGGCCGTCGCGTCGTCCTCGTCCTCGTCGTCGTCGCCCTGGCCCACGGCGATGAGCTCGTCCATGGAGGCGAGGTAGTCGATGAACAGCTTGCCCTCGAGGTGGTCGAGCTCATGCTGGAGCGCGCGCCCCAGGAGGCCCGAGCCCTGGACCTTGAACTTCTTGCCGCGCCGGTCCTGGGCCACGACCCAGACCTTCTCCCTGCGGGTCACGTAGGCGAAGTAGCCGGGGACCGAGAGACAGCCCTCGAGATCGCGATCGGTGCCGTCCGAACGCACGATCATCGGGTTGACCAGCTCGTAGAGGTGGTTCTCGACCTCCACCACGGCGCAGCGCATCGCCTCGCCGAGCTGGGGCGCTGCCAGGCCGACGCCGGGCGCCGCGCGCATCGTCGCCGTCAGGTCGTCGAGCAGCTCGTGGAGGTACTTGCCGAAGCTGTCCACGGTCTCGCCCTTGAGGCGGAGGCGCGGGTCGCCGAGGAGGACGATGGGTCGAACGGAGCTCATGGCGGCGAAGTATACGGAACGGGGCGCCGCCAGCCTTCGGCGACGTCCCGTCGTTCCGGTTGTCCCAGGTGTCGGCTACGCCGTCGGGCCGCCAGGCAGCTCCGAGGGAGGCTCGGACATGGGCTCGCCTGTCGCTCCCGGCTCGGCGGTCGCCTTCGCGGCCGCGTTCTCGCTGCGCCAGTCGGCGGCCATGGTCTGGGCCTTCTCGGCGAATCGCTGTCCGTACTCGACCGTCGCCTCGGCGGCCTTCTGGGCGATCGGCCCGGCCTTCACGGCGGCGACGGCCGCGAGCTCGGCCGCCTTGGCGCCCACGTCGCGAGCGACCGGCGCGGCCTCCCGCGCGATGTTCTGGATCATCGCCTCGAGCTGGGCGAGCCATTCCCGGGCACGGGTGCTCGTGGCTGCGTCGGGGATGGGCTCGTCGGCCATCCCGTTGCCGGCGGGCGTGCTCTCCGGCGTGGGCTCGTTGGCGTCGAGCGGCTGCTGGTCGGACATGGCGGACCTCCTTCGATCGTGTCACTCCATTGTCGTCATCCGCCCGAAACGCGCGAGTGCCGTCGGTCGGGTCGTCCCCGCAAACGCCGCTACAACAGCGTCTCAGGATCCACATCGATGCTCCACGGGGCGCCCGGCGGCGGGTCCAGCAGCGCCACCGGGTCCGGACCGCGCAGGATCACGTGGTAGCGCCACTTCTCGGCCCGGCGTGCGATGAACGCGGGCGCTGGGCCGACCACCTGGACCGACGGCGCCTCGAGGCGGGCCCGCGCTCGCAGCTGCTCGGCGTAGGCCGTCGCCGTCTTCTCCGCGGCCTCCCGCTCGGCCATGCCCACCGTGAGCTTCACCAGCCGGCCGAACGGCGGCGAGCCGAACCGGCGCCGCAGGTCGAGCTCCTCGTCGTAGAAGGCCGCGGCGTCGCGCTCCGCCACGGCCGTGATGGCCCGGTGGTCGGGCCGGTACGTCTGGATGAACGCTGCGCCCGGCCGGCCGCCGCGGCCCGCCCGCCCGACGGCCTGGGCGAGCAGCTGGTATGTCCGCTCGGCGGCCCGCTCATCGGGCAGGTTGAGCGCCACGTCCGCGGACACGACGCCGACCAGCGTCACCTCCGGCACGTCGATCCCCTTGGCCACCAGGCTCGTCCCCACGAGCACGTCGAGGTGCCCGGCGGCGAACGCGTCGAGCACGCGCTCGGTGGCGCCCTTCCGCTCGGCGATATCGCGGTCGAGGCGCCCGGTGCGCAGGTGCGGGAACCGGTCGCGGACCTCGCGCTCGACGCGCTCCGTCCCGCCGCCCAGGTACCGGATCCGCGGCGAGGCGCACTGCGGGCAGCGGGTCGCGGGCGGCCAGGCACGGCCGCAGTGGTGGCAGCGGAGCGTCGTGCCGGCCTGGTGGTAGACGAGCGGGCGCTCACAGTCCGGGCAGGCCTGGACGTAACCGCAGTCGCGGCAGACCACGACCGATGCCGTGCCGCGCCGGTTGAGGACGAGGATGGCGCGGTCGCCGTGGGCCGTGTCGAGCCCTGCCATGGCCTCGGCGAGCCGCCCCGAGAGGATCCCGCGGTTCCCGGCCTGGAGCTCGGCCCGCATGTCCACGACCGTCACCTCGGGCTCGGTGCCCGCGGCGCGCGTCGGGAGCACGAGACGGCGGTACTCCCCCGACCTCGCCCGACCCACGCTCTCGACCGACGGCGTGGCGCTGCCCAGCACGACCGCCGCCCCGGCCCGCACCCCGAGCTCGATGGCCGAGTCGCGCGCCTGGAACCGCGGCGTGCGATCGCTCTTGTAGGCGGGATCGTGCTCCTCGTCCACGACGATCAGCCCCACGTCCGCGAGCGGCGCCAAGACGGCCGTCCGCGTGCCGACCACCACGTCGGCGCCGCCCGCCCGGATCCGACGCCACTCGTCGGCGCGCTCGCCCTCGCCCAGCGCCGAGTGCAGGACAGCGATCCGCGCGGCCAGGTCCGCCCGAAGCCGGTCCACGACGGGCGTCGCCAGCGCGATCTCCGGCACGAGCAGCAGGGCCGGCCGGCCGGCGGCCAGACAGGCGGCGATCGCCTCGACGTAGATCGCGGTCTTGCCGCTGCCCGTCACGCCGTCGAGCAGGACGGGGGTGGGATCCCGCGCCTGTACAGCCTCGAGCACCACGGCCAGGGCGGCCTCCTGGTCCGGCGTGAGATCGGCGTCTGCGGGCCGGGCGCCTCGCTTGGACACTGGGCGGTCGGCCAGCGGGCGTCGCGGCCGCTCGCGCACCTCCGCGCGCACGAGCCCGCGCCGCACGAGCCCGGCCAGCGCCGACGAGCCGTGGCGATCCGCGATCGCCGCCGCGGGCACGCCATCGGACGACCCCTCTCCAGCCGCCGGGTCCCCAGCCAGCTCCGCGAGCGCCTCGACTTGGCGCGGGCCCAGCGGACGCCCGCGCGGCTTCGACGCCTCGCGCAGCAGCGCCGCCGTCGCCGCCCCGTCCCGCGTGATCCATACCCGCCGCTCGTAGCGCGGTCCCGCCGTCGCGCCCAGGAGCGTCCACGCCAGATCAACGAGGCCCGCATCGGCGAGCGATCGGAGCCGTCGCAGCAGCGCTCCACGGCCCTCGGGCGACGCGAGGTCGCGGGCTGCCCGCGGCCGGCCGGCGAGGTCGTCGAGGAGCGCGAGGTCCACGGGCGCGAGGGCCGGAGCGGCCAGGCCCAGCTGCGCCTCCCCGGCGGGCGTCACCTCCACCATGAGCTCGAGCTTCTCGAGGAGGCTTGGCGGGAGCATCGCGCGGACCACGCCGGCCACGGGCGCCAGGTACCGGGCGGCGATCCGCTGCGCGAAGCCGAGCGCGAGCGGCGGCAGCAGCGGCCCGTCCGTGCGGACACGGGCGGCGATCGGCCGGGCCTCCGGGCCGCTCGGGGCTTCGTCGTCCTCAGCCGGGCTGGTGGCGCCCACGGAACGCGCGGAAGGGGTACCGGCGGGCGCTGCGGGCCCCAGAACGATCCCGATCGCCTGCCGCCGCCCGAACGGCACCAGGACGGCCTCGCCCGGCTCGAGGTCCGCGAGCTCGGGCGGGACGCGGTACGTCCAGGTGCGCGGTCCCGGCCCGCCCGGGGCATCAACCGCAACCTCGACCAGGCGCGGCGTGCCCTCCTGCGCCGTCGGCTCGAACGGGAGCACGGGATGCCCGCCCGCTACGTGATCCGGACCCGGCGGTCGGAGCTGCGGCGCTTCTCCTGGGTGATGATCGCCTCGATCTCGGCGGCCGTCCGAGCCTGCTGGTCGGTCTCGTTGACAACCACCCGGTCGTAGTCGCCCTGGCGCGCCAGCTCGATCGCTGCGTTGCGCTGCCGGATCTCGAGCTGGTCGGCGGTCTCGGTGGCGCGGGTGCGCAGGCGCTGGAACAACTCCTCCATCGAGGGGGGCACCAGGAACACGAGCAGGGCGCCGGAGGCCCGCTGCTTGACCGCCGACGCACCCTGGACGTCGATCTTGAGGATCACGTCGTGGCCCTTGGCCAGCGCGTCGGCCACCTCGTGGCGGGGGGTGCCGTACCAGTTGCCGTGGACCTCGGCGGACTCGAGCAGCTCGCCCGCGTCGCGGAGCCCGGCGAACTCCTCGGTCGTGAGGAAATGGTAGGACACGTCCTGGACCTCGCCCGGACGCGGTGCCCGGGTCGTGCAGGTCACGACGTAGTGGTAGTCGGGGTCGCGCTCCTGGAGCGCGGTGATGATGGTGTCCTTGCCCACGCCTGACGGCCCGCTGATGATCACCAGCTGCGCGCCCGGCGCGCCCAGCAGCAGCTCCGGCTGGGCCGAGGCCGTCGCGCCTGACGGCGCCCTGCGCACCGCGGCCGGCGCCAGCCCGGCGGAGGGCGCCGCCCGTTCGGCCGGCGGCATCGGCTCGGTCAGGGGCTTCGGCTCGGTCACGCGGCCCCGCCCGCTGGTCGCCGTCCGGCCGACGCCTCCGCAGCCCGGAGCTCCTCCAGCGCCGACTCGAGCGCCTGGGGCAGCGGCGCCTCCACCCGGAGCAGCTTGGCCGACGTCGGTGACACGAGCTCGAGGCGCCACGCGTGGAGGAACAGCCGCTCCAGGCCGTCGGGGCCCTTGCGCGACGTCCCGGTCCCGTAGACCGGGTCGCCTGCCACCGGGTGGCCCAGCGCCGCGAAGTGGACCCTGATCTGGTGGGTCCGGCCCGTGATGAGGTCGAGCTCGAGCAGCGTCCAGTCGCGGAACCGCTCGCGCACGCGGTACCCGGTCGTGGCGGGCCTGCCGTCGGGGACGACGGCCATGCGCTTGCGGTCCTTCGGGTCGCGGCCGATCGGGGCCTCGATTCGCCCCACCGCGGCCGCCACCGACCCCTGGACGAGCGCGAGGTAGGTCTTGCGCACCCGGCGCGCCTTGAGCTGGGCCATCAGGCCGGCCTGCGCGGCGTCGTTGCGGGCGACGATCAGCAGCCCCGACGTGTCGCGGTCGAGCCGGTGGACGATCCCGGGCCGCGCGACGCCGGCGATGCCCCCGTAGTGGTCGCCCCGGGCCAGCAGCGCGTTGACGAGGGTGCCGCGCCAGTGCCCGGGCGCGGGGTGCACGACCAGGCCCGACGGCTTGTTGACGATCAGCACGTCGTCGTCCTCGTAGACCACGTCCACGGGGATCGTCGGGTCGGGCTCCAGGTGGTACGGGATCTCGGGCGGCGGCACTTCGAGCGTCACCCCGCCGCCGCGGACCTCGGAGTTCGCGCGCAGACGCCGGCCGGCGTCGTCCACGAGGCGCCCGTCGGAGATCAGCTTCTGCACGTAGGAGCGCGAGAGCCCGGTCCGGTCGGCGACGAAGCGGTCGATGCGGCGGACGATCTCGCCCTCCGGGATCGCGAGGCGCCGCGGCCCGGGCTCGATCGACGGCGGCGCCGGCTCCAGGCCGAGCGACGGGTCGAGGTCGTCCTCGCCCTCGAGCTCGTCGGCGACGTCCTCGGGCCCCTCGACCCCGAGGCCCGGGTCAGTCATCCGTGCCCCACTCCGCGACGGTCGGGAACATCGCGGCGACGAAGATCAGGATCAGCGAGGTGGTGATGGCGGCGTCGGCGATGTTGTAGGTCCAGAAGCGCCACGAGCCGATCCCCATGTCGATCCAGTCGACCACCGCGCCGTAGCGCAGGCGGTCGATGAGGTTGCCGATCGCGCCCCCCAGGAGCAGCGAGGTGGCGACGCTCATCACGATGCCCCGGCCGGCCTTCTGGTGGTAGACCACGATCAGGCCGATCACCACCAGCGACATGATCGCGAAGGCGGTCGCCGACTGGGGGACCATCCCGAACAGGATGCCGCTGTTCTGGCCGTAGACGAAGTTGAGCCAGTCGCCGAGGACGGAGAAGCTGTGGCCGGGCGTCCCGATCGCGCCCGTGATCCAGGCCTTGGTGAGCTGGTCCGTGACCACGACCGTGACCGCGATCGCGGTGAACAGGAGCCAGCGCCGCTTCGACGGGCCGCGCCAGTCGGTGGTGTGCTCCGCCCGGTTGGCGGACGGCTTCGCGCCCTCCTCCTCGTCGTCGTCCTCGTCGACGATCTCCTCGAGACCGGGGTCGTCGGGCTGCGCCGCCATGGTCACGCGCCGATCCGCCGGAGCGCGATGCGGGCGTCGCCGCCCTCGAGCCGCACCGCCACGGACGGCACATCAACTGGCGGCGCCCCGTGGTGGACCGTGGCTGCGAGCGTGTCGGCGAGGACGGGCGCGAGGTGCGGCTCCACATGTGGGCCGACCCCGTCGAGCCAGAGCTCGATGCGGGCGTCGAGATCCAGCTCGGCCTCCTTGCGCAGGTCCTGGATGGCGCGCTGGAGCTCGCGGGCGTCGCCCTCGGCGCGGAGCTCGGGCGTGAGCGTGGTGTCGATGACCGCGACCAGGCCGTCGTCGTGGGCGACTGCGGTTCCCGGGCGGGGCGTCGCCTGCACCTCGACCTCTTCTGGGGCGAGGGTCTCGCCCTCGATCGTCACCGAGGCGTCGGCGTGGATCTCGAAGCGGCCGGCGCGGGCGGCCGCCATGATCGCCGGGATCCTGGCGCCCAGCCGCTTGCCGACCTTGGGCAGCAGGACCTTGACGCCGCGGTCGACCAGGTCGGACTCGTCGCCGATGAGTTCGACGTCCTTGACGTTGGCCTCGGCGCGGACCAGCTCGAGCAGCGCGTCGAGCTCGCCCACCTCGCGGCCGGGGAGCGCCAGCCACAGCCGGGCGAGCGGCTGGCGCACCTTGAGCCCCGCGTGGCCGCGGAGCGTCCTCGACAGGTCGACGGCCCGGCGGGCAAGCGCCATGGCGTCCTCGAGCGCGGCGTCGCGCAGGGGCGCGAGCTCGGCGGCCGGCCAGCCGGAGAGGTGCACGGAGTCGGGCGCGGCGGCGTCGACGGCAGCGACGAGGTTCCCGTACATCGACTCGGAGAGGAAGGGCAGAATCGGCGCGGCCATGCGCGCCAGGGCGACGAGCGCGGCGTGGAGCGTCGCGAAGGCCGCATCTCGGTCGGCGCCGCTACCACGCGACATCCGACGCCGCGAGAGGCGCAGGTACCAGGTCGAGAGGTCGTCGATGAACGTGTCCAGGACCCGCGTCGCGGCCTCGGCGTCGTAGTCGCGCAGGCGGGCCTCGACGGCGGCCGCGGTGCCGGCGGCGCGCGACAGGATCCAGCGGTCGAGCGGCGGGCGGTCGGCCACGGCCGGGGCTCCGTCGGCGGGGGTCCAGCCGGCGAGTCGCGCGTAGGTCACGAAGAACGCGTACACGTTCCACAGCACCAGCAGCCCGCGCCGGGCCTCGTCGGCCGCGTGCCAGCCGAACAGGATGTTGTCGTCGGGGCGCGCGGACGCGTACATCCAGCGCATGACGTCGACGCCCATGCGCTCAGCGGCCTCGTCGAACTCGATCGCGTTGCCCCAGCTCTTGTGCATCGGCCGGCCGTCCTCGCCGAACAGCGTGGCGTAGCCGAAGATCGTCTTGAACGGGGCCTCGCGGCGCAGGACCGTCGACATCGCGAGCATCGCGTAGAACCAGTTGCGGAACTGCCCCGGGAACGACTCGCTGATGAAGTCGGCCGGGAACCACTTGGCCCAGAAGTCCGGCTCCTCGCGGAAGTGCATCGTCGAGAACGGCACGATGCCCGCGTCCAGCCACGGGTTGCCGACGTCGGCGATCCGCGCGACCGGCTCGCCGCAGTTCGGGCAGGCGATCTTGACCGCGTCCACATACGGGCGGTGCGGGGTGTGGCCCTCGAACTGGTCCCAGCCCTCGACCGCGCGCGCCCGGAGCTCCTCGCGGCCGCCCACCACGTCGAACGCGCCGCAGGCGCGGCAGTCGTAGATCGGCAGGGCCAGGCCGTAGTAGCGCTTCTTGGAGATCATCCAGTCGCGCATGTTGAGCAGCCAGTCGAGCTCCCGGTCGTAGCCGAAGCCCGGGAGCCAGCGGATCTGGTCCACGACCTCCATGATCTGGTAGCGGAGGCTTGCGTCGACCTGCTCCTTCGTGAGCGTCTCGCGCGGCCGGTCGTAGACCTCGCCCATGCTGATGTACCACTCGTCCACGAGCCGAAACAGCAGCGGGGTGCCGCAGCGCCAGCAGTGCGGGTAGCGGTGGGCGTACGGCTCGAGGTGGTAGAAGAAGCCGCGCTGCTCGAGGTCCGAGACGACGTCCTCGGCCACCTCGGGCGCGTCCTTGCCCGACAGCCAGCCGAAGCCCCCGTAGTAGCGGCCGTCCTCGTCGATCGGGCCCAGGACCGGCAGGCCCAGGGACTTGCCGAGCTGGTAGTCCTCGGCGCCGCAGCCGGGCGCGATGTGGACGATGCCCGTGCCCTCGTCCTCACCCACCTCGCCCCACAGGACGACGCGGTGCTCGTAGGCGCCCTCGGCGAACGCGGCCTTCACGGCTGGCAGCCCGTCGTAGGGCCCCGTGTAGCGCCAGCCCTCGAGGTCTTTGCCGGCAACCTCGTCGAGCACCTCGAACGGGCCGCGCAGCGCCTGCTTGAGCGTCCCCTTGCCCAGCCAGAACGTCGCGTCGGCCTGCCGCACCTTGACGTAGCGCAGGTCCTCGCCCACGGCGGCCGCCACGTTGGCCGCCAGGGTCCAGGGCGTCGTGGTCCAGACCAGCAGCGCCTCGCCCGGGCGGTCCACCAACGGGAGGCGGACGGTCAGGCCCGGGTCCTCGCGGTCCGCGTACCCCTCGTTCATCTCCATCTGGGACAGCCCGGTGCCGCAGCGTGGGCACCACGGCATCGTGTCGTGGCCGCGGTACACCCAGCCGCGGCGGTTGCACTCGGCAAGGAACCCCCAGATGAGGTCGTTGTTCTCGTTGCTGAACGTGAAGTAGCTGCCCCCGACCTCGGGCATGCCGAGGCGCCCGACGAGCATCTCGACCGTGTCGGTGACCGGCCCGTCCACGCCCTGGATCGTCGCCTGCCGGCCCGGGTCCTGATCCATCAGATCGCGCAGGCGGAGCAGCTCGGCCGGGTCGTTCCAGTCCATCCAGTAGCCGAGGCGCATGCTCTGCTCGGTCTGGCGGGCGGCGTAGGTCAGGACCCGCTGCTTGCACAGGCGGACGAACTCGGCGATCCCGTAGGCCTCGATGTCGCGCTTGGAGGTGAAGCCCAGCGCTTTCTCGACGTTGACCTCCACCCACAGGCCCTGGCAGTCGAACCCGTTCTGGTACCGCTGGTCCTCGCCGAGCATGGCGTGGAACCGCTGGTAGAGGTCCTTGTAGGTGCGGCCCCACGCGTGGTGGACGCCCATCGGGTTGTTGGCCGTGATCGGGCCGTCGAGGAAGCTCCAGCGCGGCCCGTCCGCGTTCTGCGCGCGCAGGCGCGCGAACGTCTTGCGCTCTGCCCACTCGCGGAGCAGCTCGTGCTCCTGGGCGACGAAGTCGGGTCGGGCGGAGACAGGCTGGAACATCGGGCCTCGTGCGTCGCGGGCGCGGCCCCCTCTGGCGGGCCACGGCGGGCGTCTAAGTCTACGGAAGGTGGGCCGTGCGTGCGGCCGGCGAGCGTTGCCGGCGCGATCCGGGGCCCGCGGGCACCGTCAGGCGCCCGCGCACGCCGAATTCGCTTGGCCCGACGTATGATCCGCCGCGATGTCGACTCCCCCGCGCTCCCCGCGCCTCCCGCGGGCGCGCTCCGCCTTCGGGGCGGCCTTCCTGTCGCTCGTCTTCCCAGGGCTGGGCCACGCGTACGCCGGCGCCTGGGCCCGCGCCCTCGGGTTTGCGGCCCTGCCGCTGCTCACCCTCGCCGCGCTGGCCGGGATCGGGCTGCGGGCGGAGCGCAGCCAGCTCGAGGCCCTCGCGATCAACCCGGGCTTCCTCAACGGCCTGCTGGTCGCCAACGCCCTCGCGTTCCTCTACCGCGGGGCCGCGGCGGTGGACGCCTGGAACGTGGCGCGCTTCCTGAACGCCGCGGACGCGGCGGGCGACGGCCGGCTCGGCCGCGCGCGGCTGCCGCTCAACCCGCTCTCGATCGGCGGTCTCGCCGCCGTCGTGCTGGTGATGGCCGGCGCCCACCTCGCCGTGTGGCACTACGACGCGCTGGCGCTGTCGGTTGTCAACTGCATCAACCCGGAGACCGCCAGCGCGAGCTGCGCCACCGGCTCGGGTGAGAGCCCGAACCCGTCGTTCGCCCCGCCGTCGGACTCCGGCCTCGACAACGGCCTCCCGACCAACACCCCGGGAGCGACGCCGATCGGCTCGCTCGCCCCGGGGACGACGCCCGCGCCCACGTTCCAGCCCTGGGATGGCAAGGGGCGGCTCAACATCCTGCTCGTCGGCAGCGACCAGCGGTCCGCGAGCGACACCGTGTTCAACACCGACACGATGATCGTCGTGTCGATCGACCCGGCGACCAAGCAGGTCGCGATGCTCCAGCTCCCGCGCGACACGGCCGGCGTGCCGGTGCCGGCCCAGGCCCAGGGCGTGTGGGGCCAGACGTACGGCCAGCGGATCAACTCCTGGTTCAGCGCCAACGAGAACAGGTCGGACCTGTGGCCGGGCAAGACGGCGCAGACGCGCGGCTTCAACGCCCTCAAGGCGATCCTCGGCAACCTGTTCGGCCTCCAGATCCAGTACTACGTGAAGGTCACCTTCGCCGGCTTCGTCGACGCCGTCGACACGCTGGGCGGGGTGCAGGTCAACGTCCAGATCCCGGTGGCCGACGACAGCTTCCCGCTGACCGACCAGGTCAAGACGCGGGTGTACGTCCCCGCCGGCCCCCAGGAGATGAACGGCACCCAGGCGCTCGTCTACGCCCGCTCGCGCCACGGCTCCGACGACTTCGACCGCGGCCACCGGCAGCAGCGCGTGATCCTGTCGCTCAAGAACGAGCTCGACCCGCAGAGCGTGTTCGCCAACCTCAACGGGCTCGTCGCGGCGCTCAAGAAGACGATCAGCACCGACCTCCCTCTCGGGGACACCGCGACCATGAGCCAGCTCTTCGGCCTCGCCGCGCAGATCGACCTCAAGAGCATCCGGTCCTACGTGTTCGCCGCGCCCTACTTCTCCACGGACATGTACCAGGTGACAGGCGGCCGCGACGGGCGGCTTCTGATCAACACGGCGCGCGTGCAACAGGCGGTCAGGCAGGCGTTCAGCGTCAGCCCCTCGGTGCTCGCGCTCCAGGAGAGGCTCACGACCGAGAACGCGAATGTCTGGGTGCTCGACGGCAAGGGCCTCGCCGCCCACGCCGCCAACAACGCCGCCTACCTCGACTACTTCGGCATCAACGCGTCCGCGCCGATCAAGCCGGCGACCACGGCCCCGGCCCACACGACGATCACGGTCTACGGGAGCGCCGCCGCGAAGCTGCCGCAGACGATCAAGTACCTGCAGAGCCTCTACAACGCCACGGTGCAGACGGGCACGGACCCAACGGTGAATGCCGACATCGTCATCGTGCTCGGGCGGGACGGCACGGACTTGACCATTCCGACGGCTGGCTGACGAGGCCGCCCCGAGGCGGCCGACCAGCCACAGCGAAGGGCGGCCCGAGAGGGGGGCCGCGCGCGCCTCCCCGTCGCCCTGTGCAAAGGCCCCGTCCGGTCAGCCGGCCGTTATCGGCGTGAGCCAGGACTGGTACTGCGGCAGCTTTCCGCGCACGGCGTCGAAGTACGTCTCGCTGATGCGGCGTGAGATCGGC
Organism: Chloroflexota bacterium; assembly: GCA_021783095.1. Classification (GTDB taxonomy): domain Bacteria; phylum Chloroflexota; class Limnocylindria; order Limnocylindrales; family CSP1-4; genus CAIXZV01. The sequence goes on along the minus strand of JAJXUG010000029.1, from coordinate 19,024 downwards.
CCGATCTGGCCCGTGCCCACGGCCCTGTGGTCCACCTCGATCGCCGCGCTCACCTGCACGCCGGTCCCGCACAGGAAGACCTCGTCGCAGACATAGAGCTCGGAGCGGTCGATCGAGCGGATCTCGGTGGGGATCCCCAGGTCCGCCGCGAGGGTCAGGATCGCCTTGCGCGTCACGCCCTCGAGGATGTCGTCCGACACCGGCGGGGTGATCAGCGTGCCGCCGCGGACCATGTACAGGTTCGCCGCCGACGCCTCCGACGCGTGGCCGCTGGGCGTGAGCACGAGCGCCTCGTCGTAGCCGTTGAGCTCGGCCTCGGACTTCTGGAAGGCCATGTTCACGTAGCCGCCGACGATCTTGCCCCGGGCCGGCAGCGCCTCGTCGGCGTTGCGGCGCCACGACGAGGTCATCAGGCGAATGCCCTTCTCGATGTCCACGTAGTTGCCGAACGGCGTGGCGATCACGTACAGCTGGTGGTCGAGGTGGTGCAGCTTGACGCCGATGGCGCGCGTGCTCTTGTAGAACGACGGCCGGATGTAGGCGTCCTCGCGGAAGTGGTTACGCCGGATCGTCTCGACCACGATGGCGAACAGCTCGTCGACCGACGGCACCGGGTCCATCAGCAGCATCTTGGCCGAGTTCCGGATGCGCTCGAGGTGCTCGCGGATGAACAGGCCGTAGAGCTGGCCCTGCTCTGCGCTCCAGTAGGCGCGGATGCCCTCGAAAGTCGCGGTCCCGTACATGAACGCATGGGTCATGATGCTGACCTTGGCGTCCTTGAGTGCCACGTAGTCGCCCTCGAAGTAGGCGATCAGCTCGTCGAGGGGACGCGGCTGCGGGGCGGTGGACGGCTGCTGGGTGAGCATCGGCAGGCTCCAAGTGGAGTTGCGGCGAGAACCGCGCGGGGCTCGATTCGGTCCCCGAAATGCTAGCACGCGGGTCCCGTCGGCTCCGCCCGCGGCGCCGTCGCGCGGTGCGCCGGACCCCGCGGGCGCACCGCGCGGGGCACTCAGCCCAAGTGCACCACGCCGGTCAGCTCCGACGCCACGAGCCCCAGGTACGCTGCGTACAGGACGCCGCCGACGAGCAGCGCCCTGCCGTCGAGCGCGTGCCGGCGCGCCATCGGCCCGAACACCGCCGCCACCGCGACGAGCGCGATGAGCGCCGACGCGAACGCCAGCGCGGTGTCGGAGGAGACGTGCCATGCGGAGCCTGCGAGCACGAGCGCGACGATCGTCGGGATGGCCGACTGGAAGACCATCGCACCCGTGATGTTCCCCATCGCGAGCGTGTCCTTGCCCTGGCGGACCCAGATCAGGCTGTTGAACTTCTCGGGCAGCTCGGTCGCGATCGGCGCGATGACCAGGGCGAGCAGCAGCTCGCTCACGCCGAGCGCCTGCGCGAGCGAGTTCACGGCGCCGACGAAGAGGTACGCACCCCCGACGATGCAGGCGAGCGCGGCCAGGACCTGGAGGCTGACGATCCGCAGGCGCGGCACGGCAGGGTCGGCGAGATGGCCGTTCCGGTCGAAGCGGTGGAAGCGCAGGGGCGCCAGGTCCTCCTCGCCCGCCTCGTGCTCTGCGTCGAAGTGGCCCTTCACGTAGACGATGTAGATCCCGGCGAGGGCGAGCGCCACGAGCCACTTCGCGGGCGCCAGCGGCTCGGGCAGGAACGCGGCAGCGATCGCGAGCGTGTAGGCGACGACGAAGAACCGGATGTCGTGCACGAGCACGCCGGTGTCGACGGTCATCACGCTGCCGCTGGGCCGACGTGAGCGGTAGGCCAGGACCCCTGCGCCGGTGACGAACATGGCGAGGGTCGAGAGCATGAACGGCGCCCCCAGCACGGCGCCGATGCCCACCTCGTCGGTGGCCCGGCCGCCGCCCCCGAACCCGATCGCGATGATCGGGATCATGGTCTCCGGCAGCGCCGTGCCGACGGCGGCGAGCACGGACCCGACCGCGCCCTCGGCCAGCTCGAGCTTGCGCCCGAACCACTCGATGCCGTTGGTGAACAGCTCGGCGCCGGCAAGGATCACGAAGAACGCGATGACGAGCAGCACGGCGTCCACGTCAGGCCTCAAGCCGGAGCGCGGCGACGATCGACACGCCGATCACCAGCAGGACCAGGGCAGCCACCAGCACCAGCCGCCGATCCCCGGCGGCGAGGAACCCGGCGCCCGCCACCACCACGCGGCCGAGCGGCAGCGCGACGAGGAGCGTCAGGCCGGCCCACAGGAAGCCCTCGGGCGTGAGCGCCACGAGCTGGCCCGGGATCGCCGCGAGCGAGTACGGCGGCTGCGCCGAGCGGATCGTGTCCACCCCGGCGAGGAGCATCCCGACGACGCCCACGAGCACGAAGCCGAGGGCGATGCGGGTCCCCCACGTCAGCACCCGGGCCGCCAGCGTCTCGATTCGAGCGGCGGTGTCCTGCGCGCCCGCCGCGCGCGTGGCGATGGTCACACCGCTCACAGCCCGAGCGCCTTCTGGCCCATCTGAAAGGCCGTGTAAGCGAGCACGACGACGAACAGCCAGCGCAGGACGCGCACGTCGATGCGGTGCGCGACCCTGGTGCCGATCATCGCCCCCGCGAACACCCCCAGCGCGGTGGGCCCGGCGACGAACGGGTCCAGCTGGCCGCGGAGCAGGTAGATGACCGCGGACGATGTCGCGGTGATGCCGATCATCATGTTGCTGGTCGCCGTGGCCACCTTGAGCGGCACGCCCATGAGCAGGTGCATCGTGGGCACCTTGATGATCCCGCCGCCGACGCCCAGGAGCGCGGACACGAGCCCGGCGAACAGCGAGCCCGCCATGCCCAGGGGCAGGCTGTGGGCGCGGTACCCGGGGCCTGAGAGTGTGTCGATGAACGCCGGGCTGGCGGGCTCGGGCACATCGGCCGCGGGGGCCGGTGCGGCGAGGGCGGGCGCCGATTCGGAGCGGCAAACCATCGACACCGCCACCCAGATCAGGAGCCCGGCGAACAGCCCGGCGAGCATCTGCTCGGACAGCAGGAACGCGACCAGCCCGCCCACGAGGGCGCCGGACGCCGAGAACAGCTCGAGCACCATGCCGAGGCGCAGGTTCGCGACGTGCCGCTGGAGGTACACGCCCGCCGAGGCGCTGGAGGTGACGATGACCGACACCAGCGACACGGCCACGGCCTCCCGCAGCGGCAGCCCGAAGCCGAGCGTGAGCAGGGGCACGATCAGGATGCCCCCGCCGAGGCCCAGCAGCGAGCCGAAGACGCCCGCGGCGGCGCCCCCGGCGAGCAGGACCAGGCCGGCGATCACCGGGGCGTCGCGAATGCCGCGGCGCCCCGCGTGATCCGGCCTCGCACGGTCAGGGCTATGGGCGCAGGTGCTGCGGGGCGTACGGGAGCAGCGCCACGTGCCGGGCCCGCTTGAGGGCCACGGCCAGCTCGCGCTGGTGTGCCGCGCAGGTGCCGGTCTTGCGTCGGGGCTCGATCTTCGCGCGCTCCGAGAGGTACCGGCGGAGGCGGTTGACCTCCTTGTAGTCGATCGCGACCGTCTTGTCGGCACAGAAGGAGCAGACCTTCCGGCGCCGGCGGTCGCGGTAGTAGTCGTCGCGCTTCTTCGTTCGAGAGGGGGGCATGTCGGTGTGTCTCCAGGTGGTGGCCGCTCAGCCGCCGCGGCGGCCCGTGGGCCGCGGATCGTCGTCAGAAGGGCAGATCGTCGAGGTCGTCGTCGGACGGCCGGGCGGGCGGGGCTTGCCGAGTGGGACGCACGGTCTCGCCGCCGCCGCTGGGGCCGGCTGCGCCAGCGCCGCCGAACCCGCCCGCGGACGCGCCGCCGAGGGAGCCGGGCTGGTCTTCGGCGCCGGGGCGGTCGAGGCTCACCACGGAGTCCGCGGTGATCTCGAGCGAGACCCGGTGCTGGCCGTCTCGCGCGTCATACTCGCGGGTCCGGAACCGGCCCTCGACGAACACGCGGTTGCCCTTGCGGAGCTGCTCGGCGGTGCGCTCGGCGCGATCGCCCCAGACGGTGACCCTGAACCAGTCGGTCGCCTCGACCCACTCGTTGGTCTGCTGGTTCTTCGTGCTCTGGTTCACCGCCACGCTGAACTCCGTCACGGGACGGCCGTTCGGCGTGTAGCGCATCTCGGGATCGCGCCCGAGGTTGCCGATGATCATGACCTTCGAGAAGGACGCCATCGTGCGCGCTCCCCCTTCAGTCGATGGCCGCGGGCGCGGCCTCGGACTCGGACTCGTCGATCAGCTCGCCCTCGTCGACCTCCTCCTCGTCCTCGCCGGACGGGATGTCGGCGTCATCCGCCTCGCCGGCCGCCGCATCGCGGCGCGCCTTGACGGGCTTGACGACTCGGGTCACGAGGGAGCGGAGGACGTCCTCGGTGATCTGGAGGCTGCGCTCCAGCTCGACGATGGCCTCTGCGGGGCTCTCGAAGACCACGATGTGGTACGAGCCCTCGCGGTAGCGGTCGATGGGGTACGCGAGCCGGCGGCGGCCCCAGGGCGCCACCTTGACGATCTGGCCGCCCGAGGCGACGACGTAGCGCGTGGTGCGGTCGATGACCGCGGACGCCCGCTCATCCGGCGCGTCGGGCCGGAGGACGAGCATGAGTTCATAGCGGCGCACAGCCTGCAAGACTCCTTCCGATGGGATGAGCCCCGTTCACGGCATGCCGACACGGAGCAGAAAGGACCGCGGAAGAATAGCACGCGTCTCCTCCGGGTCCCGCCGCGACGGCTGGGGCCCGCGGATCCGCCGGGGGACCGAGGCGGAGCGGCTGCGGCCGAACGAACCTTGCCCCGGGCCATCGGAGCGCCTTGTGTATGCTTTCAGGCGCACTCGTGATGCGTCCTGTCTCGGGGGAACCGTGCAACTCTCCATCCTGCTCTTGGCCTCGGACCGCAACGCTGCGACCCAGCTGGCCCAGGCGCTCGCGGCGCCCGGGCACGGCGTGACGGTCGTGAGCTCGGTTGCCGACCTCCTGAGCTCGGCGCCGCGCTACAGCCTCGTGGTCATCGACCGCGTCCCGGGCGGCACGCCGGTCGCTGACGTCATCGCCCATCTCCGCGCGGACGCCTCCGCCCCCGCCGCGCCGATCCTGGCCATCTCGCAGACGCCCGACGTCGAGGAGCGCATCGCGCTCCTCGAGGCCAACGCGGACGACGTCCTGACCCGGCCGTTCGACACCGGCGAGCTCGCCGCCCGCGTCGAGGCGCTCGCGGTCCACGCCCAGCAGGCGGCGGAGCGCACCGGCACCCGCGGCTACAACGACGGGTCCGGGCGCCGCCTGATCGCGGTATTCAGCCCCAAGGGCGGCGTCGGGACCACGACGGTCGCGACCAACCTCGCCCTGATCGCCGCCGAACGGCACCCGAACCAGACCCTGGTGCTGGACATGGACCTATCCTTCGGGCAGGTCGCGTCCCACCTCAACCTCACGCCGAAGCAGACGGTGGTCGAGCTGGCGCGCGACGTCGCGGCGCAGCACGACCACGAGCTCTTCCGGACGTACGCGATCCACCACCCGGGCAACCTCCAGGTCCTCGCGGCCCCGCCCGGACCGGGCTTCTCGTCGCTCATCACGCCGCAGCACGTGGAGCAGATCCTCTCGATCGCCGCGGAGGCCTACGAGGTGGTGGTGGTCGACGCGGGCACGGCCCTCGACGAGCGCGCGATGACGATCTTCGGCCGCAGCGACACCACGATCATCCCGGTCATCCCCGAGATCCCGGCGCTCAACTCGGTCCACATCATGCTGGACCAGCTGTCCGACATCGGCGCCATGGGCGGGTCCATGCTGTTCGTGCTCAACAACGCGTTCGCGCGCGACCTGCTCAAGCGCAGCGACATCGAGACCGCCCTGGGCGCCAAGATCGCCGCCGAGCTCCCCTACGACCCGCTCGTGTACCTCAAGGCGGTCAACGAGGGCGTGCCCGTGATCCGCGGCTCGTCGCGCTCGCTCCCGGCCGAGCGGCTGCGCGCGCTCGCGGACACCGTGTTCGGCCCGGTCGCCGGCACCACCCCGGTCGCGGTCGCCAAGGAGAAGCGCGGCCTGTTCGGGCGACGCTAGCCTGAGCCGCATCCCGTGGTCCCGAGGGTGAGATTCGAACTCACACGGGGTTGCCCCCGGCCGTGTTTAAGACGGCCGCGTCTGCCGGTTCCGCCACCTCGGGATCGGCGAGATCGTAGCCCCTGGGCGGGGCGGCCGCGCCGCGCGCCCTGACGGGGGGCGTCTCCGGGCGCCCGCCGAGTCAGAACCGGTATCCCGCACGCCCGAGGGTCTGGATCCTGCGGGCCCGCAGATCGCGCGCCTGGTACCCGAACGCCAGCGTGCCGAGGGCGAAGGCGGCCGCGATCGCCGGAACGTCGCCTCGAATCGCGCCGGCCGGCCCCACGCCGTAGAGGTCGGCCAAGTGCAGCCGGCCCAGCAGGAGCAGCACGCCCGTGGTCGCCCACATCGCGCCGCCGTAGCCGGTCACCGCGGCGACCAGCGCGGAGGGCAGGTCGGCCAGGATGATCGCCACGCCGACGGCGGCGCCCGCGACAACCCCCAGGACGATGGCGAGGAGGTCGCCCTCGACACCGGTTGCCGCCACGAGCCCGCTGCCGACCGCCGCTCCCAGCCCGACGCCCAGGACGAGCACGGCACCGGTGAACCACAGGCCGGCAACGGCCGCGAGCACGATCCCCAGGGCGGCCCCGGCTAGCCAGCCCGCCAGCGTGGAGAACAGGCCCGCGCCGGCCGCCGACGCCACCAGGTCGGCGCCCAGGACGAGGCCGGCGAGGAACCCCCACAGCGGGGCCAGGACGGCGAACAGGCGGACGCCGAAGCCGGCGACGGCGAACCCGACGACGATCGCCACGACCGCGACCACCAGCGTCCCCACGGGTCCTCCTCGGCGGCGCCGGGCGGCGCGCATCCCCGCCCACGGTAGCGCAGCGCCCGGGGCCAGAGACGGCGAACCGGCCCCCGAGAGGGCCGGCCCACGTCAGTCAGTGGAGGCGACGATCGGATTCGAACCGATGAATAGCGGTTTTGCAGACCGCCGCGTTGGGCCACTTCGCCACGTCGCCGCGCCGAGCGCGAGCGAGAGGATACCGGACGCGCCGCCCGCCTGCCGTCCGCCCGACCCTGCCGCCGCAGGCAAGGCGGGGTCGGGCCGGCCCGCCCGGGAGGGAATGGCTGCCCCTCGAGGATTCGAACCTCGGCTCACGGATCCAAAGTCCGCTGTCCTACCGCTAGACGAAGGGGCAGGGCGCCACGAACTAGGGTAGACGATCAGGGGGGAGTGGAGCGGAAGACGGGACTCGAACCCGCGACCCTCACCTTGGCAAGGTGATGCTCTACCAACTGAGCCACTTCCGCTCGATGGCCGACCGAGTGGTTGGTGCCGAGAGCCAGATTCGAACTGGCGACACCGCGATTTTCAGTCGCGTGCTCTACCAACTGAGCTATCTCGGCCCGGACCCGGGGTCCCGCGGGGCCCCGTCGGCGCGCCGCAGGATAGCACGCGGCCGGAGCGGGCGTCCACCTCGTGTCCGCCTCGCCGGGACCTCAGTGCCACCCCTTCCAGGTGAACCCGGGAGGCGTGTCAGGGGGCTCGGGCGGCGGCGGCGGATCGGGCGGGGAAGGGGGTGCCGCGTCGACGGCCTGCTGCGGGGCCAGGCCGCGCAGCCGCTCGTCCACGACGGGCTGGTGGTCGCCGACCACGAGCTGGGGGTCACCCACCGGCGCCTCGCCGGTCAGCTGCCGCAGGCGGTTGATCCGGTCGAGCACCGCCGGGTGGGTCGAGAACAGCTCCGACGAGTCGGAGGTCGCCGCCTTGACCGGGTTCTCGAAGTACAGGTGCTGCGTGGCGCGGTTGGCCACCTCGAGCGGCTCGGTGTCGAGCGCGATCTTCGCCAGCGCGCGCTCGAGGCCGTACGGGTTCCGCGTCAGCTCCACCGACGACGCGTCCGCGAGGTACTCGCGCTGGCGGCTCACGGCCAGCTGGACGAGCCTGGCGGCGATCGGGGCCACGATCGCGAGGACCAGCGCGAGGATCATCATCACCGCGGCGAAGCCGCCCGAGTCGCCCGACCCGCTGTCGCGCCGCCGCCGCCCGCCCGCGAGGCCGCCCCAGAACGTCATCCGCAGGAACATGTCGGCGACCAGCGCCACCGCGCCCACCAGCACGCCCACCATCAGCGAGAAGCGGATGTCGAAGTTGCGGACGTGGGAGAGCTCGTGGCCCATGACGCCCTGGAGCTCCTCGCGGTCGAGCTTCTGGAGCAGGCCTACGGTGATCGCCACCGACGCGTGCTGCGGGTCCCGGCCGGTGGCGAAGGCGTTGGGCGCCGTGTCGTCGATGATGTAGACGCGGGGCATCGGCACCCCAGCCGCGGTCGCCATCTCGCCCACCACGTTGAACAGCTGCGGCGCGGACTGCGCGTCCACCTCGCGGGCCCCCGACGAGGCGAGCACCAGCTGGTCACCCGCGTAGAACGAGAGCAGCGCGGCGAGGAGCCCGGCGCCCACCGCGATGCCCGCCCCGATCAGGCCGTAGCGGACCTCGCCGCCGAAGCCCGCGCCGATCGCGAAGCCGAGCCCGCCCAGCAGCAGGACCACGACCAGGGCGAGGAGCAGCGAGTTCCGGCGGTTCGCCGAGATCTGGTTGTAGAAGTTCGCGGTCGCCATGGGAACGGGCGCAGTGGGGGCGCCAGGCGTCCGAGGCCCGGCGCGCGGTCCTGCGCTACTTGAGGCTCAGGTCCACCGTCGGGACGGCCTGCGCCTCGGGCTCAGCCGCGAAGAACTCGCGCCGCGTGAAGCCGAACATGCCCGCGAAGACCACCGCCGGGAAGGTCTGGATGCCGTTGTTGTAGTCGAGCACCGTGGCGTTGTAGTGCTGCCGGGCGAAGCTGATCTGGTTCTCGGTCGTGCTGAGCTGCTCCTGCAGGTTCATCACGTTCTGGTTCGCCTTCAGGTCGGGGTAGTTCTCCGTGACGGCGAACAGCGAGCGCAGGGCGCCGGTCAGCTGGTTCTCGGCCACCGACTGGGCCGCGGGCCCCTGGGCGCCGGCGGCGATAGCGCTGGCGCGCGCCTCGGTGACCCTCGTCAGGACGTCCTGCTCGAAGTTCATGTAGCCCTTCACGGCGGCGACCAGGTTCGGGATCAGGTCGTGACGGCGCTTGAGCTGGACGTCGATCTGGCTGTACCCCTCATCGACGCGGTTGCGCTTGCCGATCAGGCCGTTGTAGATGCCGATGACCACCACCACCAGCACGACGATGATGGCCAGGACGATGAGGAGCGGCGTCATTGGAACGAAATCCCTCCGGCTGGGGGCCGACAGACCCCCGATGCGTCGCAGCATACCGCCACTGTGCTCGGGGAGGTCATCGCCGACACCGATCGCGGCGCGGCGCGTGCGCCACCGGCGAAGGGCACCATCGTGCCGGCGACGGTCACCGTGATCTCAACCGTCGCCAGAGCGCCTGCCACCGCGCGACGGCCGTAACTGTCGCGGCGAGCCCCAGCATCGCCAGGCCCGGCAGCGCAAGGAGCCAGTGGGGCATCCCCCAGCCGACCTCGGCGTACAGCAGCCATTGCGTCGTCGACAGCGTCCCCTGTCGGGGTTTCCGTCCCACGCGGGCAGGACGCGTCCTCTTCGCACGCATCGTCGCAGCCTCCGTCGGGAAGACGCACGAGGGCAGCCGCCGTTTCGCCGGCGAGGGCCAGCTGGCGTTGACGGTCGCCGCGATTCCGACTCGTCCGCGCTCTGCCCCTCGTCCGAGACTCGTGGAACTGGTGGGCGGTGAGGGACTCGAACCCCCGACATCCTCGGTGTAGGCGAGGCGCTCTGACCAACTGAGCTAACCGCCCGGAATGACGAACGGGCGGCCCGTGGGCCGCCCGCAGTACGATCAGGAGAGTGGTGCCCAGGCCGGGACTTGAACCCGGATGAGTTGCCTCATACGCCCCTCAAACGTACGCGTATACCAATTCCGCCACCTGGGCAGGTGTGCAACCTGCGGCGTGCCTCACACCGCCAGAACGGGTGGTACCGAGGGAGGGAGTCGAACCCACACGACCTTGCGGCCACTGGTACCTGAAACCAGCGCGTCTACCATTCCGCCACCTCGGCGCGCAACGCACCGGCGCGCCCGAAGGCTCACCGGCTCGCGGCGAGGCGCCATGCTAGCACATCCCAATACCGGTCGCCCGTGTGCACGATGAGGCGCGGCGAGGCTCCCGAGAGCCCGCGGACCACCACCTGCTCGTCGGCCCAGACGATGGGCAGCACGGGCAGTCTGGCCGACAGACCGGCCAGGAGGGCACTCCAGGCGGCCTGGCGCTCGGCCACCGTGCCGGGCTGCCGGGCGGCCTCGAGGAGCTTGTCGAGGGCGGGATCCTGATAGCCGGAACGGTTGGAGCCGTTGGCGCGCACCTGCGACGAGTCGAGCAGCGGGTAGAGGTCGGGCTCGAGGCCGGACTCGATGTCGAGCAGCACCGCGCCGAAGTCCCCCGTCTTGAGGCGGGCCGCCAGGGCGGTGCCGGAGAGCGGCGTGACCGTGACGGTGATGCCCAGGGTCGTCCAGGACTGGCGCACGGCCTCGGCCACGGCGGCCAGGCGCGGGTTGACGTCCGCGGGGACCGTCAGCAGCTCGATCGCGTAGGGCTTCTTCGCCTTGGGCGCGGTCCACTTCCCGCCGCTGCGGGTCCAGCCCGCGGCCTTGAGGAGCTTCGCGGCGCCGCTCTGGTCATAGCCGACCTTGGTGACCTCCGCAGGGTCGTAGGCCCACGACTCCGGCGGGATCAGCGTGTCCGCGACGCGCGCCTGGCCGCCCAGGTCGCTGGCCGCGATGGCGGCGCGGTTGACCGCGCCCAGCAGCGCCTTGCGCACGTTCGGGTCAGCGAGCTCGGGGTGCGTGGGGCGAAGGTTGAGCAGGATGGCCGACAGCGTGGTCGTCGGGTAGTCGAGCACCGACGCGCCCGGCGTGGACGCGAGCGCCTTGGTGGTGGCGGCTGAGAGGCCCGCCGCGCCGTCGATCTCGCCTGCCTGGAAGGCTGCGGCGAGCGCCGCCTCGGTGTCGTAGAACGTGACCTCGATCCGCTCGACGGGCCGGGCGCTGGCGTCGGGTGCGGGCGTGGCCGTGGGCGAGGGCGAAGGGGCCGCAGCCGAGCCCGACGGGGCCGCCGAGGCCACTGACGGGGGCGCGCTGGCGATCGCGGGACTCCCCGCTCCGGCGGAGGCGGTGGCCGTCGCTGCGCCGGCGCCCGACGACGCGCTCGATGACGCGGAGGGGGCCGCTGCGCCCGATGCGGAGGCATCCGCGGACGGCCTCGCCGCCGAGGCGTCGGGCGTCGGGGCCGGTGCTGTGGCTCCGGCGGGCACGAGGACCGCGCGGGTGTCGTCGAGCTGGACGAGCTGGTACGGGCCGCTCCCGACCGGGCTCCTGGAGAAGTCGCCCGTGGCGAGGTCCGACATCGGGACGCCGGTGAGGAGGTGCGACGGCAGCAGCGGCTGGGTGAGCGCGCCGAGGAATCCGCCGACCGGCGAGCCGAGGGTGAAGCGCACGGTCTTCGCGTCGAGGGCCTGGACCGTGACGTCGGCCCAGGCCGCCGCGAGGCCGCCCGCCGCCGACGGGTCCTTGAGGGCGGCCACCGTGTACACGACGTCGTCGGCCGTGACCGGCTGGCCGTCCTGCCAGGCCGCGTCGGGCCGGATGGCCACGGTCCAGGTCTGGCCCGACTTGTCGACGGTCCACGACGCGGCGAGGTCGGGCACCAGCGTGTTGTCGGGGCCCAGCTTGACCAGGCCGCTGTAGATCAGCCCCACGAGGGTTCGGTCGGCGCGGTTGCGCGCCGTGACCGGCGTGATCGACATCGGGCGGCCCACGACCCCTTCGCGGTACACCGTCGGGCCTGAGGGGGAGGACGACGCGGCGCCGCCGGGCGCCTGGCTCCCCTCCCCGCTCCCGGGCGCACCACCTCGCGGGAGGGCGATCGCGAACGCCGCCACCGCGAGCACGGCGACGAGGATCCCGGTGATGGCGCGGTCGCGGGTGACGGGGCTGATGCCCCTGCGCCCGGGCGGGCGGCGGCCCGCGGTCGAGGTCACTTCTGCGAGGCGAACGACACCAGCGCGAAGATCACGAACAGCACCATCAGCAGGATCGTGAACTGCCAGAGGCGGCGCTCGATGCCGCGGCGGCTGCGATAGACCGCCGAGTCACCGCCGAACGTTCCGGACAGGCCGGTCCCGCGCGCCTGCATCAGGATCGCGATGATGAGCGCGATGTCGAGGATGATCTGGCCGATCGCCAGGAAGGCGTTCACGGAATCGAGGTCCTCCGAGGTGTGACGGAGGCGGATGGTACCAGACCTGGGGCCGTCCGCCCCGGGTTCAGGCGGGATCGAGACGCGACGTCCCGGTCATCCCCTCCCAGCGGGGCAGCCCGACGAGCTTGAGGATCGTCGGCGCGACGTCGGCGAGGACCCCGTCGCGGAGGGTCCGGCCGGCCATCGCGCGGCCGATGCCCAGGAGCGGCACGGGGTTCAGCGAGTGCGCCGTCACGGGGTTGCCATCAGCGTCGCGGAGCTCGTCCGCGTTGCCGTGGTCGGACGTGACGAACAGCACCGCGCCCGGACCCTCGGGATCGGCCGCCTCGACCCGCCCGATGGCGTCGGCCACCCGGCCCAGGCAGTCGTCGATCGTTGCCAGGGCGCGCAGCGTGGCGTCCCAGACGCCGGTGTGGCCCACCATGTCCGGGTTGGCGTAGTTGGCGACGATGAAGTCGTACCTGCCCGACTCGATCGCGGCGACGAGCTCCGAGGTGACGCCGTCGGCGCTCATCTCGGGCTGGAGGTCGTAGGTCGCCACCTTGGGGCTCTGGACGAGCTTGCGCTCCTCGCCCGGCCAGGGCTTCTCCACGCCGCCGTTGAAGAAGTAGGTGACGTGGGCGTACTTCTCGGTCTCCGCCACGTGGAACTGCGTCCAGCCCTGCTCGGAGATCGCCTGTGCCAGCGAGCGAGTCTCCTCCGGCCCGAACGCCACCTCGACCGGCAGGCCGGCCTCGTACTCGGTCATCGTGACGACGAGCAGGCCGCGCGGCGCCGGGCGGCCCGACGGGCTGGTGCGGTCGAAGAGCTCGAAGTCGGCGTCGGCAAGGGCGTGCGTCAGCTGGCGGGCCCGGTCCGCCCGGAAGTTGAAGTGCACGATGGGGTCGCGGTCGCGCAGCTCGCCGTCGGTCCCGTCGATGACGGTGGGCGCGACGAACTCGTCGGTCTCGCCGCGGGCGTACGCGGCCTCGATCGCCACGCTGGCCGACGGGGCGTGCAGGCCCTCGGCGTGGACGATCGCGTCGTAGCCCCGCTCGGTGCGCTCCCAGCGCTTGTCGCGGTCCATCGCGTAGTAGCGGCCGCCCACCGAGGCGACCTTGGCGTCGGGGTGGGCCGCGGCGAGGCGCGCCTCGAGATCCGCCATGAGCCCGAGCGCGGAGCTCGGGGCCAGGTCGCGGCCGTCGAGCAGCGCGTGGACCACGACCTTCGGCACGCCAATGCGGGCCGCCAGCTCCACGAGCGCCACGAGGTGGCGGTCGTGGCTGTGGACGCCGCCGGGGCCGATCAGGCCGACTGCGTGCAGGCGGCCGACCTCCTTGGCGCGCGTGCAGGCGTCGATCAGCGCCGGGCGCTCGTAGAACGACCCGTCGGCGATCGCAGCGTCGATCCGCGGCAGGTCCTGGAGCACCGGGCGCCCGGTGCCGAGGTTGAGGTGGCCCACCTCGGAGTTGCCCATCTGGCCCCTGGGCAGCGCGACCGCGCCCTCGGACGCCTGGAGCACACTGTGCGGCCAGCGGTCGACGAGCGCCCGCCAGCGGGGCATCGCGGCGGCCGCGATCGCGTCGGCGTCCCTGGACCGCCCGATCCCGAACCCGTCGAGGACGACCAGGACGACCGGGCGGGGCCGGCCGCCCGACCCCGTCACGAGGCGAGCCCGCGCGCCCTTGCCGTGATCCCGGCGCGCGCGCAGATGCCCGCCATCTCGTCGGGCTTGAGCGAGGCCCCGCCGATCAGCGCGCCGTCGACGCCCGACTCAGCGAGGAACTCCTCGATGTTGCCCGAGGTCACCGACCCGCCGTACAGGACCGGCGTCTCGTCGGCGCGGCTCCCCCACCCCAGCGCGCGGAGGCTGGCGCGGATCGCCTGCGCCATCGCCTCGGCATCGGCGCCTCGGGCGTTCTTGCCGGTGCCGATGGCCCACACGGGCTCGTACGCGATGACGAGGCCGGCGGCGGCGAGCGCCTCGGGGTCGCGGCCCTCGAGGGCGCCCTTGAGCTGCGCGCCCACGACCTGCGTCTCGCGTCCGGCCTCGCGCTCGGCGAGCACCTCGCCCACGCACAGGATGGGGCGCAGGCCGCCCGCGAGCGCCCGGTCGAGCTTCTTGCCGATCAGGGCGTCGGTCTCGCCGAAGTAGGCCCGGCGCTCGGAGTGGCCGAGGATGACCCAGGTGGCAAGTCCGGCCAGCATCGGGACGGACACCTCGCCGGTGTACGCCCCGGCGAGCTCGTGGTGGACGTTCTGGGCCCCCACGCCCACATCCTCGCCGGTGAGCCCGTCACGGACCGCGGCGAGGCTCACGTAGGGTGGGCAGATCACGCGCGTCACGCCCGGCTCCCGGGTGCGGGCCGCGATGGTCCGCGCGAGGTCGCCGGCGTCGGCGGGGGTGGTGTTCATCTTCCAGTTGGCGGCAATCACAATCGGGCGCATGCCGAGATCATGCCAGAGGCGAATGCGTGGCCTCCGTGCCCACCGGCACGCCAGAACGCGACGCGCGGCCCGCCCGGCGGCCCCCGCCGGCCTCCCCGACCCTGCCGGATGGACGGTGGCCGCGCCGCTGGCCGATCCCCTCGTCGTCGTGGAGGGCCAGCCGCTCAAGCCTGTCGAGCGCCCGCTGGACGGCTGACCGGTGGATCTCAAGCCGGGCCGCGATGTCGGACAGCGAGGCCTCGGGGGTCTCGCGGCGGGCCTCGGCCACGGCGCGCACGGTCCGGGGCTGCTCGGCGAGCCGCCCGTCCCCGTCGAGCAGCTCGATCGCGGCGAGCTGGCGGCCGGCCGCGGCCACCGAGCGCTGCAGGTTCGCCGATTCGGCGTTGATGACGCGGTTGAGCTCGCCGCGGAGGCTGCGCGCCACCCCCCGGGCCTGGAGCTCGAGCAGCGCGGCGCTGGCGCCGATCCGCCCCAGGAACACGGCGATGGACTCCGCGCTCTTCCAGGTGACGACCCCCGCGCCGCGCCGGACGCGCCAAGACGCCGGGAGCCCCACCTCGGCCAGTCGCCCGGCGAGCACCTCCGCCTCCTCGATCGGCACCACGAACTCGAGGTGGGCGCGCCCCGCAGCCAGGCTGAGCGACCCGCGGGCGAGGAACCGGCCGCGGAGCCACGCCAGGCGGCAGTGCTCGGGGGCCTGGGCCCACGCGAACGACGCGGGCGGCAGCGTGATGGCCCGGCGCACGCCGTGGGACCGCGGGGATCCGGCATGGCCGCCCAGCCGCACGGCGAGCCGAGCCACGGTGGTCTCGCGGGTGACGAGGGCAGACCCCAGGCCCGCCAGCTCGGCGATCCGGTCGCAGGGGCGGGCGGGGTCGACCGCCGCCACCTCGGCCCGCAGCGCCGCGACCAGGTCTCGCTCGGCCTCGGACATCCCGCCCTATGCGGACCGCTCGGCGCGCGCGGAGGCCGGCCGTCGGCGGCGTCCGCCCTCCCGGTCCCAGGCCCGCATGATGGAAACGGCGAGGCGCTCCGGGTCGTGACGCCGTGCGTTGGCCCGGTCGACGAGGTCGTCGAGGACGAGCCTGGCCCCCGTGTGCCCCTTGGGCGGCCAGCGGAGCCGAACGGCCTCGCCGGTCCAGCCCTCCCCACCGACGGCATCGAAGCGGTTGTTGGCCAGCACCACGTCGGGCAGGTGCGCGACCTCGTGGAGCGCGAGCGCGTCCAGGTGGTCGGCCAAGTCGTAGCCCGAGGTCTCGCCAGCCTGCGTGGCGACGTTGCAGGCGAAGACCACGAGGGCGCCGGATGCGGCGATCGCCTCGCGGATCCCCGGCACGAGGAGCGCGGGCAGGAGGCTCGTGTAGAGGCTGCCGGGCCCGAGCACGATCACGTCCGCGTCCGCGATGGCCCGGAGCGCGTCCTCGGTGGGCCGCACGTCGCCGGGCGTCACCCACACCCGCTCGATCCCGGCGGTGTGGGCGATCCTGCTCTGGCCCACGACCTCGGAGCCGTCCTCGAGGCGGGCGTGCATCGTGAGCACGGTTCCCGTGGCCGGCACCACGCTGCCGCGTACCGCGAGGACTCGGTTCATCTCTCGAACGCCCTGCTCGAAGTCGCCCTTCTCGATCTGCACGAGCGCGGCCAGGAGCAGGTTGCCCACCGCATGGCCCCCGAGGCCGGCCTCGGCGGCCGCGAACGGCCCGTCCACGGGCATCCCCGCGGCGTCGGCTGCTGAGGGCTTGTCGGGCTCGGCCGTCGATGCGGTGGCGGGGCCGGTGCCCGGGAAGCGGTACTGGAGCAGGCGCGCCATCAGCGGCTCGGAGTCGGCGAGCGCCACGATGCAGTTGCGGATGTCGCCCACTGCGGGAATGCCGAGCTCGGCGCGCAGGACGCCCGACGAGCCGCCGTCGTCGGCAACGGTGACCACCGCGGTCAGGTTGGACGTGTGCTCCTTGAGGCCGCGCAGCAGCGTCGAGAGCCCCGTGCCGCCGCCGATCGCCACGATCTTGGGGCCGCGGGCCAAGAACCGCTTCTGGTAGATCACCTCGACCATCGGCTGGTCGCGGTCCCACAGCGCGAACGGGTCCACGAGCGCCCGGACCAGCCGGTACGAGCCGAGCACGAACAGCAGGACGCCGGCGACGCCCAGCAGGATGCCGCGCGCCTGGTAGGGCAGGAACTGGAAGGTCAGGAGGTTCACCAACCCCATGATGGGATCGGCCGGGTCCAGCCCGGCGGTGACGTTGCGGATCATCTGCGCGATGCCGAGGGCGAGGATCACCAGCCCGATGAACGCGAGGAGCAGCCAGCGCTTCACCCCGATGCCGATGGTGAGCCAGCGGCGCAGGTTCACCGCTCGAGCTCCCGGTGGAAGACCGAGACGGGTCCGAAGTCGCGCTCCCGCAGCCAGGTCGCGAGCTCCTCGGTCATCACGATCGAGCGGTGGAAGCCGCCCGTGCAGCCGATGGCGATCGTGAGGCGGGTCTTGCCCTCGTCGACGTAGGCCGGGACCAGCAGGTCGAGCAGCTCGCGGAGCTGGGCGAGGAAGGACTCGGCGATGGGCTGGCCCATGACGTAGTCGCGGACGGCCTCGGTCAACCCGTTCTGCGCCCGCAGCGACTCGATGTAGTGGGGGTTCTTCATGAACCGGACGTCGAGCACGAGGTCGGCCTCCAGGGGAACGCCGTACTTGAACCCGAAGCTGATCAGCTGTATGGAAAGCTGGTCCGAGTTCTGGACGTCTCCGAGGCGCGCGAAGATTCGCTCCCGAAGCTCTCGCAATGAGGAATGGCTGGTGTCGATGACGACGTCGGCTTGCATCCGGACGCTGTCGAGCATCGAGCGCTCGAGCGCGATGCTGGTGGCGATGCCCCGCTCGTCCGCGAGCGGGTGGCGGTGCCGGGTCTCGCTGAACCTCCGGATCAGGACGTCGTCGCCGGCCTCGAGGAAGAAGATCACGGGCCGGATGCCGCGCCCCTCGAGCGCCCCGCGCATGGCGCCGAACGCGAGGGGCACGTCGCCGGCGCGCACGTCGAGCACGATCGCCGTGCGCGCGAAGCGCAGCGGGTCAGTGGCGACGAGGTCCGCGAGGTCGCGCAGCAGCTCGCCGGGCAGGTTGTCGACGACGGTGTAGCCGAGGTCCTCGAACAGCTTCGCCGCCGCCGTCTTGCCGCCGCCCGAGAGGCCCGTCAGGACCACGACCTCCTGGCTCCGGGTCGCGTCGCCGCCCGCGGCGGCCGTGCCGTCGTTCTCGCCTGCCACCGGACGTTCGGCGGTCATGCGCTCTGCCCGGCTACTTCCCGGTCCGCCGGACGACGAAGATCGTGCCCTCGAACAGGATGTACATCGTCGCGAGGAGCGCGATCGGGCTGACCAGGTCGCCGCCGGGGGTGATGATCGCCGCGAACACGGTCATGCCCAGGATCGCCTGGCGGCGCGCGCCGGCCAGCCGCTTCGAGGTGATGATCCCGACGCGGGAGAGCGCGAACAGGATGATCGGGAACTCCATGATCAGGCCGAACACGAGGAACAGCGTGGTCACGAAGTCGAAGTAGGCCTCGGCCGTGATCAGGGGCTGGAGCGCTTCCGACGAGAACCCGATGAGGAACCCGGCGGCGGCCGGCAGGATGAGGTACGCGATCGTGACGCCCAGCGCGAAGAAGGCGATCGCCACCGGGATCCACGGCAGCGACGCCCGGCGCTCGCGCTCGGTCAGGCCGGGGGCGATGAACGCCCAGAGCTGGTACAGGATCACCGGCATCGAGAGGATGATCCCCACGACCAGCGCGATCTTGACGTGGATCATGAACGCGTCGCCGAGGCCCGTGTAGTAGAGCGGCTTGCCGCCCGGGATCGGGGCCTTGAGGATCGCGATGATCGGGTCTCCGAGGAGGAACCCGATGATCGCGGCGAGGGCGACTGCGAGCGCCATCTTGAACAGCCGGTTGCGCAGCTCGACGAGGTGCTCGACGAGCGTCATCTCGCCCGGCGGCGGCTTGGGCGTCGACGGCGGCTCGGGGGCGCTCGCGGGGATCGGGGCGGTGGTCACCAGCGCCGGGTGGCCGGCGTCACGGAGGGCGTCGGCATCGGCCATTGGCGTGTTCGGGGTCCCGTTCGAGGCGAGGGGCTAGGCGCCGGCCTCGGACGACGCCGCGGCGGCCTCGGCCGGGTACGTCGCGGGCTGGACCATCTGGGGCTCGAACGCAGGCGCAGGCGGCGCAGGCGGCGCGAGCGGCGCGGCGACCGGGGCGGCTTGGACGGGCGCCGGGGCGGCCTGCATCGGGGCG